>CAMAXW010000044.1 GCA_945862315.1 Klebsiella pneumoniae
GGGCCAGATGGCTTAGAGTAATTCCTCGGCGAGTAGACGCAGCGCTTGTGGAGAATTAACGCTCAGCACCATCGTGCCAATTTCGCCGCGTGCGCTCGCAGCCCGCCACGGGGCCAGATGCTCGCGGATGCGCTCAGCAGGACCTACCAACGAACAGCTGTCGACGAGTTGGTCGGGGACGGCTATGGCGGCCTCTTCTTTGCGTCCGGCGAGATAGAGATCTTGAATCTGCGCGGCAGCGGCCGCATAACCCAACCGGCAGGCGTAATCGTTGTAGAAGTTCTTGCCGCGCGCGCCCATGCCGCCGATGTAGAGCGCGAGAAATTCTTTGATGTGGCGTCGACAGGCTTCTAAGTCATCACCTAAAGCGACGCGCACAAACGGCGCAATATCGAAATGCGAGAAATCTTTCCCGCCGCCCGCTTTGGCAAAACCGGCCGTCAAGGGCTCACGTAATAAATCAAACTGGCTGGGGTCCATCCACACGGGGAACACGCCATCGGCAATTTCGCCCGCGGCGGTCAAGCCGTTGGGAGAAATAGCGGCCGTATAAATGGGCAGTTGGGGGTTGCCGTGGAGAATGCTTTTAAGGGGTTTGCCCAAGCCCGTGCTACCCGGACCCTGATAGGGAATTTGATAATGCTCGCCGTCGTGAGTCACGGGTCCCTCGCGCGCCAAAATCTGGCGCACGATCGAGACGTATTCTTTGAGACGGGTAATCGGCTTGCCATAACGCTCGCCGTGCCAACCCTCAACCACCTGCGGCCCGGACGGCCCGAGGCCCATCAGAAAGCGACCACCGGACAGCTGGTCTAGGGTCATCGCGGTCATCGCGGCACAAGCGGGCGTGCGCGCCGCCAACTGCATGATGGCCGTGCCCACTTTGAGTTTAGTGGTATGCGCCAGCGCCCAAGCCGCGGGGGTCACCGCATCTGAGCCATAGGCCTCCGCGGTCCACAGCGAGTCATACCCTAAGGATTCGGCTTCACGCACGAGATCCAACGGCATTTTGTAGTGGGAGCCGGAGTAACCCAGCATTAAGGCTAAGCGCATGGGAGAGGTCCTTCCGTTTATTTTGCTGCGGGCGAGTGTGACCCATCAGGCGATTGTTTGACCAGTCGTTGCCCCCCGCAGCTGATCTCAGCCACTGCTGGGTCAGCATCCGGATGCCATTGTTCATCCACCACCCGCCCCAAAAATAAAGCTACCGCGGCCGCCAACTTGGCGAGGTACCCAATGCTCGCGACCCCCAACGGTGTCGCGAGCAGCAAGCTACCCTTTAGCGGGCCTCGTTTAGGATTTCGCCAAAGCGTTCGACGACTTCCAAGCTTTCCTGACGGCTTGGGTAATATTTGCCTTCGTTGACGGGATTGCGCGTACGAATGCAGATCCAATCGGGGTTGATGTGTTCCTTAATTTCGCCCAAGCGATCAAGCCATTTTTGGCGATTACCCAAGCACAAGAACATGTTTTCGATGGTGTCGAGCATATTGGTGGGTGTGGCGTCGGGCGAAAGTCCTTTCTCCGCATAGAAGCCCCATTCACGCACCCAGCGGTGGCCGTGTTTTTCGCGCAAGTCGGTTTCATCACCCAGCCAACCTTCAAAGCCCATCGTGAATTGCCAGTTCTTTTTGCCCAGTTTGTCGGCCTTCTCGCGCATGGCCTCCACTTGCGGCTTCAAGGTTTTAATCTCCGGGGGAAACCACAAGCACCAGCCATCCCAGCGCAACGCGCGCTCTAAGGCTTTGTCAGCAAAAGCGCCAATCCACACCGGCGGGCGCGGCTGCTGGTAGGGCTTGGGCGTCATTTTGACGCCCTCGTAATTAAAAAACTCGCCGTGATAGTTCACGGTTTCTTGGGTCCAACACGCTTCAATAATGTCCATGACTTCTTCAAAGCGTTTGCCGCGTTTCTCGTAGGGCACGCCAAAACAACGGAAATAGTCTTGGTGATAGCCAACGCCTGCGCCAAAGGTCAGCCGACCACGGGACAGGCAATCGATTTGCGCGAGTTGCTCAGCGAGGTGTACCGGGTGGTGGAAGGTTGGCTGAATGACCGTGCAGGCCAGTTCGACGCGTTTGGTGCGGGCGGCCAGCGCGGTCAATTGGGTGATGGTATTAGGCCACCAGGTTTCCGGTCGCTGATGGCGCTCTGGTACCCACAGCCCGTCAAAGCCCACCCGCTCCGCAATTTCCGCCTCCTGAATACAGTGCTCCATCGCATCGGCAACTTCCGGGCCGGTGGGTGGTGCGGTTTGGTCGTACGGGCCGAAGTGGGTATCGGGCATGTAGGCAATTTTCACGGTTGGGCTCCCTCGAGATAGTTTCTATGGCGGGCTGAAGTTTAGACACCGACCGCTAGGCTCACAAGCTAGGCGCTCACGCGCTAACCGGCGCCCCGACCGGTTTGCTCGGTGCGATTAGCCGTGCGTTTATCTTGACGCTGGTTTCTCCGCAAACGTAATATCCGAGGTGAATTTCCGATACTTTTTAGCGGCTGGAGATCTCCTGCCGCGTCCATTGCAGTCTGGGAGCAACCATGATGGCCGTCGTCAACGAGCGTAAACAAATAATCCCGGCGCCGACGCCCAGCGCGGCGCCAACGCTGCGCCAGCAAGTCGCGCAACGTGACCGGCTCACCGCAGAAACCGGGCACTACTACGGCATCACCGAGCTGTCGCTGCGCGACGCCGATCCCATCAAATACGAACGTTTTTATAACAAGCTACACGCCGCGGTGCTGGCGGCACGGGAATCCGCGCGCTTCGTGGCGGCCAGCCCAGGCTCACGCGAAATGGGCGAATGCCTCTGGGGCATCACCACGCCCGAAGGCGACACGCTGGCGGTCTCGATGGGCTTTTTGTCCCACACTGCCATTTTCCCGGTCGCCATCCGCTACATGGCCGACAACGATTACGACGTCAACGACGGCATCGAAGACGGCGACGTCTATGCCGTATCAGACGGCAAAACGGGCGGCGTGCCGCATCCCGGCGACTTCTATTCCTTCACCGCCATTGTGGAAAACGGCGAAGTACTTGGCTGGGCGGTGGGTATCAACCACCTCATGGAAAACGGCGCCCCGGTCGCCGGCTCTTGGGCCACTTTCTCGGTAGACACCTTCATGGACGGCTTGGTATGCCCGCCCATGCGCACCGGGCGCAAGCTCAAGCAAGAATCTTGGTGGAAAGCCATTTGGGAGCGCCGCACGCGCGCCTCCGTCATGAACATCCTCGACGACAAAATGCGCTTGGCCGGTTGCGCCATGATCAACAACGCGGCGCACATTCTGTTGGCCGAATTCGGTGCGGATTATTACAAACGCGCCGTGCGCGAGGTTATCGAAGAAAGCCGGCGCATGATTTTGGACAATATGCGCGCGCTCATGGTGCCCGGCACCTACAACGGCTGCGCGTTCCGACTGGTGAAATATGAAGGCTTGCAACACGTGTGGTCGCACGCCGACAAAAACACCCTGATCCACGTCCGGGTCAGCGTAGAGCCCAACGAAAAAGGCATGTTGCTGGACACCGAAGGCAGCTCGCGATGGGGCTACCACTCCTACAACGCCACCCCGGGTGGCGCCGACGCCGCGGTGTTCTTGGGCATGATCAACAGCTTCGCCCACAACACCAAAGTCACCGCCGGCATCGAACTCGCCGTGCAGCGCCACTATGCTTACGGCAGCATTTATAACCCTGACTACGAGTTCACCAGCAATGCCAACTTATGGGCACAAACGGTCGCCCTGAACAGCATTGCTTTTAACGCCATTTCGCGCGCCTCTTTCTCGCGGGGTTACTTGGAAGAAGCGTTCACCGTAGACGGTAACTGGGGCGCCTTCCAAGGTGCCGGTACCACCAGCGATGGCACCAGCTATGGCTTTACCAATTTCGAGTGGTTAGGCGGCACGGGCCGTGGCGCGTGGTGCTACAAGGATGGCGAACCGCTGGTGTGGGCGGCATGGTCACAGATTGCCACCATCGGCGACGCCGAAGAATTTGAGTCCTGCGTGCCACCGCTTTTCTACTTGGGCCGCAAACTCCTGCCCGGTTACTTCGGCTACGGCAAATATCGCGGTGGCCCGGGTAATTCCTCGGTCCACTGGTGTGTGGATCCCGGCAAGCATGTCGCCCTAACGCGCCCCAACGGCGGGCTGTCGTGCACCACCTCAGTGGGCCTTGGCATGAGCGGCGCCTATCCAGGCCCCGGTTCTTTCATGATCTCCGCGCGTGGCACCAATCTGCCCGAACTCATCGCCGATGGCGAAACGCCGCGCGACGCGCGCGAACTGCTAGCGCAAGTCGACAGTGGCCGCCTGCGGGTCGACAACCTCGAGATCTGGAAGAGCGACTGCCCAGAACTTGCGCTACTCGACAACGATTTGTTTGTGGACGCGGCGGGCTCCTCCGGTGGCTGGGGCGACCCACTCGACCGAGATCCGGCGCTGGTGGCGCAAGACCTCAACGACGGTGTGGCACCGGACTACGCCTTTGTGAGCAATATGCACGGGGTGGTTGCACAGCAGGATGCGCGCGGCGAATGGCAAGTCGATGCCGCCGCCACTGCAGCGAAGCGGGTCACCTTACGTGCTCTGCGGCTCTCCGAATCGCAAAGCGCGGCCGACTGGTGGGAGAGTGAACGCGCCACTGTTCTGGCCAAAGATTTCGCGCCGCAAGTGCACGAAATGTATTGCCAGAGCTTGAGCTTCGCGAAGTTCGATGGGGAATTTCGGCGTTTCTGGCAAGTGCCTGCCGAATTTAGCTTTAATAAGGAATAAGCCATGTCGAACGACACTAGCATCAGCAAAGATCTTATCGGCCAGCTGATCGACGGCAAAATTGACGACGATAACGCGACGCGCCTGCAGCGCCTCCCGCGCAAAGACCACGACCGTTTCGTCGCCTATATCGAAGTGCTCCAGTCGCGTGCCAGCTGGCCAGACCAAATCCTGCTGCGCCTGTGCGACAAACTCTATGTCGTGCGCAACGCGCAGAACCAGCGCGTGGTGAAGTGCGAATGCGGCCACGAGTTCGGCGATTATCGCCAGAACTGGAAACTGGGTTGCAAGGTGCGGGTACGCCGCACCGCGGCGGCCATGCGCGAAGTCTATGATCCGGCGCCGGCCTGTCCGGAACCGGGTTGGCAGGAAATTCGGGAATTCTTTTGCCCCGATTGCGCAACCCAACACGCTGTCGAAGTGGTGGCGCCGGGTTACCCGGCGGTGTTCGAAATGCTGCCGGATCTCGATAAATTCTATCGCGACTACCTCGGCATACCACTGCCCGACGAAGCGCCCGATTGGTATACCGATCGGACCGAACAGGTTACCCAGCGCTGGGCAGCCAACGCGGCTGGCTAAACAATCGGCTCATCAGCGACGCGCCAGTCGGCGCGTTCGCGTCTAGTTTCATTACTTGCAGGGATCTGCCCATGTCCAATTCTTCGGTGGTGGCGAACGACGATCGCCAATTTATTCTCGCTTTCGATGCCGGCGGCACCATGACCGACGCCATTCTCGTCAAGCCCGACGGCAGTTTCACCGTGGGCAAGTCCATTAGCCGACGCGAAGACGAGCCGCGTAGCTACCGCGAATCCGTCACCGATGCGGCCAATAATCTCGGGCTAACCGCCGAGGAAGTGCACGCACGCTGCGGTGCGGACATCTACTGCGGCACCGGCATGCTCAACACCGTGCTGACCGGCAACGGCCGCAAAGTCGGTCTCTTGGTCACCCGCGGCTTTGAAGACATCACCGTGATGGAAGGCGGCCTGACTTATCTGGGACAAAGCCAGAACGAAACCCTGCATCAGCAACTCCACAAACATACGCGGCCGCTGGTCCACCCTAAAAATGTCCATGGCATCAGCGAGCGCCTGAGTGGCGGCTGCTACCAAGGCAATATCCACCTGCCCCCCGGCCACGAACTCATTGCGCTCAACGAGCGTCAGGTCGTGGAAGCTACCGGCAAACTGCTGGATGCTGGCGTGGAAGTCATCGGCATTCTGTTTCTGTATTCCTTTGTGGATGCGCGCCACGAGCATCAGGCTAAAGCCATCGCCCAGCGGGTGATGCGTGAACGCGGCATCGATCTGCCGGTCGTGTGCTCAGCCGACGTGGCGCCGGTATCTAAAGAAAACAACCGGCTAAAAAGCCTGCTGTTCCAATGTTTTGCCGCCGAACTGGTGCGCGACTCGCTCATGGCGGTGGAAACTCAGGCCAAAGCCTACGGTTATCAAGGTCGTCTACTCACGCTGCTGTCCTATGGCGGCGCGGTCAACATGGAATACGAGCGGCTTTACGAGACCATGATCTCCGGCCCTATCGGGGGCTTGATCGGCGCGCAATTTATCGGTGAAAAATTAGGCATTCCGAATATCGTCACCGCCGACATGGGTGGCACCAGCTTTGATGTGGGGCTGATCGTCGAAGGTCGCCTCGGCATGAGCAAAAGCGCCGATATCGCCGGCCACCGTCTAGCCCTCCAAATGGTGGAACTCGATTCCGTCGGCAGTGGCGCGGGCTCGGTGGTGTGGGTAGACGAATACAAACGACTGCACGTCGGTCCGGACAGCGCGGGCGCCAAAGTGGGCGTGTGTCTGAATTTCGACCGTCTGACCGTCACCGATATCAACGTGGTGATGGGTTATGTGGATCCCGACTATTTCTTAGGGGGTCAGGTCAAGCTAGACCGCGACGCCGCGCTGCGGGCGCTGGACATCGCGGTGGCCCAACCCTTGGGGCTGTCGGTCTACGAAGCTGGGGCGGGGGTGCTAGCCATCGTCAACACCCAAATGAACGACCTGCTGCGCACTATGATCGCCTCGAAAGGTTACGACACCCACGATTTCACCCTGCTCTATTACGGCGGCGCGGGCCCCGTGCATATGTATGGCTATGCCGAAGGCATTGAGTTCGCAGACATCATCACCATGCCTTGGGCGGCTGGTTTCTCGGCCTTTGGGGCGGCCTGTTCGGAATACATGCACCGCTATAGCCGCGGTTTGCGGGTGCTCATTCCCAATCAACTCAGCGTGGCCGATCGCACCGCGGTGGCGAGCCAAATTCACACCGCGTGGGCCGATTTAGAAGCCGACGCCAAACTTGAAATGTCGCGCGAAGGGGTGGATCCCAACAAGGTGACCTTCCGTTACGGCATCGCTGCACGTTACATCGGACAGCTAGAAAGTTTCGATACCGCGCTGGAAAGCGGCGAAATGGCGGGCCCAGCCGACATCCAACGCCTCATCGACGCCTTTGAAGCGATGTACACCAAGGTCTATCCCGATGGCGCACGCTTTCCCGACGCCGGCTACGCCATCACGGCCGTGCACTTAGAGGCCATTGCACCGAAGCCGCAGCCTGTGCTGGCGGAATATCCTTTGTCCCCCGCCGAACCCGACGCACTGGCCTATGTGGGCAGCCGCGAGGTGTACCACGCCGGACGCTGGACCCCCTTCAATGTCTACGAAATGGCCGCGCTGAAGGCCGGCAACATCGTGCAAGGCCCGGCCATCATCCGTGACCCCATGACCACGGTGGTCATTCCCCCGCAACGGTCTATGCGCTTCGACAAATACCGGATTCTTCATTACCAATGAAACTCGCGAGCTTTCAACATGCCGGCGGTGCCGGATTTGGCCGCCTAGAGGGCGATCACCTCATCGACCTGTCTGCCAGCGGGTTGCCCAACACGCTCCTCGGCTTGCTGGAAGCCGGCCCCGAGGCGATGCAAAAGGCGCGCGTGGCCAGCGGCACTGCGCGCCCGCTCAGCGCGGTGACGTTGCTGCAACCGGTGCTACGGCCGCCCAAAATTCTCGCCATCGGGCTTAATTACGCGGACCACATCGCCGAGACTAAACTCGCCACGCCCACCTTCCCCATGTTCTTTAACAAGCAATCCACCGCCGCCCTCGGCCCTTATGCGCCGATCCACCTGCCCCGGGTGTCGGACCAACTGGATTACGAAGGTGAGCTCGGTTTCATCATTGGGCGCCGCTGCCGCCACGTGCCACGCGAACGCGCGCACGAGGTGGTTGCGGGCTACGTGGTTTGCAACGATGTGAGCGTGCGTGATTGGCAGTTTTTTGCCCAAACTTTCACGCTGGGAAAATCTTTCGATACCCACGCGCCGTTCGGCCCCTATCTCGTCAGCCCAGACGAAGTGGGCGATCCGCATGCGCTGAATCTCAAAACCTGGGTCAACGGCGAACTCCGGCAAGACTCCAACACCCGCCATTTGGTGTTCGATTGCTGGGAACAAATTGCAACCCTCACCAAAGCCTTCACGCTGGAACCCGGCGATTTAATCCTCACCGGTACGCCCAGTGGGGTTGGCATTGGGCATCAACCACCACGCTACCTGAAGGTCGGCGATCGGGTAAAAGTTGAAATCGACAAGCTGGGCTGGATCGAAAATGAAGTCATTGCCGAACCACTCGAGACCACCCGTATTTAACCGCTAGGGCGCGAGCCCAACTCGCACAAGGAAGACGCCCATGCAGGCTTGGCAATTCGACCACTACGGCCATTATTCCGAAGCCCTGCACTGGGTGGAGCGCCCCGCCCCCATCCCCGGTGAGGGCCAAGCGCTGGTGCGCACCCGGGCGATGTCGCTCAATTTCCCCGACCTCCTTATCATTCAGGGTCGCTATCAGCACAAAGCGCCGCTGCCGGCGGTGCCGGGCGTGGAAGGCGTGGGGGTGGTGGAAGCGGTCGGCCCAGGTAGCAAATTCAAGGTTGGCGACCGCGCGGTCGGCTTCAGCCACGCCGGCGGCACGCTGGCAGATTTATTTTTAGTCAACAATCGTGCCGCCTGGACCGTCCCGGACCACGTCAGCGATGAGCAAGCCGCGGCGCTGTCGGTTACCTACGGCACCTCTTATTTTGGCTTGGTTCATCGCGCCCATCTGCAAGCGGGTGAGACGCTGCTGGTATTGGGGGCGGCCGGGGGCGTTGGACTGGCGGCTATTCAACTGGGTAAATCGATGGGCGCCACCGTCATTGCCTGTGCCGGCGACAGCACCAAGCTGCAAGTCTGCCGCAACAACGGGGCTGACCATGTGATCAACTACCGCGAGGAAGACCTCGTCGAGCGCGTCAAGGCCATCACGGGCGGCGCGGGTGCAGACGTCATCTACGATCCGGTGGGTGGCGATGTCTTTGATCAAGTAAAGCGCTGTGTGGCGTGGGACGGCCGCATCGTCATCATCGGTTTTGCGGGTGGACGCATCCCCTCCATCGAATGCAATCGCATTCTGCTCAAAAACATGGCTGTTATTGGTCTGGCTTGGGGTCAATATCTCGACCGTGGATCACGGCTGCCCGAACAGGCGCAGTTCCTGCTGTACGACATGCTGGCCCGACGTCAAATCGATCCCGTGATCTACCGCGTGCTCCCCTTCAGTGAAGTCAAAGAAGGGCTGCGCTTGATTGAAAGCCGCGAGGTGTACGGCAAGGTCGTCATCACCCGCTAACGCCCAACCCAACACCTGGCAGCAAGGTCCGTTGGGCGGCGGCTGCCCCGTCCAATTCACCCACCTCGGGCGCAGCCCGATTCCCCTAGGGTCTTTAACCGGAGCACACGCATGATCGCCAACGACTACTACTCACAAGCCAATCACGGCCCTTATCAGAGCTACGACCTGGGTAATTTCACGCTCGAGGAAGGCGGCATGCTGCGCGGCTGCCAATTGGCGTACGCCACCCACGGCAAGCTGAACAGCCTAAAGAACAACGCCATCCTCATTCCGTCGTGGTTTGCGGGCACCAGCAAAATTTTTGAACAAGCCTACATTGGTGCCGGCCGAGCATTAGACCCCACCCAGTACTTCATCATCTGCTGCAATCAATTGGGTAATGGCTTATCCAGTTCACCGCACAATACCCCCGGCACGAGCGGGCGCGGCACATTTCCCAACGTACGCATTGGGGATGATGTGCGCGCCCAGCACCAGTTTGTCACCCAGCATTTTGGTCTGACCGAACTCGCACTCGTGGTGGGCGGCTCGATGGGTGCGCAGCAAACCTACGAGTGGGCCGTGCGCTACCCCGCCATGGTCAAACGCGCGGCCCCTATCGCTGGCACCGCGAAGAATACCGACCACGATTTTATTTTTGCGCAGACCTTGATGGACGCCATCACCAGCGATCCCGGCTATCAGCAAGGCTTCTACGCCAGCTCCGAGGAGGTGCGCGAAGGTCTGCGACGGCATTCGCGCCTGTGGGCGGTGATGGGATTTAGCACCGAGTTCTACCAGCAACAGATCTGGCGGGGTTTGGGCTTTGCCAGTGTCGAGGATCTCCTACTCAATTTTCTGGACGCCTATTTTTTGCCCCTAGATCCCAATTCCTTGCTACGGCAACTGTGGAAGTGGCAGCGTGGCGATGTGAGTCGTCATACGGGTGGCGACCTCAAAAAAGCGCTGGGGCGCATTACGGCTAAAACCTTTGTCATGCCCATCGACGAGGACCTGTTCTTCCCGCCGCGCGACTGCCGGGCCGAGCAAAAAATGATCAAGGGCAGCGAACTGCACGTGCTGAAATCGCCGTGCGGTCATTTCGTGGTGAATGGCATGGATCCGGCCTTTTTGGCGCAGGTCGACACCCACCTCCACGCCCTCCTCGCGCTGCCAGTCGACTAGCCTCAACCGCGGCGCATCCCCCGCGCTGAGACTTGACGCTGCAGCGCAGGCGCATGGAGTATTCGTCTGCCCGCTCTACGGGCAGACGACGCTCGCAGCCACTCTCGCAGCACAGGCATCACCCATGGCCATTCAACACACTATCCTCGGCGCCGACGGCGTGAACCTGCACGTGCGGGAGTTCGGTAATCCGCAGGGCCAGCCGCTCGTCCTCATCCATGGCTGGTCGCAAAGCCATCAGTGCTGGGCGCAGCAATATCAGAGCGAACTCGCCGCCACTTTCCGTATTATCACGCCCGATTTGCGCGGTCATGGACAGTCAGACAAACCCCTAGGGGAAGCCCATTACGCCGGCTCGCGGGTGTGGGCAGAGGATCTGGCGGCGCTCATCACGGCGCTGCAACTAGAACGGCCCATCCTTGCCGGCTGGTCGTATGGCGGGCTGGTGATCGGCCACTACCTCAAACATTTTGGCGACAGCGCACTCGCGGGCCTGAATTTTGTCGGTGCCGGGGTGCGGGTGGGCACCGCCCATATCGGCACCCTGCTGGGCGAGACTTTCTTGGAAGTACTACCAAAGGTGACCTGCCCCGACCTGACCGCCAATATCGAGGGCATCCGCCAATTTCTGCGGGCCTGTTTTACGCAGCCCATTGCGCCTGCAGATTGGGACAGTGCGCTGGCCTTCAATATGGTCGTGCCGCCCGCTGTGCGCGCCGCGCTCTTGGCCCAAGAAATCGATATCACCCCACAACTGGCCACCATCACCCGGCCCACGCTGATGACCCATGGCCTGGCCGATATCTTGGTGTTGCCGGCTTCCGGGCGCTTGTTGTTGGAGTGCTGCCCAAGCGCGCGCGCCTCATGGTATGAAGGCGTTGGCCATGGTCCTTTTGTTGAGGCACCCGCGCGCTTTAATGCTGAACTCGCCGCATTCGCCCACGCCACCGTGGCTTAAATTCCCTCCCATTGTTGAAAAGAGTCGCCGATGAATAACGAGAAAACCCCAGTGGTAGAACATGTGCATGGCCCGGAATGCCATCATGACCACGACCACAGCCACCAGCAGCTGACACCCACCCGTAATCCCATGCGCAGCGTGGGACGCAACGATCCTTGCCCCTGTGGCAGCGGCAAAAAATTTAAAAAATGTCACGCCGGAGAAACCGCGTGAGCTCCCCCGATGCGCCTCCGATGATCCACCGCCACGTGCTGGGAGAGTTGGAAATTACGCGCATCGTGGAACTCGACGAGCCCTTTTTGACGCCCCACCAAATGTTTGCCGAAGCGACCCCCGAGGCGCTCGCGCCGCATCTCGAGTGGCTGCTGCCTAAAGCGCTGTGCCCGGTCACCGGCAAGCTCATCTTGCCCATTCAAACCTATGTCATCCGTACCCCCCACCATGTGGCGCTGGTGGATACCTGCATCGGCAATCACAAGTCACTGGCGGGCTTTAAGCGTTGGGCTAACCGTGAGGACGACACTTGGCTGCGGCGTCTGGCGGCCGCGGGTATCCGTCCAGAACAAGTGGATTACGTCTTTTGTACCCACCTGCATTTAGACCATTGCGGCTGGCATACCCGGCTCGAGAATGGACGCTGGGTCCCCACTTTCCCTAACGCGCGTTATCTCTTTGCGGCGGAAGAATTCGCCTATGCCGAGGATCGCGCACGCGCCGGCGAGGATCCCGTCTTTGCGGAGAACGTGTTGCCGGTGATGGAGGCAGGACGCGGGGTATTGGTGGCCCAAGATTTCGTCCTCGACGACACCTTGTGGCTCGAATCCACGCCCGGCCACACCCCAGGCCATGTGTCGGTACATCTGCAGTCGCGCCAACTGCATGGGGTGGTCACGGGTGACCTCATCCATAGCCCGTTGCAATGTCACCACCCCGAGTGGAATTTCCGCCACGACGAAAACCCGGCACTGGCGAGCCTCACCCGCCGTGCGTTTTTAGAGCGCCATGCTGACGCCGCCACCTTGGTACTGGCTTCGCATTTTCCGAGCCCCTCGATCGGCCGCTTCGTGCGCAAGAATCAAGCCTTCGAATATCGCTATTTGGCGCCCTGAAATACTCCACTTGGGGGGCTTCTAACGATGCTGCATCGCGACCTTTGAAATACCGCATTGCGATAAAACCCAGTGCCCGCCAGATTGCTTCAGGCGGTTGTTTTAATAGCTAAAAAAAACACTAGCGCGTTTGTCAAGTTCAGTTATTATGGCGTCAAATACAGCTCGACGATGCCCGCTTGAACGACCCAATGCTCGCTCCATTTCGCTTTCGCTTTTCACGGTCCAACGGTCCAACACGCCGCGCGACATCTGCTTACTGAATTATTGGAATAGCACCGCACTGCGGTGCTTCGGTGGCGGGGAATTTGTGCCGTTGGTTCCCCGCCGGCGTAAGACTAACGACGTACGTTAATGTAGAGAGCAGATGATGAATATTTATGTTGGTAATCTGGCATACAGCGTCGAAGACGCTGACCTTTCCGAGGCCTTTAGCGCCTTTGGTGCGGTAGCCAATGCGTCCGTGATCAAGGATAAGTTCTCGGGCCAATCGAAAGGCTTCGGCTTCGTTGAGATGCCGAACAATTCGGAAGGTAACGAGGCCATCAAAAACCTGAATGAGAAGCCCCTCAAGGGCCGGAACATGCGGGTAAACGAGGCCAAGCCTCGCGAAGATCGCCCCTCGCGTCCCCCACCGCGTCGGCAGTCCTACTGAGTTCGAGCTAGCGAATTCGGACTCGCACCGGAGGCAAGGGGCCTCCGGTGCGCTCTTTGCCTCCCGTCAGAATGTCTCGGCCGCACCGAGTATCAATGCTGCGTGCCTAAATCGGTGTCAATAACGCCCGTCTAGGCCGAATCCGCGCGCTGCGGCGTGCGCTCAGTGGTCGGTTTTGGGTAAACTCCCCCCATGCATACCGCCAAAGACTTATTCAGCTACCGAAAGCACTGGGCAGCCCGTTTTGGCACTGCCACCTTTCTCCCCACCTCTCTCGACGAAATGGCGGATCTCGGCTGGGATGCCTGTGACATCATCATCGTCACCGGCGACGCCTACGTGGACCATCCTAGTTTTGGCATGGCGATCGTGGGTCGAATGTTGGAGGCGCAAGGCTTTCGGGTGGGCATCATCGCTCAGCCCGACTGGCAAAGTGCCGAGCCTTTTCAGGTGCTCGGCCGGCCCCGGCTCTTTTTCGGCATTACCGGCGGCAACATGGACTCCATGGTCAACCGCTACACTTCTGATCGCCGCTTGCGTAGCGATGACGCCTACACCCCCGGCGGCATCGGTGGGCTGCGCCCAGACCGCTCGGTGATCGTCTATTCCCAACGGGTGCGCGAGGCTTACGCCGAAGCGGCGGTGGTCATTGGTGGCATCGAGGCCAGTCTGCGACGGATTGCGCATTTCGATTATTGGTCGGAAAAAATCCGGCGTTCCGTACTGCTGGATGCCCGTGCTGACCTGCTGGTCTTTGGCAACGGCGAACGCCAGATTGTGGAGATTGCCCACCGCCTCGCGGGGGGCCAAGCCATCACCGAACTCACCGACATCCGCGGCACGGCTTTTGTCAGACGGGCCACGATGACGGACTGGATCGAAATAGACTCCACACACTTGGACACCCCAGGCGCGCTCAATCCGCCTATCGATCCCTACGCCATGGCCCCCACCAACACGGCCACGGCCCCCGCTAACACGGCCACGGCCCCCGCCAGCGAAGCCGGTGTGGCCATCATTCCCCTGCGTTCAGTGCGGGCAGCACGAGAGGTTCGGAATGCCGATCGGGCGCGTTCGGTCATTCGCTTGCCGGCTTGGGAAGCCGTGTGCGCAGACCCAATTCTCTATGCCCATGCCTCGAGAATTCTGCACCTCGAGAGTAACCCGGGGAATGCCCGCGCCATGGTCCAACGTCACGGTGATACCGACGTGTGGCTTAACCCGCCACCCATCCCACTCACCACCCCAGAACTCGATAAAGTCTACGAGCTGAGTTACCAGCGAGTGCCCCATCCGCGCTATGGCACCGCGAAAATTCCGGCCTACGAGATGATTCGCTACTCCATTTCCATCCAGCGCGGCTGTTTTGGCGGCTGCACGTTTTGTTCGATCACCGAGCACGAGGGGCGGATCATCCAGAACCGCTCCGAAGACTCCGTAATCCGTGAAATTGAACAAATCCGCGACCACGTACCCGGCTTCACCGGCGTGATTTCCGACCTCGGCGGCCCCACCGCCAATATGTATCGCATTGCCTGCAAGAGCCCCGAAATTGAGGCTGCCTGCCGCCGCCCCTCGTGCGTCTACCCCGGCATCTGTCCTAACCTCAACACCGACCACACGCCGTTGTTGAGCCTCTACCGCCGCGCCCGCAAGTTGCCCGGGGTTAAGAAAGTGCTCATCGCCTCGGGCGTGCGTTACGACTTGGCCATTGAATCACCAGAATATGTGAAAGAACTGGCCACCCACCATGTGGGCGGTTACTTGAAAATTGCCCCGGAAGCCCTCGGCGAGGGGCCATTATCTAAAATGATGAAGCCGGGCGTGGGCACGTATTACCGCTTCAAGCAGTTGTTTGATAAATACTCGCTCGCCGCCGGCAAAGAGCAATATCTCATCCCCTACTTTATTGCCGCCCACCCCGGCACCACCGATGACGACATGCTGGAACTGGCGTTGTGGCTGAAGCAAAACGGCTTCCGGGCGGATCAGGTACAGGCATTTTTGCCCTCCCCCATGGCCACCGCGACGGCGATGTATCACTCGGGTAAAAACCCGCTTAAACGCGTGGGCCCAGACACCGAGAATGTGCATATTCCCAAGGGCCTGCGGGCGCGCCGCTTACACAAGGCGTTCCTGCGTTATCACGACGCCAATAACTGGCCCATGCTACGTGCCGCCCTCAAACGCATGGGACGCAGCGACCTCATCGGCCCTGCTGCGCACCAGTTGATCCCGGCGTGGCAACCCCAGGGCACCGGTCAAACAGCGGATGGCCGGCGGCGCCCCGGCGATTTCCTCACGCAACACACGGGCTTGCCCCCAGCGGCCGGCACGGGGCAAACCCGCAACGAGCCACGACCCGCGAAACGCCCGCAGCGCAATCCGCAGCTCGCCACCCGTGGGCCTCATCAACGGCCTAAAGTCTAAGCGCGAACCCGCCACGCGGCCGGCGACCCGTGCTGCGACCAACCCTAAGGATCATCACATGCAACTTAAACTGGGTTATCTCGAAATGGTGAAACGCGCCGAGGCGGAGATTCAAACCCTCAGCCCGGCGGTCGCGCTGGAACGCCAACGCGACGACAACGCAGTGATCGTCGATCTGCGCGATATCCGCGAGATTCAACGAGAAGGACGCATCCCGGGTTCGCTCAATGTGCCACGTGGCATGCTGGAATTTTGGGTCGATCCAGACAGCCCCTATCACAAAGAAATTTTCGCCAGCGGCCGGCCTTTTATTTTCCATTGCAGTAAGGGCTGGCGTTCAGCGCTCTCTACCCAAACCGTACAGACCATGGGCTTACCCACGGTTGCCCATATTGGCGGTGGCTACGAAGCGTGGGTCGCACAGGGCTTGCCCACCGAAGCGTTGCCGGCCAAATGAGCGGTCGCTAGCACCTCCCTAATAGGTCATCGCTGATAGCTCATTACTAATAGGTCATCACTAATAGGTCACGCACGCGAATTCTCGTTGTTTGATTCAAACCCAGTTGTTACTCTCGAAGCTTCATCCTTCCGGCGGCAGAAACGGAGTTCGATGGACAAGCTTGTTAGTGGCGCCGTAACGCACTCTCGGGCCACGCGCCTTCTGCATCCTATGCACTCAACTCGCCGGCTTTTGGACGCGCGCTGACTGCATCTCTAGCAACTTATGGCACTGCGAGGATCCGGTTTGACATGAATATCTATGTTGGCAATCTGCCCTACACCACGACCGAAGATGACCTGCGTGAAGCCTTTGAACGCCATGGTGCGGTCAGTTCAGCAAAAGTCGTCATCGATCGCGAGACCAACCGCTCCAAAGGCTTCGGTTTTATCGAAATGCCTGAGCAAGACGAAGCGGAAGCGGCAGTCAAAGCCTTGGACGGCGCACCCATGAACGGTCGCCCGTTACGGGTTAACCCAGCCAATCCTAGAACCCCTGGCGGCGGTGGTCCTGGCGGTGGTGGTCCCGGCGGCATGCGCCGGCCCAGCGGCGATGGGCAACGCCAGCGTTAAAGCCAAGGATTTCGGGGCGGCGGGCGCATAAATTTTTGCGGCTGCCTTGCCTCGCCTGGCAGCGGTAGCCAAGGTCTATCTACTGAGCACCGCTACCCACCCCTGCGGGGCGTTTAGCGTGCGGCATATCCGCACGCCTATGACGGCGCAGGCTAGCCACAGACCGCGCACAGGCGCCGGCGTCGACAATGCCCAACCAGCGCGTGCCCAGCGCCGGTATGCGATTCCCCGGCGTGGCGCGGGGCGCGTCACGCCGCAGATTTATTTCCGCCCGCAACCCCGCAACAGCGCGCCACATCACCAGCAGACTCGCGGCAAACGCTGCGTGCAGCGCCCGTGAGTTCACGCGATTTTAAAGAGGCCGGTATGGATTCCACCCCCACGATCGACGAACCCGCTGACCGCATTTTTGCTTGGCGACGAGGTTTCAACGCCAGCTGGCTGATTGATCTGGGCATCACGCTAAATAGCTTCAGCGAGAGCTTGCCGCCCATCCAGACCGCGCGCTACCCGCTTTCGGGCGCTCAGGCCGGGCGGCTGGCGGGTGATTGTGGATGAGACTTGCCCCGCAACCACCCCCGGATGACACGCGCCCTTGGCGCAGTTTGCGGTGCAGACCGCCTTCGAAGAACGCCGCTGGGGGAATATCATCCCCACCCAGAGCGCGCAAACCGCACGGCTAGCCGCGGCAGGCTTGAATGCGCCGGTGCGCGCAGTCATGGCCGCAGGCTTTGCTATTCTCAAAGCACAACGACCTGCGGTTTAATCTACGACGACGCTGAGTGGTGCCGGGCGTCGCACCTCTCGGGGCCGGCCGTGCTAAGCCACTTGACCGGTACCTTTGCACCCGTTTTTTATCCGAGTCAACCGCGGCGCTGGCCGCCAGAGAGCCCCCTTTATGTCGCACGAAAATTCATTAGCCCATCTCACCGTGGTCGTCACCGGCGCCAATGGTGCGCTAGGACGCGCAGTCGTCAATCTTGCCCTCGCGCGCGGCGCGCAAGTGGTCGCAGTGGATATGGCATTTGGCGATACACCCTGTGCCAACGGTGAACGACGCATCAGCGTCGACCTCGGCGATCCCGCAGCAACGCTCCTGCAGTTAGGCAACGTGGGGGACTTCGATGTGTTGTGCAACCTCGCGGGTGGTTTCGCCATGGGCGAGGCGGCATTTGATGCGGGCGAGAATTGGACCGCGATGTTTCAAATCAATGTAGAAACCCTGCGCAACGCAACTCGGGCTGCGATCCCCGTGCTGCGGCGACGTGGCGGGGGCCGGATCGTCAATGTCGGCGCGCTGTCGGCACGCGAAGGGCAAGGCCAAATGAGCGCCTATTGCGCGGCCAAAAGCACCGTCATGCGCCTCACCGAAAGTCTCTCGCGTGAATTGCGTGGCGAAGGCATCAACGTCAATGCGGTACTGCCGAGCATTCTGGATACCCCGCGCAACCGAGCGGACATGCCCACGGCAGACTACACGCGCTGGGTGAGCACCGAGGCACTCGCGGAGGTTATTTGTTTTCTGGCCTCCAACTCAGCGCGGGCGATTCATGGCGCACTGATCCCCGTTACTGGCCTGTCCTAATCCCTACGACACCGCGTCGCAGGAGTAGCCGCCAGTGCCAACTTTGCCTATTCTGCCCGCTGGGCGGCTAGGGCTGAGAGAGCGATGAAAAATAAGGTTTATGTTGAAGGGCAGGAAGGCACAACGGGGCTGCGTATTCACGAGATGCTGGCGGGTCGCGCTGATCTCGAGGTCCTGAAAATAGACCCCGATCGCCGTAAAGATCCGGTGGAACGCGCCCGCCTACTGAATGCCGCTGACGTCGTATTTTTGTGTCTACCGGACGCTGCGGCGATCGAGGCGGCGGCGCTGGTCAGCAACCCACAGACCTGCATCATCGACGCCAGTACGGCCCACCGCACGGTGCCCGGTTGGACCTACGGCTTGCCAGAACTGGTGGCCGGCCAGCGTGCCCAGCTGCGTACCGCTCAGCGCATTAGCAATCCGGGCTGCCACGCCACGGCATTCATCCTCTTGGTGCGCCCGCTGGTGGATGCCGGCCTCATTCCGGCCACGCTGGCGTTATCGGCCACCTCCATTACGGGTTATTCCGGCGGCGGCAAGCAAATGATTGCCCACTACACCACCTCCAGCGACCCCCGGATGAACTCGCCGCGCCCCTACGCGCTGGGCTTGGCGCACAAACATTTACCCGAAATGCAGCACCACAGCGGCCTCGGCGTGCCACCCGTGTTCATGCCCGTGGTGGCTAATTTCTACCAAGGGCTGGCGCTGAGCATTCCCCTGCCCTACGCCCAACTCGCCGCTGGCACGACCGGCGCCACGCTCCAACAGGCGCTGGCCCAGCACTATGCAGGTGAAGCTTTTGTGAAAGTGTTGCCGCTGGCGGATCCGGCGGTACTGGCCGAGGGCTACCTCGATGTACAGGCGCTCAATCACACCAATGTGGCGGAACTCTTGGTGTTCGCCAATGCCACGCAGGCGCTGCTCATCGCGCGCCTCGACAACCTGGGTAAAGGGGCAAGCGGGGCCGCCGTGCAGTGCTTAAATCTGCGCCTAGGCGTGCCCGAGGGCACCGGTCTTTAAGCCCCAGACAGCCATCGGTGCCGATGAACTAGCGCAGGGCTTCAGCGCCGGTCGTGCCTAACGCCAAGCGAATGCGGGTTGGTCGTAATGGGCGACGCGGGTGTCTAGCCCGAGCAGGCAGACTTCGCGAAATTGCAGCAGGATTGCCGCCGTGGGTGCGGCGATCCACGAATCGCCCACCGGCATGCGCAGCACCGGACGCGCCGGATCCTCACCGGGTTCTAGCAGGGGCGCGTCGGCGCGCAAAAATTCGCGCACCGGAATGCGATGGACCGACTCCACTTCGGCGGGATCTGGCTTAAAGGACTCGCACGATCCCGCCCAGATAACGATGGGTGTCATCACAAAGCCTGAGCGGGTGACAAAGTCATCCAGCCGGCCAATGACCGCGGTCTCATCTAACGCAAGACCAATCTCCTCGTGCATTTCCCGCAAGGCCGTTTGCTGTGGCCGCTCGCCGGTTTCCACGCGACCCCCGGGCAACGCCCACTGGCCGGCGTGTGCGCGCAGTTGCAGCGAGCGGCGGGTCAAAATTAGCGCCGCATCAACGTGCCAATGGCTATGCTGTGGCATCCCCGATAGGTCGGCGCCCAGACCGGCGTCAGTCACTGTCACGGCGACCGCCGCTGCCCGCCCGGCACCCGGCGGCGCGAGCTTCACTTCAAAGGCTGCCAGTCGGCGCGTGAACTGCTCGCGCAGCGTGTCGTTGCAGTCCATCGAGTGCCTCAGTGTGGGGGCGGGGATTCCCGCGCCATCAAGATTTAAAGGTTGGTGCCTAAGGGGGATCCCCAGATGCGCACCCCGCCTCGCGCCGCGCCGCCGGTTTAATGCGGCGGCGCGGGTGGTCTTTACCAACCGCAGCGCACCCAAGGTTTTAGGCTCACAGCCCTGAAGGAAAATCCTTCGCCACGCTCAAGGTAAACACCGGCGGGCGCTTTTCCAGAAAAGACTTCACACCCTCCGCAGCATCTGCCGCGCCGCCCATATACCACAGCGCCTGCGATTCTTGCTGGAAGGCCACACGCGGATGTTCGGCACCCAACATGCGCCACAACAGCCGGCGGGCCAGCGCCACGGAGACCGCGCTGGTTTTTTCACTGAACGTGCGGGCGATGGCACGCGCGCGCGGCAGCAACTCGGTTGGGGGCAAAAGCTCACTGACCAGCCCCGCCGCCAGGGCTTCCTCGCTGCGGAAAATCTCGCCACTCAAAAACCATTTCAGGGCCTGCTCAATGCCCACAATGCGCGGCGCAAACCACGAACTACAAGCGTCTGGCGCGATACCGCGTTGCGCGAAAACAAATCCCAACTTGGCCGCCGGCACCGCCAGCCGCACATCGCAGGCCAGCGTCATGGTCAGCCCGACCCCCGTGGCCGGCCCGTTGATGGCCGCGATCACCGGCTTCTTCATGTCAAACAAGCGCAGGGTGAGTTCGCCGCCACCGTCGCGGTGGTCTTCACGGGCGTTTTCGCGATGGTTAAACGTGCCGCCACCGGCGCTCAAATCGGCCCCCGCGCAAAACGCGCGCCCGGTACCGGTAAGAATGACCACCCGTACCGCATCGTTCGCATCCGCCTCATCGAAGGCTGCCAGCAGCGCGTTGTGCAATTCGCGGTTGTAGGCGTTCAGCACCTCGGGGCGGTTGAAGGTGAGGGTCAGGATGCCGTCTTCTAAATGGGTGAGTAGCACGCTCATGTTTGAATCGCAGGTAAGATTTCTTCGCAGGCGCGGCGCGTTTGATCGAAAACATCCGCGTCCCCCATCGCGATGGGCAGCAGCACAAACTTAGAGGCTCCCACTGCTTTGTAGGCTTCGATGCGATCGATAATCTGGCGCACCGTGCCGATGGCGAGCAGCGGGCGCAGGTCGATTTCATCCCCAATACCGGCGCGCCGCACCAGCGGAAACTGGCTAACCACCGGATCGTCTACCGTGCCAATACGGAAAGCCAAGGACGTGCCGTAGTGGTCTTCATCAAATCTCCGGCCCAATGCGGTGGACTCGGTACGGATGAGGTTGATGGCGTACGCCACTTGCTCAACCGTGGTGATGCCGCCGATCCAACCGCTGCCCAGCCGCGCCGTGCGCTTGAGCGCAGCGTCCGCATTGCCACCGATCCAGAGCGGTAACGGTTGTTGAATGGGCCGCGGGGTGACCGTCACGTTGCGGTACTGATAGTACTTGCCCTCAAAAGTCACCGACTCTTGGGTCCAGAGCAAATTGAGCAGTTGGAAAATTTCGCTGGAACGCGCCCCGCGATCGCCAGCGTCGCGGTTGGTGGTTTTCCATTCCACCGCATTCGGGTAGCCCACCCCAAACATCGGGAGCAGCCGCCCGTTGCTGAGGTAGTCGATAGTGGCGCACTGCTTGGCCAATACCAGCGGATCGCGCAGCGGCGCCACGATGGCGTTCATCCCGAACTTAATGCGCTCCGTGCAGCCCGCCAGCGTGGCCATGACGCTCACCGCTTCCAAGTACGGATCCACCGACACCAAGCGATCGGTTTGCCACACCGAGTCCACTTTGTAGCGCTCCAGTAGTTGCACCCACTCGAACCAGCTTTTGGGTTTATCGAACGGAAAATTGGCAATGCCAAAACCAGCGCGAACAGCCATGGATCAGATCTCCCTCAGGTAACGATTTAGGACACTAGAGCAACGCGGCACAAGCACGCGACTCACAGTTCCATCGGATTGCGAAAATAAGTTTTAAAGACGTGGTCGCGATGGGCCATCAAGCGTGGCGTTAGCGCCGCCAGCACCTGCGGATCACGACAAGTAAACATCGGGCGCATAGCCTCCGGCACCGGACATTGCGCCATCGGCAGCAGGTCGATGAGGTTCATGAATGCCACCCAGTAAATATCGAGCGCCGAGAGTTGCTCGCCGATAAAAAATTCCCGCCCCCGCACCTGCTGCGCCTGGAGTTGGGCGTCAAGTGCGGCGAGCTGCGTGGCCACCCGGCCACCCGCAGCCTCTGCCGCCGCCTTGCTATAACCATACTTGTTGCCCATGCGGACGATACCTTCGGGCGGATTACCCGCCTCGATCATCGGGCCAAACATTTGAAGCCGGCGATTCCAGCCCACGCCGAGTTCACCGCAGAGTTCGTTGGCCAAGCCGATCATGAGCGCACGGTCGTGAACGGCGCTGGGCAATAGCGAGGGGGTCGGTGCTAAACGTTCGGCCAGCAGCAGAATATCCAGCCAACGCGATAACGGTTTTTCGTCGTTCCATGCCACCACCGGGCCGCTATTTTCACCGGCCCAGGCGAGCAGTTCTTCGTTGGTGCCGCCGCCCTCTTGGCCCGCCACAATGTAGGGCAGTCCTTTGATTTCAAAGAGGGTCTTAGCGGCCTGGCCCCACGGGCTCGGGAACCCTTTAACCAACACCAAACGCAGGCCTTGAGCGTGGATAATCTCGTGCAACGGTCGGTAATCAAGCATGCTGTGTCTCCTGTTGGTGGGGGTGGGCGTGGCGGACTGCCGGGTGCATTCCGCCACGACATCCTACGCTGATGAACAACGCTAAATCGAGCCCAATACCATGCTAGATCCCGTGCTCCAGCAACCTGTCCTGCCCTTCGCTGAACTGTGCCACACGCCGGCCTTCCAGCACCACGTGGTGGCCTACGGGCACTGTGTGCTGCCGGGTAATGAGCCGCCATGGCGCGATACCGGGCTGCTGGTGGTGGCGGGCCAAGCCTATAGTGTGTTCGCCCGCGGCGTGCTGGGCTGGTCGGCGCGTCGGCCAGATTTACACGGAGGGCCACGTTTTCATTTATGGGCGCGCGTGGCGGGCGGTGGCACCATTGTGAATCTGCGCGAAGACACCGACACCTTCATCGCCGATCGCAGCGGGCGGCTAGAACTGGGCCTCTACATGGGGGTGTGGGCCAACGCGCAGGGTGATCTGGCCAGTGGCACACTCGCCTATGCCCGACTGAGCGGCGCGCTGTCGGTCAGCCTCTTGGTGTGGCGAGGACTACCCCTCACGGGGCTCACAGCGCTCCTCGCCATGCGCCCTGACCTTGCCTGCTTAACCGCAGAGCGCCAGCGTCTAGCGGGTGCGCAGCCCCCGCCCGTGGGCTGGGAGTATTTGCTGGAAGCGGGACACGCGGCGTTTTATCGTTCAGGGCACACCCCCGAGGGTCAGCCCTGTATCGACTTCAGCGGCGAGGACGACCAAGGCATTTTAGTGCGCGCAGTGGATTTTCCCCTCACCCCCGCCACCCGTTTGGCCTGGCGGTGGCGGGTTGATGCGCAACCCAGTGCGCTAGCCGAAGACACCCCAGCCACCCACGATTATCTGTCGGTGGCAGCAGAATTCGACGATGGCCGCGACCTCACGTGGATCTGGAGCAGCACCTTGACCCCCGGCCACCATTTTGCGTGTCCGATCCAGGCGTGGGCGGCGCGTGAAACCCACTGGGTAACCCGCAGCGGCCGCGCCGATTTTGGGCAATGGGTCAGCGAGACACGCGCCGTGCACGCTGATGTGGCGCACGCCCTAGGCCCGCCGCCGGCACGGATAGTCCGTATTTGGTTGATTGTGGTGGCCACCTTTCAGCACGGCCGCTTCCAGGCCAGCGTGGCCGATATTCGGCTCTACGACGAAATCCGCACCCTGCAGGTGCTTTAGTGCACCGAAGGCTTTTTTTAATCCACGCGTTTTGTGTAAGGTAGCGCGCCTGTCTCGAGGTTAGGAGGATCCCCATGAACGCATACGAACAAAAACCGTGGTTGGCGCGCTACACCCCAGGCGTACCGGCTAACGTACAGCCCCACTTCAGCCACGCCTTGGAGATGTTCCGTGCGGCGCGTGCCAAAGACCCTGCCCGCACCCAAATTTTCTATTTCGAGCAGGCGATTAGCGTGGCCGAGGTCGATCGCCTAAGTGACGCCATGGCGGTTGTGCTAGCCGCGCGCGGCATCGGGCCCGGCGATCGCGTAGCGGTCTATCTGCAAAATGTCCCGCAGTTCGTGGTGACGATGCTGGCAACGTGGAAACTTGGCGCTATTTTAGTGTCGGTCAACCCGATGCTGCGCCATAAAGAAGTCAGCGTGATACTGAACGATTCCGGCGCCAAAGCGCTGGTCACGTTGGAGTCGCTGTATCTTGAAGTAGCCCAGGCCGTGATTGCCGAGAGCCAAGTACGCTGCGTGCTCACCACCTCGGAACTGGAATTTTTGGGCGAGCAGCGCCCGGCGCTACTGAAAGACTCCCGCCGCCTAACCTGCCCAGGCGCGGAAGACCTCATGACCCTCCTCGCCGCGCACGACGGAAAAGTACCCGCGCCCGTGACCCTCTCCGGTGAGGACACCGCGCTGATTACCTACACCTCCGGCACCACCGGGCCGCCGAAAGGCGCCATGAACCTGCATCGCAACGTGGTGTACAACAGCTTTGTGTACCGCGCTTGGATGGACCTAACACCCGATGACGTCATCCTAGGGGTGGCGCCGTTATTTCATATCACTGGGCTCATTGCCTGCATCACCACGGCCATGCTGCTGCCCTGCCCGCTGGTGCTGTATTACCGGTTTGATCCCGCCACCACGGCAGAATTAGTCGAAACCTGTGGGGCCACGTTCATCGTGGCGTCCATCACGGTATTCATCGCACTGATGAACAGCGAAGAAGCCCGGCGCCGCAATTTCTCAACGCTGAAAAAAGTCTACAGCGGCGGTGCACCGGTATCTCCGGCCCAAGTCGCGGCCTACGAACAGCAGTTCGGCGCCTACATCCACAATATTTATGGCATGACCGAAACCACCAGCCCCACGCATGCGGTGCCCTTTGGCGCGCAGGCGCCGGTCGATCCCAGCACCGGCGCGTTGTCGGTGGGTGTGCCGGTGTGCGGTGCGTTGGTCCAGATCTGCGATGACGACGGCAACGCACTGCCGGTGGGTGAAATTGGTGAACTCGTTTCGGGGGGACCCATGGTCGCGCCGGGTTACTGGGCTAAGCCTGAAGAAACCGCCAGCGCCTTCGAAGCGCGCGGCATTCATACCGGCGATGTGGGTTTTATGGACGCGCAGGGCTGGTTCTACATCGTCGACCGCAAAAAAGATTTGATCATCGCTTCTGGCTACAAAGTCTGGCCACGCGAAGTAGAAGATGTGCTCTACACCCATCCTGCGGTGCGCGAATGCGCCGTCGTGGGCGTTGCCGATGACTATCGGGGCGAAACCGTGAAGGCCTTTGTGAGTCTCAAAGCCGGCGCCACCGCCACCGGCGACGACATCATCGCGTTTTGCAAAGATTTAATGGCCGCTTATAAACGGCCGCGCACCATCGAAATTGTCGATGAACTACCCAAGACCGCCAGCGGCAAAATAATGCGGCGGGAACTGCGGAAGTAGTTAACGCGACGCAACGTGCTGTGTACACCCCGCGTCGGCGGGGTTTTTCGTTTTATCGATAGCACAAACACGCCACGCTGATTAACCCGGCGCTCCGCGGGCGCCGCGAAACCCATGGCCGCACGGGCGGCAGATTAGGGGTGATTGTCCCGCTAAAACCATTGTCGATGGCGTTCCAAGCGCGATTCGCGCCCATTACCGTCACGAAGTGAATATCGTCGATTCCATAGGGCTTTGCCCAGTCTTTCCAGCGTCGCAGCAGCGTGTCGATTTGGGATCGCGCTGAGGGGTCAGGTCTCCCGCTTGGCATTCTGCGCTGCATTAATTTAGGCCCCGACGATTGGAAATGAGGAACCTGACCCCATACGCTGTGGCGTCGCGGCGCACTGCTGTCGCGCGGGCCGACGCGGCGCTGGTGGTGGCAGGTGACATCGCTGCACCACGCGCCACGGTATGGGCGTCCCTCATTCCAAAGATTTTCCGTGAAGTCGCATAGCCGTTGGCTGGTAGGTGTGTTGGAGCAATCCAAGGGGCGGGGGTTGAATGAAACGATCTCAGCGGTAGTCATCCTCGCGTTGATGCCGTAACGCCAAAATGGTGACGGTTTCTTCGTCATCGATTTCATACAGGGCCACGTAGCCGCTTGCACCGCATGGCACGAGCATCTCACGCAGAAAGGGATTGCTCGGGTTGGCCTTGCGAAAACTAAACGGCGTCAATGCTAGGCTGTGGAGGGCATTCCTGATCGATTCCAGCGCCCGTTCCGCCAGCGCCCAGTCGGTTTCGTCACGAGCCAGTACGAACTCATAGAGCCGAACCAGGTCGTTCTCCGCTGCTTCCGTAAAGCGGACGCGATAGGTCACTGGCCGGCTTTGGCCGATGCCAGTATTTTTTCCAGCCGTTCAAGCACGGCATCTGGGCTCACGTACCGCCCCATTTCGCGTGCCTGTGCGCCGGAGGCCAAGCCGCGGGCAACGAATTCGCTTTGCAACTGACGGCGGGTGATGTTGTCGCGGATCGACTCCTCGACAAAACTCGAAAGACTCTCGCCTTCTTGCAGTACCTGTTCAGCGGCTTGCCGGAATTCCGGGGCAACGCGCAATGAGGGGAAAGTAGCGGTTTTCATTTGAACTCCTCTTGCATTGTATTTGCGATGCAAATCTGGCACGGGTTCGTTGGCAACGCAATCGCTAGAGCGAGGAGCCGCAAGACCGCGTAGCGGCGCTAGCGCGTGCCGATCGGGGGTTTGAACGGT
>CAMAXW010000045.1 GCA_945862315.1 Klebsiella pneumoniae
TAGCTGCGGCGAGTCTTACTTTGCCGCCAGCACCCTGCACGAAATTGAGCGTATCAAAGCGCTTCGAAAGTCTATCGCCGTCAATCGCGCCGTACCCGTCGCGGCGTTCCAAATGAAAGACCTAGGGCACCCCTGAAAGACCGCAAAAAAACCTAGAATTCTATGGGGTCAGACTCGATTGATTATTTATCCTGCGCGGCGACGATCTGGCGCACCCACGTGTTTCCTAAGCGTTGTGTCTACCGGTTCCTTATTCGCGGTGCGATCGAGAATGACGCTGCCGGCCAATTCTGGAACCGCCCAAACACAATATCGAGAAAGCGCCGCGCGCGGCGCTGTGGGTCCCGGCTAGGCAACGGGCCGGGGCTACGAATTCGATGGGTGTCCCAGATCTCTAGCCATCAGTCGGTTGAGGATCAGGCCGCCTTACGTACATAACAAACGCCTTCCACCTCTGCAAAGTGCGCATCCTGCGTCCATAACTTGGCACCATGACGCGAAACCGGGGACACCCACGTCTCTTTGTCGATGACGCGCAGAGGATCGATGGGGTCAGACTCGATTGATTATTTACTGAAGCGGCGAAGATCTAAGAAACCCACGTGTTTCCTAGGCGCTGTGGCTACCGGTTACTTATTCGCGGTGCGATCGAGAATGGCGTCGCCGGACAATTCTGGAACCGCCCAAACACAATATTGAGAAAGCGCCGCGCGCGGCGCCGTGGGTCCCGGCTAGGCAACGGGTCGGGGCTAAGAATTCGATGGGTGTCCCAGATCTCCAGATCTCTATTCGCGTGGAACTTGGGTATCAATATTCGGCAAAAAACCGCGCAAGGCCTGCGCGCGTTCAATAGGCAACAACTCAATCCGATGCTCATAAGCCAGCACTTGCAGCTTTTGCCCCACCGCCAAGTGCAACTGCTCGCGCACCGCTTTAGGAATTACAACCTGGTACTTCGGGGACACGGTCACTGCGAGCATGGAAGCTTCCTTTGTATGCCAAACATTTGGTCGATTTTGACTATAGCAAGACTATCGCATCGACTGGCTGAGGAACGGGCAGCATCAGGCATCCCCATCCAACATCTCCCGGTAAGGGAAATCGGGCGGGGGCGGAAACCCGGGAGGCGGAAACCCGGGACACCCACGTGGGGCGGAAACCCGGGGGCGGAAACCCGGGACACCCACGTGTCTTTGTCGACCGAGAGCGAGGACACCCACCTGTCCCCGTGGCTTTATCGACGGCGCGCTCGAAGTAGCGCTGCCCGCCAATCCCCGCACCGCGCTAGCACGAGAGCGAGGACACCCACGTGTCTTCATGTTTTTACCGACGGTGCGCTAGAGGGTGTTTTAAGTTTTGTGTAAACGGTCATTAGGCAGGAGCAACGCTCTGATGGCCGCCCGTAAACTGGGCATGCTGCCGGAGATGAAGGTTGAGGATCTGCTACAGAGGGTGGGGGCGTGAATAGCCTGGTGGTTGGCGGTGTCGGCAGACCACCGTTAGTTGGTGTTAGCCCATTCAGTTTGACGGCCAAGCGTTTGGTGGCATAGGCTTTGGCATATGTTTAATTGGGTGGAGGTGTGCCATGAGCGCTGAACGTCATGTCAGGTTATTTCGTAATGGGCGAAATCAGGCAGTTCGCATTCCCCGAGAGTTTGAGCTTGATACGCAGGAGGCGATCATTCGTCGTGAGGATGGTCGCTTGGTGATTGAGCCGATACACAAGAGGGGCTTGCTGGCCACGCTCGCTACACTGCAGGCGCTGGAGGAGGATTTCCCGGATGTGGACGAGGGGATGTCGAATCTGGATGCGATCGAGCTTTGACTGCTCCGCGTTTTTTGCTGGACACCAATATTCTTTCCGATCTTGTGCGGCATCCTCAGGGAGTTGTGGCTGAGAAGATTGCACAGTGCGGGGAGGATGCCGTTTGTACGTCGATTATCGTTGCCGCTGAGTTGCGGTTTGGTGCCGCCAAAAAGAATGCGCCGCGGCTGACAGCCCAGGTGGAGAGCATTCTGGCCGCCATGGACGTATTACCTTTCGATTCGCCTGCAGATCAGGCCTATGCGCAACTTCGTTTGGCGCTTGAGCAGTCTGGTACGCCGATTGGCCCGAATGACCTGTTGATCGCCGCTCACGCGTTGGCCGTCGAATGTGTGCTGGTATCTGCCAATCTGGATGAGTTTTCGCGTGTGGCGGGCTTGAGGGTGGTGAATTGGCTCGCTGATCGTTGGTAACCGTCCGGCCAACAGCACCTACCCAACGGATGTCGCGATCAATTCTATGGGGTCAGACTCGATTGATTATCCATCCTGCGCGGCGAGGATCTGGCGAACCCACGTGTTTCCTAAGCGTTGTGTCTACCGGCTCCTTCTTCGCGGTGCGGTTGAAAATGCCGCTGCCGGCCAATTTTGGAATCGCCCAAACACAATATCTAGAAAGCGCCGCGCGCTGCGCTGTGGGTCCCGACTAGGCAACGGGCCGGGGCTACGAATTCGATGGGTGTCCCAGATCTCCATGACCTGCGTCATCATGCCGCGTTACATGAGATTGGTCCGACGGTGGCTGTTCAAATGAAGCCGAATGACGGCCGTCACGACGGAAGCAGGCTAGCTAGGAAGGAGCGATTACGACATGTTTTCCGATGAGATTCTTCTGCTTTGGATAGTTTTGCTGTTCGTACTGATTTACTTGACGCCAATCATTTGGGTACTGGCGTCAGGTCGCTCCCATGGTGGTGCAAAGTTTGGTTGGTTTCTCGTAACAATTTTCTTCTCGTGGCTTGGATTTGCTGCATTTCTCATCATCACGCAAGCCTCAAAGGACCGCCGCAGCTAATTCGGTATCTATGGGGTCAGACTCGATTGATTATTTGTTCTGCGAGCGTACCGATCGCCCGCCACGCGCCCTTGAACTCGTCTATCTCTGGTATGAGCGCGAGAATTTCCCGGGTGATATGCAGAGAATCGGTTTGGAATGCCAAACCCAAAAAAATACCCATAAGTACCCGTAAAGCCAAGATTCGTCTGAATACCCAAACCTGTGGGGCCTTAGCCGTGGGCAGCCAGCTCCACAAGGAAGGCCTCTGCCGAAAGAATCCTGCAAGCGAACGACGCGGCGAGCACCAGCAGGTCCTTGTCGCCAGTGACGAGGCAATCCGCCTTGCCGGCTAGGGCCAGCTGCAGAAATGGGATGTCGGCCAGATCGCGGCAGTTGGGGGTGGCTGGCGGCGGTTCGGGGATGGTCACCACCGTGCAATAAGGCAGGTAATCGGCCAGCAACTCTGCCTGTTCGGTCGGGGTAAGCCTGAACTTGGGATAGGCCAAGGTACGAATCAACTCGGCGGCGGTCATGCGGGAAGCCAGTGGGATGATTTCTGCTGTTCGCCACAAAGACCGCAAAGACGCCAAGCGGCCTTGTTGAAACACGAGCGCTGACAACACCAAGTTGGTGTCTAGGACGACCCGCCGTGGCGTTTGAATCATTCAGGTCCACCCGTATCGGGCGAGCGGCGGGCCCACGCCACCGCATCGTCGATATCCCGCTCACCGAGCGCCAACTCAGCCAGCTTGGCGCGAACCGCATCCCCGCGCTGGATTCGCACGGGTGTCAGAATAATCTGACCGTTCTTGGCTTCAACTTCAAAGTATTCGGGCGCGCCGACTGCTGCAATAACACTCTTGGGCAGCGTCAACTGGTTTTTTGAGGTGACCTTGGCAAGCATGATATTAATTTCCGAAAGTAAGGATTCCTTACCTTGGTTCGCTTATGCCGCGATGTCAAAGATTATCGTGGCATCACAAAAATCAGGCTGGCGGTACGGCGCGCAACAGCGAAGTCGGGTGTCCGAAACCGGGGACACCCACGTCTCTTTGTCGAGGCCAGAAATCGGGGACACCCACGTCTCTTTGTCGATGACGCGGACGAAGTCGCGCTGCCCGCCAACCCCGGCACCCCACACACCGCAGCTAGAGAAGGGCATGTGTACTGTGCGGATCTCGGCTGAGGCATTGGCATTGCGTCGAAATTTGATAACGACGATGGGTGTCCCGCAATGGCGCCATAGCCGGGGGCAACGCCCCGGGTTGAACGGTGAAGATCTGGGACACCCATCGAATTTTCAGCCGCGGCAGGAAGCCGCCGCGCTAGGACCTTTCGCTAGCGTTATCTATAGTCTTAGCCCTCACCGCGCGCCGCAGAACGCTCTGCCGCACCAGCAAAGCTTGTCATGCGGGCGAGGTGAACCGGCTGTTATTATCCCACTAGCATGGCCGGTGCTTGGTGACTGGCGACAACTCAACGTGTGCAGGAAAACTCTATGAAAAAAGCGCTGATTACCGGCATCACCGGCCAAGACGGCTCCTACCTAGCCGAGCTCCTGCTAGAAAAAGGCTATGAGGTGCACGGTATTAAGCGTCGCGCGTCTTCGCTCAATACCCAACGCATAGATCACATTTACGAAGATCCGCACACCGAAAGCCAGCGCCTGGTGCTGCACTACGGAGATTTGACCGACAGCTCAAACCTCACGCGCATCCTGCACCAGGTGCAACCCGACGAGGTGTACAACCTTGGCGCGCAAAGCCATGTGGCGGTGAGCTTTGAGGCGCCTGAGTACACCGCCGAGGTGGATGCCATGGGCGCTCTGCGGTTGCTGGAGGCTATCCGGCTGCTGGGGCTGGAGCGTAAAACGCGTTTCTATCAGGCGAGCACTTCGGAGCTTTACGGTTTAGTGCAGGAAACCCCACAGCGCGAGACCACGCCGTTTTATCCGCGCAGCCCCTACGCGGTGGCCAAGCTGTTTGCCTACTGGACCACCGTGAACTATCGCGAGGCCTACGGCATGTATGCCTGCAATGGCATTTTGTTCAATCACGAAAGCCCGCGCCGGGGCGAGACTTTTGTCACTCGAAAAATTACCCGCGGCCTGGCCAATATCGCCCAAGGGCTGGATACCTGCCTGTTTATGGGCAATTTGGACGCGCTACGCGACTGGGGCCACGCCAAAGACTATGTCCGCATGCAGTGGATGATGTTGCAGCAGGCGGCGCCGGATGACTTTGTTATCGCCACCGGCAAGCAGTATTCGGTGCGCGAGTTCATTCACTGGAGTGCGGCGGCGTTGGGGGTCACGCTGCGTTTTACGGGGCAGGGTGTGCACGAGAAGGCCGTGGTGGCGGCGATTGTTGGCCCGCATGCGCCGGCGCTGCAGCTAGGCCAGTGCGTGGTGGCGGTGGACCCGCGTTACTTCCGGCCCACCGAAGTCGAAACCCTCTTGGGCGATCCCACCAAGGCTAAAGAAAAATTAGGTTGGGAGCCGGTCATCACGGCGCAGGAAATGTGTGCCGAAATGGTCGCCGAGGATTTAGCCGCGGCCCAGCGTTTGGCGCTGCTGCGTGCGCATGGTCACCACCTCGCGGTGCCGCGAGAAACAAACTAACAGGGGACCCGCGCAATGCCTAAAACTCTGCCAATTTTTATTGCGGGCCATCGCGGCATGGTGGGGGCGGCGATCGTGCGGCGGCTGCAGGCACTGGGTTACCGCAATCTGGTTACCGCCACCCGGGCGCAACTCGACCTCACCGACCAAGCGTGCGTGCGGGCTTTTTTCGCCCAACAGCAATTCTCGCAAGTGATACTGGCCGCCGCCAAAGTGGGCGGTATTCACGCCAACAACAGTTATCCGGCCGACTTCATTTACGAGAATCTGATGATTCAGGCTAATGTTATCGCCGCCGCGCACGCCACGGGCGTCGAACGTTTGTTGTTTCTGGGATCCTCGTGCATTTATCCAAGGCTAGCACCGCAACCCATGCGCGAAGACGCGCTGCTCACCGGGCCACTAGAACCCACCAACGAGCCCTATGCGGTGGCCAAGATTACCGGCATTAAACTTTGCGAAAGCTATAACCGTCAGCACGGGCGGGACTATCGCAGCGTGATGCCCACCAACTTATATGGGCCGGGCGACAACTATCATCCCGAAAATTCGCATGTCATTCCGGCGTTGCTGCGGCGGTTTCGTTTGGCGGTGGCGGCGGGTGCACCCGAAGTAGTGATTTGGGGCAGCGGCACGCCACGGCGCGAGTTTCTGCATGTCGACGACATGGCCGCCGCCAGCGTCCACGTGCTGGAGCTACCGGCGAAGGTTTATCGCGCGCAGACCACGCCAATGTGCTCGCACATTAATGTGGGCAGCGGGGTGGACTGCACCATTCGCGAGTTGGCACAAACGGTGGCCCAGGTGGCGGGGTTTACGGGTAATTTAGTGTTTGACGCCAGCAAGCCCGATGGCGCGCCGCGTAAATTATTGGAAGTCTCGCGACTGCAAACGCTGGGTTGGCGGGCCGCCATCTCGCTCGCCGAGGGCCTGCGCGATACCTACTCAGCCTACCTCGCCGCACACCCCGAGGTGTCTGCCGCAGGGCCCGGCTAAGCGCGGTGTGGGTTGACTGTGCCTGCGCGGATCAGTGCCGCGTGGGGGGCGTGCCGGCAGCTTGCGCGCGCTTGGGGTTACGCTGCGTAGTGGGACTGGCGTGATGCAAGGTCATTTTCCAACCCTGCGGGGTGCGGCAGTAAACATTGGTCGCCAACACCGGCGCGTAAGTCACGCCGCTACCCGCCGGGGCGATGTGTTCGTAGCCGGTGAAGACGGCGGTTTCGGCGTGGATCACCGTGCTGAGCACTTCAAATTCAATCCGCCCAAGCCCACCGCCGCTCAAGATGGCCGACCAACTGCGTTCAATCTCTGGCCATCCGCACAGCGCGTTGCCGGCCGGGTGGACGCAGACCACGCTGGTCTCGTGCAGCCATACGGTGGTCATGGCAATGAAATCGCTGCGCTCAAAGGCGCTGTAGAAGCCGCGTTGGGCGTCCTCAGCCGTGGCAAATCGTGGGGAGCTCATGGGTGTTCTTGGGCCTTGTATCAGTGGGGTGGGCTGTTGCTTGCTGCCGGCGCACTACCCGGCGGCGCTTTTTGCAGCTCATAACCTGCCGCACCCAGCAAGGCTTGCAGGCCCGCTTTGTTATAGCCAGTGACGACTTTTTTGCCGACTGCTGTGGTGGGCACAGTGACCCCACCGGAGATGGCTTTGAGGGCCGCCTGAGCTGCCGGATCGGTGTCCACGTTTTGTTCAGTAAACGGGATTTCAAGCGTCACGAGATGGTGGCGCATCAGGTCGCAGGCATCGCAAGCCGGGACGGTAAAGATCACCACCGGTGAGGTTCGCACCGCTGCGGCCCGCAGCGCACTGGGGCTGTTGGCGCCGCCACCAGGTACCTTTTGCTCGCCCGTTTGGCGGTCATTGGGCGGGCAGTGATCACGGTAGGTGACTGAACCACCTGCATCCTCGCAGCGTACAATGGTTAATGCATTGCAAACCGGGGCGCTTAAAGTGACGCAGGCAGCGATGACAAAATGTGGGATAGCGAAGCGCACCGGCAAACCCTCTCTAGTTAGACACGCGTTGGCCGAGTATAGCACCGGGCTGCGCGGGGCCAATTTTGGGGTGTTCAGCGCGGCAGGCCCCGCCTATACTACCGGCCTCGCTGGGGGTTGTCGGGCGTCAGACAGCTTCCCGTGAGCGGTGCAGAAAACCACTCCAAGGTGGTCACTAGGCCGAGAAGACGGGCAACATCGCGAAAGTGGCGGAATCGGTAGACGCGCTGGTTTTAGGTACCAGTGGGGCGACCCGTGAGAGTTCGAGTCTCTCCTTTCGCACCATGATGCTGCCGTCTTCAACGCCCTGCGCACCGAGCCGGGCTCCCTCCCACCCTCCAAATTACTACGCAGACGGTCCAATGCAGGTATCTATAGAAAATTCTGGCACGCTTGAGCGCCGCATGAATGTCGAAATTCCAGAGGAGCAAATCTATGCGCTGGTTCGACAGAAATTAGCGGAGCTGGTGCGCACCGTACGGCTCAACGGGTTCCGACCCGGACGTGCGCCGCTGCAGGTCGTGGAGCGCCAATACGGCGCCCGTGTCCGTGGGGACGTTTTGGGCGACATGCTCCGGACCTCCTTCGGCGAGGCCTTGCAGCAGCACCAGTTGCGCCCGGTGGCCGATCCGGTATTTGACCCGGTGAGCGCGGCGGACGGCACGGGGCTGACTTACACGGCAACCTTCGAGGTTTACCCCGAGGTGCAGCTCAAGCCCATAGAGGAACTCGTCTTCACCCAAGCTTCTTGCGAAATCGTCGAGACCGACATCGACGCCATGCTCGAGGTCTTGCGTAAACAACACGCGAGCTGGCAGGAGGCCCTGCGGCCGGCACAAAACGGTGACCAAGTGGTTCTCGACTTTGCCGGCAGCGTGGAGGGTGTAGAGCTAGAGCGTGGTAGCGCGACCGATCACGTGATGGAGCTGGGTTCGGCGAACATGATCGACGGCTTTGAAGCCGGTTTGATTGGGGCGGTGGCGGGCGAAGCCCGTAGCTTGGACCTGCATTTCCCCGATCCATATCAACGTGAAGACCTCGCCGGTAAGGCTGTGCATTTTGCTGTCACGGTTAAAAAAGTGTCAGAAAAATTGGTACCAGAACTCGACGATGCGTTGTTTAAAAAATTTGGCGTTGAAGAAGGCGGCCTCGAAGCTTTTCGGCGCGAAGTCAGCGAAAACATGCAGCGCGAGCGCGGCCGGGCTCTGCAACGGCGGTTCAATCGGCATGTGATGGATCAATTGTCCAACGCCAATGAAGTGGCACTACCGCAGGCCTTGGTGGCGGCAGAAGCGCGCAGAATGCACGACGAAAGTCGCCGCAACCTCGCCATGCGGGGTGCGGATCCAGACCGCATGGGGCATCCGGGGCCAGAATTCTTCACCGACCAAGCTCAGGGCCGAGTAAAAATTGGCCTCATCATGGCGGAAATTATTCGTACCTCTGGAGCCAGCGCGCCGCCGGCGAAAGTTCGCCAGACGGTGGAGGCCATGGCCAGCGGCTATGAAGATCCAGAAGCCATGCTGCGCTGGTATTACGCGGACCCCAAGCGTCTGCAGGAAATTGAAGCGGTGTGCCTAGAGGAAGAAGCCGTCAATTGGTTGGCCGCGCGTGCGCAAATTGCGCCAGAGGCCATTTCGTTTGACGACCTTATGAATCCGGGGCAGACTCAAACTCGGGAACAAAGCCAGATTTCATCCGGCTAAAACGCGGTTGCAGCAAATGAATAAGCAAGAAACACGGGCACTTAACTTGGTGCCCATGGTGGTCGAACAATCCGCGCGCGGCGAGCGTGCCTACGATATTTATTCCCGTCTCTTAAAAGAGCGCGTGGTGTTTCTAGTGGGGCCGGTAGACGACCACGTAGCTAACGTTATCGTGGCGCAGTTCTTGTTTCTGGAATCCGAAAACCCAGACAAAGACATCCATCTGTATATCAATTCTCCCGGCGGCTCGGTCACGGCCGGCATGGCCATTTACGACACCATGCAGTTCGTTAAGCCAGCGGTAAATACCTTGTGCGTGGGGCAGGCGGCCAGCATGGGTGCGTTGTTGTTGTGTGCGGGGGCGGCCGGCAAGCGTTTCTGCCTGCCCAATTCACGCGTAATGATTCACCAGCCTCTAGGGGGCTTTTCCGGACAGGCTAGCGATTTCGAGATCCACTCCCGGGAAATTCTAAAAATGCGTGACCGTCTTAATCAAATCCTCGCCCATCACAGCGGGCAGAGCGTGGAAAAAGTCGCCGCCGATACCGACCGCGATAATTTCATGGGGGCGGAAGAAGCCAAAACCTACGGCATTATCGACGCCGTTTTGACGACCCGAGAGTCCATCAAAACAGCGGAGAGCACGCGTTGATCCCGTGGCGTATCACGCGAGCGAATGCCGGTTCAGTCAATGATTATTTGGTGAGGAATCGCCCATGAGCGATGGTAAAAATTCTAAGGGTAACGACAGCGACCGTTTGCTGTATTGCTCGTTTTGCGGCAAGAGCCAGCACGAAGTTCGCAAACTCATCGCCGGACCCTCGGTGTTTATCTGCGACGAATGCGTAGAACTCTGCAACGACATTATTCGCGAAGAAATCCAGGATAAATCCACCGGCGCCGGCGGCAGCAAGCTGCCAGTACCGCACGAAATTCGGAATATTCTCGACGAATACGTCATTGGTCAGGCGCAAGCGAAAAAAATCCTCGCGGTGGCGGTTTATAACCACTACAAGCGTCTGGAGTCCCGTGTTAAGCAAGGCGAAGTGGAGCTGGCCAAGAGCAACGTGTTGCTCATCGGGCCAACCGGCAGCGGTAAAACTTTGCTGGCCGAAACCCTGGCCCGGCTGCTCAATGTGCCGTTCACCATTGCAGATGCCACTACGCTAACCGAGGCGGGCTATGTGGGTGAAGACGTCGAGAACATCATCCAAAAGCTGCTGCAAAAATGCGATTACGACGTGGAGAAGGCCCAAACGGGTATTGTCTACATCGATGAAATCGACAAAATTTCACGCAAGAGCGATAACCCATCGATCACCCGCGATGTGTCCGGCGAAGGCGTGCAGCAGGCGCTGCTAAAACTGATCGAGGGCACCATTGCCTCGGTGCCGCCCCAAGGTGGCCGCAAGCATCCGCAGCAGGAATTTTTGCAGGTAGATACCTCCAATATTCTGTTTATCTGCGGTGGTGCGTTTTCCGGTTTAGAAAAAATCATCCGCGACCGCTCCGAAAAAGGCGGCATTGGGTTCTCCGCCGAAGTGAAAAGCAAAGACGATCGCAAAACGACCGGCGAAATGCTCCACCAGGTGGAACCCGAAGACCTCATCCGCTATGGGCTTATTCCCGAATTTGTCGGGCGCCTGCCGGTATTCGCCGTACTGGATGAACTCCACGAAGACCAACTCGTCCAAATTCTCACGGAACCACGCAACGCGTTGACCAAGCAGTACGGCAAGTTGTTCGAAATGGAAGGCTGCGTGCTGGAGTTCCGCGAAGACGCGCTACGAGCCGTGGCCCGTAAGGCCGTCGACCGCAAAACTGGCGCGCGCGGCTTGCGGTCGATCTTGGAAGGTAATTTACTCGACACCATGTACGACCTGCCGTCGCTCAAAAATGTCACCAAAGTCGTGGTGGACGAGTCCGCCATTAACGGCGAGTCCAAACCGCTGGTGATTTATGGGGGTGGGGAAATTGCCAAGGCAGCGTCAGAATAAGCGGTCGCTGAATAGGCCTTGCCCCATCGTCTGTCGCCTTAATTCGTCGCGTACGGCGGGTTAAGGCACCTGCCGCCAAATAGCCCCCGCCGTCCGAACACCTGAACAAATGCCAGCGCGCGCGCGGGCTTTCAGCTAGGAGTCCCTCACATGAGCACTGATGCCACCGTCCTTCCCGTGCTGCCACTACGCGATGTCGTGGTGTACCCGCACATGGTGATTCCGCTGTTCGTTGGTCGCGACAAATCCGTCAAAGCGCTAGAGCGTGCGATGGACGAGACCAAGCAAATTTTGTTGGTGGCGCAAAAAAGCGCCGGGGACGACAACCCCAAGCCCGAGGACATCCACGAAATTGGCACTGTCTCCAATATTCTGCAGTTGCTCAGGCTACCCGACGGCACCATCAAAGTGCTCGTGGAAGGCGTGCAGCGGGCGCGTGTTCTACGCTTTAACGATGTGGGCCATATGTACTCGGCCGCCATCGAGTTGCTGGAACCCCAACCGGTAGAGGAGCGCGAGGCCGAAGTCCTCACGCGCTCGGTACTGAGCCAATTTGATAGCTACGTTAAGCTCAACAAAAAAGTACCGCCCGAGATTATCTCCTCGCTGACCAGTATTGATGACCCTTCACGGCTGGCCGATACCATCGCCGCGCATATGTCGATCAAAATTGAAGACAAACAGAAGATTCTGGAACTCACCGATCTACGCGCGCGACTCGACCACCTCATTGCGCTGCTAGAGAACGAAATCGATCTCCTGCAGGTTGAGAAGCGTCTGCGGGGCCGGGTGAAGAAGCAGATGGAGAAGAGCCAGCGCGAGTACTACTTGAATGAGCAGATGAAAGCCATTCAAAACGAGCTGGGTGAGAGCGAAGACGGCGTCAACGAATTCGACGAAATAGCCAAGCGCATCAAACAGGCTGGCATGCACAAAGAAGGGCGGAAGAAGGCCGACGCGGAACTCAAAAAACTGCGCATGATGTCGCCCATGTCGGCAGAAGCCACCGTGGTGCGTAACTACATCGACTGGATGTTGAACGTGCCGTGGAAGACCCGCTCCAAAATTAGCACCGACCTCAATCTCGCAGAGAGCGTGTTGGATGCCGACCACTTTGGCTTAGAAAAAGTCAAAGAACGCATTTTGGAATATCTCGCGGTTCAGCAGCGCGTTAAGAAAATGAAAGGCCCCATTTTGTGTTTGGTGGGCCCGCCCGGCGTGGGTAAAACCTCGTTAGGCCGTTCCATTGCGCGCGCTACCAACCGGAAGTTTGTGCGCATGTCGCTGGGTGGTGTGCGTGACGAAGCCGAGATCCGCGGGCATCGCCGCACTTATGTGGGATCTCTGCCGGGCAAAATTCTGCAAAATCTGGCCAAAGTCGGCACCCGCAATCCGCTGTTCTTGCTCGATGAAGTGGACAAAATGGCGATGGACTTTCGGGGGGACCCGGCAGCGGCACTCTTGGAGGTGCTCGATCCGGAGCAGAACGCGACTTTTAGCGATCACTACCTCGAAGTCGACTACGACCTCTCCGATATCATGTTCATTACCACCGCCAATAGCCTCAACATTCCGGCGCCGTTGCTCGATCGCATGGAGGTTATTCGGCTCGCGGGTTACACCGAGGACGAAAAAATCAGCATTGCACAGAAATATCTGGTGCCAAAACAGCTGATCAGCAACGGGCTGAAGCCGCAGGAGCTTACGATAGCCGAGGCGGCGCTGCGTGAAATCGTTCGCTACTACACCCGCGAAGCCGGCGTGCGAAATCTTGAACGAGAAATTGCTAACCTCTGCCGCAAGGTGGTCAAGCAGGTGTTGCAAAAGCCCACCGAGAAAAGCATCACGATCAATGCCAAAACCTTGGAGAAATATCTCGGGGTAAAACGGTTCCGTTTTGGTTTGGCCGAGGAAGAAGACCGGGTAGGTCAGGTCACCGGGCTCGCTTGGACCGAAGTGGGCGGCGATTTGTTAACCATCGAAGCCGTGGTGGTGCCCGGCAAGGGCAAGGAAACCTATACCGGACGACTGGGTGACGTGATGCAAGAGAGCATCAAGGCCGCGCTCACGGTGGTGCGAAGCCGAGCGGCGTCGTTGGGCATCAAGCCAGATTTCTATCGCAATTTGGACGTCCATTTTCACGTGCCGGAAGGCGCAACCCCGAAAGATGGCCCGAGCGCAGGGGTGGGCATGTGTACTGCGCTGGTGTCGGCGTTGACCGGGATCCCTGTGCGTGCCGCAGTGGCGATGACCGGCGAAATTACGCTGCGTGGCGAGGTGTTGCCGATTGGTGGCCTCAAAGAAAAACTGCTCGCCGCCTTGCGCGGTGGCATCAAAATTGTGGCGATCCCGGTTGAGAACGAGCGCGAATTAAAAGAAATTCCGGCTAATATCAAGCAGGGTTTAGACATTAGGCCGGTGCGCTGGATAGACGAAGTCCTGGCGATTGCCTTGCAACGAGCCCCCGAGCCCCTCACCCTGCCGTACGATGAAACAGTGCCGGTAGCCGCCGATGAGGGCGCTACGGATCAGGATTCCATCAGGGCACATTAGGCGCGATTGTCGCGGCCCCCAAAAAGTTTTTTAAATGACGGTAGAGTCCGGGTTTGATACACCCGGCGAGGAGCACCATGAACAAGTCTGATCTCATCGAAGCGGTTGCCGGTTCCGCAGATATTTCTAAAATTGCCGCTGGTCGGGCGATCGATGCGCTGCTCGAAGCCATCACCACCGCCCTGAAAGCGGGCGATACCGTGGCCATTGCGGGCTTCGGTAGCTTTAGCGCGAAGCTGCGTCCTGCGCGTGTAGGCCGTAATCCTAAGACCGGTGAAGCGATTAATATTGCAGAAGCGCGAGTACCTGCATTCAAATCTGGCAAAGGGCTGAAAGATCTTTTAAAGTAGCGCTCCTTCGGGTGCTTAGCTCAGTCGGAAGAGCGTCGCCTTTACACGGCGAAGGTCGTGGGTTCGAACCCCTCAGCACCCACCAGAGAAGATTATTGGAGTGGTAGTTCAGTTGGTTAGAATACCGGCCTGTCACGCCGGGGGTCGCGGGTTCGAGCCCCGTCCACTCCGCCAACTTCGAGTCAGTCCGTCGCTGCGTGTCACCGCAGCGACGGGTTTACCCAAGACGCTCAGCTCCCATCGCTTACTCCCAATAATCTAATTGTCGCGCTAACTCTCAAGAACGCGCACCAAGCCTTGAGGCCCGATCGCACATGCTGCAAAACATCAGAGAACGCGCGCAGGGTGTCGTGGCCGCGGCTATCATTTTACTGCTGTGCCTAACCTTTCTTTTGTGGGGCATCGAGTCCTACATCAACGATGCCAACATCGTCAGCGTTGCCACGGTTAACGGCGACGAAATCCAACTCAGCCAATTCGAACAAACCTTTCAGCGCATGCGCCAGCGCGCGCAGGTCGAGCAGGGCGCTGGCTTTAACGCCGAGCTCTGGGCCACCGAAGACACCAAGCGCCGGGTCCTAGACGCCCTCGTGGAGGAGCGTTTAGGCGAGCAACTGATGGACAGCGAGCGGATGCGAATTTCCGACGCACAGATCGTTAACTTCATTGAGCACACCGAAGCTTTTCAAGAAGACGGTAAATTTTCGGTCACGCAGTTCAAGCAGGTTGCGCAAAGCTTGGGCTACACCGACGGCGGCTTGGAAACCCAAGTCCGTAAAGACCTCATGCTGCAGCAACTGCGCGCGGGTGTGGCGCTCTCCGCGTTTGCCTCGAAGGACGAAGCCATCGCTTTAGCGCAACTGTTAGACCAAAAGCGCGATGTAGGATTTGCCCTCATTGTGCCCGCGGCACCCACCACCATCACGCCGACCGAAGCCGAGGTGAGCGCCTATTTCAGCGCCAATCAGGAAGAGTTTCGCATTCCCGAGAAAGTGTCGCTGGAATATCTTGAGCTCAAGTTAGATGACCTTAAAGCGGCCGTGGTGGTCGAAGAAGCCGCGCTCGAGGCTTTTTATGAGGCCCACAAACAGCAGTACACCACCGTTGAAGAACGCAACGCCGCTCAGGTGTTAGTGCAAGTCAAAAAAGATGCGCCGCCGGCAGAAGTCGCGGCGGCAAAGGTGAAAGCCGAAGCTTTGCGTGCGCTGATTGTGGCAGGCCAGCCGATCGCGCAGATTGCGAAAGCGAGCTCCGATGATTTGGGCTCGCGGGCCGACGGCGGGGCCACCGGTTTCTTTGCTCGCGGGGTGATGGCGCCAGAGTTTGACGACGCTGCCTTCGCCTTGAAAGTGGGTGAAATTAGCCAGCCCATCAAAACAGACTTCGGTTACCACATTATCCAGCTCACGGCAGTTCGCCCCGGTGGTGCGAAACCTTTCGCGTTGGCGCGCGCCGATGTCGAGCTTGCTTATCGTACTGAGCAGGCCGAAACGGCGTTCTTTGAGCGCGCCGAGCAGTTCGCCGATACGGTGAACGAGCATCCAGATTCCCTGGCCGCAGCGGGCGAGAAGGTCCAACTGCAACCCAAGACCGCCACCCTGATTACCCGCGAGGAAATCGACGAACGCTTTGCCAGCGCGGTCTCTGCCGCCGCGTGGGAGCCTGAGGTCCTCAACGAGGGCTTGGCCAGCGCGCCCATAGAATTAGGCCCTAATCGCATTGTGGCGGTGCGTGTCACGGCCCATGAGGTGACCAAAATCCCCGAGCTTTCGACGGTGAAAGACGACGTCATCGAGCGGATTCGTGGGGCGCGCGTGCGCAAGGCCGTGACCGAACGGGGCGAGGCTTTGTTGGCCCGGTTGAAAAAAGGCGAACCCGTGGGTGCGCTGATGACGGCCGAAAAACTGGAATGGACGCAAACCAAGGGCGCCATTAGAACCGCCCCAGATCTCAACCGTGAAGTGGCGCGAGCCGCTTTCCGCGAGCCCTTGGCAGGCCCGGATGCCGTAGCCTATCTCGGCGTCACTTTGAGCACGGGCGCCTATGCGGTGGTAGAGGTTAACCATCTGCTGCTGGCCAAAGCGGCCAGTCTAGACGTCAAAAAAATCGAGGCTATTCAGCGTGACGCTGAACGCGGCCGTTCGATTGCCGCGTGGCGCAATTTCTTGGACGAGTTACGGCGCAGCGGCAAGATCACGACGAGCCCGAAGAATTTGTAGACGGGCGGCCGCGGTGGCCGCCACCAGCCTAGACGCCGCCGGCACCCATGATGTTGTAGCCGCAATCGACATACGTCACCTCACCGGTGACGGCAGAGGCTAAATCGGAACACAAAAAGGCTGCCACGTTGCCCACTTCTTCGATGGTAACGTTGCGGCGCAACGGCGAGACCTTCTCGACGTGGTCCAAAAATTTCCGTAAGTCTTTGACGCCCGACGCCGCCAGCGTTTTGATAGGCCCTGCGGAAATAGCGTTCACCCGGATACCCTCGGGCCCAACACTCTCCGCCATATAACGCATATTGGCCTCGAGGCTGGCCTTGGCCAGTCCCATCACGTTGTAGCTGGGCATGGTGCGCACAGCACCCAAATAGCTCAGCGTCAGCATGGCGGCCTGACGACCTTTCATCATGCGGCGCGCCGCATTACCGAGTGCGGCAAAACTATAGGAGCTCACTTCGTGAGCAATCTTGAAACCTTCGCGGGTGACGGAATCTAGATATGCTCCCGCGAGTTCTTCGCGCGGGGCGTAGGCGATGGAATGCACTAGGATGTCGAGGTGGCCCCAGTAGTTGTCTAGCCCGGTGAACAGCGACTGGATTTCTTCGTCGTTTTGGACCTCACAAGGCAAAGCGATTTCCGAACCACACTCCCCTGCAAAATCTTCTACGCGCGAGCGCAGGCGCTCATTTTGGTAGGTGAAAGCGAGTTCAGCGCCTTCGCGCCGCATGGCTTGGGCGATTCCCCAAGCGATAGACCGGTGGCTGGCAACGCCAACAATCAGTGCTTTTTTTCCTTCAAGTATTCCCATGACGATGCGTACTCCAAAACTCAGGTCGCGGCCTACAATTGTGCTCAAAGTGTACAGCGTCGATCGATGCTTTATAACCCTGACCAAGCGTGCGCTAGCCGCCGCTCAATGGCCGGCGTGAGGGTAGGTCGTGCGTAAGCTAATTCTTTTGCTAACGATCACCTTGTGCGTGTGTGGGTGCGAAGCGGATCCGCTGAATAATCCCTATCCGGCGGCCGACTCTGGACGTTCCATCCTCTATACAACCTTCGAGGAGCGGCCCAAACATCTGGATCCGGCCTCCTCGTACAGCGAGAACGAGGCGGTCATTACCGCGCAGGTCTACGAGCCCCTGGTGCAGTATCACTTCTTGAAGCAACCCTACGAGCTAGTACCGCTCACCGCGACCGAGGTGCCTACGCCAACTTACTATGACGCACAGGGGCGAGTGTTGCCCGCGAGCGCGCCAGATGAGCAAGTGGCCCGCGTGATATACCGCGTGAGTCTGCGCCCCGGCATCTTGTTTCAGCCGCATCCGGCCTTTGCCCAGCGTAACGATGGCAGTCTTTTCTATCACGGGTCGCGTCAAGAATGGCCGAAGGCCGTGCGCTCGCTGGCCGACTTTCCGCAGGTGGGTACGCGCGAATTGGTGGCAGCAGATTACGTCTACCAGGTGAAGCGTTTGGCCAACCCTCGGTTAAATTCCCCCATTGCCGGATTTATGGGGCACTACATTCGGGGTTTAGACGATCTAGCGGTGAGCTTACGTGCGGCACCCGTCAAGGACGGCGAGTTTCTCGACCTCCGGCAATATCCCTTGGCCGGGGCCCGGGTGCTGGATCGCTACACGTTTGAGATTGAGCTCACGCAGAAATATCCGCAATTTATCTACTGGCTCGCGATGCCATTTTTTGCGCCGGTCCCATGGGAAGCCGAGCGCTTTTATGCCCAGCCCGGCATGGCCGAGCACAACCTGACGCTAGATTGGCAGCCGGTGGGTACGGGGCCTTATTGGTTGAGCGAAAATAATCCCAATCGCCGGATGACGTTGCGCCGCAATCCTAATTTTCGGCAGGAAACCTATCCGACGGAAGGCGCACCAGGTGACGCTGCGGCGGGCTTGCTGACCGATGCGGGGCGCCCGCTGCCTTTCATCGATGCCGTGCATTTCATGCTGGAAAAAGAAGATATTCCACAGTGGGGGAAGTTTCTTCAAGGCTATTACGACACCTCGCCAATCGCCCCGGATGGCTTTGATCAAGCGATTCGTTTCGCCCCGGATGGCAGCGCTGAACTTACGCCAGAAATGCGCGCGCACGCGGTGCAATTGTCGGTGGCGACGCAAGCCGCGATTAGCTACATCGGCTTTAATATGCTGGACCCGGTGGTGGGTGGCGCGAGCGCGCGCGCGCGCCAACTCCGCCAAGCGTTATCGATTGCGCTCGATACGGAGGAAATGATTTCAATCTTCAAGAATGGCCGGGGCGTGGTGGCGCAAGGCCCCATTCCACCGGGAATTTTTGGGTACCGCGAGGGTGCGGAGGGGGTCAATCCCGTGGTGTACGAGTGGCGTGATGGACGCGCACAGCGCCGGCCGCTGGCGCACGCGCGCGCGTTGCTGGCGCAGGCGGGCTACCCCGAAGGGCGAGATCCGAGCAGCGGCGAGCCGCTGACGCTGTACTTCGATGCCCACAGCACCGGGCCCGACACCAAAGCGCTCTATCAGTGGTATCGCAAACAATTTGCGAAACTCGGATTGCGTTTGGTGGTCCGTGTGACCGACTACAATCGCTTTCAAGACAAAGTGCGCCAGGGTAACGCGCAGATTTTTAGCTGGGGCTGGAACGCCGATTATCCGGATCCCGAAAATTTTTTGTTCTTGCTGTATGGCCCCAATGGCAAGGTAGCGCAGCAGGGCGAAAACGCCAGCAACTACGCCAACCCTACTTTTGATCGCCTGTTTACCGACATGCGCGCCTTGCCCAACGGGCCACGCCGCCAGGCGCTGCTGGATCAACTCATGACCCTTGCACGCAATGATGCCCCCTGGATTTGGGGTTTCCATCCGCAAGCCTACGCGCTCAGCCACCAGTGGTACGGCAACGCGAAGCCCAACATGATGGCGCGCAATACGCTGAAATATCGGCGCATCGATACCGCGCTGCGGGCCCAGCAACGACAGGCGTGGAACACACCCCACTGGTGGCCACTGTTGCAGTTGGCGGGCGTGGTGCTGTTGGCGTTGGGTGCTGGCTGGCGCCTGTGGTGGCGACGTCAGGGAGCCGTGATCGCGTGATGGCGTATTTTCTGCGTCGCCTGCTCTACGCCCTACCGATCGTGTTGGGGGTGAACCTGCTGACTTTTGTGCTGTTTTTTGTGGTCAATACACCCGACGATATGGCGCGTATGCAGTTGGGCGAGCGCCGCGTGACGGCGCAGGCTATCGAACTGTGGAAGGCCGAGCGTGGTTATGATCGACCGCTCTTCTGGGATGCCTCGCGCACCGGCGTGAACCAGCTCACCGACACCCTGTTTTTTGACAGCTCGCGTCGCCTGTTTTCGTTTGATTTTGGGCGCTCAGATGCCGGTCGCGATATTGGCGCGGACCTGCGTCAACGGATGTGGCCCAGCCTCGCGATTGCCGTGCCGGTGTTGTTGGTGGGACTCGCGCTGGCGCTCACGTGGGCGTTGCTGATGGCGTGGCTGCGCGGCAGTGCCCTCGATACGTGGAGCGCGCTGGTGTGCGTGGCGATGATGTCGTGCTCGGGCTTGTTCTACATTATTGGTGGCCAGTGGCTGATGGCCAAACTGTGGCATCTGGCGCCGATTTCCGGTTACGGCGATGGCCTCGCGGCGCTGCATTTTTTGGTTTTACCGGTGTTGGTCGGCGTGCTCACCTCGCTGGGTGCCAGCGTGCGCTGGTATCGGGCGCTCTTCGCCGAAGAACTGGCCAAAGATTATGTGCGGATGGCGCATGCCAAAGGGCTGTCCGAGCCGCGGGTCATGTTGGGACATGTGCTCAGAAATACCCTCATTCCGATCCTCACCGGTGTCGTTGTGCTATTGCCTTCGCTGTTTCTCGGGGCGCTGATCACCGAAGCTTTTTTTGCCATTCCGGGGCTGGGCAGCTACACGATTGAGGCGCTGCAAGCGCAGGATTTTGCGATTGTGCGGGCCATGGTGTACTTGGGTTCGCTGCTGTATATCGCCGGGCTGCTGCTGACAGATTTATCCTATGTGTTGGTTGATCCGCGCGTGCGGCTGGCTTAAGCAATGCCCACGCTAGTGCCCTTATGGAGCGATGTCTGCCTGTGGTTATTGCTGTTGGTGGTGTTGCTTTATGTGCGGCAGGCGCGCATTCACGAGCCGCTGCGTGCGCCGTGGCGGGTGGTGCGGCGAGGCGCGATGGGGATGTCGGCGGCCGTAGTGTTACTGGTGTACTTGGCCATTGCGTTGCTGGACTCGGTACATTTAGAACGCGCCACTAGCCCCGCCGAGGGTGCCGACATGGACATCCTCAGCGTGCTCGATATCCTGCTGACGCCGTTGCGTACCGGGGTGGAGACCAGCTACTCCGCACCCTTTGCCGCGCGCGCTTTTAGCAAGGAGAGTGTATTGGCCGCCGATGGCCGCGTGCGGCGCGAATATCCCCGCTTGCGCTATGGCGCGGCCAGCCTCGCTGACCCGCCACGGGCGCGCGCGCACGATATTTTTCTGCGCGGTGCCGCCGGCGGCGTGGCCGGCCTGGTGGCAGCGTTAACCGCCTTGTGGCTAGTCCTGCCGGCCGCGTTTGGCCGCACCGATCCGGCCGCACGTGCCGCGGGCATCACGCTCCTGGTGGTTGGCATCGGCGGTGGTGCGCTGCTAGCGCTGGCCATGCGTTATCACGTTTTTGGCACGGACAAAGTGGGCTCGGACGTGTTTTATCAGTCGCTCAAAAGCATTCGCGCTGGGCTCTTGATCGGCACGCTCACGACGCTCGTGGCGCTGCCCTTGGCGTTGATATTAGGGGTGGCTGCGGGCTATTTTCGCGGTCTCACCGATGACCTGGTGCAATACTTTTACACCACGCTTTCCGCCATCCCCGGGGTGTTGTTGGTGGCCGCCAGCGCGCTCTTGTTGGATGCCTATATGACCCGCCACGCGGCCGCTTTTACCTCGCTGACGCTGCGTGCCGATCTGCGTCTGCTGGCGCTGTGTGGCATTCTCGGTATCACCAGTTGGACCAGCCTGTGTCGCTTGTTGCGCGCCGAAGCCCTGAAGCTGCGCGAACTGGATTTTGTGCTTGCCGCACTAGCGCTGGGTGCGCGCAACGGGCAGATTCTGCGGCAGCATTTAATCCCTAACGTGATGCATATCGTGATCATCACCACCGTGCTGGATTTCAGCAGCCTGGTGTTGGCGGAGGCGGCGTTGACGTATCTGGATATTGGGGTAGATCCCAGCATGGACAGCTGGGGCAATATGATTAACGCCGCGCGTTTGGAACTGGCGCGTGAGCCGTTGGTGTGGTGGTCGCTGGCGGCCGCGCTGTCCAGCATGTTTGGCTTGGTATTGGCGGCGAATGTTTTCGCCGACGCTGTCCGCGATGCGTTTGACCCACGCCAGCGCGAATTTGGACTGATCCCGAGCGCCCCGGTGGCCTCGGCGAACGAGTGACACGATGAACAAGCCCTTACTGACCATCGATAATCTGTGCGTGGAATTTGGCCCTCACCACGCTCGCAGTCGCGTGATCGATCAACTCAGTCTGGAAGTTTCGCGCGGCGAGACCTTGGTCTTGGTGGGAGAGTCGGGCAGTGGCAAGTCGCTGACGGCCTTGTCGGTGGTGCGCCTGTTGCCCAGCGCGGCGCATATCGTGAGTGGCCGTGTTTATCTGAACGAACAGGATATTTTTGCCTTGCCGGCGCGCGCCATGAGTGGCATTCGCGGCCGGCGGATTGGGTATGTCTTCCAAGAACCGCAGGTTGCCCTCAATCCCGTGATGACGATTGGGGACCAAGTGGGCGAAGTGTTGACTTGCCACCTCGGTTTGCGCGGTAGGGCGCGCAACACGCGGGTACTGGAAGCGCTGGCGGCAGTGGGGATCGACAACCCCGAACAGCGGGCGCGTGAATACCCGCATCAGTTTTCTGGGGGTATGAAACAGCGCGCGCTCATCGCTATTGCGCTGGCTGCGGAGCCAGATTTACTCATCGCTGACGAGCCCACCACGGCCCTCGATGTCATGCTCCAAGCGCAGATATTAACGCTGCTGCAGACCGAGCAACGGCGGCGCGGCATGGGCATGCTGTTGATCACCCACGATCTGGGCGTGGCCTGGCAAGTAGCGGATCGCGTGGCCGTGATGCAGGCCGGGCGTCTGGTGGAGAGCGCGCCCCGCGAGGCCTTTTATGCCGCCCCAACCCACCCCTATTCGCAGCAGTTATTTGCAGCCATGCCGCGCTTGGAAGTCTCGGCCCGCCCGCCGGTGGAAGCTGCCAGTGCGCCGCTGCTGGAGGTGCGTGGATTGAGTGTGCGCTTTCCACGCAGCCGCGGCTGGTGGCGCGGCGCGGCGGACAATTTGCCCGCGGTGGCGGGTGCCGACCTGAGCATTCGTCGCGGCGAAACGCTGGCGTTAGTGGGGGAGTCTGGCTCGGGTAAAACCACCCTTGGCCGCGCTATTTTGCGTCTCCTGCCGCTGGCGGCGGGACGGGTGGTGTTTCAGGGGAATGATCTGGCCGCACTGGCGCCCGCCGCGATGCGCCTGCAGCGTCGCCATTTGCAAATAGTGTTTCAGGATCCTTACGCCGCCATGAATCCACGCCTGCAAATAGGTGAAATTCTCCAAGAGGGTTTGATCGCGCAGAACTTGGGTGGTGACCGTGCCGAACGCGCGGCGCGCGTGGCCACGCTGCTCACCCAAGTGGGGCTGCTGCCAGCGCACGCGCTGCGTTATCCGCACGAATTTTCCGGTGGTCAGCGGCAGCGTATTTGTATCGCGCGCGCGTTGGTGCTCGAGCCGGCACTGTTGGTCTGTGACGAACCCACTAGCGCACTGGATGTCTCGGTGCAGGCGCAGATCCTCGCGCTGCTCGAGGATTTGCAGCAGCGCTTAGGACTGGCGTATTTATTCATCACCCACAACTTGGGCGTGGTGGCGCGGGTCGCTCATCGGGTGGCGGTCATGCATCGCGGGATCATTGTGGAGGAGGGTACGGTCAATCAAGTGCTGTTCGCGCCCCAGCATGCCTACACCAGAAGCCTGCTGGCGGCTGTCCCCCGACTGGACGCCAGACTGCCGGAAAGTCTGGCGCAGGCCGCACCGAGCTCGCCACAGCCGGCGCGGTTTTGATGCGAAAAAAACGCCGATCGCCCGTACACTACCGCCCGTGAACTCTGCCCACATTCGCCCTAAGAAGCCTAGCTTCCTCACCGATGCCCGCGCGGTAGTCGTGGTGGGTTGGCCGTTGATCCTCAATAACTTGTTCAATATTGGGGTTAATGTCTCAGACACCCTGATGGTCGGTCGCTTGGGTGCCACCCAGTTGGCGGGTTTGTCGATCGGCTCTAGCCTGTGGATCGTCACTTTTCTCGCGGGACTAGGCATCCTCATGGCGCTAGGGCCGACGGTTTCTCAGCACTACGGCGCGCGGCGCATGCTCCAGATTGGCCGCGATACGCGGCAAGCCGTGTGGTTGGCACTGGGGATTTCCGCCATCGTCGCGGTGGTGTTGAACCATGTCTCGCCGCTGCTGCTGTGGTTGGGCATAGAGACCGATGTGGTGGATCTCGCGCAAGGCTATTTGCGCGGGGTCTCCATCGGCGTGCCGGGTTGCTACCTCTACCATGTCATGCGCCAGTTGAACGAAGGCATCGGCCGCACTATTCCCATCATGGTGGTGATGGGCATCGCACTCATCGCCAATGTCGCGATCAGTTATTGTCTGGTGTTTGGTGCGCTGGGGCTTCCGGCGCTCGGCGCCGTGGGTTCGGGTATTGGCAATGGCATTGCCTACTGGCTGATGTTTGCGATGATCACGATCTATGTTTCGCGGGCCCCGGTTTACGGCCAGTTCGCACTGTGGCAACGCTTAGAGCGCCCCGACCCCGTCATCCTGCGGCGGCTACTGGCGCTAGGCGGCCCCATTGGGGGCTCTTTGTTACTGCAAGCGGGCTTATTCACAGCGCTGGCGCTGCTGATGGGGACGTTGGGTAAAACCTACGCTGCGGCCCATCAGATCACGCTCAATTACGCCGGACTCGTGTTTATGGTGCCCCTAGGTTTGGCCTTTGGCACGGCGGTGCTGGTGGGGCAACACATCGGCGCGGGTAACCCCGAGCACGCTCGGCGCATCGGCAACACCGGCATTGTGCTGTGCGCGGTGGTTGCGCTTGGGGTCGGTGTGCTCACGTTTTTCTCTGCACATTTCATCGCGCATATTTATACCAACGACACCGCGGTCGCCGCGCTGGCCACCTCGCTGCTGGGTATTTCTGCGGTGCTGCAAGCGGGCGACGGCACGCAGAGTGCTGCCGCTGGCGCGCTGCGCGGCTTGAAGGACACCCGCACGCCCATGCTCATTAACGGGGCGATTTACTGGGGCATTGGTTTCTCGCTGGCGTGGCTCTTGGGCATCCGCATGGGCTTGGGGGCGTATGGCATCTGGATAGGTCTGGCGAGTGCCTTGTGTGTGGCCGCCGTGGTGCTGACTTGGCGGTTTCGGGTGGTCATTGCCCGCCATGTGGCCGCCGTGCCGGCACCGTCGGACGCGTGATGCCGGCCCCGCGGTGGGCGGGACTGTTGCTGCTGTTGTTAACAGGGGGTGCGCTGGCGCAGCCCCCAGTCATCCCGTTGTTCTCTGGATTGCCTGTGGGTGGGGAAATTGTCGGTTGGCGTTCACTCAAGCCGGCACTCAAGGTACCGGATACGCGCTACACCTTAGAGGACGACGCGGGCGAAGTGGTGGTGCGGGCGGAAGCGGTGGCGTCGATGTCGGGTCTGGTGCACGAATTGCGCGTGCCGGCCGCCCAACTCGGCACGCTCCATTGGCGTTGGCGGGTTCGCGCGCCGGTGGCGAGCGCCGATATGCGGCAAAAATCTGGCGATGACTACGCCGCGCGGGTCTATGTGCTGTTTGACTACCCGCGGGCGCGCTTGTCCCTCGTAACGCGCGCCAAGTTAGCCTTGGCCGAAACCTTTTACGGCCAACCCATTCCCACTGCCGTGATTAACTATGTGTGGGACAACCGGCAGCCCGTGGGCACGCTGCGCCCCAATGCCTATACCGATCGGGCGCGCATGTGGGTGCTCGAAAGTGGCGCCGCGCGGGCTGGCGAGTGGGTGACGGAAACACGCGATTTGGCCGCCGATTTCCGCGCAGCTTTTGGCGAGGCGCCGCCGGATCTCATCGGCATTGCCATCGCCACCGATACCGACAATACCGGTGAGCACGCCACCGCCTGGTTTGGGGATTTGGTACTGCGCTGAGGGCGGTGGGTTTAGCCCGGCCGGCGCGCCGCGCGCAGCAGTGCGGCACCCCGCTCGGCGATCATCAAGGTTGGCGAGTTGGTATTGCCAGAGGTGATGGTGGGCATGATGGAGGCGTCGATTACCCGTAGCTTGGCGATCCCGCGCACGCGTAGTTCGGTGTCCGTCACAGCTTGCGGGTCGTCGGGTTGTCCCATCGCGCAGGTGCCCACGGGATGAAAAATAGTAGTGCCAATATCGCCTGCTGCTTGCAGCAGCGCGGCGTCGCTATCGGCCCCGATCCCTGGTAAGTATTCTTGCGGAAAATAAGGCGCTAGTGCGGGCTGGGCCACGATGCGCCGAGTCAGTCGTAGCGCACGCACGGCGGTCTGCCGGTCGTCCTCGTGGCTGAGATAGCACGGGGCAATCGCCGGTGCGCTGGCCGGTGCGGCATCGCGAATGTGCACATAGCCCCGCGAAGCTGGCCGCAAATGACACACGCTGGCGGTGAAGGCCGGGAAGTTGTGCAGCGGCTCGCCGAATTTATCGAGCGACAGCGGCTGCACGTGATATTCCAGATCCGGGGTTGCGAGGTGTGCTTGCGACCGCGTGAACAAGCCTAACTGGCTGGGCGCCATCGTTAACGGGCCGCGCCGAAAAAGCGCGTATTCCAGCCCCATCATCGCCTTACCCCACAAGCTGTTGGCCTGCTGGTTGAGGGTCTTGATGCCCTGCACTTGGTAAATCATGCGCAGTTGTAGGTGGTCTTGCAGATTACCGCCCACCCCCGGCAGCGCGTGATTTACCGCTATCCCGCGCGACTGGAGTAACGCCGCGGGACCAATGCCCGAGCGCTGCAAAATGGCCGGCGAGCCGATGGCACCGGCCGTGAGCACGGTCTCGATGCGCGCCCGCACCACGTAGTCCACCCCCGCCAGCGCAAACGCCACACCTTGGGCTTGGCGGTCGCGTAAGGTGACTTTATCGATGAGCGCATGCGTGACGATTTTCAAATTGGGGCGCCCCAGCACCGGGCGCAAAAATGCCTTGCTGGTGTTCCAGCGCACGCCGCGACGTTGATTGACTTCAAACTGGCCCACACCGTTGTTGTCGCCGCCGTTGAAGTCTTGCGTGCCGCTCACGCCAGCTTGCTGGGCGGCCTGCGCGAAGCGATCGAGAATGTCCCAGCGCAAGCGTTGTTGCTCCACCCGCCATTCACCGCCCGCGCCGTGCTGGGTGTCACCACCGCGCCAGTGGTCTTCGCTGCCTTTGAAAACGGGCAACACCGACTCCCACGCCCA
>CAMAXW010000046.1 GCA_945862315.1 Klebsiella pneumoniae
CCGCAACTGTTTTTCTCGCCGCGCACGGGGTGATCTACGGCGAGCATCCTTACACCTACGAGGCGCACGGTGGCACTGCGGTCTCGGCGCGGGAGCTGGGGGTTGCAGAGCATGCTGTGATCAAAACGTTGGTGATGGAGGACGAGCGTGGGCGTCCGCTGCTGGTGCTGATGCACGGCGACTGCACGGTCTCCACCAAAAATCTTGCCCGTCAGATCGGTGCCAAACAGGTGGCGCCTTGTAAGCCCGAGGTGGCAACCCGCCACTCTGGTTATCTGATTGGTGGCACCTCGCCCTTCGGCACGCGCAAAGTCATGCCGGTGTATGCGGAGCGCGGGATATTCGCGCTGCCGCGCATCTACATCAACGGCGGACGGCGTGGATTTTTAGTGAGTCTCGCACCGCACGACCTCAAATTAGTACTGAACATTGTGGAGGTCGAGGCCGGACTTAAAATCTGATCCAGCGCGTGTGCTGTGGATCCTGCGTGCTCAAACCCAAGGCCTTGTACAGGGCGCCTGCCCTAACATCGTTAGACGGCTTGTGAGGCGTGGCGTGGCGAGGCGCAGATGTGCTATATGCTGCGGCAGAATACGCACCCGGCGAAGTGCTTCGCAAAGCCACCGTCCCAGCCTACGCCAGTGCCAAATTCACTTTGATTCACCCTTTTTATTAGCCGCACCCGACATGGGGTGCCGGGCAGGTCCAAGCGCTGGTCCGCGCCTAACACCCGGGCAGACCTAGACCAGCTGAGAGAAAATAAAACCCTGATGCAGCCGCACCCACTCATCTCCACGCGTTGGTTCTCTCATGCGCTCTGTAAGCCAGTTCGCACGACCAACGCCCGCGACCTCATCACCGAGAACCCGAACCAGAAAGGCCTCTGTTCATGCTGAATTCGCACCCCCTGCGGGTAGAACTACACAACGAAGTGCACACCCGGCCGCGCCCTCCGATCAGCGCGCCCCACGTGCTGGCCCACGCCGCGGTAATGCGCGCACAAGCGCAGCAGAACTGCCCACAGGGGCTGATCGACTGGTGTACACGCCAAGACGTTGCCCCACCGCTCCCCAACGCCAGTCATTTTTCGGTGACCCAGGGCTCTCGGCGCCTACGCTTTGAAAGTCACGGAGAGTTCAACGAGTACACGGTATACGACGCTGCCTGTGATCCACAGCAACCCTTCGCGCCCAATCCAGCCGATGACTGGCTGCAGGATCTGCTCAGCGTGGATCCGGGCGAGGTTATCGCCGCCATCCGGTTGGCCGTCATCAGCGCCGACACCACCAGTCCTGACCACCAGAACGTGGCGGCCCTCTTCGCTGCCGGGCGTCAGTCTGAGGATTGCGAGCTGGTTGCTGCGGGTCTGTGCGAAAACGCGGCGGTGTTGTATTCAGATTTTCAACTCGATGCGACCGGCTTTGGACGTTTCCTGATTGTTAATCAGTCGGCCCGTCCTGCTCAGCTTGGGCATATCGCCCAAGATGTTATTGATCTGGAGGTCTACCGGATGATGGCCATGCTGGCCTATCCGGAGGCCCAAGAACTGGACAGCGTCTTGCGCGAACTTGAGGCCGGGTTGTCGGGCCTCGTGGCGAGATTGGATTTTGCGGAAACCAGCGAAGAGCCGGCGATTCTGCAGGATGTCATTCGAATGGCGGCCGAAATCGAGCAGCTCTCGACTTACAGCGCCTACCGCCTCGATACCGCGGTAGCTTATCGCCGGCGGGTGACAAAAAATCTCGCCGATCTGCGTGAATCACGCTTGGAATGGTTAGAAACGCCCACTCAGTTTCTCGAGCGTCGTTTCGAGCCAGCCATGAATTACTGCGAGGCCGTCAACGAAAGACTGCAGTCTGTGTCAGCGCGGGTTGGGCGGGCCAGCGAGTTGTTGGGTACGCGGACCGAAATCGATCGCGAGCGCCAAAACCAAAAACTTCTCGCCGCAATGAATCAAAGGGCCGGCGTACAGTTGCGCCTGCAAGAAGCGGTGGAGGGCCTGTCGATCGTCGCCATTTCCTATTATTCCGCAGGCCTTTTGAGCTATGTTTTTAAGGCAACTGAAAAGGTGGGCGCACCGATTGCCTACGAATTGCTGACCGGCTTAGCGGTTCTACCCATCGTCCTCGTCGTGAGATTCTTTTTGCTTCGCTCGCGCCATCGCATCAACTCAGCGGCACTAGACGAGCACAGCTAGCGCGGGGCGGGCGTGCGCCACACCGCCCACGGGGTTCGTCAGTCCACCCGGCCCGGCGCTCTGCGCCGCGCCTCACTGGCCGGCACATCCACCCCGTTCACTCGGCCGCGTGCATCCCGCGTCAACACCACGCCGTAGATGGATTCAGCCTGCGCCTCGCTCACCCAACGCTCCTGCACATCGTGCAGCACCCGCTGGAGGTCGCGTTCTAGCGGCGAACCATATCCCCCGCCACCACAGTCGCGCCCACGGATGAATTCGCCGGGTTGTAGTTCCACATTGATAAAACCTTCTACTTTCGTCTCGTGACCATCGGGACGGAGTATGTGGTCTTGTGAACAAGTGCCATCGTGACCGCCGCGCACCCCGCGGGGTGGGGTTTGCCAAGCGTCGGGCGCGGAGACGACACGGATCGGCCGGGTACGTGGGCCATAAATGACCTCGGTGCCCGGCGCACCGCGATGGCGGCCTGGCCCGCCGCTGTCTGGCATCAGACGCAGGCTTTTAACCAGCACGGGATATTTCTGTTCGTCGAGTTCCACGCTGTCGCGATAGAGCAGGCCCGCGCCCACCGGTATCAGTAGATTGATCCAGCCATCAGAGATGGGCGAGGCCGGGCCACCGCCACCCATCAGGAACATCTGGTTGATAAAGGCGCGATTGCCATGGCGAGCATCTTCGCCGGACACCACGGCACAGCCGGAGGTTAACGATGGATTTCCTTCCGCCAGACCCCAGCCCTCACCAATGCCAGCAAACGCCGCCTGCGTCGCATTGACCAACCGGTCGCCCACATTGGTGGTCGCCACTGAGCAGCTGTGCGGGAAACGGGGAATACCCACCACGCAGTTCTCACGCAGGTGCACCCGGATGCGGCGAAAAGTGCCGGCGTTGTGCGGGATGTCCGGCTCTAGGCAGTTGAACACGCCGGTCATGACGTTGTTGATGGCGCACGCTTCGCTTTCGTTCAGCCCACACGGTAGGCAGTCTGGATTGTCACGCAGGTCGATATCGATGTAGGCGTTGGCGGGATCGATTTCCAGCACCACCTTCAGTGGAATACCGTCGGGGATCACGCCGGGAATAGGATCGTGGCGGGCGTGATTTTCTAGGCGGCCCGGTGGCAGCCGCTTGATCTCCTGCACGATGCGCCGCTCGGAATAATCGAACCACGCCTGAATGAAGGCCTTGAGGGTCGCGGCGCCGTATTGTTCCACGAGGGCTTTCAAGCGGCGTTCGCCAATGCGGGCCGCGCCGATAGCGGCCAGATAATCGCCATACCATTGGTCCGGCACACGGATGCGCTTGCGGCACATGCGCATGATGTCTTCCACGTTGCGGAAATCTCGCTGCACGCGCACGCAGGGAAAAATTAGCGCACCTTCCTCGTAAATGTCTTTGGCCGAGGCGTGATAGGTCGTGGGAATACTGTTGCCAATATCGGCCTGATGCGCCTTGGCGACCGCCGTAAACAAATGCACGCCGGCACAAAACACCGGCACCAGAATGGTGTGATCGGCCGGATGGGTGTTGCCCAAATAGGGATCGTTATGCAAAAAGGCATCGCCTTCGCTTAAATCCGGATGCAGATCCACCATCGAGCGCGCCTGTAGGTGCGTACCAAACACATGCACTGGCGCGGCTTCGGCTGTGGCCAGCAAATCGCCCTCCCCGGTCACTAGGCAGCAGGAAAAATCCCGCGACATCGCGATGACCGCCGAGCGCGCGGCACGCAGCAGGGTGTTGGTCATCTCGCGCACAATGGCATCCATGCGATTGCTCAAAACGGCGAGCAGCACCGGATCAAAGGTCTCCTGGGTTGATGGGGTATTCATGCTTCGACCTCCAGCAAATAGTGGCCATAAGGGGTGACGGTCGCGATGGCATCGGGGTATACCACGATGGTAGTCGTGGGCTCCTCGATGATTGCCGGGCCCACCAGGCGGTCGCCTGGCATTAGGTCTTCACCGTAGTACACGGCTGCCCGAGCGGGCTCTGCTTTGAGCAAACCAAAATGACTATCGCGCAGATAGCGCGGCGCAAGCCTTTGGGTGCGCTGGCGACCATCCGGTGCTTGGACGCCCCGTGGGAGTTGCGCACTAATGCGCGCGCGCCAATTGATGCATTCCAACGAATTATGCGGATCGCGCACCGCAAACACCCGCTCATGTTCCGCGTGAAAATCGTCGATTAATGCTTGGAGCGCGGCGGCGTTAGCCAGCGTTGGGGCGCGCAACGCCACTTGCAGTTCCCAGATTTGACCGGCGTAGCGCGCCTCTACCGACATCGACTGATGAAATTCCCGCAGGCCACGCTGGCGAAGTGTGGCGGAGAAGGTGTCAATTTGTGCTTGCAGCGTGGCCAGCGTGGCATTCACCGCGGCGTAGTCAAAATTGGCCGTAGAAGCGAAGCGGCTCGCGTTGAACTCGCGCACGATGTCTGAGAAGTGCGCACCGCAGGCACTCAGCGCACCTGCCGTGCGGGGAATGAGCACACGCCGCATACCCAGCGAACGCGCAATCGGCACAATATTGAGGCCCGCGGCACCACCCCCGGCAACCAGTACGGAGTCCGCCGGATCGAGCCCTTCTTTGACGGTAATTTCCTGAATCGCTTTGATCATGTTTTCGTTGGCGACGGTGATAATCGCCAGCGCGGTGTCTTCCACCGATTTACCAAGCTGCACGGCGAGTGCCGCCACCACGCGCTGGGCTGCCGGCGCATCGAGCGTCATTTTTCCACCCAAAAAATGCTGGGGGTTGAGATAGCCCAGCACTAAGGCCGCATCGGTCATGGTGGGTGCATCGCCGCCTAGCCCGTAACAGGCTGGCCCCGGCCGGGCGCCGGCGCTCTGCGGACCTACGCGCAACAAGCCACCGGCGTCGAGCCAGGCTATCGAACCACCCCCGGCACCAATCGAGCGCACATCCACGGATCCCATGCCGAGTAAATGTCCGGTGTAGATTTCTCCGAGCCAAGTCTCGCGGGTATGGGTAACCCGTGCGTCGCGCACGAGACCCACATCGAAGGTCGTACCACCGGTGTCCACCACCACCACATCACCCCCCAACGATTCCATTTGGGCATACGAGAGGCCGGCAATGGGCGCCATGGCAGGGCCCGATTTCACGATATAAATGGGCCGTTCAATCATGTCCTCCACATGCATCACGCCGCCCACGGAGGCGCTGACCAAGATATCCCCGCTGTAGCCAGACTCCGCAAGATTTTGTTCTAGCAGGCGCAGTTGTTCCTGCATTAATGGTTTGAGGGAGGCATCGATTGCGGTGGAAGAAGCGCGCGGGTATTCACGCAAAACGGGATTGAGTTCGTGCGACAACGTGTAAGGCAGCCCGGGCAAATGGGCGGCGATGAGTTCCCCCACTCGACGTTCGTGCGCAGGATTAGCAATCGACCACAACAGACACACGGCAATCGCTTGTACTTGTTCTTCGCGCAGATGGGCGAGAATTTCGACCACGCGAGCTTCATCTAGCGACTTGATGACGCCACCTTCGGCATCCACGCGTTCGGGAATTTCGAAGGTCAGCCGGCGCGGGATGTAGGGCTGCGGAAAGTCGACATTGAGCTGATGCGGATGCAGCTTGCCACCCTGTCGGTAGACCAGAATATCGGGGAAGCCCTCAGTCAGCAGCATGGCGGTGCGGGCAGTGCGCTGGGTCACAATGGCATTGGTGGCGCGCGTGGTGCCATAGATGAAGACGTCGGTCTGCGTGAGCAGCTCGCGCAGGTCGCAACCGAGTTGGCCTGCGGCATCCGCAATCGCGTTCTGCACCCCCACAAAATTACGCTCGGTGTCCGTCAGCGCTTTGCCGATGGCGAGGATGCCACTGGCATCGGCGACCACGGCATCAGTAAATGTCCCACCAGTATCGATCGCAATGCGATAAGTCATGCGCAACTCCATAGAAAATGGCGCAACCACAAGCGGCGCGCCGAGACGATGACAGAACAACCAACCGACCGCCTCCGGGACAACCCGCTAGAGCGTGTCGAAATTCCCATGCCGACCGCGCCCTTCGGCAAACCGAGTGGCGCCAGCAATACCTTCTTGCACCACCATGGCAGCGCTGATAGTCCATTCTGAATGCAGCGCTGCGCGTTCCGATAGGCCGTGCTGAGCATAAACCGATTGGCGATCAGCGCGTAGACAGCCCTGCGGAAAGCGCGCGATCTCATGCGCCAAGGCTTCTGCCGCCGCGCGGGATTGGCCGTCCGGTACCACGCGCTCGCAGGCACCAATTTGCAGGGCTTCGGCGGCCGTCACTTTGCGGCCGGTGAGAATGATGTCGAGCGCTCGTCCCTGTCCCACCAAACGCGGTAACCGCACAGTACCGCCATCGATCAGTGGGATCCCCCAGCGGCGGCAATACACGCCAAAATAAGCGCTTTCTTCCAGCACGCGGAGATCGCACCACAGCGCGAGTTCAAAGCCGCCGGCCACTGCAGGCCCCGCGACGGCTGCGATCACGGGCTTAGAGAGTTGCAGGCGACTCGGGCCCATTGGGCCGCGGGGAATACGGGCCTGCGTCGGCTCAAAATTGAGCGCGGCCAGCGGGTCATCATCGCCCGCCAAAGCACTGGCGTGCTGGAGATCCCAGCCGGCACAGAAAGCGCCACCCTCACCCCAAAACACCGCCACGCTGGCGGTGGGATCGGCCTCGAAACTTTCGAACGCGGCCACCAAGGCCTCAGCACTTGCCGGATCCATGGCGTTGCGTTGTGCCGGGCGGTGGTGGATCACCGTTGTGACCGGGCCAGATTTTTCGACACGCACACTCATGGTTGGATTCCTTGGTTTTAAAACGCTATCAGCGCTGCGCTTAAGCTCGCGAGTTCGCCGCTGACAACGCGCCCAGCCGTCGCCTCAAGTGTTGGCCCACTGCGCTCGGCCGCCAAAGCCGCTTAGCGCCGCCGCGTTTTGCGCTCAGTCGTTCACACACGCCGAAACTTGGTACTCCACGCGCCCACTGCGCACCCGCCCTTGGCCCACCGCCATCACTTGATTCAACCAGGCGTAACGTACATCGCCGGTTTCGAAACGCGGTTGAGTAAAAAAATAGGTGTCGCCGTAGTCGGTCTCCCCATTACCTTGTAGCGCCTCGCTCAGCGCATCAGTCAGCACCACGCTGCCAAAGTACTGCACATAAATAAGCGCACCATCGTGGGTCTCAAATGTTGCGCGTACATCGAGGTGCCCCACACCTTGGGCGTCCACCAGTATCCAGTCGCCGCCGCCAGTGCGCAGCGTGCCGCGTAAGCGTGGCCCTTCAAACGCGCCGCCCGTGACTTCAAAAATGGCTCGCTGGCCGTAGGGGCCAGCACCCACCGGGACGGACGGCAGTAAGGTCGCGTAATACGTCATCAAGGGTTCTAGTTTCATGGGCTGGTGACTTCTTGAGTTGCGAAGTTGGAGCGAGGATGCTTGGGTTGCCCAGTGCAGCACCCGAGGCTAGCAAAGCACGCTTTGCCGGCGGCGTCGAGCCTCGTTTTTGACTGTAAAAAACAGCCGCCACGCGCCTCGGCCCTAAGGTCGTCATCGCCACCAGACTGCGACTGAGACTCGCCTTATTCGTCCACCACCGGCATGCTTTACACCCAAAACTCTAGATACCGGCCACGTGACCAATACCCCAGACCAATCACCCCTAGGCAAGCCCCGCGGCTATTGCTCGCAATACGCGCCAGCACTGCTGTTTCCCATCCCGCGGCAAGCCCAGCGCGCAGAGTTGGCGCTGCGTGGCACGCTACCTTTTTTTGGCGTGGATATTTGGAATGCCTACGAAGTGTCCTGGCTGAATGTGCGTGGCAAGCCAGAAATCGCGATCGCCACGATTGTGGTGCCCGCCGACTCCCCCAATCTGATTGAATCCAAATCCTTCAAACTCTATTTGAATTCTTTCAACCAGACTCGGTTGGTGGACGCTGCGGCGCTGAGCAGCACGCTACAGACAGACTTGGCCCAGGGATTTGGTGCGCCCGTGCGGGTGACGTTGACCCCAGCGCACGAATTTGCCAGTCTCAAATTCGGCCAACTGGAGGGCACCCTGCTGGATCGTCTGGACATCGAAATTGACAGCTACCAGCCTAATCCGGCGTTGCTGTTCGCCGCCCAAAATCAGGCGCCCGTCGAAGAAACCCTCGTCTCGCATCTGCTCAAATCAAACTGTTTGGTGACCGGGCAACCAGACTGGGCCAGCGTACAGATTCGCTATCTGGGCGCGCCGATTGATCAGGCCGGTCTGCTCAAATATCTCATTGGGCTGCGCGAACACAATGAATTTCACGAACACTGCGTGGAACGCATTTTTGTCGACATTCTGCGTCACTGCCTGCCCGCTCGACTGGCGGTCTACGCGCGTTACACCCGCCGAGGCGGGATCGACATCAACCCTTGGCGCAGCAATTTTTCCACCAGTGACATCCCTTCTAATCTGCGACTGGCGAGGCAGTAATCCAAAAAACGGCGGACTCGCGCAACCGGTCAGATCTGCTGCAGCAGACTGATCGGTGGTGCCGCGGGTTGTTTGAGGAGGCCTTTGAATTCGCTGGGCACGCGGCGGCGGTTGTCAACGGGCCACGCCCACGCAGTGGACAATGAAAGACCTGCCCCAAGACCGTCAGGCGATGATGGACGAGGCGGCTTTAACCGCCGGCGCGCCGAAAGTACCGCTCAAAACGCTCGAGGAAACCGGTCGTACGCGTCGCGTCATAACCCGTGAGAAAAATCTCGACCCGATGGCGACTCAGTTGAATAAGACCCAGGCGCAGTTCCGCCAGAGGGGTCAGCCGGATGCGCCACGCGTGCGCGGGATCGCTCGAACGTAAAGTCTCGCCATCCACCTCAAAAGTGACTGGCTCCATCGCGATCGTAAGGCTGCGGAGGAATGCGGCACGGGAGGTCGTCATGTCCTGACACAAGGCCAGTACTTCCTCATTAGCCACCGGCAACGGGTGGCCAGATTGCGAGTTCGTCGTCGTCGATTAAGGTCCACCCGGCACGCTCTTGCGGCGGAATAAACACGCCGTTGACCAGCACCAAATGGCACATTTTCAGCGGCAGATTGTGCTGCGCGATCACTTGGCCCACGGTAGTGCCAGGCGGCAGTTCTAGGGGCAGTCGGTTGTTCTTACGCGCTTCCAACGGTAAAAAATCGGCCAGCGAGGCATAGAGCTTCAGTGCCAAACGCACCGTTTGCGGGCTCGTCACGCCGCCGCCTGGGCACAGGCAAGATAGGCATCCATCACCAGCATGGGTTCACGCAGCAGCCGATCTTTCCACTCGCCCAGTTTCACCCGCCCCTCGATCAGTCCCCGCAACACCCCGATATGCTCGGTCAGGCCAATGGCCGTGGCGCCCACGAGTACATCGTCCTGAAACTGCAGGCTGAGATAGCGATACGCTTCGGTGTCGACCAGTTCCACGGTTTCACCGGCGGGATCGCCCCACCATTTTCCGAACGATGATGAAATAAGACCTAGCGTATCGAGCACATTAAGGGCCAAGCTGCCACGCGATGCCACCGGGCGACCCGCCATATTGAGCGCCGCAATCCGCGCTTGTTCCACCGCATTGGGCTGGACCGCGTTGAGGCTGCGATTACCGGTGGAGAAATCGATAGCCTCGGCCACGTCGCCGGCCGCGTAGACCCCCTCGACGTTGGTCTGCATTCCCGCATCGACAAGAATGCCGCTCGCACACGTCACGGCGCTGCCTTCCAAAAACTTCACATTAGGGAGTACGCCAGCAGACACAATCAGGAGATCGGCGGGTAGTTCGTCGCCGGAATCGAGTTGGACACGCAGCGCCTCGCCGTCCTGCCCACGGACAATGGACGCCACGCGCGTATTCACATGGACGCGCACACCGCGACCCTCGCACCACTGACGGATCATCGTGCCAGCCACGGGCGTCATCATCCGCGGCACCATGCGGTCGCCCATTTCGACGACCGTCAGTTGAACCCCCCGACTCACCAACGCTTCCATAATGATGCAGCCAATGAACCCCGCACCGACCTGCACCACCCGCGCGCCTGGCGCGGCGCGGTCGATGATGCTGCGTGCGTCTGCCATCGTCCAACAGGTGTGAACCCCTGGGAGGTCGAGGCCGGGGATGGGCGGCGTTACGGGGTGGGAACCGGTCGCGATCAGCAGGCGGTCGTAAACTAGGTGCTGGCCGCTGGCGCAGATGACGGTGCGTTTAGCGGTATCCAGACCTTGCACCCGGTCTTGTAGGAGGGTGATCCCGAGCCCGGCGAAATGGCGCTCACCCTTGCGCAGATAAGTGCCTGCCTCAGGAATATTGCCCATCATCAGATACGGTAGCGCCATGCGCGAGTACGGTGGCTCAGGCTCATCCCCAATGAGCGTAATGCCCGCTTGGGGATCTATTTTGCGCAGGGTTTCGGCGGCCACGACGCCAGCTGGACCGTTGCCGATGATGATGTGCTGCATACGGAGACTCCGGACGCGCCGGGCGGAGGGCGGCGGCGCTTGCCACCGTCCCCACCCAACGCGCTAATCAGGCAGAAAGACCTAAACGTTGCGTGGTTTCCAAAGTTGGCACGCCCTCTTTTGACCAGCCGCGCAGCTCGTAATACTCCGGCAGCATTTTATCCAGCCCGTTCACCAGCCCCTTGGCAGGCCCCTCTTTGACGGCCTCATTGAGCAGGCGCTGCGGCAGGTTGTCGTCTTTGTGGGTGAACCCTGCAGCGTTATTGAACTGCCGTTCTAAATTCCAAATTCGCTCGCCCACAAGCTCCAGTTTTTCCATCGACCAGTCGCCCTCGCAGGCCGCCTGCAGCTGTGGCTGCACGTCAGCCAGCGTCCACGCAAATGACGTGAACACGCAGAGTCCCGAGGAATCAAACACCGCGGTCGCGTCCTGAAAAGCTTTGACCAGTCCGGCCTTGCCTTCCGTTACCAGCGGATCGGTCTTCACGGGAATCCCCAGAACCTCCGAGGCCACCGTGTAGCCGCGCAAGTGGCAGGCACCCCGATTGGAGGTTGCGTAGGCAAGACCCATGCCTTGTATACCGCGCGAATCGTAGGCGGGGAACTCTTGTCCTTTGACGGACATCGACAATTCCGGCCGGCCATGTTTGGCGCACAGGCGCTTGGAGCCCAAGCCAATTTCCTTCCCAAAGCCCACGCCGTTCACCGTCATTTCGGTGAGCTTGGTGAGCACTTCGGCAGAGCCGAACAGCAGCGGGAAACCGACGTCCGACTCTTTAATCAGGCCCAGATCGTAGAGTTCCATGGCAGCGCCCACGGTCGCCCCAAAGGAGATGGGGTCAATGCCGTCCTCGTTGCACAGAAAATTGGCATAGGTCAGGGCTTCGAGATCGCCCACACCGGTCGCCGCACCTAACGCCCACGCCGCCTCGTATTCCAAACCGCCTGACGCACCCCAATATTCCGGCTTGTTGACCACCGAGAAATGCGTTTCGTCAATTTTGGAAATGCGTCCGCAAGCGATGGTGCAGCCAAAGCAAGCCTGATTAGTCACCAAATTGGCGCGCCCGTCGGTGGGCCGCTTCTCGTGCATCGCCTCAGCGCCGATGTGATTGGCGTCCTCAAATTTAACGTCGCGGTGGTTGCGGGTTGGCAGCGCCCCCATCTCGTTGATCACATTCATCAACACTTGGGTGCCAAACTTGGGCAGGCCCTGACCAGTCACAGCGTTGTCGGCAAGTACTTTTTTAGCTGCCACGGTGGCTTGCATAAAGCCTTTAGGATCGCGCAGGTTACCCACACCGACGGTACCGCGCACGGCAACCGCTTTGAGATTTTTTGAACCCATCACCGCCCCCACCCCCGAACGCCCGGCAGCCCGGTGCAGGTCGTTGACGATCGCGGCAAACATCACTTGGCTTTCGCCGGCGCGCCCAACCGAGGACACGCGGGTCAAAGGATCGTGGTGCTTTTTCTTAAGGATGGCCTCGGTGTCCCAAGTGGACTTGCCCCAGATTTCGTCAGCGGGTAGCAGTCGGGCTGTCTCGTTTTCGATGTGGAGGTAAACCGGTGTCGGCGATTTGCCTTCGAGGATGATCATGTCCCAGCCCGCAAAACGGAGCTCAGCACCGAAATAGCCGCCCGAGTTAGAGCAGGCAATGGCACCCGTTAGCGGGCCTTTGGTGATGACCGAGAAGCGCGCACCGGTAGACGCCATGGTCCCGGTCAGCGGACCCGTGGCATAAATAAGTTTGTTCTCGGGGGCTAGCGGGTCGACCTTCGGATCGACCTCCTCGCAGAAATATTTAGTCGCCAGCCCGCGCTGTCCTAGATAGTCCTGCGCCCATTCCATATTGAGAGGTTCTGCTGTGCAGGTGCCCTTGGTGAGATCTACCCGTAGAATTTTCCGTTGCCAAGCCATGTTAAATCCTCCGTTAGGCGTGCGGTTGAGTGTCGAGTTTGCCGGCCCACTCGCGCATACGTTCGAAGCCGGTCCAGTTGGCGTCGACGTAGGTTATCGCGGCAGTTGGACATGCTTCGACACAAGCTGGGTGGTCACCGCAAAGGTCACATTTTTGGACCTTGCCGGTTTCTTGCACGTAATTAATGGTGCCGAACGGGCAGGCGATGGTGCACACCTTGCAGCCCACGCAGACGTCTTCGAGCACAACTTTGGCGCCGGTGACGGCATCCAGTTTAATGGCTTCGACCGGGCAGGCGTGCAGGCACCAAGCCTCGTCACACTGCGTACAGGTGTAGGGCACTTTGCGCCCGCTGTCGTGAAAATCGAACACCTTGATGCGCGATTTGGACGGATTGAACACACCATATTTTTCGTACGAACAGGCCATTTCGCACTGCAGACAGCCAGTGCATTTGGCGGGATCGATGGACAGCGATTTCTGCATGGAACCTCCGATGATTGGCCGGTCATTCCGGCGGTGCCTGGTTAGGATTGGCCGAGCATAGCGCCGCCCTCCTTGCAAGTCTAACCCCTGAAAATGGGGCGAGTGCCGGCGCGCGAACTCCCTATCTGGCGGTGGCAGCGTGAGCTAACACGGCACTCGCAATATGCTGCAGCGAAACAATTTTCCAGGGCCTCGCGACCCCTTGCGGCGATCAAAAGTCGCGCCCGCTGGGCGCGCCTCGGACACCGCGATGACGCACGGCTTGGTCACCTCGATAACCCGCAGAAGGCGCTTGGGCTGCACACGCCCCAGGCAGCGTGACCAGCCAACACTGGCCCAAGGACCCTGTCAGTGCTCCCGCGTTCGAGCACCTCTGCTCGCCACGCGCGGGGCTAGCGCCAGCGCCCGATGCTGCGCGTCAACGCGAAGTAGCGTCCAAACCCAGCGTGTAACACGCCGTAGCGCAAAACATTTTTTCAAAATCTCTTTTTGACGTTTTAGTTAATTTTAAAAAAATCTCAGAACCCAAATATCGACGTCAGCAGGGTTTTTCCGCCTGAGAGGGCCGGCGCCAAGGCGCCCAGCCGAGCCTTAGCGACCAAGGCCTAGCCTAGTCATCAGAAAAGCCGGCCGCAACACACAGATAGACCGAATAGATTTGCTGACGCAGAGCTGAAAAGAAATTTAACTCAATTTAAATTATTTTTTAAAACAATATTTTGCGTGGATTATTTGTTGTCGTTTGCGATTAAAAAAACCGCTAACCCAAACCTGACTTGGCCCGCTAAAGCTCCTCGTTTGCATTTTTCGGCTAGATGCAGGCTGCGCACGCTCCACAAGCTCCAGGGCTGGCTGCGAAAATCGCGCGAAAAGTGAAAAATAACTTAACATTTTTTATAATAATTACATCAATTTAAATTTTTTTTGTAATTTATTTTCTACTTAAAAATGTCCTGCGACCGACCACTGAAAATAGCGGTGAGCGTACGCTCATTTTGAATTCACAAGCTTCTTGCAGCACTTGTTAGCGAAAAAATCCTACCCAACCCAAAACGCTGAAAGCCCTTTCATCTGTGGGCAGCAAGCCTGCTGTTGCAGCCTCCACAGAATCCCGCGGGCAATTAATTTCTCCAGTTAACGTTAATTATTTTGATGCGGCTAAAAGCGACCGACCCTCCCGCCGGCCAAGCGGCTGGCTAGCGCACCAACAACACGGGCACCTTGCTGCCGGCAACCACCGCCGTTGCCACGGAGCCCACCGCCAGCTTGCCCAAGGTGCCGTGCCCGTGTGATCCCATTACCAGCAGATCAACCTTGCCGTTGTCAGCAACGCTCGCGATGGTGTCAGCCGCCTGCCCAAGCTCCCAGTGGGTCTTGGCATCGATGTCCTGTTGCAGCAGAAATTTAGCCACCGGGGCCAACACTTTCTCGGCCTCCTCCTGCTGGTACTGCGCCACCACGCCCTTGCCCACCAGCTACCGCGCGCGTGGCAGTAATGGCAGCTGTGGCTGCACGGTCAACACCGTGTAGTGATGACTAGGCGCAAAGGTGTCTGATGGCTTGAGAGATAGGCCAGCATGCGCTCGGTGTACGGACTGCCAGCTACTGCCAGCAAAATATTCATAGGTACTCCGGCTCGTTGAAAGGGGTGCGGTCCTCTTGGGTTGATACGCCTCAACACCGACGACCATCTGGTGCCGATGCGCGCTCGCACCGGCGGCCTAACGCCACGGGATCAGCCGCCGCCCGGCCCTCGCCCTACCAGGGACGACGCACCGCAGCGGCGGGATGGGGCGCGAGCATCCGGGCAGGCCGCCCCGCGAAAAGCTTCTCCCGCAACGTGCCTGGCCGGTAGCTGGTCTGCATTCGGCCACGCCGTTGGAGCCCCGGCACGACCTCGTCGACAAACTCCACAAAGGTCGCCGGCAGGGTCGCGTAAGACAGATTAAAGCCATCAACGCCCGCGACTATCCAGTCTTCGAGTTGGTCGGCTATTTGCTCCGGTGCCCCGACCAGCACCGGCCCGGCACCACCAATCCCCACAAAGCGGGCTACATCGCGCAGCGTCCAGAGCCGCCCAGGGTCCGCCGCCGTGAAGCTATGGAGCACCGCGCGCACGGCAACGGCGATGGTCAACCACACACCCGGCCCCACCCGCAAGCAAGCAAGCCGTGAGTACCAGAACGCCAAAACTTTTTGGCCAAAATTAGCGGCTCATTAGCATGGCTTTCTGCCAACAGGCCTTTTATGCTACCGCTTCTCGGGAGAGGTGGCAGAGTGGCCGATTGTACCTGACTCGAAATCAGGCGTACCGCAAGGTACCGTGGGTTCGAATCCCACCCTCTCCGCCAGATAGCTTGGAAATACGGGCCTTCGCGGCCCGTTTTTTATTCCTACCCATCACTTTGAAAATGCGTCTAGCCCGGTCTGGATGCTGGTGATGAGACTGAGTCGGATCGGTTCTACCCCGCGCTTCGGTCCAGAACGGATTGCGCCCCCTGCTGGACTCGACGCCATGGATATTGCTGTTTCGGGAGCTGGTTGATCGATTTGCAGGCAGCGCTTTCGTGTGTACCGCACACACAAGTAGTGCTGACCCAATACTTGCCCTCAAGAAGGCAGGTTGGCGACTTGCCCGTGTCAACGGTTCTCATTATGTCTTCACACACCCGCAGCACACAGGCATCGTGGTGGTTCCTCACCCCAAGAAGGACCTTGGGCTTGGGCCGGTAAAGGCCATACGGCAACAGGCCAGGATTTGAAAAGAGGCATGCAACATGCGTTACCCCGTCGCCATTGAACCTAGTACCAAGACCGAAGCATTCGGCGTCGTTGTACCTGACCTGCCCGGGTGTTTCTCCGCCGGTGACACGATGGAAGAGGCCATGGCTAAGGCCGAAGAAGCCATAGCCGCCTGGATTGAAACCGCCCTTGATACTGGGCAGGATATTCCTCAGCCCTCGAGCGTCGAGGACTTGCGCAAGCAACACAAGGAATGGCGGACGTGGGTCTGGGCCGTCGTCAAGGTGGACCCCGCGGTGCTTGATGACACGCTTGAACGAGTCAACATCAGTCTGCCGCGTCGAGTGCTGTACCGGCTCGACGCATTGGCTCGCGCCACGGGCGAGACTCGTTCGGGGTTTATCGCGCGCATGGCCCTGGAGGGCCACCAGGCTACAACCTGATCACAGATGGCGCGGCTCGATGCCCGCTTTGCGGACTTTGATCTGGCCACCAAAGTACCCGCAATGGGTCGTCAGTAGACCCATGCCGGCGATGAATTTGAATCCCCGACCTCACCAAGAATAAGGAATCTGAAAACTGAGCAAGTCAGTGCTACAGACCTTCCTGGCCCGGTTTTTTGGATCAGATCGCGGTGCGATTTTGAAAAAGTGCGCCCGCAGCGGGTCATCTGCCAGATTGAGACGGGGTTCTGCTGAGAACCACTTGCCTGAACGAGTGATAAAGCTGTTTTTCAGTCCTACCGCTCGAATGCATTTGCGTAGATGTCTGACGGTCAAGATCGGATCTTTCAAAACGCCGTCTCCCTGAAAACCATGCAAGCTTTGACCTTCGCACTGGGTAGTCGCCTAGCGGTGTGAAGCGCCCACCATTCCGAGGGTTGATCGGTCGCGTCGCCCCATGACACGAGGCGGCCTGCAGTTAAGTCCTCTGCCACAATCAGGCGTGGCAGCCTTGCTGCCCCAAGGCCCGTTAGCGCTGCATCACGAATCATCGTGAAAAGAGGCAGCTGTAGAACCGTTTGTACCGGGATCTTTTTTGCGGCTGTCCCTGAGAGGCGCCAGCAGGCGGTAAGCCACCATCCGTGGTGCCTGCTCAGTGGGTTTGATTTCAACGACAGGGGGACTCGATTTCTTGAAACAGCGCAGTTATGTTGCCGATACGCGAGGCGTCGGGCGCAGCGGTATCGGGTGAACGAATTTTAATCGCTGAACTTTGGGAGAGAAATGATGAGCATCGACGTCACCGCGACCGTCCAGGCGTACTACGGCCAGACGCTTCAGACGAGCGCCGACCTCAAGACCAGCGCTTGCTGCACGCCCGACGCCCTGCCGGCGTTCGTGAAGCCGCTGCTCGCGCGCATCCACGAGGAGGTGGTGAGCCGCTACTACGGTTGCGGCCTTATTGTTCCGACTGCGCTCAACAGCACCCGGGTGCTCGATATCGGTTCGGGTTCGGGCCGCGACGCCTACTTGCTCGCCCAGCTGGTCGGCGAGCGGGGCGAGGTGGTGGGCGTGGACATGACGACGGCACAGTTGGCGGTAGCGGGGGCGCATGTGGAGTGGCACCGCGAGCAGTTCGGGTATGCCCGCGCCAACACGCTGTTTCTGGAGGGCTTCATCGAGAAGCTGGCGGATCTGCCGCTCGCGCCCCACAGCTTTGATGTGGTGGTATCGAACTGCGTGGTGAACCTCTCGCCCAACAAGCCGGCGGTTTTTGCGGGCGCACGGCGGCTGCTAAAGGTGGGTGGCGAGATGTACTTCTCGGATGTCTACTGCGATCGCCGTCTGCCCGACGCCGTCCGCAATCACCCCGTCCTCTACGGCGAGTGTCTCGGCGGCGCGCTCTACTGGAACGACTTCATGAGCATGGCGAAGGCGGCCGGGTTCGCAGATCCGCGGCTGCTGACGAGCCGGCCCCTGGAGATTCTCGACCCGGCGTTGAAGGCGGCGATCGGCCAAGCGAAGTTTTACGCGGCTACCTATCGGCTGTTTGCGCTCGACGAGTTGGAGCCCCTCTGCGAGGACTACGGTCAGGCGGTCATCTACCGCGGCGGCGCGTTGGGCGAGGAGGAGTGCTTCATCCTCGACGCTCACCACGCCATCGATCGGGATCGCGTCTTTCCCGTCTGTGGCAACACTTGGCGGATGCTTCACGACACGCGCTTCGCGCCATTTTTTGAGTTCATCGGTAGCTTCGACCACCACTTCGGCATCTTTCCGGGGTGCGGTACGACAAACCCCTTCGAGCCCGCGAACGGCGCGGCGCCCACGCCGGCTGCCTGCTGCTAGCGGGCCTTGCGACGCCGCAGGGCACTTCGCAATCGTGCGCGCAGGCCGTTGGGTAGAACGGGCTTGACCTCCACCTCGACATGGCGCCAGCCAGAGTAGCCCTGGGGCAAACTGATACAGCTGCCGCCGCAGCGCTTCGCCGGCGATAGTCACTTCCATGGCATCGACCAGCCTCGGGATCAGCGGCTTTAGGCGCTTGCCGCATACCCGATCGGCAGCCCCCCAGAAATCGACCACCCGCCGCGCGATGCTCAAAGAATGCGACTGTCGGCGCACCGGGATGTCTAGGTACGCGGTTTCTTAGGTGGGTAGGTGTGTGGGGATAATAAAAAACCCCTAAAAAACCATTTGAAACTAAGAGTATTAGGCGAACAAACGTTCCGCCAAGAGCCCCTATCCAGGGGGATTTTTTTAGGCGAAATTCTCTTAAAAACCTCTAAATCGTAGCCAGTGATCGTTGCCCTGTCGGCAATTTAGCAGCATCAGCAGGGTGCGGGTGGGCTCAACCCATGGCCATCCACATCACAGGATGCCAACGCCGCGTCGGCTCACCCAGCCAGACATCAACGGCCAACGCGAGGACTCATGCCAGCAACATCACTTGCGCAGCGCTTGCCCCCAGACATCTTCAAACAGCAACGTCTCAAGCGGACTGCGGGTAGCCCAGCGCTCTTCTTGCAGCATGGGTTCCTCGTTAAACGCGGGCACGGGCCCAATGCATAGCAAGGCAATCGGTTCAGCGCCTTCGGGCATCTGCAACAAACGCGCAACCGCCGCAGGATCGAACATCGACACCCAGCCCACGCCTAAGCCTTCGGCACGCGCGGCTAGCCATAAATTTTGAATTGCACACGCAGCAGACGCCAAATCCATTTGCGGCAGCGTGCGCCGCCCAAAGACATGCACCTCACGGCCATCGGCTAGCGCCACTGCCCACACCTCAGCGGCCTCTAGCAACCCTTCCACCTTGAGTTTCATGAACGCATCTTCGCGCTCGCCCAATGCCCGTGCGGTCTGCGCGCGTTCTTGCTCCACCAAAGCGTGCAGTTGTGCGCGCAAGCTGGTGGACGCGATGCGAATAAAACGCCATGGCTGCATAAACCCAACGCTGGGCGCGTGATGCGCTGCGGTCAGCAAGCGCTGCATCACTTCAGGAGCAACGGTGCCACCACTGAAATGACGCATATCACGCCGTTCAAAAATGGCTCGATACACCGCGCGGCATTCGTCTGTCGTAAACATATCGCTAATCTTCTATCCCGCGCGGCGCAAGCATGCCAGCCTGACCTCACCCCTCTCAAACCGGGGCGTACAGCACAAACTCCTCGACCGTCCGGTAACCCATCTTCAGATAGCCGGGATAGCCGTCGGCGGATGCGTGCAGCGCGGTCCGCGTGATGCCTGTTTCCCGGGTGGCATGCTCGAGCGCGCGGCGCATGACCAAATCGGCCAGACCGCGGCGGCGATAGGCGACCGCCGTGGCCACCCAACCCACATAGAGAACACCGTTTTGCGGCAAGACGAGCGCGGTTGAAACAGGCTGACCGTCGACATACGCGTTGCACCCATACAGCGGGTCTTGCCAAAGGGCCTCGCCCATGGCGAGGTCTCGCACCCAATCGAGCGAGACGCTGTAGGCGACAGCGTTCAGGTCAGACAGGCCTCGCCGGCCAGCCTCATCGTCGATGCAGCGGGTTTCAACATCAGGCAACGGGCGAGCCGGTGGCGCTACCTGTTCGGTCACCATCCCGATCATGCTCCCAGTCTTGCCAAGACCCAGACCTAACAGCGTTGCTTGGGCATCCTCGCCCAACCAGGTCTCGCCTGCAGCCAGGAACCACGGCTGGTTTTCGCGGCGAAAATACGCCACTGCACCCGCAACGCGTGCGGCAAGTTCGGCTTGCGAGAACACGGGCGCGGTGAGCACTGCTGCATTCAACATGGCCCACGGGTGGCGCGAATTGGCGATGCACAGCCCGCCTAGGTCGATAACCTCGCCGGCGCGACTGCAGCGCGCATAACGCAAACAGGCGGCGTTGTATTGCTCGTGGGACTCATTCAACTCTTCATGGTTCGACATATCGGCGTGCTCGTGTTTGTGTGTGTGAAACGTTGGTTGAAACCCGCGGCTGCGCAAATATAAGCGCGGGCGAGGTGGGCTGTCTCTAACGAGCGGCTATCTGCCTGACTTCAAGAGGTTTCGCAAATCGGTTGCCCGCTAGCTGAGTCTGCCGACCAACGTGACATCAAGACGCAGGTGTCTAGTACAATTTTCTGGCGGACTGTCGCTCCTGTATTAAAGTCAAAATCAGCAAAAAGAGCGCCGTCCGACAGAACGATGGTTTAACCCTGCGCATGAGTACATCTGAACAAGGCATCAATATGCACGCTAAATTTTCTGCTCTCCCCCTCACCCTCGCCCTTGCTGGTGGCGTGGTGCTTCCTGCTTACGGTGAGGGCATTGCAGCCGTCCCCTTTACCGTCGGCCAAGGCCCGAGCAGTTCCGCAACCCCCTACCTCACCCCCATTGCCAGCGAGGTACGCTTCGCCTCGGTGTTAACAACCGGTGATGCGGTTGGGGCCTACCGCATGGGCGGTAATCCCGATGGTCTGGGCGCTTATGACAACCACGATGGCACGTTTACCGTGTTGATGAACCACGAACTTGGCCACACGCTTGGCGTGCCGCGGGCGCATGGTGCCAAGGGCGCCTATGTCTCTGAGTGGGTGATTGATAAGACCAGTTTGCAGGTGAAGTCGGGCGCTGACCTTATCCAGAAAGTCTATCGCGAGAACCCGGCGACCAGCCTATGGGACGCGAGCGCGGCAGTGGCGTTTAACCGATTCTGCTCAGCCGATCTGCCTGCCACCAGTGCCCTGTACAACACCAAGAGCGGCAACGGCACGCAAGCCCGGGTGTTCCTCGCGGGCGAAGAAAGCGCACCGGCACGCGGCATGGCGATTGTGGCCACGGGCACCGACAAGGGCAAAGCCTACGTGTTGCCCTGGGCCGGCCCTTACACCACCCGGCTAGCAGGCTGGGAAAACTTGCTGGCTCACCCAGATGCCGGTGACAACACCGTGGTGATGGCCAATTCCGACGGCGGCGACAACGGCGTCTATTTGTATGTCGGAACCAAGCAAAATCATGGCAATGAGGTGGAGAAAGCCGGTTTGGTGGGAGGCTTGGCGTACCGCGTTGTGGTCACTGGCGGTGCGGTTGAGACTCAAGCTGCCGACGCCGGCCTAGGCTTGGTTAGCCGCACAAACAGCTTCTCGTTAGTGCCCAACACAGCCGCCGGGGTTGCCGGTACCCAGTTCTTGCGTCCGGAAGACGGTGCTTGGGACACCCTCAATAAAAACCGTTATTACTTCGTGACGACCAACACGGTGGATGGCACGAAAGACGGCAGCAACCCCGACACGGCGACCACTACCGTCGGTCGCACCCGTGTGTGGAGCTTGCTGTTTACCGACCTCACTCGCCCGGCGCTGGGCGGCGTGATCGAAATGGTGCTCGACGGCACGCAGACCATCACCGTGGCGGGGCGTACCCATGGCCCACAGATGCTGGACAACCTAACCGTGGCGACGGACGGTACGCTGATCTTGCAAGAGGACGTTGGCGCGAATATCCACAATGGCAAGATCTGGAAATACCAGCCGGTGAGCAAGCAGTTGACGCTACTAGCGCAGCACGATGTAGCCCGTTTTGGCGACTACTTGCCCACGGTAACCGTCGGCACCCTGACCAAGGACGAAGAGTCTTCGGGCGTGATTGAAATCACCACGGTGTTGGGCCGCACCGATGGCCAGCGCTACTTCTTGATAGCCGATCAAGTCCACCGGACGGACACCAGTGCCAACGCCACCGAGCTCGTCCATGGCGGTCAACTGACGCTGATGTCAACGCCAAATTAAACCCTTGCAAGGAGATATTGACCGGGGTGCGGCTGGCGGCGGGTTGCGCGCCGTGACGGCCGGGCTAAAGCGCGACACCGCCGGCCGCAGATGGCTATGCCCCCGGTCGCCGTGCTGGCAGAATTCTGCTACCAGCCACCGCGCGCGACCGGCCTTTAGACGCCAGCCAGCCCGCACCCCATCGTTAACCTCGCTCGGCGACCAACCCCGACCCCCGCCAACGTGACCCAGAGCCAACCACCATCAGGAGATCCTGCGCATGTCCTACGAACACATTGTTGTCAACCAAACAGATGGCATTGTCACCCTGACGTTAAATCATCCAGAAACACTGAACGCGATGAGCGAGGAAATGGGGGAAGAAATCACCACGGTGGTTCGGGAGGTGAATCAAAACAAAACGGCGCGGGTGCTGATTGTCACCGGCGCTGGGCGTGCTTTCTGCGCTGGTGGCTCCAAAAGCGGCCTCCAAAATCGCACCACTGGGACAGGCCGTCGTGAACCACCAAAGGCGTTCTATGAGCGCTTCCTAACGCTACGGCAAGTTGAAATTCCCACTATCGCGGCGATTAATGGCCCGGCGGTCGGTGCTGGCTTTTGTATTGCCTTAGCGTGCGACATGCGCGTGATTGCCAGTACTGCGAAGGTGGGCCTCAATTTCACCCGCATCGGCATCCATCCTGGGATGGCCGGCACCTACACCACCCCGTTGCTGGTGGGCATGGCCAGAGCCTGCGAAATGATTTTCACCGGCCGTTTGTACAGCGGCGATGAAGCCTTCGCGATGGGGCTCGCGAACCGTGTTGTGCCGGCAGAACAGGTGCTGGAAGCAGCGCTCTCACTGGCGCGTGACATCTGCGGCAGTGCACCCATTGCGGTGCGTCTGGCGAAAAAAGCGCTGTATCACAACGATGCCGCGAGGTTGGATGCGGCCATCGAACTGGAATCTGAGTACCAAGCCTTCACCTGGACGACCGAAGATTCGAAAGAAGGCATTGCGGCCATGGTGGAAAAGCGCAAGCCGCTATTCAAGGGCCAGTAAAAAAACGTCACGCTGGGCTTAGGTTGGCCCAGCGGAAGCGTTGAAGCGCCCGCCTCATTAAGGCGGCTGCGTGCACGGCAGACTTAAAAGTTGCGCGGGGCGGGCCGTCAGCGGCCCTTAGTCAGCGGTTGTTTAAACGTATTGACGCTTGAGCATCTCGGCGACTGAGCCGTCGAGTCGTTCGCGCTGTCGCACTTCCTCAAACCGGCTCAGAAGATCTTCGGGCCGCACGCGGGCCCGCTCGTTACCGTGAATATCGTGGATCACACGGCCCTTGTGCATCATCACGATACGTTGGCCCAAATTGACGGCCTGCTGCATCGAATGCGTCACCATCAGGGTGGTGAGTTTGTCGCGCTCGATGATGTCGTGCGTTAGGCGGATAACTTGCTCAGCACTTTTTGGATCCAGTGCTGCGGTATGTTCGTCTAGCAAGAGCAGATCCGGCTTCAGCCAAGACGCCATGAGCAGCGTGAGTGCCTGTCGCTGGCCGCCGGACAAACTGCCAATGGCGTTGTCGAGGCGATCTTCGAGACCCATATTGAGGGTGCGTACACGGTCTCGCAGTTCGTTCATGGTCCGCCGGCCCACCGCCCACCCCAGACCGCGGCGTTGGCCACGTTGCGCGGCCAAGGCTAGATTCTCGGCAATGGACATATTGGGAGCCGTGCCACTGAAGGGATTCTGAAACACCCGTCCGATCAACTTAGCCCGCCGGTGTTCCGGCCAGCGGGTGATCTGGTGACCGGCCAGCGTGATCTTGCCGGTGTCGACGATAAAAGACCCCGCCACGGCGTTCAGCAGCGTGGACTTGCCCGAGCCATTGGTGCCGATGATGATGAGAAAAGACCCTTGAGCCAAGTCCAAACTGACATCGTTCAGCGAACGTACTTCGTTAACAGTGCCAGGATGGAAGGTCTTCGAAACGTGCTCTAGCTGCAACATGTTCTCAGGCCTCCCGTGCCACGACGGCAGAACGTGCCCGTAAGTATCGGATGAGATCGGGCATGACGAGGGCGGCAAAAACAAACACCGCGGTGATAAATTTTAGGTCGTTGGGGTTCATGCCCCAGCGCAGCGCAATGGCCACGAGCAACCTAAACAACTCCGCCCCCATCACCGTGCCCACCACCAGCAATCCAATCGAGCGGCTGCCCACCAAGGCCTCGCCAATAATCACGCTAGCCAGCCCTAAGACAATGGCACCCAAGCCCATCTGGACATCCGCAAAGCCCTGATACTGCGCCATGAGCGCACCGCTGAGGGCAATCAAACCATTGGATATGGCTAAGCCGAAAATAATGCTGCCGTCCACGCTAACGCCCAACGCGCGGATCATTTGCGGATTATCGCCGGTGGCCCGCATGGCGGTGCCGAGATTGGTGCGCAGAAACAAATAGAGCAAGGTGCTCACCACCACCACCACCCCAAAAACGCTGAGTAGCATGCTGGCGTCGCGCACACCGACTCCCCAACCGGCGATGTTCAGGTCCTCCTTGCCCCCAAACAACCAAATACCGAATGTTTCTACGTAGGAGCCAAGGGTTTTTTCGCTCATCAGCGGCACATTGCTCTTGCCCATCACGTGCAAGTTGACCGAATACAGCGCGGTCATCACCAAAATGCCGGACAACAGTTTATTGACCCGGCACTTGGTGGCGATGAGGCCAGTGACCGTCCCCGCGAGCATGCCAGCCGTGGTGGCCAGTGCCGTTGCGAGTAGCGGGTTGCAGCCCGTCACCAGCAGTGCCGCGGCCACCGCGGCCCCAAGGGTAATAGACCCCTCGGCAGTGAGGTCTGGAATATCGAAAATCCGGAAGCTGATGTATACGCCCAACGCCAGCAGCGAAACCAGCAACCCTAGCGTCATCGCGCCGATCAGTAGCGTCATAGGGGTCGCACTCTCATGTTCCGGAGATCGTGTTAAGGGGGCCTACCCAGCATGCGCCGCGGAGTAGGTCCGTTTCGCCCACGCCTTCGAAAGGGCGCGTATCGGGCATTAAGTGCAGCAGCGCTGTGGGGTTTGAGCTGCCCAGCAGTTCTTTGACTACCTTGCCCAAAGGCAATTCGCCTTGTTGCACGGGGCGGTACGGAAACAGCGCCGCGTGAACGTGCGCCTGCACCGCGCCATCGCCCCCCTGCGGTCGTAAAAAAGCCGCGCCGAGTGGTGCCCGCGTAGCCACCCCTACCAGCAGTGCCAAGCTCTTGTCGCTGGTACGCTCGGTGGTGAACGAAAGGCAATCACGCACCCCAGGCAGCTCAAAGACAATCGGCCCGGCCGTCGGCGAGCGCCGCAAGCAAGAGCCCACCATACCGGCGGCTTCGGCAAGCACCACAAAGGCTGCAGTTTCTGCCCCGGATAACGCCAGGAGTGCGTCGGTGAGTTCCGTCAGTCCGACCTTGCCAGCACCCTCAGCGAGGGCATCAAAACGAATCATGAAGGGAAAATCGCCGCTGCCGGTCAAGGCGTAAAGTGCCTCGACCTGCGGCACCAACGTGCCCTCCTCCACGACGTAGTCGGGTAAGGCGTGTTGATCATTGGTGGGCAGCGCGATGGCGCAACCACCCACCGCCATAAATTCGCCGAAGCGCTCACGACAGTCATCGAACCCGCTGCCAAAAGCCCCTAGACCAAGGCCAAAAGATCCACTAGCGAACTTCAGCGTGTGACTGTCTGCCTGCGAATAACCACCCGCCGCTAGCTGCTCTGGGTTACCGCTGGCCACGCAGGTGAGTGCCACTTTCGCGGGTTGCGGAAAAATTTGGTAAGTCGCGCCGCCACGGATTTGCTGGGTGGCGGCTGGCGGGGTGCTGGTGTCTGGTCGCCAACTGTCGCTGACCAAGAACCCTTGCATGCCGCTCGTCTTAAAGATGGCCAAGGCCGCGGTGCTGGGTTCAATGACCACCAACTCGCCCTTGATCGACTTCAGCTGCTTGTAGTACTGCAAAATTACCCGCAGGCCTAAGGAGCTGATGTAGTGGACTTCAGCGAAATTTAAGGCAATACGGTGGGCGCCCGCATGGATATTGGTGTTGATGGTGTCGCCGACGTGCTGGGCCCAAGTCGCGTCCAAGCGGCCCTCCAGTCGCAGTTCTAGCCAATCGGCAGCAGGGTGTTGGGTAATTTTCATAGGCTGACAGTCACACCTTTGTAAGGACTCGACAGGTCTGCCGGGTGCGCCACGGTGGGTAGTTTAGGGACGGCGCCGG
>CAMAXW010000047.1 GCA_945862315.1 Klebsiella pneumoniae
CTCATTGGCACGCTGCTCGATGAACTAGAACGGCAAGACCTGCAGTTTGGGCTGGTGACGATGTGCGCCGCCGGCGGCATGGCCCCGGCGATTATTATCGAGCGCATTTAAAGCCACAGTACGGGCGACAGTGGGCCGTGTGCCGGCCCGCTGCGCCAGAGTCAGGAGCACGGCAGCTCGCCGCACCAACGAGTTCTCCGGACAGCCGCTAAGTAGCCGCTAAATAGCCAGCTAACGGCCAGTCAAAGACTAGGGTTGATGAGATATTTGTTGCCGGTGGTGCGCGCGGCGTAGGCGGCAATGACGTCCAACTGCAGCGCCTCGTGCAGCGCTATCTCATGCGAATAATGGCTGACAAAAGTGGTCTTAATTTCAGCCGCAACACGAGCCTTGAGCGCACGCGTGGCCTCGGCACCGATGCGGTGCAGAAACGGAAACAACAACCACCCACCCACGCCCCACGCCATGCCAAAAGTACGGTTGATTTCCAGCGGGTTGGGGTCTAGGCCACCGTACAAGTAGACCTGCTTATGCGTGGTCGACCCATAGCGGCTATAAGTCTGCGCCGTGCGGTTTAACGCGGCCTCCATGCCCACCAATATCTGCCCGGCGAGTTTGCCGCCGCCGGTTGCGTCAAAAGCCAACGTTGCACCGGTGAGCGCCAAGGCGTTGGTGAGGTCGGCCATAAACGAGGGGACACTCATATCGCAAATATGGGTGGCCCCTAAGCCGCGCAACAAAGCGACTTGCGCAGGCGATCGCACGATGTTCACCAGCGGCACGGCGTCCTGCAAACAAATACGATTGAGCATCTGCCCCAAATTGGAGGCGGCCGCTGTGTGTACCAGCGCCGTGTGACCTTCACGGCGCATGGTCTCTACCATGCCGAGAGCCGTCAGCGGGTTGACGAAACACGACGCGCCCTCGGCGGGTGTGGTCTGCTCCGGCAAAACCAGACACTGGTCGAGTGGCACACACCGATATTGGGCGTACATGCCCCCACCGATGGCGGCCACCGTACGACCCAACAAAGCCTGCGCCGCCGGCGAGGATCCCGCCTCTACCACCACGCCCGCACCCTCATTGCCCACCGGCGAAGACAGGCCCAAACGGCCCGCCATCCCGCCCATCAGGGATTCAGGAATAGGCGCGCTAACCACAGGGTTTACCGCGCTGCCAGCACTCACCGCGCGGCGCATATCCGCCGCCCCCAGCAACAGCCCGATATCAGACGGGTTGATCGGGCTAGCCTGGATGCGAATAACCACTTCATCCGGGGCGGGCACCGGTGTTTCTATCTCTATTAACGAGAGTTGCAGGGCCGCCTGCGCGGTGACCAGCGAGCGTAATTGCAGCCCAGCGGGCGTACGGTGATTAGCCATTGCGAGTTCCTGAGTGTGGTTGCCTGAGTGTCGTTGAGGTACCGGCGCCTATCGCACCGCTGGGGCCACCCCGCACGTTTGCGTGCGCGCCATACTTGGCCCTGCTCAGGTCGATAACAACGATGCGCTGGGCGGCAGGTGACGGGGGAGAGTCTAGCCCGTGGGGGCATACCTGCGGGATCCCAAATTTTTCCGCGCGCGCCAGCGGCAATCCGGCGCAGGCCGGGGCGTGTCCCGGCCATGCGCGTTCACCAGATCCAAAGCAAGCCGATGCTTGCTAGACGACAGGACTAGGCCATTCGCCGGCATCCGTCGCGCTGTTTGCGACCTGCGCGCTCCTTACTCCCGCGGCGTGAACACCGCGCCCAAAAGCGCAGTGGGATCGCGGCGCGCAGGGCGGTGTTGAGCCCGTTGGGGTAGCGCGCTATCGGCTGCCGCTTTGGCGCAGGCTAATGAGCGTTGGCGTCGTCGAACTACCCGCTTGGCTAAACGCGCCAACGCGTCGCAGTGGCGAGCACAGAGAGGTGAACGGGTGACCGCCAAGTTTCTCAGCTACCTGTTTGGGGCCCCGCAGCAAGGCGAAGAACCGTCAAGGAAGAGTCTCGGCGTTCTTCCCCGCCGACATCCAAGCGTGTTCGCGCATTGAGCAAAGCACGCAGTTCGCTGACGTGCCGTCCGGCTGGTGCAAGTTCCGCAACCCGTTTCGCGGCACCCCTGTCATCACTGTCAGCTTCATGCATGGGGCTGACCAAGCCATTAACGCTCGGACGCTCCGACTGGCGCAACGCGGCGACGATTTTTGCCCGCAGCACATCGATTTTCCCGTCAACAATATCTCGCAGCGACTGTTGCTCCGCAAAAGCTAATACTTCCTCATTCATGGGCAACGTGCCTTAGCGACAGACCAGTACAGGAACTTGCGAATGAGTGAGCACTTTGTTGGTTTCACTGCCAAGAAACAACCCAGACAATCCCCGTCGTCCATGCGATGCCATGACGATCAAATCGCATTTTTTTGCGCGCGCACAGTTGATCACGGCGTGCCACGGTTGTGGCTCGGTAACAAAAGCGCTGTCGCACGGCACACCGACCGTCTGCGCCTCCACCACAATCTCATCTAGAAGACGCTTCGCCTCGGCTTCCGTCACGCGTTTATAACTTTCCGGATCCGTCGCAGAGGGCGGCACGTAAATCATCATGCCTTCATAGTAGGGCGCCATATAAGGCGCAATGACATGCAAGGCCGTCACGCGCGCCCCGAGTTTTTGGGCCAATCCCAAGCCCGCCTTCACCGCCCTTGCCGACAGCTTCGTGCCATCGGTCGGAATCAAAATATGCTCATACATACGGCACCTCGTCTATCGCGCGACCCAAGGAGTGAACGGGAGTAAAGCCTAGTTCGGGAATTCCACAATGCTAGTGACCACCATTAAGTGATGTCGGCAGAACCGGCTGCACGCCATGCTTTGCAGCAGCGCCTTGCGGCTCGATCAGACGCCGCAGCTCCGTCATATCGATAAGCTTGCTCGGCTTCCCCGCCCGCGCCAGCTGGACACCCCGCACATAGCCAAATTCTTCCAGAATCAAATACGCAGGCTTAGCAAAAGGTCCGCCGGGATTCGCTTTGATCGCCGAAGCAAACAGGACTTCCAACTCTGGCACTGAATATCTTGGCTCCATTGTTCGCACCGAAATGACACCCAACAGATAGTAGGCCTCAGCCACTGCTGGCCCACTCGCCTTTTTTTGGAGAGCAATAAAACGCCGCAAGATTGACGTGATCACTAAATCATCGACCGCTGCCATGCGATCCCGGCCACCGCGCAAAGACGCCGTCGCGCCGTCAAATAACGCCCGCGCAGTCTTGAGCTCCGGCGGCGCCACCAATTGCGGTTGCAGAACTGCCAAGCGCTCGCGCCAATGGGCTACCCGCTGCTGCAGGTAATAAGGGGCATCTGGCCGAGCTTGAAACTGCTGCAGCAACTGATCGGCGCGCTTCGGTGCCTCGGCAACGCCTAGGGCGATGGCCAAATAATTGATGGGCAGGCCCGCTGAATCTAGGTCAATCGCGTCCTGATCTTTCGCCAATAACTTATGTTCCATGATGCTCATGGCCGCATCGAATTGACGCGTCGCGACATACAGCTGAGCCAGTTCCGTGGCGTCTAGCGTGTCGATATTTACCCGTGAAAGCAGTCGTTGACTGAATTCCATGCGTGCTTTAGAGGGCTGTTGGGAATGACAGGCCACACAGTGTTGGGTTAATTCCATCAGGGAGAAAAACGCGTAGGAGGGCCATTCTTCTCTAAAGGAAGCGTCTATTTCGCGCACTGTGTCGTCGAATGATTGGGCGAGGAAGCGGAATTCAGGTGGCCGGTCCGCCGTATGCGCAACCAGCGCTGCGGAAGAATTTCGGAGTACCGCCAGTTTGCTGTCGATTAACTCGCGGTCCCATTCCGAAGAGACCGAGGCTTCGCGAACGCTCAGCGGCAACAGATACGCGATGGCGTCGAACACCCCGTCCATGATTTCGCGAGTTTCTTTTTGGGCGTCTGCGCGGCTGGCTGAACCCACGGTGGAGGTCAGCAAAAAGATGCCGAAAATCGCCTGTAATACGCGCTGTCGGTGCTTGACCACGATGTGCCTAATCCAGAGTAGATAGGCCATCATCGAACTTCTTAGTGCGAAGTGGTTTGATCTTGATCAGGTACCGAGCGATAGGCCCAGCGTGCTACGGAGCCGTCGTGATCGAGGCCTCATGCGCGCTGATTAACCAGCCCCACATGCTGCAAACGCAACGCGTTCGATAGCACAGAAATAGAACTCAGGCTCATGGCTGCCGACGCAACCATGGGCGACAACAACCAGCCGGTCCATGGGTACAGCAGTCCCGCGGCCAGAGAAACGCCCAGTGCGTTATAGACCAGCGCGAAGGCCAGGTTCTGCCGCATGTTGGCTACCGTCGCCGCTGACAGCGCACGGGCGTTGGCGATGCCGCGGAGATCCCCTTTGACCAGCGTCACTGGCGCGCTGTTCATCGCCACATCGGTGCCAGTTCCCATGGCAATCCCAATATCTGCCTGCGCCAATGCCGGCGCATCGTTGATACCGTCACCGGCCATTGCTACCACCCGCCCGGCCCGTTGCAATTGCAGCACAAGGGCGAGTTTGTCAGCCGGTTTAACCTCACCGCGGATGTCAGTAATACCCAAGCGCCGCCCCACCGCCAACGCCGTGGTGGTGCCATCGCCGGAAGCCATGATCACCTGCACCCCGGCCACTTTTAGCGCCGCAAGTGCCTCGGCGGTGGTTGCCTTGATTTGATCGGAAACCGCCAAAATCCCCGCCAACTGCGACTCCACAGCGAGATACATCACACTGGCACCTTCGTCGCGTAAGGCTTCTGCCGAGGCTTGTAAAGGCAACACTGAAATACCGCGTTGCCTCATTAGCGCGAGATTGCCCAGCGTAAGAGCGCGGCCATCAACGATGCCGCCAACGCCCATCCCAGTAAAGGATTCAAATTCCTCAGGGCTCGTGAGTCGCTGGCCTTTGGCACGTGCCGCGGCGACGATCGCCGTCGCGAGCGGATGTTCGCTCCCCTGCTCGAGGCTCGCGGCCAGTTGCAAGACCTGTGTTTCGGTAAAACCATCTGTCACTAGCACGCTCTCGAAGGTGGGCTTGCCTTGGGTAAGCGTGCCAGTTTTATCAACAATCAAGGTGTCGATCTCGCGAAATTTCTCGATCGCTGCGGCATCTCGGAACAACACGCCCTGCCGTGCAGCGCGCCCGGTGGCCACCATAATCGACATCGGCGTTGCCAGCCCCAATGCGCAGGGACAGGCAATAATGAGCACCGCGACTGCGTTGATCAGGGCGTAGCTCCAGCTCGGCGCTGGCCCCCACAGGCCCCAGCCCAAGAACGTCAGCACCGCCACGCCCACAATCGCCACCACAAAATAGCCTGACACCACGTCCGCCAGGCGTTGCATGGGCGCTTTAGAGCGCTGCGCCTGCGCCACCATTTGGATGATCTGCGCTAAGACCGTCGCAGCGCCGACTCGCTCGGCACACATCACCAGCGCGCCAGTGCCATTGATGGTCCCACCGATCAGGTGATCGCCCTGGCGTTTGGTCACCGGCAAGGGTTCGCCCGTCAACATCGATTCATCGACGACACTCGCCCCATTCCGAACCGCGCCATCCACGGGCACTTGCTCACCTGGCCGCACCCGCAGCACATCGCCCACCTGAACTTGCGACAGCGCGACGTCTTCCTCGGCCCCATCCTCGCGCAAACGCCGTGCCCGTCGCGGCGCTAATTTCAGCAAAGACCTAATCGCCGACGAGGTCTGTGCGCGAGCGCCTAACTCCAACATCTGCCCCAGCAGGGTCAAGGAAATAATCACCGCCGCGGCTTCAAAGTACACGGCCACCCGACCCATGGACTTAAACGAGGAGGGGAAAATCTGCGGCGCCAGCGTCGCCACCACGCTATAGAGAAACGCCGAGCCAGTCCCCAGCGCAATCAGGGTCCACATATTGGGGCGACCATTGCGAATGGACTCTAGCCCCCGCCCAAAGAAGGGCCGCCCCGCCCACGCCACGACCGGCAGGGCCAGCGCGAACTCGATCCACGATTGCGTTGGCGCCGACAATCCAGTGAGGTGATGACCGGTCATCGCCAAGAACGCAACCGCCACGCTGAAGGGCAAGGTGAACCAGAAGCGGCGACTGAAGTCGCCTAGCTCCGCGTCGGGGGGGTCTCCAAGCGTGGTGACGCTAGCCTCGAGATGCATTCCGCAGTGCGGGCAGAGCCCGGGCTCGGTACGCAAAATATCGGCGTGCATTGGGCAGATATACAAGGTGGGCGCAGCGCTCTCCACCAGTGGGAGCGCGGGCGCCGATGCCGCGCCCAGTTCCCCCGAGTAACGCTCTGGAGTATCCGCAAAGTGCGCGCGGCAGCGGACGCTACAAAAATAATAGGCCACTCCACGGTGGACGACCCAAAACGGGGACTTTACCGTGACGTTCATCCCAAAAACCACATCGCGCGCGCCGTCTGCATCACCCAAACCTAGAGGCGAACCTGAGAAAAGTGCTTGGAGGCCGCGATTAACCCCGTCCATCAGTTTCCAACTCAGACGGTTCGCGGCGGTCATGAGATCCCGCCAAAAAAAACATCGATTTCTACCACTACTGACTTGGCACCACTGTAACCACGGCCTACCCCAAAACACTTGATGCCGATCAAGCGAGGGGCCACGGCGAGGCGTCAAAAGTGGCATGCGCCGCGGGCGTCGCCGTTGAGCGAAGGGACACGGTGAGGATCTTTTTGCGGGGTTTGCTATCCCCTACAGTTGACTTGGATCAAAGCATCTTTCGAGTCTTTTATTCAGACTTTTCCCAACGAACCACCTCACTAGGGAATCTCCCACCATGAACGTCCAACCTGCCACCTCCGATGAGCTACCCGACCCACGACGTTCTCTGGATGCCGATCGCGAAAAGATGATTGCGGAGGCTGCTTACTACCGTGCGGAGTGGCGCGGATTTTGTGCTGGCGATCCACAGGCGGACTGGCTCGAATCCGAAACTGAGGTGGACAGGCTGATCGCGCAAAGAGCGGTTGAAAAGGCGTCGCTACTTCAGCGTCTCGAAAAAAGACTGCATGACTGGGATCAGAAACTGGCGGCGATCACTGCGGCAACGCAGGGCGCTCGCGTAAAGATCAGTGCGGAATTGCGGGATCAGATCGCAGCCCTGGCCATTAAACGCGAGGAGGCCAAACAGAAAATAATGGCCTTACACGATCTCGGTGCCCAGACCTGCCAAGACGTTCACGATCACACCCTTAGTTTCTTTGATGACCTGCATAACGCCATTGAGAGCGTGATCGCCCGCCTGCTACCAGCGGAAAAACCCACCAAAAAGAACCACAACGGCGGTCCAACTTAGCCACCCCGAAACGCAAACCCGGAGAATAATTATCATGCACGAGATGATGAATTACGTGACGCACACCGCTCCTCTCGGGCTACTCGTCGCGGCGATGGTGCTCGCTCTATTCGTAGCGATTGTGTTGCCCTTCGCATTAATTCTCAAAAAAGCCGGCTATAGCCCTGGATGGGGCCTGCTCGCTGTGTTGCCCGTGGCCCCGCTAGTCATGCTTTATTTTATTGCCTTGGCCAACTGGCCTAGCCTGCACAAGAAAAATTCTTAAGCACCTCGGTGCCTTATCAGCATAACGCGCTGCCATCCCCTCGACCGACTTAGGCCGCCGCAGCGCCGCAAGGGGGCCGTGCTCGCGGTGCTACTGTCATGCTCAGAGGCGATTAGGCGTTTTCCAAGCAGTTCCTCGGCTTGCTCTAAATTTGTGTGTCGCTCGAGTCGAGCAGGCTTAGTGGGTTGAACGAGGGTGACGGGCGTCAGCCACTTTGGTGGCTCGTGGGGCGCCCTCTTGGCCTGACACGCTCGCCGGCCCATTTAGTCTGCGTCCTCCTACCCGCCGACCGGTGGCCTTTTGGAACGGCGGGCCATTGTTTGGCGTACCACCCGCGTTCTAGCTGAATAACGAGCGACCCCGTAGAGTGTTTTAACCATGCCAGACCTGCACGTTTCAACCTACAACATTCACAAAGGGCATTCCTCGCGGCGGGGGCCCACTGTGCATGTTCTGCGTGCTGAGTTGCAGCGGCTCGCCAGTGATGTCGTATTTCTGCAGGAAGTACAGGGTTTATCCCTCCACCGCTCCCGGCGATACCCCACTTGGCCCACGGCGCCACAGTATGAATTCTTGGCGGATACGCTCTGGAGCGAGTTTGCGTACGGGCGCAACGCGGTTTACGACGACGGTCATCACGGCAACGCCGTGCTGTCGAAATATCCTATTCTACGGTTTGAAAACGTCGATGTTTCCCAATCTCGGCACGAACAACGCGGTCTGCTTCACTGCGAAATCGAAGTCCCAAGCTGGCCCGAGGCGTTGCATTGCATCAACGTACATTTTGGGCTTTTCCAAAATTGGCGGCAGCGCCAGATAACGCAGCTATGTGGCCGAGTCGCCGAACTGGTGCCGACCACCGCGCCACTGATCGTGGCGGGGGATTTCAACGACTGGAAGCAGCAGGCAAGCCATCGCCTCGCGGGTGAACTGGGCCTCGTAGAAGTGTTTGAACAAACCACCGGCCGCGCGGCCCGCAGTTTTCCCGCTGGCCTGCCATTGCTCCCGCTGGACCGTATTTATACTCGCGGCTTCCGCGTGGCGTCGGCCCGAGTGCATCTAGGGCCCCACGCCGCTCACTTGTCCGACCATGTCGCGCTGTCAGCCACGCTGATCCGAACCGCATGAAGCCGCGCGAGGGCAATCAAATCTCCCTCCTCGAAACCGGGGACGCCTATTTTCCCAGTTTGGAAACAGCGATCGACCACGCCACGCGCGAAGTGCATATCGAAACCTATATTTTCGCCGACGATGACATTGGGCGGCGGATTGCCCAGACCATCGCGCGCGCCGCCCAGCGCGGCGTGGTGGTTCGCGTGTTAGTCGATGGTTATGGTTCTAACAATCTGGCGCCGGCCCTAAGCGCTGTGCTGCTCGCCGCCGGGGTGCAGATCCTTATCTATCGGCCGTCGCCAAAACGCTTTTCCTTGTACCGTGATCATCTTCGGCGTTTGCACCGAAAATTAGTCGTGATCGATGGCCGACTGGCGTTCTGCGGTGGCATTAATCTTAAGGATGATCGCGATAACGCTGGCACAGACCCGCCCCGTTACGATTTTTCGGTGAAGGTGGAAGGGCCATTGGTCGGGGATATGCATCGCGCTGCGCGGCGGCTCTGGCTCATGACCGAATTGAGAAATCTCACGCACAGTGGTCACTCAAGAATGAGAAGGTCCTTACCGCCACCCTCACGGCCGAACGGTCAGCTAGCGCACTTTCTGATCCGAGACAATTGGCTCAACCGCCGTCGAATAGAAGACGCCTACGTCGTTGCCGTGCACAGCGCGGCACGGGAAATTGTCATCGCTAACGCCTATTTCTTGCCGGGACGGCGCATTCGCCACGCCTTGCTCGCGGCCGCATCGCGCGGCGTTCGTGTGCGTCTGTTACTCCAAGGACGGCCAGACCATCTCTTGATTTATTACGCAACCCAAGCGCTATACGTTAGCCTCATCAAAGGCGGCATCGAAATTTTTGAATACTCGCCAGCGCATCTACACGCCAAGGTTGCCGTAGTCGACGACCACTGGGCCACCGTTGGGTCTTCTAATATTGACCCCTTCAGCTTGTGGCTGTGCCGCGAGGCCAATGTGATTGTTCACGATTTAACACTCGTCGAAACCTTGCGAAAAAGCCTTGCTCTGGCTATCGCTGAACGCTCGCAGCCTATTACTCTAGACATCACGAACCATCGCTCTTGCTACGAGCGGCTGCGGGCTTGGGCCATCTATAGACTTGGCCGTTTTTTAATCGGCCTGACAGGCTTTGCAACGCGCGATGAACTCTAAGCGAGCACGCCCAAACTGCGCGCTCTGCGGCGCGCCTAAGCTATGTGCGCAGCATCAGGATCGCCTGCCAAGTAGGCGAGCTAGCGCGACAGAACCACCGCCCACCCATACCTAATGGCGCGCGCCGCCAGACCGCCCGTTGGATCCCGGGGAGCACGCCAATTCTCGTCGCCGTCGCTAATCTGCAAGCCAGAAGACACCCAGCCCCATATAAAAAGGGCCTGATCACCCGCTTATGCGATCCTTAAGGCGCCTTGAGGGACCCGCGAATTTTTCGATAGCCAGCTCGGGTTTCTTCGCCAAGCAAGCGCACCGCAGCACCGATCTCACCTGCCGCTTCGCCGGCCGCCGCGCTCGTCACGCTGGCTTGGCGATGAAAATTGGCCCATTTCTTTTCGACTTCTGCCCATTCGTCACGAACTTCGGATTTAAATAGATGGAATTGCAAACGGAGCTCATCGCGGTCGCGGGTCAATGATTCGACGAGTTCATCGATATCCTGCTTAGACATTCTATTTTTCTCCCTTTATCCCAAAGTGCATCACTGTTCTGGTGGCACCCTAACCCGACGGTGATTAACCTTTATTGATCTACATTAAGCACCGGGCAACTAGCGGATCCTTGCCCATATTGCCCAAGGGAGATCCTGGGTGGTGGTAAAGATCAGGATCTTCTATGCGGTGACCGATTTTCCAAGCTTGGCGGCCCAGAAATTTTGGGAGGCGCCGCCGCGACCTAGGTTTGCAGGTGCAGGTCATGCGGATATATGCTGCAGGCTGCAGGACACGTTGGGCAGAGTACCTTGATAGAAGCCAGCAACAACGACATCGCCCAGCAGACTCATACCTTGCAGTCCCATGCGCTAGGACGCGACGCTATTCCAGCGGCCACCGATCAACTCGGCGCACTGATGGATGCCGCCGCCGATGCCATGATCCTGATTGACGCAAACGGCGTGGTCACCCGCTTCAACCACATGGCTGAGTGTCTGTTCGGCTATGTGGCAACAGAAATCATTGGGCAGAATGTGAGCGTTCTGATGCCCGCGGCCGTCGGCAAAGAACACAACCACTACCTTCAGCGCTACCGCTCGACAGGCCATCCGAACATCATTGGTAAGGGCCGCGAAGTCATAGGGCAGCACCGGACTGGTCGGCAACTGCCAATTCACCTGTCGGTTGGCGAGTTCAAGTACGGCAACGAGCACGGCTTCGTTGGCATCCTGCGCGACGTCTCTGAACTTCATGCGCACGACGAGGCAATCCGGAGAAACCTTGGGGAACACTTCGCGCTGTTTGAGAACACGCCCACGGCTATTTTAATTACCGACGTCGCAGCGGTGCGCCACACTGTTAATTCATCTTTTGAAGCGCTCTTCGGCTTCACCAACGAGGAGGTCCACACGCTAGGCTTCCGCGAGATAATTAACCGAGTCGTGTTCGTTGAGGATTGCGCCGCCGCAGCGGCGCTGTATGGCAAAACCCTTGAATTCGGCACAGGCGCCGCTTGTATTCTGCGTTTTCAAAAACGCGATGGCGCCATTTTTCGTGGCAGGCTATTTGTCGGCGCAACCCTCGACAGCCACCAGAAAGTGCTGCAGATCATCAGCAAAGCGGTGGACCTCAGCGCGTTAGACACTGCCGCACTCGAGATTGGGGAATTGCGGGCGCGCCTAGCCCATGTCAACCGGCTGGGCACCTTAGGTGAGATGGTCAGCGGCATTGCGCATGAGCTGAATCAACCATTGGCCGCAATCGCTAACTACGCCAACGCCACCAAGCGTCTACTACTGGCGGGTCTTGCTCAACCCGATGAACTCGCTGGCATCATGCAGAAGATCAGCACGCAGGCAGAGCGTGCCGGAAATGTCATTCAAGGCTTGCGAAAACAGGCACGACGCGACCCAACTGATCACAAAACCATTGAGTGCAACGCGCTAATCCGCGAAGTATTACAGTTGGTCGAGTTCGAACTGCGCGCCGCCAGCCACCGACTGGTGTTGAATCTCGACCCTGCCGAGCCAACCATTCTGGGCAATGATGTGTACTTTCAGCAGGTGATTTTAAACTTGCTTCGCAATGCGCTTGAGGTTACCAATCACGAGGGAAGTACCCGAATCATCACCATCACGAGCACAGCTCTGGCCACTGGCAAGGTCGAAATTGTGATTAGGGACAGCGGCCCTGTTTTGTCCAAAGAAATAGCGCAACATCTTTTCGAACCTTTTTTCACGACCAAGCCTCAGGGGATGGGCATGGGGTTGTCGATCTGCCGATCGTTGGTGTCGGACTTCGACGGAAAGCTAAGCTACCGCCCGGGCGATGGCGGTGGCAACGAATTCGTCCTTCTATTACCGACTGGTAGCAGCAACTGACACTTATGACACAAGACTCCACTCAATTAGTCGGCACTGTCTTCATCGTTGACGACGAAGACGCGTTGCGCGACAGCTTGGCACTGCTCATGAGATCCGTCGGCCTGCAGTGCCAGACTTTTACGAACGCCATTAGCTTCCTCGCGAGCTACGATCCATCGCAGAGAGGCTGCCTGATCTTGGACGTTCGCATGCCCCATATGAGTGGTCTGGATTTGCAACAGGAATTGAAACGGCGCGGTTGGAATCCACCGATCATTTTTATCACCGGCCATGGGGATGTGCCCATGGCGGTAGAAGCGATGCGCGCCGGGGCAACGGCATTTCTGCAGAAACCCTTCAACTTTGACGAGCTAATACGGCGCGTGAACGGTGCCTTGGCCCTCGATGCAGAGCAGCACCAGAGACAACGTGGTCGAGAAGCCAGGCGTGAGCGTTATGCGAAATTAACCCCCCGCGAACGTGAAATCGCCACACGCCTGTGCACCGGTGCTGCGAATAAAGCATTGGCCAGCGAATTCGGATTAAGCGAACGCACGATCGAGACGCACCGTGCCAATATTTTAAGAAAGATGGCGGCCAAAGGCGTGGCGGATTTAGCGCAAATGATTTTGTTGCTGGGGTTGACGGATTATGGTCTACCAGCTGGTCCAGACCCGCAGCCGACAGACCCCCTTTATTTTCGGCCCCGTTAGCGCATCTGGCCACGGCCGCAGCTTTAGCGAGGCTCATCCGTGCATCCTTCTGGGTCTGCAACACCCCCCCTCGCACCCCGCGGCGGCGGCAATTCCAGCTAAACACGCGCGCTCCGGTTTGTCGGCGAAAACTTTGCGGCCGCAGCCGAAGTCCATAGCGGGTGGCGAGCCACCCGCTATGGCGGGGCTGAGAATCATGCAGTGCGCATCCGCAGCAGGCTTCCATCACGCGCCACGTCTTCCAGCGCGGGCAACGACAAGATCTTTACCAACCGCCGTTCCACTGAAATTATTTTGCGATTTTGGAGATCCGTCAGCAGACGACTAATGGTCTCAACCGCAACGGCAAGATAACTCGCGATTTCCTGGCGCGACATGCTGAGATGGAATTCGGTCTTGGAGCAGCCGCGCGCCGCGAAACGAGAAGACAGGTTCATCAGAAAAACGGCCACCCGAGCCAGCGCGGATTTCTGCCCAAGCAGCAGCACATGCTGTTGCACGCTGATCATCTGTTGCGCCGCAGCCCGCATCAGCTCACTAAATAGGCTAGGAGACTCTGCCCCTAGCGCTATCACGCGCTCGTAAGGAATGGCGCAATAGGCGGTGGTTTCCAGTGCAACGGCGGACGTTGGATGCCGCTTGTCCAAAATGGCGTCAAATCCGACCAAGTCTCCTGGGTAGAGAAAGTCGACTGCTTGCTCGAAGCCATCTTCACTATCGAGGTAGGTTTTTAGGGAACCGGACCGAATCACATAGACAGCGTCAAACTTATCGCCCTGCCTGAACAGTTGCTCACCGTGCCGGATTGGCCTTGGGTGAGTCACGTGGCGGGAGAGTTCCCCGCGCAGGCTGGGATCGAGGATTCCCCCGAGGCAGGTCCGCGCCCCACGGCAATGACCGCAACTGTTAGTACTTGCCGAGAATGTTAAAAGGTTACTGCTCATGATTCCCTCCTGCAGATTTGTTGTTTGGCGAAATATTGTCTCGGGGGGAATCGTAGGGCTCTGGAAATCCTCGGTATATTCGCGGATACCCTTAAGAAAACGGCGGAAAATACGCTAACTTATTCTGAAATCCCTGAAGAGAATGGTGGGAATTACGCCGAGTTAACCGTAAAAATACTTAGGAAGAAGGCGGGAAATACGTATGTCGTGGGGTTCCCAGAGTCGTGGCCTAGCAATTAACGACGGCTCTAGGCACTGAAAAAAAACAGATCGGACGAAAACACCGGTGCTCATTCCACCGGGGGCCACACACCGCGCTGGGTCTCTAGCGCGAAGCGCGTCAAACCCACGCCAGTCCCACCACATCGCAGCGCACGGGCTGCGGTGCTGACGGACAGCTGCTGGCGGATGTGCTTTGGTTATCCTGCGCTAGCGAATCAGCCAGCAGCGGCGCAGCAAACTAGCACCTCGCCAACTGCAACGAACCTCCACCAACCGGTATTAAATTTTTGGGATGGCAGCGGTGGTGAGTACAACGCAGCGGTGTGTTGCCTGACGGGGAGACTCCACCCCGCCAAGCAGCTGAAGGCGTCAGGTCTTGTGCAACTGAGGTTTTACGATCGGCGAGGACGGCTTCGCTCAGTCTTGGGGGTAATGGGCCTAGGCCGCGCTTAGGAGAGGCGATGAGCCAGTCATGTGCGCGCCGGAAGGCCCACTTTTGTGTTTCGCTCCAAGCGCAATTAGCGCGCCACGTTTCAAACAGCGCCGCAGGTTATTCTAAACACCAAGCCGACTCCGCAGCCTGGGCCGACTCACGGTGTCCCGCGCTTAGGCTCGAGATATCTCGCACCAGCATGGTGACATGCGGCCGGGCATGCTCCGTGACACGCGAAAAATACAGCGCACTGATAAACGAAGAGCCATCTAACCGGCGCGCACGAAACGGGATGTCACAGTAACTGAGAAAAAGAATGTTTGGGCTCAGCCACCCACCGCCCCCCTCCTTGGCCGCCAATCTGGGCACCAGATCCGAGATATGCCGCCCCACCAAAACGCTGTTTGCGGCGCCAAACATGCGTTGGCCTTGCTCATCGCACCGGGTGATAACGCCCGTGTCGTCGAGGACGAATCGGCCGCAGCCTAACCCTACCGATGCCGGGCCAGCGGCCTCGGTGGAACTGGGGACGCTACCCAGTCGCTGTGTTGCATTCATATTGAACTTCCTGTCATCGCGCTAAGGGTTAATCTGTGCCGGCAGTGAACACACTGACCGTTGTTGCCCAAGACCATAATCGTTACGCGCAACGCACTCCTGATCCGGATCAACGCAAGCCCAAAGTACAGCCACGCAGACCACACCGAGGAAGAGGTCGGGAGAAAAAACCGGATAAATTAGGCTGCGCTACGCACAATGCTTGCGCTCAGCGCCGGCAGCGTATTGCTTGGAATAGGCACGCCTGCTGGATAACGCCTGCGGAGTCACCTGCAAACGACCCCACACCTTTGGGCGGTATCCCAACGCTGCCGCAGCGCCCGAAAACCGCCACGTTCTAGCGATGGCTTAGGGCAGGTTCCCAACGCTGCGTTGTTGCCGGGCATCGCGCCGAGTCGTCCGCCCACGATTTAAATAAAAGACCTCTTCCGCAATATTGGTGGCGTGGTCCGTCACGCGATCGAACGCGGCCAACATTTTCATTAGACGAACGGAGCTAGTGACCGCCTCGGGGTTTTCCACCATGTAACGCGTTATCTTTCGGGTAAACCGTTGGAGGAGCATGCTGACAGATCGATCTTTGTTAATAATTTCCGCAGCAAGGTCATCATTTTCGTCTACAAAGGCGGCAACGCTGTCGCGGAGCATTTCCTGAGCAAGCACGATCACCAGTGGGATGTCCGGGCCATAAGTTAACGGTAACCCGGCATTCAGTTCTCGGGCGATCCTAGCTATTTTTTTGACCTGATCCGCCACCTGCTCTAAATTTCTGGCAATCTTGGAGGCCACGAGCATCCGCCGGCAGACATGGGCTATCGGTCCATAGATAGAAATATAGGTGACGATTTTTTCGTCAATCTGAAGTTCGAGTTCATCGAACTTTGCGTCGTTCACTTCGACAACTGCGACGAGGTGATCGTCTCGGTCTATGAAAACTCGCATCGCCAAGGCGAGGTTGCGTATGGCCAGAATGGACATCAGCAGCAATTGCTCGTAAATCTCAGCGAGTTGCTGTTCCCTGTGCTCGTTCATTCGTTGCCAATCTCCAGGTTAGGGTGGCAGGCATGGTGTTTTTCGCCAAATAGATCTAACCGCTAGTCCGATGCTCATAGAGGAGTCAGATCCGCCAACAGCTCCCCGTCTTGGCGCCCCATTCGTCGCCTAACTTGGCCGACAGCCCTTGCAACCAAGATTGCTGGACAAAGTAGTGACCCTCCAAAAAAATCGCGAAGCGGCGACATTTCGCATTTTTTCACGATGGGTGCGGCGCGTATCAGCCCCGCCAACGGCGCTGCGGCATGACCAGCGACGCCTGATCTCGTCCCCACGCCAGTTCCGTCATTTGCGCGGCGAAAACATCCAGCAGGTCGTCGGTCGAGACGATGCCAGTAAGCTCCCCCTCGTCGCCGATAACCGGCACCCGCCGGACACCATTTCTCCACATGAGGTCAACGACCAACGGCAATTCCTCGCTCTCCCTCACGGTGAATAGTTCGGTAGACATGAGATCGCCCACCGTGATCACCTTCGCGTCGAGATTTAGCGCATCGACGCCGATCACAATGTCGTGACCCGTGAGGAGCCCTGCGGGCACCCGCCGCCCCTCCCTCGTGTCGACAACCACCAGCATCACCACGTGCTGGGTTCGCATGAGTTTCGCGGCTACGTCTATGGTCATTTCGCGGTCGGCGTAAACGACGTCGCGCTTGCAGATGTTCATCACAGTTATCACGCCATCGCTCCTCTTTCTTCACCGTACTAACGGGGCTTGCTGTGTGCAGACTAGAAGGGTTTGGTGGGGATCTTTTGATTAAGATCAGCCTTTATCTCTATTGATGTGATTACGCTTCGTTGGCCGTTGGTCGCAACGGCTGGGATCTTTCTAACGAAAGGGGGACGGCCGGTGCTTCCCAGGCGCTGGTTCGCAGCAGCTCAGCCTTCGCAAGGCCATTGGGTTCGCCGGTCACGTTTGCTGGGAGGCCCCAGCCAGCGCCGTGATAGAGAAAAGGCCCGCCTAATGATTCGGCTCCAAAACGCTTGATGATGTCGCGCGCGACTCGCCCACCGCTTCCTAGGCTGCTGTGGATTCTCGGCTCGATCAGTCTCTTCGCCGATCTTGCCGGGGAAATGACCTATCCCTTATTGCCCATCTTCGTCACCGGTGTACTGGGCGCCAGTCCCGCTGCGCTGGGCCTAATCGAGGGCTTCGCGGAGGCCATTGTCAGCGTCATGCGAGGGCTGACAGGCTACTACAGCGATGCCACAGGCCACCGCGTGCGTTGGGTTGGCCGCGGCTACGGGCTCGCCTTCATGGGGAAATTATTGGTCATGGCCGCCACCCATTGGGGCTTTGTTTTCTTCGGACGAACCCTAGACCGCATTGGAAAAGGCGTTCGCGGCGCTCCACGCGACGCGATCATCGCGGACATTGTTGCCGTTGAGGATCGCGGGCGCGCGTTCGGTTTTCACCGCACGCTAGATTCGCTAGGCGGGGTTGGCGGCGCGCTGCTCGCCGCAGCACTGCTGACGTGGCTGCTGGGCTGGCGCGCGGCGACGCCGCAGGACGCGCCCAGCTTCCGCATCATCTTCGCCATCGCCGCACTGTCCTCAGGCATTGCGTTTTTTCTCACCTGGCTGATTGCGCGAACGCCGCCGGCGCAGGTGGCGCAACGGAAAAAAGATTTTATTCAGTCATCGAACGTTCCTTTTAGCAAAAATTTCTGGCTGGCGATGATCGGGCCTGTGTTGTTCACGCTGGGCAATTCCAGCGAGACGTTTTTATTGTTGCGCGCGCTAGATATTGGAGCGTCGCCCGTGAAATGTATTTTGCTTTATGCATTTTTTAATGCAGCGTCCAGCATTGCCAGCTATCCCGCCGGGATGCTTAGCGACCGTCATGGTCGCTGGCCTGTACTGGCAACGGGATGGGGGCTGTTTGCGGTGAGTTATGCCGGTTTCGCCACGCTAGGGCAAGATGCGTCGTGGCTGATTTGGGCGCTCTTTGGTTTGACGGGCGTCAGTTTGGCCTGCACCGAGGGTGCCGCACGCGCCATGGTGGTGGATTACGCACCGCGGGTGCGTTTGGCTTCTGCGCTGGGCTTATTGGGTTTTCTTCAGGGTGCCGGCGCACTCATTGCGAGTGTGATGGCGGGCATTCTGTGGAGCCACGGTCGACCTGAAATCGCCTTCTGGTTAGGCAGCGGCTTCGCCGTTGCGGCCCTGGTGGTCTTGCCGTGGGCACCTCGGGGCAGCGCGCCGGCGTCACGGTAAGGCAGCACGTTGGCTAACGAGAACCGGCACGCAGATGCAGAAAGCTTTGGGGGGTGCTTGGGTTGTTATGTCGAGATAGCGCCGAGCGTCACGTGACCAAACTAAAACCCGACGTATTTTGCCCAAGACTCAGCCGGACCCGCGAGCACAAAACCCACGCCCGCCTGCAGGGCGAGGTGAGAGCAACACCCCCCACCATCACCCGCGCCATCGCGAGGCCAGCTGGCCCCGCCGCTGGTTAGCTTTTTACCTCAATTTTACGGCCCCGAATGGCCACCCTTTTAGGGATCTCAATCTCGAGAACACCGTCTTTGTTAGAGGCTTTTATTTGTTCGGCATCTGCGGTATCCGGCATGGCGAAACGGCGGTAAAAAACGCCACGCGAGCGTTCCAGACGGTGGAACCCACCCTTGTTTTCCTCCTTTTCATGGCTGCGTTCGCCCCGAATGGTGAGCGCGCCGTTCTCCATGGTGATTTCAATTTCATCCGGCTTAACGCCCGGCAGATCGGCCTTGATGATGAACCTGTCGGGTTCTTCCTTGATATCGACTAACGGCATCCAAGCGCTGGTCGCAACGTTACTGCTTTCACTATCCGGCGCGGCGCGCCATAGATCATTCAGCTGCTGCTGAAAACGACTCAAAATATCTGCTGGTTCGTAGCGGCTAATGGCCATGGGTGACTCCTTTATTGATGATCAAATTTGCAATGAGGCGCTACTCTAGGCGCTCAGCAGCGCGCTAATTTGATCCTCATCAAGTCTCAACATCTCGTCCCCAGCGGCCTCATGCTTTTTATTTACCCCTGCGCGAGCGGCACCCGTGCGCTGTCAAACCATCAATAGGTCACGCGGTAGGGAGAAGAAGCGCCATGGTTTGGCGCGCCGAAGGTCGGGACGGGGCGAGGGCGTTAGGCTTGAAACAGCGAGGTTGCCAGCCCGTTAGGGCGCCGTCGTGGTGGCTAGTTTGGCCATTTTATTGGGGCGAAAGCCGCCTGGGCTTCGCTGCCAGTGGCGCTAGTCGGATTTCCAGAAACGCTGCATTTCGAGGAAAGTGAACGACGCCGACCACGTGATCAGGACGAAGCCAGTCAAGGCCTCGGTGCCCGTCAGGAAGCGGATGGCGCCTTCGGGAACTAAGTCACCCAGACCGAGGGTGGTATAGACCACCGCCGAAAAATAGACCATATCGAGCAGGCTGCCCCCTGAGCCATGGATTTGGCTGACGGTTGGATCACCTAATAAAACAAAATAACCGACGCCGAAAATCCAGATTTCCGCCACGTGGAGCGCCAAAAGGCCAAAAATAAGCAACAAGATCCGGCGTCGGCGAATGCCGGAATGCATCCTCAGCAAGGCGCGACTCAGCCAAGAAAACACTTCGTAGTGCAGCAAGACGCAGGCGAGCACCGTGAACCCGGTGACGAAGACCGCGAGGATGTTTGGGCCGCTAAAAAGCGCGGAGCCTGCGGTCATAGCATCATCCCGTGGCAAACCTCTGTCGCCTGCAAAGGTAGGCGGCACTCATATTGCGTTTAACGGTTTAATTTTGGTTGATTAGGATCAATCGCGGGCCCACCACAGCGCGGCGCGATGGCATCGTCGGCCCCACGCCGGTCGCGTTGTCGCTAGGCGAATGCTGTCGACCAAGCACGCACGCACCGTGTGTTAACGGCGACGTACGAGGGCTGAATATCCGGCCGGCCTGCGGCCTGACGCGCGCAGTGCTACAAACACCGCAAGGCGGCGATAAGTGGTGGGCCATGAGGGACTCGAACCTTCAACCTACTGATTAAGAGTCAGCTGCTCTACCAATTGAGCTAATGGCCCTGAGAAATGCCTACAACCTAGGGATAAATGGGGCGAGCGATGGGGTTCGAACCCACGACATCAGGTACCACAAACCTGCGCTCTACCAACTGAGCTACGCCCGCCATCGATCCTGCTGATTATCTTCCGCCAACCTTACACCCGCATCAGCGCGCGCTTTGCCAAGCGAACAGTGGCGCGCCTGGCAGGACTCGAACCTGCTACCCTCGGCTTAGAAGGCCGATGCTCTATCCGGATGAGCTACAGGCGCATTCGAAACCCTGAAAATCACGGTTGTTGAGTGGTCGGGGCAGAGGGATTCGAACCCCCGACCCCCTGCTCCCAAAGCAGGTGCGCTACCAGACTGCGCTATGCCCCGAATTCTTCGTGAGACGGTCAGTTCCGCCGCGAAAGGTGGCCGATGATACGCAGCACTGATGCCGGAATCAACGCGCGCGACGCGCACTTGTGCTTGCGGGCGACGCCGACCTCTAGCACCATTCCGCCCCGTGGACGAAATCTCAGGCGTTCCACCCACCAACCTCACAACTTGTTACCGAAAGGACCCCCCATGCCCGGCACCCGCGTTCGTCTCGAAACCACCCACGGCCAAATCGCCATTGAACTCTTCGACGAGTTGGCACCCGCCACCGTCGCCAGTTTTCTCCAGTACGTGAACGACGGCTTCTATGCCGGCACCATTTTTCATCGCGTGATCGATGGCTTCATGATCCAGGGCGGCGGCATGGATAAATCCATGAAACAGAAAGCCACCCACGCACCGGTGGCCAACGAAGCCACTAATGGCCTTAAAAACGACCTCGGCACGCTGGCGATGGCGCGTACCAATGACCCGCATTCCGCCACGGCGCAATTTTTTATCAATGTCAAAAACAATGACTTCCTCAATCACCGCGACCAGTCAGGTCCGGGCTGGGGTTATTGCGTGTTTGGCAAGGTGGTAGAGGGGATGGATGTTGTCGATGCCATCAAGGGCGTGGCCACCGGCCGCAGCGGCGGTATGACCGATGTGCCGGTGGAGATCGTGGAAATCATTGCCGCGAACGTAGAGTAAGGCGGACGGTGGTGCGGCCTACGCTGTTTTTATCCGACGCCCACCTGAGTGTGGAGCGGCCAGCGCAAATCGCGATGTTTCGCGACGTGCTGGCCCGTGCGGCCGCACTGGGTGCCGAGGTTTATATTCTGGGTGACCTCGTGGAGTTCTGGCTGGGCGATGATGACGACGCGCCCACCATGCGCACCGTAGTGGCGGCGCTCGCCGAATACTCGGCGGCGGGTGGAGCGCTCAAGGTCTCGCTAGGCAACCGCGACTTTTTGTTTGGTGAGCGTTTTTGCGCGGAAACTGGCGCAACACTCCTACCCGACTACCTCACAGTGCAGCTCTATGGTCAGAGCGTCTTGCTCACGCACGGCGATTTACTCTGTACGCGGGATCTAAAATATCAGGCGTTTCGCGGCTACGTACGGGACCCCCAAAATCAGCAAAAATTTCTGGGTGCACCGCTGGCGCAGCGCCGCCAAATCGCGGCCCAAATGCGCGAGGGCACGCAGGCCTCGATGCTGGAAAAAAATGACGACATCATGGATGTCGATGAAGACGAAGTGCAGCAAGTGATGCTGGCACAGGGTGCCACCATTCTCATCCATGGTCATACCCACCGCCCGGCCGTGCACGCGCTGAGTTTCCCGGATGGCCAACCAGGGCTGCGTTATGTGCTGGGCGACTGGTACCAAACCGGCACGGTGTTGTGGGTGGAAAACGGCACCTATCGGCTACTCAGCACCACCGAGTTTGTGCATCCCGAGGGGGTTATCAGCGCTGAGCCCAGCCTGTAGACGCGCCCAGTCGAAGTGCGGCCCGGGGTCAGTTTTGCGCCCCGGGGCCAGCGCCGAATGGCCGGCGATGCGCGCCGGCGTGAGCGCCGGATAAGTCCCCTGCAATAGCTGCGTCAAGCGGACTAACTGGTGGTACTGCGCAGCGGTAAAAATATCCTCATCGCTGCCTTCAAGCTCGATACCAATAGAAAAATCGTTGCAGGCGGGGCGCCCCTCAAAAATTGAGACGCCGGCATGCCAGGCGCGCCGATCCGTGGCGACGAACTGGATAATCTCGCCGTCGCGACGCACGAGAAAATGCGCCGAGACGCGCAGCCCCCGCAGGCTCTCAAAGCTCGGGTGCGCCGAGCATTCCAATTCATTCAAAAATAAGTTGCTGATATGCGGGCCGCCGTAATGACCGGCCGGCAGGCTAATCGCATGTATCACCAATAAATCGATGAGTACATCCGGCGGGCGGGCATCGTGGTTGGGGGACGGGCAATGGCGGCTGGGGATACACCAACCCGCCGTGAGTTGTAGCGGCGGATACGCGTCGGGCGCCACGGTCTCAGGCATCGTCGCGCCTCGCCAAGACCAAGGAGAAGGCCTCGTCGACCCCGCTGAAATGGCGGTCCAGCCGTAATCCTGCAGCGGCCAGTAGCGCGCTGAGAGAGGCCGGCGAAAACTTGCGACTAATCTCCGTGCGGATGGTTTCGCCAGCAGCAAAATTGATCGACTCACCCAACGCCGGCAGTGCCACGCGCTGCGCCACTAGGCTCTCTAAGTGCATTTCGATGCGTTGCGCCTCGGCGTTATAAAAAGCCCGGTGTGCGAAGTTATCGGCGACAAAATCAGCGCCTACCCCGGCATTGAGTACCGAGAGCAAGTTGAGATTGAACTGCGCGGTCAGGCCTGCGGCATCGTTATAAGCGGCGTGCAGGGTCAGTGGATCTTTGATGCGGTCGGCACCCAACAGTAAAAAATCGTCGGGGCGCATCAGGGTGCGCATCTCCGCCAACAGGGCAATGGCGGCGGGCTGGTCAAAATTACCCAGCGTACCGCCGAGGAACATCAGCAATTTGCACCCGTGAATACGCGGCAAATTGGCCAGCCCGGCGGTAAAATCTCCCAACAAAGGGCGCACCACCAGCCAAGGAAATTGTTCACGCAGTAGCTCACCTGTAGCGAGCAACACGGATTCGCAGACATCCAAGGGGTAGTAGCTGGCCGTGAGTGCGTGGGCCTCGCAGGCCTTGAACAGCGGTCCCAATTTGGAGGCCACCCCACTCCCAAACTCGATAATAGACAGGGGTTGCGCGATCCCAATGAGTTCGTGGGCATGTTGGGCAATGAGCGCACGTTCAGCCCTGGTGGGGTAGTACTCGGGCGTGAGGCAGATGGCTTCAAATAGGCTAGAGCCGTGCGCGTCATAAAAATATTTGGGCGGCAGTTCACGCGGGGCATGGAGCAAGCCCGCCCGCACATCTTCTACCAGCGTGGCAATCGCCCGCGAGGGTTTGACCGATTCCGCCGCAAAAGCGGCCTTATCAACAGGAGAACTCAACATGAATGACCTTCACAGGCGAGCCTAGGACGAGGCTGGGGGCAGAACCTTAACACCCAAGGTTTGAACCCGATAGCCGCCAGCGGGTAGGCTAGGCACCCCAGATTGCCTTCAGGTTCTACCCACGTGTCTTCGTCTTTCGACCGCAGCGCCACCCGCATTGATTTTTTTGCCGACCTCCAAGCGACCGTCGCCACCGCGCTGGCTGAAGACCTCGGCAGCGGCGACGCCACCGCCCTGCTCGTCCCCGCCGACCGCCACGCCACCGCGCTGATCATCACGCGCGAGCCGGCGGTGTTGTGTGGTCGCCGTTGGGTGGACGAAGTGTACCGGGTGCTGGATCCCACCATCCGACTGCAATGGCATGCCGATGACGGCGAGCCACTCGCGCCCCAGCAGCGAGTGTGTGAGATTCTCGGGGCGGCGCGCAGCATCGTGACCGGCGAGCGGGCGGCCCTCAATTTCCTGCAAACACTCTCCGGCACAGCCACCGCCACCCAGCGTTACGTGCAGGCGCTTGCCGGCACCCACACCCGGCTATTGGATACGCGCAAAACCATCCCCGGGCTGCGCCGTGCCCAAAAGTATGCCGTGCGCTGCGGGGGTGGTTTTAATCACCGTGCGGGTCTCTACGATGGGGTCTTGGTGAAAGAGAATCACATCGCCGCCGCCGGTTCCATCAGCGCGGCCATTGCAGCGCTGCGGGCCGCCCATCTCACACTGCCCATCGAAGTGGAGGTGGAGCACCTTGAGCAGATTGACGAGGCCATCAACGCTGGCGCCGACATGCTGCTGCTCGATAACTTTACGCCAGACCAGCTAGGCGCCGCCGTGATCCTGACGGCGGGGCGCGTCAAACTCGAAGCATCCGGCGGCTTTGGCTTGGAAGATTTGCCGGCCATCGGCGCCACGGGCGTCGATTTTGTCTCGGTTGGCAGCCTGACCAAACACCTGCACGCCATCGACTTCTCCATGCGAATTATCACCACCCCTGCCGAAAACAGGCCTTAGAGCTTCGCGCGCACCGCGGCGTAAATCGCCACCACCGCGGCCTCGGCGGTTTCTAGCAATTGCTCAAGCTCGCCTAAGCTCGCCGCAACGAACGCGGCGTCCTGCAGCACACCGGTGTTGATGTACACGTTTAGCGCAGCACTCTTAAGGCTTGCGTAGGCCGCCATGACCGCCACCCCAGCATCGCTAATGACATTCAAATTGCCGTGGGCGGCGGCCCGTCCCGATAATTCGATGACCTGTGCGGCCAACCGTGCGCAGTCCATGGGTACCTCAGTGGCATGGCGCAGGGCGAGCTGAATGGCGGTGGTCCGGGTGATTTTTTCTGCCGGCATAGCCTTGGGCAAACCATAGGCTGCCATCACGGCATCAAAGGCGGCAATGTCTTGGGCGATCGCGGCGGTCAAGCCGGCACGGGTTTCCTGCGCCGCGCCAAGCAGGGCTGCCAGTTCGGCCTCGAGCGCCGGGTCGGTGGATTTCCCCACGGTGAGATTGCAGACCATCGCCACCAAAGCCGCGCCCATCGCCCCCATCAGGGCCGCCGCACTACCACCGCCCGGCGTGGACGACCGGCTCGCCAATTGGGCGAGGAATTCTTCTAGCGATAGCTGTTTGATCATCAGGCGTCATCCAGGGGGAATAGGGGGCGCCAGTATACGAGCAGGATTTGCGACCCACCTACACCACGCTGCGCGGTGTGCTTGTGGCACAACGGCGCTGCGGTTAGTGTCTGGGCTACTGTGAATCTAGACGACGCCCGCGCACCCGCCATGAAAAAACTGCTGTTCCAACTCGATACCGACGCCATCCCCAATACCTTCGACACCGTGGTCGCCTACGACGCGGGGGTCGACCACGTCACGCCGCTAGGGGGTATCACACCCGCAGCAGTGGCGCGCTTAGTCGAAGGGGTGGTGTTCACACGGCCACCGGCCGCCAAACATTTCAGCGCCCTGTTTGTGACCGGCAGCGATATGGCCGCCGGCGAAGCGGTCTTTGCCGCCGTGCGCCGGCAGTTCTTTGACAATTTCCGGGTTTCGGTGATGCTCGATAGCAATGGCAGTAACACCACGGCGGCGGCGGCTATTGCGCAATTGGCGGCCGAGGTGCCACTGACGGGAAAACGCGCGGTGATTTTGGCGGGCACGGGTCCGGTGGGGCAACGGGCGGCCGTCATGCTCGCCAAGGCGGGGGCCCAGGTGGTGATGACATCGCGCTCG
>CAMAXW010000048.1 GCA_945862315.1 Klebsiella pneumoniae
GCGGCCAGCAGGCCACCCCGTAAGGATTTCATCTGGCGGTCGTTAAGCCGCATGGTGGGCGCACGCAGCGGCCCGCCATTAAAACCCTGCAGCCAGCCCTGATATTTCCACAGCATGCGATGCAGAAAATTAGTGCCGGCCAGCACCGCCATGGCGGCGCTATTAGCCTGCCGGGCGTGGTGTAGAGACCAGTATTGCGCCATGGCGGCATCCATTTCGCCGCGTTGGATGAGTTCGAAAATGCGCGGGATCGCGCCGCCGTAATATTCGTAATTGCTCGTCCCCATGAAGGGCATCGGGAGAATGGTGGCCATGGGCAAGCCATTACTTTCGATGGGCTCAATCACCCGCACCCGGTCGTTAAATCGACGATAAACATCGACAAAACCGCCGATACTGGGCATGCCGCCCTCGGCTTTGATGGCCACGATGTTAGGGCAGTCGTCTAACAGACGGGCGATGAGATCCGGCCCAAAACCGGCACTGGGATGGATGCGCTCGAAGTTCCACAGCGGCACCGGGAACAAAATGATACCGAGGTCGGTGACCGAGCAAAACGACCGAGTGTAGGCGTAGATTTCGGCTTCCGATTGCGGATAAAAATTGGGCGGATAGCCCAACAACACCAAGGTCGCGCCCGCCCGCTCACTGCGCTGAACCGCCTCAATATTATCGGCAAGGGTGTTAAAGCTTGCGTGGTGGATGAGGTGGAAACGTCCAGCAGCCTCATCGACCGCGCAGCGCATCAGTTGGTCGTACTCGGGCAGGGTGTTCGCCGTTTCGGACACCAGCAAGGCACCCCAGAACTTCAGCTCGATCTCCAAGCGAATATCGTGGCGCAAAGCAGCTTCGTTGATGCTCGCCAAATCGGCGGAGTAAGTCGGGGTCACGACATTCGCCACCCCCTGCATATTTTTTTGCGCCCATTCTCGGGCCGTATGACGATCGAATTCTCGCTGGGACATATGCTGTCTCCTTGCCATTTACAGAGTGAGTTTAAGGCCGCCGTCGACGTAAATCGTCTGCCCGGTGATATAGGCTGCGGCAGGTGTTGCCAGTAGCAGTACCGCCTGCCCAATTTCATCGGGTGAGGCCCAATGACCTAACGGAATGCGGCTGGCGAATTCCGCATCCACCGCATCCGTACTAGAGTCGCCGCGGCTTTGCGCAAGATTGTTGCGCACGCTAAACGAGCCCGGCGTTTTTACCGCGCCCGGCGCAATGACATTGGCGGTCACGCCGTGGCTAGCAAACTCCAAGGCGTAAGCGCGGGTGAAGGCTTCTAAGCCGCCCTTACTCGCATCGTAATGCGCCATACCCACATAGCTTCTAGCGGTATTGATAGAGGAAATATTGATCAATCGGCCGTGGCGTGCGGCTTGACACAGCCACGGCGCGGCGGCTTGTGACGCCACAAACGCACCCCGCAAATTAACGTTTAACACTTGGTCCCACAGTGTCAGTGGCATCTGCGCGATCGGCTGCATGGGGTAGATGCCGGCGTTATTAACCAAGATATCGAGCGCACCAAAAGTGGCCACCGTGTGGGCAATCGCGGCCTGCACACTCGCAGGGTCCGCCAGATCACAAACCGTGGCGACGGCCCGCAGACCCTGTGCCACCAGCGCTGCAGCAGCCTGCGTGGCGGTTGCGATGTCGATATCCGCTAGCACCACCGCCGCCCCCGCACCCGCAAGATTCGCGGCAATACCCTGACCGATCCCCTGCGCACCGCCGGTGACCAAGGCCACCCGGCCGGTGAGGTCTAATAATTTTTTTGTGGCTTCGTTCATGGCTGACCTCAAAAGAAAATGGTGATGTTTTCCATGACATCGTGGTCTAACAAAATGAGCCGCTGGGAGCAGCGCCATTGGTCATCGACACGCCGCCACCAATCCCGTCGCTGGGCCACAAAGAGGTGTTCGTCACGGCCCTCACGGCTGCGAAACACCATCACATTGGACGCTACCTGCACGCGTTGGGGATCTTGTTGATCCAAAATTTTGACGTTGGACACGCAATGCCGAACTCGCGAGGGAGGCTCCTCGGCGTGCGCCGCACCGGTGCGTAGGCGTTGTACGCGTAGCCCCAAGGAAAACCGACTATCTTCTATGTGCGTTAGGCGGCGCGGGTCGTCCAGTGCTTCCGCCAGACGGCTCACATTGCTGCGCACCGGTGCCCGGTAGACTAGGTCGTCGGTAAAGAGCTCCAGCCACGCTTCCAATTGATCGGTATCGAGCAGCCAGGCTTCGTCGATCAGCAGTTCTTCAAATTCCAAGCGCAACGGATTGTAGCGAGCGGCACTCATTTGGCCTCCCGAGTCATCATGTCGCGCCAGAATTCATAGAAGCCAAACACCCCAATTTCGGTGGACGGGGGATGGATAAGCCCTGGCTTGTTGTCCATTAAACGGCCGTGGCCCGCACCTTGTTGATAGTTCAACGGGTGATTGCGCCGGACGACGCCGCCCATGGCGTCGACCGCCGATTGCCAGACAATGCCGTCATCTTGCTCGTAAATGCCCGAGGGGGAGAACGTCAGTACTTGCGTCTGCCGGACAAAGTCTACGACTTCCGGCGGGGCGTCTTTCTCGATCAGGCCCCAAGCCCACGCGTGCATTTGGCGCGTGCCCATAGGCTGCCAAACCCGGATGCTCGTGAAACCTAGAAAAGACAGAATGGAAAAATTTGGAAACACCGTGCCGACCTGCGCGTGGTGTACCAGCTTTTGTTGTTCCGGGTTGAGGGTTTGTTTGGATTCTTCGCGAACGCGCGCAAAAAAAGCCGCCGCCGCGGGTGGCATGGGCGGTGCTGGGATGTCGAAATTGATCCAGCCGTGGCCGTTCGCACATTTTACTTCGAAGTCTTTTTCCCACGGCGCCTCGCCGCGAAAATCACCGTCGGTCGGCCCCAGACCGATCATCAACATACTGCGATGCAAGGTGCTGGTGTGATAGTTGTCCCCCAAGAATTGCTCCGCGGCCAGTTTCCAATTACCGCCCAAGCGCCAACGGTGCGTGCCGGGCATGCAGGTCATGCCATTGACGGCGCGATTCAAAACCAAATCGAGATACCAGCGAAAATCCCCGAGATAGTCATCGAGCGTGATGGCGTTGGCGTCAAAATTGGCAAATACCAAATCCCGAAAAATTTCGACCCGCGGCACTTCCACCAGCCCCCATTGGCTTTTATCGAGTTCCCCGTGATAAGCGCTATCCATCTGCGGCACACCGCGCAGTTGGCCTTTGGTGTCGTAGCTCCAGCCGTGATAAGGGCAGACAAACAGCGGGTTATTACCGTGGTCGACCCGACAAACGCGCGACCCACGATGCCGACAAGAATTAATAAAGACGCGAATTTTGCCATCTTCACCGCGCACCACGATGACCGGCTCCTCACCCATATAGGTCGTGAGAAAATCGCGCGGGTTAGGCAACTGCGTGGCGTGTGCGACGAACAGCCAGCAGTGCGTAAAAATTTGCGTCTGTTCTGCGCGATACACCGCCTCGTCCACAAACACCCGAGGACTAACGGTTTTACGTTCCAGATCGACCAATGCACCAAAGTCTTCCATGGTCGTCACTCCTAACCGGCTGCGAGCGGCGGACGATGACCCCAACTGCTGCCGGTGGTGTGGAGTTGGGTACGCCAAGTGGCTTCATCCACCTCTAGCGCGCCCCAGCCATACTCGACGCTAAAGCCCGAGGGGGTCTGCAGGTAAAAGCTCAACATGCCATCGTTGGTGTGCCGCCCGAGCGTGAGCTCAATGGGGACTTGTTGGTCCTGACACCGATACCAAGCGCTGCCAACCGCATCGATGCTCTCGTTCTGCAGCATGAAATGATGGAGCCGTTTGGGCAGCTTTAGCTCGAAAAACGCCAGCGAATGATGGCGCGGATTGCAGCGCAAAAACGCCAAATTGAGGTGTGATTCCACCCCGCGCTCTGGCTGTGGACGCACCCAGTCGCTCAAGCGCAGACCCAGCACATCTTGATAAAAATGCAGGCTGTCCTCCAAGCTGTCCACCGTCATGGTGAGGTGCCCTAAGCCTAAATCGCCCGTCACAAAAGGCGCCGCACCGCAGGGCGAGATAAACGGCTGGGCACGGTTGATAAGCGGGCCGAAGTAGGCTTCTGAGGCGATCCCGTTGGGGTCTGAAAATTCAATCAGGCCCACCACGCGGCGCCGATTGAGCGCCTCACGGTCGCCTCTTTTGACTGCCACCCCGTGCGCTTCCAGTTTGGCTGCGAGCTCAGCCAGTGCGGCTGCGTCGCGCATTTCCCAACCCAACAGCGTGAGATCGTCACGCGGGCCGGGCGTCAGGCACACTCGCCATGCATACTCATCCATACGCAGATAAGTGAGCTCGTCGGTAATTTCAACGGCCAGACCCAGCACTTCCGGCGCAAATTTTTGCCAGCGGGAGAGGTCCGATACTTCAAAGCCAAGATAGCCCAGCTGGACCGGACTGCAAGCGTTACTCATGGTGGTCTCCCCAGTTGCGTCCGGCCTGAGGGGCCAGAATGCAACCAATTTGCCGGCGTTCCCCGGTCTTTTTTAAAATAGAATTTGTACAAGCGTTCAACTTAAAATTAGCACTGCCATGCCCTCCAAACAATCCCCTATTGCAACGAAAACCCGCATTTTGGATGCCGCAGAGGAACTCTTTGCCCAGGCGGGCTATGAGGGGGTTTCGCTACGGCAAATCACCCGCATGGCAGGCGTTGAGCTCGCGCTCGCCAATTACCACTTTGGGCCTAAGAGCGCGCTCTTTCTGGCGGTGGTGCAGCGGCGTGCGAGCGAACTCAATCATGAGCGCCTGCGGTTGTTTGCTGCCCTGCCAACACCGCCGACACTGGCGGGACTGATCGACGCCTTTGCGCGGCCCTTTATGGAGCGGAGCTGGCGGGGTGGGGCCGGCTGGAAAAGCTATGCGCAACTCATCGCGCAAGTCTCCACTTCGCCGCGCTGGACAGCCTCGGTGATGTCGGCGCAGTTTGATGAGGTGGCGGGATGCTTTATCACCGGGGCGCAGTTAGCGCTGCCGCAAGCCCGGGTGCGTGATCTCTACTGGGGCTTTCACTTTATGCTGGGTGCCTTGGTGATGACTTTCGCGGAAACCGGCCGGGTCGATTTACTCTCTGGTGGGCGTTGCCAGTCCTCCCGGCTGGATCTCATTTACCGACGCTTGATCCCCTTCCTAGCAGCGGGTTTTGAGCGAATTGCGCAAGTGGGCGGCACCCAGCCGCTACCGCGCGTCACCACTGTGAGGAAAAAAAATAAATGAGCGAACAATTTCTCGGCACCGGCGTCGTCACCATCACCACCGACTTCGGCCATCGCGGCCCATTTGTCGGGACCATGAAAGGCGTGATCCTCCGGCGCCTGCGCAGTGCGCAGCTGGTGGATCTCACCCACGAGGTCCATGTCCATTGGCCGGCTGAGGCGGGGTTCTGGCTGGAGCGGGCGTATCGCTATTTTCCGGATGGCACGGTGCATCTGGCGGTGGTCGATCCTGGGGTGGGTACAGGACGCAGCGTGTTGCTGGTGATCGGTGACGGGCACGCCTTCTTAGCGCCCGATAACGGTCTGTTGGCCGGGGTGATTGAACGCACTCAGGCGCTGGTGTACCGCGTTGAACTGCCGAAACTCCGCGGCTTTGGCATCGATCGCCTGAGTGCGACTTTTCACGGCCGGGATCTCTTTGCACCGCTGGCCGCCGAACTGGCAGCGGCGCGAGTCTATCCCGCGCAAATTGGCACCCTAACGACCGACTGGGTGCCGGCGTTAATCGACCCTCCGGCGCGCCGCGGGCAGGAAATTCACGGCGTGGTGGTGACCACCGACCACTTTGGTAATCTCATCACCAATATCGATTCGACAGATCTGGCCGGATGTCGGGTGCTAAGCGTGCGCGCCGCGGGTCACCGCATCCCCTTTCATCGCACCTATGGCGACGTCACGCCGGGCTCATTTTTGGCGCTGGTGAATTCTTTCGAGGTGCTGGAAATCGCAGTAGCCGAGCAAAACGCCGCCACGCTATTAGGTTTGGGGCGCGGCGGCCCCGTCGTGGTGGAATGCGCATGACGCCGGCGGAACTCGCGGCGACGACCATCGGCCATTACACCCACCATGCCCAGTCCTATCAGGCCGGCACGCTCGACCATGATGTGAGCCAGAACATCGCCGCCTTGCTCGCCGCCATCCAGAGCCCACCACCCTGGCGGGTGCTAGATTTTGGCTGTGGGCCGGGACGGGATCTGCGCACCTTCACGGAACTTGGCCACCACGCCGTGGGGCTGGATGGCGCCGCACCGTTCGTGGCCATGGCGCAGGCCTACAGTGGCTGCGAGGTTTGGCAGCAAAATTTCTTGGCGCTCGATCTACCGGCGGAATCCTTTGACGGCGTCTATGCCTGCGCCACGCTATTTCACGTGCCACGCACCGCCTTGCCGCAAGTCTTGGCGCAATTGCACCACACACTCAAATCGGACGGCGTGTTGTTTTGCTCCAATCCCCACGGTCTTGATCAGGAAGGCTTTAGCGGCTCCCGCTACGGAGCTTATTTAAGTTTGGAGACTTGGCGGAACTTGCTGACGAACGCGGGCTTTGTGGAGTTGTCGTATTTCTTTCGCCCGCCGGGCGTACCGCGCGCTCAACAAATGTGGCTGGCCAGCGTCTGGCGCAAACTAACTGCGGAGCCCGCCCTCGCCACTTAGCACCCGCCAACAAAAACGACGAGCCTGCGTGGCGAGTGACAAGACTGGAACTCCGCTGACGGCCCTGCTGGGCCGCTTTGGGATAGCCCATTGAGTGCCGCACCCTAGCTGGCGGTGAGGCTCGACAAGGTTTCGTTCATGCGGCGCGAGAGGTTGCCGAGGTCGTCGGCCGTACGCAAAGATCCCCCGGCAGCGGCACAGGTTTCAATCAGGTGTTTGTGAGTTTTTATCACCGTCTGGTGGATACTCTCAGTCACATTACGCTGTTCATTACTGGCCCCGGCAATTTCGGCGTTAAGCCGGCGGTTCTCGTCCACCGCCGTACCAATGGCGTTAATGGCACTCTCCGCTTTAAGCGCCGTATCGGCAGTCGCCACCGCTTTTTGGCGACTCTGTTCCATGGAACTCGAGACCCGGCGAATGGTGTCTTGGAGCGCCTCGATCATCTGATGGATTTCTTCGGTGGACTCGCCCGTACGCTGCGCCAAAGTACGTACTTCATCTGCCACCACCGCAAAACCACGACCCTGATCGCCCGCCCGCGCCGCTTCAATGGCGGCATTCAGCGCTAACAAATTGGTTTGCTCGGCGATTGCGCGGATCACATCCAGCACCCGGCCAATGTCTCCGCTATTACGCTCCAGATCCAAAATAGCGTCGGTGGCGTTCTGCACGTCGTGGGTCAAGCCAGAAATAGACCGTGTGACTTCGCCCATGACTTGGCGCCCTTCCTCGGCCCGTTCCTGTGATCGCTCTGAAGCGGTGTTCGCCACCAAGGTTGTATCTGCAATGGACTGCGCGCTAGCGGCGAGTGCATTAAAGGCCGTGGCAATTTGATCGGTTTTCATCTGTTGCTTGTCGATACTGGTGCTCACCACGTTGGTGGCCGTACTGAGTTGCCGAGACGCAGTTTCCACATCGCTGCTCAAGCGCGAAACCGCACCGAACGCGAGCCGCAACTTGCTGACAAAAGCATTGAAAGCACCAGCCAGTTCGCCCACTTCATCGCGAGAATTCACCGTCAACTGCACACCGAGATTGCCATCCGCCTTGGCAAGGCGTTCCAGGTGATTCGCCATCTCAACAACCGGTTGCAGCACGGTCCGATTAATCGATAGCGCCACCAGCAAGCAAGCCAGCAAGCCCAACGTCACGGCAGCCGTCAAAATATTGTTGGTGGTTGCGGCCAGCGCTGTGGTCGCTATTTGCTGGTCTTCGACTTGCGCATCGCCTATGGCCTCAATAGTGGTGAGTGTGGCCAAGATTTGCGTGACATCGTGATTTAAAGACTGGCGATAAGAGCCGAGAACTGCGGGCGAGATCAGGGGATCGGTGACCGCGTTGAGCAACCGGTTACGGCTGTCATCGAGTGCGGTTTTAGTGGCGGTAAGACGCTCGCGATCAGCACTCGGAATGAGCTCGGAAGCCAGCAGCCGTGCCAAACCAACGCTAGATTGCTTTTTTGCGGACTCCAAGTCGGCGAGGTTTTGGTCGCGCTCGGGGGTGAGTTCCAGCGACCGCAAAACCAGAATGATTTCATGCTCAATGAAAATCTGGGCCTCCAGCGCACCGGCGGCGGCGTTCCAAGCCGGCCCCGTGAGAAAGTCGATGGCACTCGTCAGTTTGTGTTTGGCGTAGAAACCTGTGGCGCCAGTGACCAATAGAATGCACCCCAGTAGCCCGAAGGCAAGACCCAGTTTGGTGGCAAGGCGCAGAGAATTGATCCAGTTCATGGGAACCTCAAAGGCGATCAGTTTGTGTGTCTCGGAATTAGCGGCGTTGACCGCGCAATCTGAATGGTTCCGCGACTCTCGCGGGCCTAATACACCTGGTAACCCAGCACCCCGCAACCGACAGGCCGCGAGCCGCACCAGTCGGCGCGGCAGGCCACTGCGCCGTCACCTTGCAGTAGGCGCGGCGCAGAGCGCCGCTTAACGAGCCGTCGTGAGCGGTGGGTACTCACCGAAGTCCCAGCCGCGTGCGTTCAATCACGCGCGCCCACCGCCCGCGACAGTCAATATCAATCCGGGTAGCGCGGCGGGCGACCGGCGCGCTGCGCGCTCAAGGCTTCGGCAATATCTGGCGCAAGCAACAGCGGAATATTGCGCTCAGCCACCTCGTGCAGGGCGGGCGCCAGATCGTTATCACGGCTGAAATTCAGTGCAGCCTTGGTGCCGCGCAGGGCCAGTGGAGACTTACTTGCCAACACTTGAGCCGTGGCCAAAGCCCCCGCCATCAGGGCCGCCACATCGGGGAAAACGGCGTTCAGAAAGCCGCGTCGCTCGGCTTCCGCGGCGCCAAACTCGCGCCCGGTCAAAATGAGCTCGCGCGCCACGCCCTCGCCGACGATGCGCGGCAACCGTTGCAGCGTGCCGAGATCAGCGATGATCGCCAAATCAATTTCCTTCACTGCGAAGCGCGCGTCCGCCGTCGCGTATCGAAAATCGCAAGCACTGCTAATGTCGATCCCACCCCCCAGACAAGCCCCGTGTATCGCCGCAATGACCGGCTTGCGGCACACCTCGATGGCAGTGACCTGCGCTTGTAGCCACAAGATGGTCTCCAAGCACCGCGCCGCACCTTGCGCGGCATCGAGCGGTGCGAGGTCGCTGCGCAGTGCCAGCAGAAAGTCCAAATCGATGCCCGCCGTGAAATGACGACCCCGACCACTCAGCACCACCACCCGCACACTCGGCGTGGCGTCTAGCGTTTGCATGAGCGTGCCCAGTTCTGCCCACAACGTGCGATCGATGGCATTTGCGCGCTCGGGGCGGTTAAATTCGACCTGCGCAATGCCATCTTGAAGGGTTACTGCGAGACTCGTGAAATGCTTCATGGGTGTGCCTGCGCGCCGCGCCGACTGCAATGCTTGCAGGTGCCTTCGACTTCGATGGTTTGGCGCGTCGCTTGAAAACCGAGTGCCTCGGCGCTCGCGCTAATGCTGGCGGAGACACTGAGATTTGCCAGTTCAGCCACCGTGCCGCACTGCGTACAAATGAGGAACTGGCTCACGTGACCCTGCAGCGGTTCACCACAACCCACAAAGGCGTTGAGTGACGCGATGCGGTGCACCAGCCCCACTTGTTGCAGAAAATCCAAAGCGCGGTACACCGTGGGTGGGGCGGCCTGCTCGCGTTCGCGCCCTAGGATGGCGAGCAGGTCGTAGGCTTTTACCGGCAAATGGCTGCCCCACACGAGTTCTAGTACCCGCCGTCGTAGGGGCGTGAGCCGTTTGCCGGCCGTGGCGCAGGCGGTCTCGGCTTTGGCCATCGCGGTGGTCACACAGCGTCCATGGTCATGAACGACGGCAGCGAAGCTTTTTAAAACGGTCTGCGTGGCGAGGGTCATCGTGTGTTTTGGTTCCTGTCGCGGGGCAACAATTTGTTATTGAATAACGTTAGTGGTTAGTATGCGAGCCGCCGCCCTTGGGGAAACTCTCGAGGGCACTAAAGTGCCCGAGCACGCCGAGAAAACTCTCAATGGCAACGCCAGACCCCAATTTACTGATCCCCATTATCGCCTTCACGCTGTTGGGCGCCGTGTTGAGCATGGCGGCGGGGGCCATTTATTTACTGCTCCCAGAAGACTGGCGTCGCAAGACGGTAGCACACCTTATTAGCCTCGCAACGGGCACCCTGTTAAGCGTTGCGTTCATGGAACTCCTGCCCGAAGCTGTGGCCCATGCTCACATCGGCGAGCGCCATCTGGTGTTTGCCACGGTGTTGGGCGGCATCCTGCTGTTCTTCGTGTTGGAGAAGGCGCTGATCTGGCGGCACGCGCACGGGGTGGATTCACATGGACATGTGCACCACCACCACGGGTTACGCCACGCCGGCCCGCTGGTCATGGTGGGTGATACTGTTCACAATTTCCTCGATGGCGTGCTGCTCACCGCGGCGTTTGTCGCAGATCCCAAACTGGGGGTCGTGACGGGGATAGCCATCATCGCTCACGAAATTCCCCAAGAAGTGGGGAACTTCGCCATCATGCTGGAGAGTGGTTTTTCCCGCTGGCGGACCTTTACCTTGAACGCCGTTTCCAGTTTGGCCATGGTGCTAGGTGCCTTACTCGCGTGGTGGCAAATGCCGCTGCTGCAGGCAAATCTGCCCTTCACGTTGGCGTTTACGGCGGCGAGCTTCCTCTATATTTCAATCGCCGATCTGATCCCCAGCCTGCACCGTGGCGTCACCCTGAAGGAAACCCTAGCCCAAGTATTTTGGATTGGCGTCGGCGTGCTGCTCGTGGTCACGCTGCAACACACCCACCATTAACCCGCGCAGTAGTGCCTAACCGCTACGCCTCAGGGGCCCGCTTGCGCTAGATTGACGCACAGACTCTTCTGCCCTCGGAGCATTGACCCGGCATGTCCGAACCCATTTCTTTTCTCCTTACCGAGGCGGCCCTGCGCGCCAAGCAAAGCGTGAAGTGGACAGCCTATGGCCCGGAGATTTTGCCCGCGTGGATTGCGGACATGGATTTTGCGCTGGCGCCGCCAATTCGCGCGGCGCTCAACGCGCGCATCGCCTTAGACGACGTGGGCTATCCCATGGCATATCCCGCAGCGGGCCTCAACACACTGTTTGCCGAACGTGCCGCCGCGCGCTACCAATGGTCGATTGAGCCCGACCAAGTGGAGTTCTTCAGTGACGTGGTGCAAATGATCTACCTCGCCCTGCTGACGCTCACCGACGCCGGGGCGGGGGTGATTATTCAAACGCCCATCTACCCTCCCTTTTTGCAGGCGGTCGCGCAGACCGGGCGGCGCCCAGTGCTGTGTCCTTTGGTGGCAGATGCGCGGGGCTACGCCATAGATTTTGCGGCGCTGGAGGCGGCCTGCGATGCCGGCACCCGCCTCTTACTGCTGTGTCATCCGCATAATCCCAGCGGCCGCGCGTTTCGGCGCGACGAACTCACCGCGCTCGCAGAGATTGTTCGCCGCCACGACTTGCTCGTTATCTCTGACGAAATTCACGCCGACATCATGCTGGACGAACGTGCACATATTCCTTTCGCCAGTTTGGCCGACGACCTCGCCGCGCGCACCATCACCCTGACGTCCGCTAGCAAGGCGTTCAATATTGCGGGCCTGTGCGTGTCCTGCGCCGTGTTTGGTTCACCCGATCTAAAACGCCGTTTCGATCAACTGCCGGGACACGTACGCGGCGGGCGCAGCGCGCTCGGCATGGCGGCGACCAGCGCCGCCTGGCGTGACGGCGATCCTTGGCTCAACACGGTGTTAGCGCAACTGCGGGTTAACCGCGACTATCTCGCCAGTTTTGTGGCGACGCGTTGGCCTGCCGTGCGACACACCCCGCCGGAGGCTACTTATTTGGCGTGGCTAGACTGCCGAGATCTCGAATTAGCCGAAGAACCTTGGCGTTTTTTCCTGCGCGAAGCGGGCGTCGCGGTGAGCCCGGGGCCGGATTTCGGCGCGGCTGGGCAAGGTTTTGTGCGGCTTAACTTCGCCACCTCACCGGTTATCCTTGAGGCCATTCTCACGCGCATGGACCGCGCGCTGCTCAGTGTTGGAAAGTCCACTTCAGCACCGCATCCATAAAAGCGTTACCGCCGCCCTGGTTAACCGTCGGGTGGTTCATGAGCAGGGTCACCACATAGGTGTGGCCGTTGCGCGCCAGCACATAACCCGCCACCGCAGCGACGTTATCTAAGCGGCCGGTTTTAAGATGCATGCGGCCGGTTTCTGGCGCATGTCTAAAGTGTTTACGCGCTGTCCCATCCATGCCCACCAGCGCAAGCGATGCCAAATATTCTGGCATCCACGGGCTCGTCCAAGCGTGGCCTAGCAGCCCGCCCAGCGTGCTGGCGGTGACCCGTGTTTGACGCGACAGTCCCGAGCCGTTTTCCATCACCAGCCCCTGCGTGCTGATGCCCTGCTCCGTTAGCCAGCGCTCAATTTCCCGAACCCCGTCCTGCGGTTGCAGCGGCGGGGCGTGCGCGCGATCGGCCAGTGCATACAGCAGCGCGTCTGCCATCACGTTATTGCTCCACTTATTGAGCGGACGGATGACCTCGGCCAGCGGCGCGGAATACCCAACATAATAAGGTTTTTGCCCCACCGGCCGCAGCCCGCGCGCCACCCCACCGGCGAGTGTGCCGCCCCATTGCGCCCACAAATTTTTGAACAAACCGTAGGTGTAAGCCTCGGGGGTCAGCGCCGTACGGGGCAGCGTCTGCTCGCCGCATGCGTGGGGGTAATCGCCGGAAAACACCACGGGGTTGGCGATAACGGGATCGAGCACCGCCATTTTGACGTGCGCCAAAATGCCGTGGCAGGGTCCGGTCGCTTGATGCAGCTGGTTATCGATAATCAGATTAGGCAGCGCGGGGTCCGCCGTAATGGTCACATCCCGGCCATTTTTTGCCGGCGCAAAGTGAAAAGTGAAGGCCTTAAAGTTCACCATCGCAGCGTTAGGTAGGACGTTGTACAAGCGCAGCGGCTGGTTGTCGAAGGCATCGGCGGTGCGCGGGGCTGGCGCAAAATAACTGTCGTCGATGAGCAAGCGTCCGGTTATTTCGCGTAGACCCAGACGGCGCAATTCCCCGGCGAAACGCCACAGTTCTTGCTCAATCAGATACGGATCCCCGCGCCCTCTGAGCAACAGATCACCTTGCAGCACGCCGTCGTTTAACGGGCCCAACAAATACACCTCGGTAGACCAGCGATGGAGCGGCCCCAAGGCGTCGAGGGCAACAAAAGTGGTGATGAGCTTAACGGTGGAGGCGGGATTGCGCGGCACTTCCAAATTCAGCGCGACCAGCGGGGTGGGCGACGCCACATCGCGCACCAGCAAACTGACCGCGCTGCTGGGCAAGGTGGTCGCGCGCAGCGCTTGCTCCAGCGCGGGTGGCAAGGCCGCCAACGCGGGGCGTGCCAACAGCAGCAGACCCAAAATACTGGCGGCAAAATGTCTCAGGTGCATCGGTCGGTGTCCTCGTTGAATAACCCGCTCTGCGCCTGACGATCGTAGAGCAGGGTCGTGCCCACTAGCCGTAGGTTGGGGTGTAGCACATGCGCCGCGACGTGGCCCAGTGGGTGCAGGTGCTGCACCGTAGCCCCACGGACCAGCAACGCATCGGCGATGAATTGCCGATGGCACTGCGTGTGATTGGCTTCGGCGCACATCAGCGCCAAGGTATAGCGCGCGGCACCCCGACACACCCGGTTTAAGGTTTCGTTGAATAGTTCCCCACGCATATGCTCGGCATAAGCTTGGAACGCCGCAGGCTGGAGCGCCGGATGCGCAGTCGCCCCACCCGCCACGCGCAACCCACCCAGCGCCGCACCTAGCCAGCGGTAGCGGATGTTGCGAGTGGCCAAGGCTTGTTCCAACGCGGTACGGCCGAAGTGCGGATAGCGCCGCGACCACGGGGCGGCCCGCACATCCACCAAGATCTCGACAGACTGCGCGCTGAGCAGATCAGCGAACGCGGCAAAGGCCAAATTGCTGTGACCGAGGGTATAGATGGTGCGCATGCTTGAAGGGTCTGGCATCTTGCGGGTAAGTTTCCCATCCTAAGCCTGCCCTTGTCGCGGGCAGCGCAAGGAGCTTCGTGTGAGTCTGACGATGGTGGCGGCAACCCAAATGGCCTGCGGTCCCGATGCGTTGGAAAACCTCGCCCGGGCCACCGTCATGGTCCGTCAGGCACAGGCTGCCGGTGCGCAGATTATTGTGCTGCAAGAGCTCTTTTCCACGCCTTATTTTTGCCAAGAACAACACCCCCGCCATTTCGCGCTGGCGCAAGTGGCCGACCACAGCCCGCTGCTGGCCGGCCTGCGGGCACTGGCAAAGGAGCTGGCGGTAGTGCTGCCGGTAAGCTTTTTTGAGCGCCACCAGCAAGCCTATTTCAACTCGCTGATGATGATCGACGCCGATGGTCGGGAACTGGGGCTATACCGAAAATCTCACCTGCCGCAGGGCCCGGGCTACCAGGAAAAATATTATTTTTCACCCGGTGACACGGGATTCAAAGTGTGGGACACCCGCTATGGTCGCATCGGGGCGGCCATTTGTTGGGACCAGTGGTTTCCCGAAGCGGCGCGCGTCATGGCGCTGATGGGCGCGGAAATTTTATGTTACCCCAGTGCCATTGGCTCGGAACCGCAAGACGCCAACTACGACAGCCACGCCCACTGGCAGCGCGTCATGCAAGGCCATGCGGCGGCCAATATGCTGCCGGTGGTGGCCAGTAACCGCATTGGGGTGGAACAACTGGCGGGTAGTGAAATCACTTTCTACGGCGGATCGTTCATCACCGATGAGACCGGCGCACTGCTCGCGCGAGCCACGCGCGCGGAGCCGGGCATTATCACGGCCAGCTTTGATCTCACCGCACTGCGAGCACGGCGGGCAGCCTGGGGGTTATTTCGTGACCGGCGGCCAGATTTATACGGGCGCCTGCTCGCTCATTGAGCCGCTGAAACCCTTGGCGGTTTTTGCGTTCCGGGGGCGATCAGCTTATAAATAATAAAAAAAATCCTACGTGCTAGGACACTCAAAAAAACGACGGAGAGACCTTTCATGCCGAAAGCCGCACGCGGCGAGAAATCGCTATTGCCCAAAGGATTTAAACAGCTCGAACCGTGGGTGGCCGAGTGGGTTTTAGCCGATTCTAGGGCCCGCCTCGAAAAACGCATTAGCACGCCCGCCAACCACATTCGGGCTTTCTACGACGCCATGCTGGCGCAGGCGCCAGCGGCGTTAGCCTATCTTGCCACCCGGCAACTCGGCGCGTTAGACGCCGCCGAAGAACGCCTGCTAAAACTCCTCCTGAGCTTGGCCGAAATGGGCCCGGCGGTAGAGTGGTACGGCAAAGGCGACACCATCGATGGGTTTGACGCCCGCCGCTTTCGCCTCGTTGAACAAATGCCCGACAACCAAGTTCAAAGGATGCCCGCATGAACGCCAAGCAAAAAATCGCCGCGCAAAGCCTGACCGGGCGCCACCCAGAATTGGGTACCGGGCCGGTATCCACCGACATCTACTGCGATCCGCAGTTTTACGAGCGCGAACTGGCGGGCATTTTTCGCCGCACTTGGTTGTGCGTGGGCCGCGTTGAGCAGGCCGCCAAAGTGGGCGATTTTTTCCAAAAAGACCTCCCCACCTTCGGTTTCGCCGTCATTATTGCGCGCGCTAAAGACCAGAAATTGCGGGCGTTCTACAACGTCTGCCACCACCGCGGCAACCATGTAGAACTGCGCCAGAGCGGCCATTGCGTGGCGTTCACCTGTCCTTTCCATGGGTGGACCTACGGCTTAGACGGCAAGCTGGTGGGGGTGCCCGACGCCAGCGGTTTTTTTGATTTGGACAAAAGCCAGTTGGGTTTACGCCAGCTTTCGCTGGACGTCTGGGAAGGTTTCATTTTTGTGAATATTGACCCCGCACCCAGCCAAACACTGGCCGAGGCCATGGGCGAACAAGGGCGCGATTTGGCCGGTTATGCCTTTGATGGGGGCACCGCCGTGTTTGAGTACGAGGGCACTATCGAGTGCAATTGGAAGTGCATGATCGACTCGTTCTGCGAGACCTACCATGTGCCCATCCTCCACAAACACTCGGTGAAAGACACCCTGGCCGGCCCGGACAACCCCTACGGCCGGCTCATCGACTGCCGCATCAAAGGGCCACATCGCACGATGTCGGTGTGGGGCAATATGGCCTATACGCCCAATCCGGTGCAGGGGCTGGCTTGGCAATACTCGCCGGGGCCGGCGGTCACCAGCGGGGTACGCGATGAAACCGCGGTGCTACCCAAAGGGCTGAACCAGACGCGCGCGCCTAACTGGTCCTTAGATGTCGCCGTATTCTTTCCTAACTGGCTCATCGTGATGGGCAGCGGCATGTACTTCACCCACCAAATGTGGCCACTGAGTGCCAATAAAGTCGTGTGGCAAATGCGCGGGTTTCTGCGCCCCGCCAGCAACGCCGCGCAGCGCTTCGGCCAAGAAAACTCCATGGTAGAACTGCGCGACGCGGTGCTAGAAGACTGCAACACGCTGGAGAGAATTCAGGTTTCACTCGACCAAGGTCTCCTCACAGAAATGCTCTACCACGACCACGAGATCGCCCTGCGTCACCAATACCACGTGGTTAAACAGTGGGTAGAAGATTTTGAGCGCAACGGCAACCCGGATCACACCGCCAAGGGGGCCTCATGAAGCACGTTCTCGCCGCGGTTTGCGCGGCCCTACTGCTAGGGTCACTGACGACCCTGGTCAACGCTGAAACACTGGTCGATGACCAATCGCTTGCAGACGAAAAACAGTCCGAAAACTGGTTGGGCTACGGCCGCACTCACTCCCAGCAACGCTACAGTCCGCTGGAGCAAATCAACGCGGGCAATGTCGCCAAACTCGGCGTTGACTGGTCTTTGGAACTCCCCAACGACCGCTCGCTGACCGGCACTCCCCTGATTGTCGACGGCGTGATGTATTTCAACGGCAGATTTAATGTGGTGCGGGCGGTGGATCTGCGCACCCACCAAGTGCTGTGGGAGTACGACCCGAAAGTCATCGAGCATGCGGGCGATCGCGCCACCATCATGTGGGACTGGAATCGTGGCATCGCCTTCTGGAAAGGGCGGGTATACCTCGCCACGGTGGACGGTCGGTTGATTGCGGTAGACGCCAAAACCGGCAAAGAAGCCTGGAGCGTGAACACCACCGATCCCAAAAAGCCCCTGTTTATTTCCGGGGCGCCAGCCGTTTTTCGGGACAAAGTGATCATTGGCAATGGCGGCACCGAGTGGGGGGCAGCGCGGGGCTATGTCACCGCTTACGACACCGCCACCGGCAAGCAAATGTGGCGTTTCTACACCGTGCCCGGCAATCCGGCTGACGGCTTCGAAGACGACACACAGGCGATGGCGGCCAAAACATGGACCGGCGAATGGTGGAAGCACGGCGGCGGTGGCACATCGTGGCACGGTCTGACCTACGACCCCGAATTCAATCGTATCTATATTGGTACCGGCAACGGCTCGCCGTGGAATCAGAAAATGCGCAGCCCCGGTGGCGGCGATAATCTCTTTCTATGCTCCGTCGTCGCGTTGGATGCCGACACCGGCAAATACGTGTGGCATTACCAAACCACCCCCGGGGAGACTTGGGACTACAACTCCAATATGGATATCGTGCTCGCCGACCTCACGCTCGCGGGCAAGCCGGTCAAGGCGCTGCTGCACGCGCCGAAAAACGGCTTTTTCTATGTAATCGATCGCACCACCGGCAAGCTGATTTCTGCAGAGAAATTTGCCCGCGCCGACTGGGCCGAGAAAATCGACATGGCGACCGGCCGCCCAGTGGAGCGTAAAGGCGCACGTTATGAAGACGGTGAGGAATTAGTCTGGCCGGGCCCGTTCGGCAGCCACAATTGGCCGGCGATGTCCTACAACGTGGGCACTGGGCTGGTTTATATTCCTGTCATTGAGATGGCCGGGATGTTCAGCGACAAATATACCAAGCCCAAAGCGTGGCAATCGCCGAGCTTCAAGTTTGATCCGGGCGTGGATTTTTTGCGTGAGGACGGGCCGGCCGACTGGGGCACCTCGTTTCTGCGGGCTTGGGACCCCATCACCCAAAAACCGCGTTGGGAAGTCCCGCTGCCCGGCGTCTGGAACGCCGGCACGCTGACCACCAAAGGCAATCTGGTTATTCAGGGGCGGGCCGATGGCGTGCTGGCTGCGTATGCCGCCGACACCGGCAAAGTGCTGTGGCAAACGCCTCTGGGCTTGGGTATTTCCGCGCCACCCGTAACCTATACGGTGGATGGCAAGCAGTACCTCGCGCAGCTCGTCGGCTGGGGCGGTTCGATGACCGCCACGGGTGGTTCGATGGCCGCCCAGCACGGCTGGAATTACGGCGCACAGCCGCGCCGTCTGGTGATATTTTCGCTCGACGGTAAGGCGGTGCTGCCCCCCATGCCAGCGCCCGCTTTCGCCAAGCCGCTCAACGCGCCTGAGTTCACGGTTTACCCCGAACTGGCCGAGCGCGGCAGCCATGTATGGAGTCAGTCCTGCGGTATGTGCCACGGGCCGGCTGGCACCGCCGGTGGCTACGCCCCCGATCTGCGCGCTTCACCGGTGCTGTTAGACGAAAAAGCCCTGCACGCCGTTGTGTTCGATGGCGCGCTGCGCGAGCGGGGCATGCCCCAATTTAAGAACATCAATAAAGAGGATCTGGAAGCCGTGCGGCATTACATCCGCCGCGAGGCGCGCAAGCAGAACCTCACCCCCTGAGGATTAACCCCGTGGCGAGCCCAGCGCGCGCCACGGGGGTCATCGCAGCGTTAGACAGGTGTTTGACGCACCTTAAAACAGCGCCTGCCCAAGATGCGCAAGCAACGGGTAACGCTTAGCGGGCCCGGCGGCCCATGCAAAGCGTGGTCGAGGACCTCGGCACGCCGCCCTGGCTAGACGGTTTGCAAATACCAGTCATAGTCTTGGCTCGTGACCTCACTCAAAAAACGCTGGCATTCGGTGCGCTTTACCGCACTAAAAACCTCCACCATGCGCGGCGTCAAATATTCTTTAGCCAGGCTTGAGGCAGCAAAGCGCTCGATGGCGTCGGGCCAATAAGCGGGCAACGGCGCCACGTCACTGGCCTGATAGCCATCGCCTCTCACGGGTGGGCCAGGATCGATGCCCTCCGTTATGCCATGCAGCACGCCCGCGAGTACGGCGGCGGCGGCCAGATAACAATTGGCGTCCGCACCGCAAATGCGATGCTCCACGTGACGGCCGGCGGCCGGGCCGGTGGGAATACGCAAGCCGACGGTGCGATTGTTAACGCCCCAAGTGGGCCGCAGGGGCGCGTAACTGTTGGCGCAAAAGCGCCGGTAGGAATTCGCGTGAGGCGCAAACACCGCCATGAAATCGGCCGCCGTCGCGGCCATCCCACCAATGGCATGGTGCAGAATCTTCGGCCCAGCGGGATCTTCGGAGGCGAAAATATTCTGGCCATCGGCATCGTTCACGCTGAGGTGGAGATGCATGCCAGAGCCGGAGGCATTGGCGAAAGGTTTCGCCATAAAACAGGCTAAATACCCGTGTTTTTGCGCAACGCCTTTGACCAATCGCCGATAGGCGATGGCTTCATCGAGGGCCCGCAGGGTGTCCGTGCGATGGAGCAGCGTGATTTCTAATTGGCCCGGGCCAAATTCCGAAATAACGCTTTCCGCCGGCAAGCCTTGTTCGTCGCAGGCGCGGTAAAGATCGTCCAAAAACGGCGCCAAGGCCTCAATTTCTTCTAGGCAATACACATGTGGATGCACCCCGCGGGGGGTCACCGGTAGCGGTGGCCGACGGGTCGCGCTGTCGCCTTGCAGCAGATAAAACTCGAGTTCCACGGCCATGACCGGGGTCAGCCCTAACGTCCGATAACGCTCCACCACTCGCCGCGCGGCAAGCCTGGGGTCCGCCACCGCAGAAGGCATGCCCAGTTCGGGGTCCAGCATCACCAGGACTTGGGCCGTGGGTCCGGGTAACCAGGGGCAACGCACCAAGGTGCCGGGCACCGGGAACAGCAGGCAGTCCATATCCCCCACTTCCCACAACAGGCCCGTACCTTCCACATCGTCACCGTGCACGGTTAGCGCCGCACTGGAACTGGGCAGCGGCCGGCCGTGTTCGTAGAGTGCTGGCAGCTCGGCGGGCCGCAAAGATTTGCCGCGCAAAACACCGTTATTGTCGGTGTGCAGCATCTGGATATGACGGATGTCGGGGTTACGAGCGAGGAACGCTTGCGCTTCGGCGAGTGGGGCACGGTGATCGAACATACAAAGACTCCGAGAAAGTTGGGGCAGTAGGCACCCGGCCCCGCGCTGCCGCGTTGGGCGAGTCCAAGATTAGCCGCCGGGTGGCTGCGGCAGGTCGGCCGCTGCCAGTTCCGTAAGACAAGCGTCCATACCATCAACGAGCGCCTCGACCTCGTCAAGCGTAGTGGTGGGACACATGAGCGCCATGCTGTGGAACGGCGTCACCAGCACGCCTCGGTTGAGCAGATACAACTGCAGCAGCCGGTCCAGCGCTACATCGAAACTGGCAGCCGCCTCACGGGCGGTGCGCGGTGGGTGGGCGCTGAATTGCAATTGGGTCCGCGCGCCGAGTTGGGTCACGGTCCAGCTTAACGGGTGCCCCGCCAACACCTGCCGCAAGCGCGCCGCGTAGCGCGTGGCGAGCCCCACCATGTGGGCATAATTTTCTGTGCTCATGAGTGTAGTGAGCGTGGCGCGCAGGGCGGCAATTTGCAGCAGGTTGCCCGACAGCGTGGTGCCCATCCCAGTGCGGCCCGCGCCGGCGCGGTTCCAAGCCGATTGCATACGCGCGGCCAGTTCGTCGCTCACACCATAAACGGCACAGGCCAAGCCGCCAGCAATGGCTTTACCCACGACCAGTGCATCGGGGAGCAGACCCTCCGCCAGCGCATAACCCTGCGGTGCCGCCGACAAGGTATGGGTCTCATCAATGATTAACTGCGTGCCATGGGCGCGGGTGAGCGCCCGCACTTGCGCCAAAAAGCCCGCGCTCGGCAACACCATGCCGCAATTGGTGAGCGCCGGCTCGCAGAGCACGGCAGCTACATCGCCGGGCGCTAGCGCGGCGGCGAGCGCTCGTTCGTCGTTAAATTCCACCACGCGAGTGGTCTGGGTGACATCGTTAGTCGCACCCAAAAGTCCCGGTGCGAGTTGCGTGTGGCCGTTCACGAGGACTACTTGGGTGTCGTCCAGCGCCCCGTGGTAGCAACCATCAAACACCACGAGGATGTTGCGCCCAGTGGCGGCCCGCACCCAGCGCAGCAGAAAACGATTGGCGTCCGAGGCCGTGGTCGCAATTTGCCACTGCGGGAGCCCAAACCTTGCGGCCAGCAATTCACCCACCTCCGCAGTGGCGGCGGCGGGCAGCATGGCGGACAACCCCAGTGCGACCTGCGCACTCAAGGCCTCGGCCAAGGCCGGGGGGCTGTGGCCAAACATCGCCGCGGTATCACCCAAGCAGAAATCCGCATACGGATGGCCATCGACATCCGTCACGCGTGCGCCCTGCGCGCGCGCCACGTACAGCGGGAACGGCAATGGCCAATCCTGCATCCAATGCAGAGGCGTGCCGGCAAACCAGTGCGTGCTGCGCGCGGCCAGCAGCGCTGAACGTGGATGTCGCGCACGGAACTGCGCCGCCTCACGCGCATAAAGCGCGCTGACAATAGCGGGCGAAAATTGACTGTCGAGGGCATCACCTTGTGGGTTCATAGCCCATAGGATAAACCGCGAATGCCCCGGCATCAGCATCGGGATAACAGTGGCCTAGTGGCATTTGTGACCATTGGACCAAGAGCAACGCCCTGGGAAAGGTCCCGTAATAGGTCGAGCCCTGAAAGGGCGAAACCGACGTGCGCTAGCGAGCGCCGGTGAATGGGTTTCCGCACCGCTTTGTGGGCGTGATCTTCAGTCCATTATTCCGCCCCTTCAGGGCTGGTGTATTTGTGACCATTGGACCCAGGGCGTTGCCCTGGGCTACCAAAGGACGCCCCGTTGGGGCTGAGGAAGGTCAGGTTGGTGGATCGCATGGCGTACCGTTGAGGCGATGGCCCGTGTGTTTCGTTGAGGCGATGGCCCGTGTGTTTCGTTGAGGCGGTGGCCCGTGTGTTTCGTTGAGGCGATGGCTGTGCGTGCCGCTGCGGCGATGGCCGTGCGTGCCGCTGCGGCGGTGGCCGTGCGTACCGCTGCGGCGGTGGCCTGTGTGTTTCGTTACGGCGATGGCCGCGCGTACCATTGCGGCGATGGCCGTGCGTGTGGCCGCGGCAATGGCCGCGCGTACCGTTAGGGCGATGGCCGCGCGCGTGGTCGCGGCAATGGCCCGCGCGTTTCGTTGAGGCGATGGCCGTGCGTGTGGTCAGGAGCAAGCCTCACCTTTCGCACCTGCCGCGTGTATGCTCGGTCCGCTAATTTTCCACGCTCGTTCTAAAGGGGCGTCTATCCAGGAGGCGTGCTTGACGACGGACTGTCCCTTTTGCGGCCCGGCACACGAGAGGGTGTTCCATGACACCGATTCCGAATTTGTGTGCCTGTGGGATGGCTTCGCCGTCTCTCCCGGGCACGCGTTGGTGGTGCCGCGCAGGCATGTGGCGACGTGGTTCGAGGCCACCTTCGATGAACAAGTCGCACTCCTGCGCGGCATCGAGATCGCCAAGAACGCCATCGAGTATCGGCACCGGCCAGACGGATTCAATATCGGTGTGAACGTGGGCGCTGCAGGTGGGCAAACGGTCCCGCACCTGCACGTCCACGTGATTCCGCGCTACACGGGTGATGTCCCGGACCCGCGTGGTGGTGTCCGCTACGTGATCCCCGACAAGGCTAATTACCTCGCGGTGCGCGAGGCGCCGGCCGCGTATACCGTTGAAGCGCTGACGCCCGCCCTTGATGTCATGTCCGGCACCCCGACGGCGCCGCTGCTCGATGCGCTGAAGAAAGACCTTGCGCACGCGGTGCAGGTGGATATCGCCGTTGCCTTCGTCCTCCAGAGCGGCCTCGTTCAACTTGAACCCTACCTGACGGAGGTGTTGCAGGCCGGCGGCAAGGTCCGCCTTCTGACAGGCGATTACATGGATGTCACAGAGCCCCGAGCGCTGCTGCGTCTGCTCGATATGCGTGAGGGGCTGCTCGTGTCTGAGCAGCAAGGAAGTTGCCCTCTCGAACTGAGGGTGTTCCAAACGGACCACACGCTCGGCTTCCACCCCAAGGCCTATCTCATCGGTCGACGCGGTGGGGAACTCGTTGCCTACATCGGCAGTTCGAACCTGACCCACTCTGCGCTGCTGCGCGGCATCGAGTGGAATGCGCGCCTCAGTCAGGGCACCGAGCCCCGCGCAATCAAGGCGTTGGCCCGGGAGTTCGAAGATCTCTTTGCCCACCCGCGCACAACGGCGTTGGATCAGGCGTGGATCGATCGCTACCTCCAGCGGCGCCGCCCGCCCGCGCGAGGCGGTGTGTTGCTCGAAACCAGCGGCGAGGAGGAACCAGCACAGCCGCCCCCTGAGCCCCACCCGATGCAACGAGCAGCGCTCCTTGCGCTTCAGGCCACCCGCACGGCAGGTAACCAAGCAGGGCTGGTCGTGCTGGCAACAGGCTTGGGCAAAACCTGGCTGGCTGCATTCGATAGCGCGCCATTCAAGCGTGTGCTTTTCGTGGCGCACCGCGAGGAAATACTCCGGCAGGCCGCAGCAACCTTCCGGCGCATCCGGCCCGAGGCATGTTTCGGCTTCTACTCGGGTGGCGAGAAAGCACGGGACGCCGAGGTGCTACTCGCGTCGGTGCAGTCATTGGGGCGCATGAACGACCTCCGGCATTTCGCGCCCGATGCCTTCGATTACATCGTGATCGATGAATTTCACCACGCGAGTGCGTCCACCTATAGGCGTCTGATAGACCACTTCTGTCCCGCGTTCATGCTTGCGCTCACCGCGACACCCGATCGCAGTGATGGTGGCGATCTGCTTGCGCTGTGTGGCGAGAATCTGGTCTTCACCTGCGATCTGTGGGACGGCGTGGAGCAAGAGCTGCTCAGCCCGTTCCGATACTTCGGCGTCCCCGACGTGGTGGACTTCAGCAACATTCCATGGCGCGGCAGATCATTCGACCCGACGGAACTTGAGGTGGCCGTGGCCACCGCAGCCCGTGCACAGAATGCGCTGGAGCAGTGGCAGGGCAAGAAACGCACGAGGACCTTGGCGTTCTGCGTATCGCAACGCCACGCCGACTTCATGCGTGATTACTTTGCCGAACGCGGGGTGCGATGCGTCGCTGTCCATTCCGGGCCCGGCTCCGCTTCAAGAGTCGAGGCCCTCGCGGCACTGCAGCGGGGAGATCTCGACGTCGTCTTCTCGGTGGACATGTTCAATGAGGGCATCGACGTTCCCAGCGTGGATACCCTGCTGATGCTCCGCCCCAGCGAGTCGAAGATCCTGTGGCTGCAACAGTTCGGCCGGGGGCTGCGCCGCAGCGACGGCAAGGAGTGTGTCTCCGTCATCGATTACATCGGTAACCACAAGAGCTTTTTGCAGGGGGCGGCGGCGTTGCTGCTCAAGAAAGGTGACCGCATCGGCGAGCTACACGCCAAGATCGAGGACCTCGAAGCCGGCCGCCTGCAACTCCCCGAAGGATGCGCAGTCACGTATGACCTCGAGGCAATCGCCATTCTGAGGGACCTTCTGCCTGTGACAAGTCGGCAGCAGGCGACTGCGCAATGGGTAATGAACCACCTCGATATGCACGGTGTGAGACCCACCCTCTCTGAGCTGTGGCACGCAGGCTTCGAACCCGCCGCCTTGCGAGACGCATTCGGTGGATGGTTCGGATTCCTCCGTTCGCAGGCGCTTTTGTCGCAGGGGGAACTGGCCGCATTCGTGGCGAATCGCGAGCTTTTTGAAGAGCAGGAGGTCACTAAACTCACCAAAAGCTACAAACCGTTGGTGCTGCTGGCCATGATCTCAACAGGAAACATGCCCGGCAGCATCGGCTTGCGCGAACTTGCAGGCGAAGTCCGCAGGGCTGCTGCACGGTCGGTTGCGCTGTCTCGGGAGATAGCGGATCACGCTGTTTTGGAACAGCTACTGATCGATCAGCCCATTCGCGCCCTGACCGGCGGGAACACGGGCGTGCCGAGCCAGTATTTTCGGTTCGAGGCTGATCGATTTTTCGTGACGACCGCCGGTGGTGCAGAGTCCGCGGCAGCACTACCCGACATGCTCCGTGAAATCTGCGACCTGCGGCTGGCGCAATATCTCAGCCGCAGTGGCGAGGGCGTGGGGCGGACGAGGTTCTTCTGCAAGCTGTTTCACAGCAACGGCTCACCGATCTTGAAACTGCCGGACAGGCAAGGGGCGGGAGATCTTCCGGCGGGTGATGTGCCCGTCATGGTGGGTGGCAAGCGCTACACGGCCCGTTTCGTGAAGATCGCGATCAACGTGCTGGAGGACCCGGAGACTGGCCGGAACGAGTTGGCACCCATCCTCCGGACATGGTTTGGGCCCGACGCT
>CAMAXW010000049.1 GCA_945862315.1 Klebsiella pneumoniae
GGCGCAGGATGAGCAGATGATCCCACGAACCTTGTTTGCCGCGGAACACGAACTATTTCGCGCCACCGTACGCCGCTTCATCGCGCGCGAAATCACGCCCTTTCACGCGGACTGGGAAGCCGCTGGCATGGTGCCGCGATCTCTGTGGCGCCGCGCCGGCGAGGCGGGGCTGCTGTGTTGTGATGTCGCTGAGCGCTACGGCGGCATGGGTGCAGATTTCCTGTATAGCACCATCTTGATTGAAGAAATGGCGCGGGTAGGTGCGACCGGACCAACCTTCTATCTGCAGTCCGACATCATTGCGCCCTACCTTGTGGATTTCGGCACGGAGGAGCAGAAGCAACGCTGGTTACCTAGAATGGCCAGCGGTGAAGTGGTCGCCGCCATTGGGATGTCTGAACCAGCCGGCGGCAGTGATTTGCAAGGCATGCGCACGACCGCGCTGCGCGATGGCGACGACTACCTCATCAACGGGCAGAAAGTTTTTATCACCAATGGGATCACCGCAGATTTGCTGGTCCTAGCGTGCAAGACCGATCCAAAAGCCGGCGGTAAAGGGGTAAGCCTGCTGCTGGTGGAGACCGACCGCCCCGGTTTTCAGCGGGGGCGTCGGCTCGAAAAAATTGGCTGCAAAGCCCAAGACACCGCCGAGTTATTTTTTGCCGATCTGCGGGTTCCTGTCAGCAATTTATTGGGCGAGGAAGGCCGCGGTTTTTATCACTTGATGACCTTGCTGGCGCAAGAACGCTTGGTGCAGGCAATCCGGGCGGTGGCGTCTGCCGAAGCGGCGCTGGAATGGACTGTTAACTATGCGGTGGAGCGAAAAATGTTCGGTCATACCCTGGCCGATTTTCAGAACACGCAATTTAAACTGGCCGAAATGCGCGCGGAGATCCTCACCCAGCGCGTGTTTGTCGATCGCTGCGTGGAGTTGCATTTGAGTAAGCAGCTAGACGCCGTGGACGCGGCCATTGCAAAACTGGTCACCACTGAGCTGCAAGGTAGGGTGATGGACCAATGCCTGCAGTTTTTTGGGGGCTGGGGTTATTTGTCGGAAATCCCCATCGCGCGTGCCTTTGTGGATGCCAGAATGACGCGCATCGGCGGTGGCAGCGTTGAAGTCATGAAACAAATTATCGGACGTGATTTGCTACCCAAACGCGCCCGACCACGCAGCGCATGACAGCACCGTGCGTCGGTGCGTCAAAATACGCCGCGACGCCTCCTGCTAGGCGGCGCTCGCTACCTCCAACGGGCGAACACACGGCGGAGATTTCGCCAGCATCCGGCGCTACCTAAGATTCGCATGACCGGTCCACAGTGACCCAGCCCCACAATTCGGGAGACCCATCGATGTCGCTAAAAGAGCAGGCCGCCATCAGCGGAGTAGGTGAAACGCGCTATGTACGGGGCGCGACAAAATCGGCGCTCCAGCTCCAAATGGAAGCCTCGTTGGCCGCGATCGCCGACGCCGGACTCAGCCCCAAAGACATCGATGGGATTATCCCCATCGGTACGGCGAGCGCCCCGGCGGAGGATTTTGTGACCAATTTCGGCATTCGCGATCTCAAATATTCTGCGACCACCCCACTCGGAGGGGCGAGCGGCATTGCCGCGGTGCAGAGTGCGGCAGCCGCGATCGCGGCGGGCATCTGCAAACATGTGCTCATCGCCGCGGGGCGTAACAGTACGCTGGGCGCGCGCGCCGCCGCCAGAATTCACGACATGCCCCAATTTCATTTGATCACCGAGTTTGAACTGCCGCTCGGGGCGGTGGCGCCCGCGCAGTTGTATGCGCCGATGGCCCGCCGCCATATGGCACTCTACGGCACGACGAGTCGCCAGTTGGGCGAAGTGGCGGTGACCATGCGGGCGCATGCTTTATTAAACGACAACGCCGTGATGACGAAACCCATCACCCTGGCCGACCATCAGAATTCGCGCCTCATTGCCGACCCCTTCCGCCTGCTGGATTGCAGCCTGGAAAGCGACGGCGGGGCGGCCTTTGTGGTGAGCGCGGCCAGTTATGCGAAAGACCAGCGCCACCCACCCACCTACATCATGGGCATCGCCGAAGGCCATCCCGATTCCCCCAGCGCCATCACCCACCGCGCGGATATGACCAAGCTCGGCATCGCCAAAGCGGCACCGCGTGCCTTTGCGATGGCGGGTGTCAGTCACGCGGATATCGATGTGGCGGAAATCTACGACTGCTTCACGTGGGTAGTGCTGTGCCAGCTCGAAGATATGGGGTTCTGCAAAAAAGGCGAGGGTGGTGCCTTTGTGGAAGGGGGACGTTTAGCCCTCGGCGGGCCCATGCCGGTTAATACCCACGGCGGCTTGCTCTCCCAAGCCCATATGATCGGTCTGAATCACGTGGTGGAGTTAGTGCGCCAGCTACGCGGGCAGGGTGGTCGGGCGCAGGTGGCGGGTGCAGAAATTGGGCTCGCGACCGGCTATGGCGACCTCGGCGATGGCGCCATTTTAATCATGAGAAGGGGGTGATCCCATGGAAATTCAAACAATGACCCAACCCATCCCGCACCCCGATGAGCTCTCCGGGCCCTACTGGGAGGGGCTAAAGCGCGGCGTGCTGATGATCCAGTCTTGTGGCGACTGCGGCACTTTGCGGCATTACCCGCGGTTGCTGTGTGGGGAGTGCTACTCGCTAGCGGTGACCTGGGTCGAAGTTTCCGGGCGCGGCACAATTCATAGCTGGACCATTGCGCACCATGCTTTCCTGCCGAGCTTAAAGGAGGACTTGCCCTATGTGCTGGTGGTCGTTGATCTCGAGGCCGGCGTGCGCGCTATGGGGCGGTTAACCGGGGTGTTGGACACCGATATCCAAATCGGCCTGCCGGTGCAATTTACAGCGCAGGTGCGGGCAGACGGTCTCGCACTCCCGGCGTTTGTCCCCCGTTAAAAGATTAACGCCGCGGCCACGAGCGGGGATGACGCCGTGCTTAAAAGCAACGGCGCCACCCAGCGGCCATAAAAAATAAGGATTAAGCGCTATGCCTGATGTGCTGATCGATTACGAACCCGGCCTCATCATCATCACCATCAACCGGCCGGATCAGCGCAACGCGGTGAACAGCGCGGTGTCGCATGGGGTGTGTGCAGCGGTAGATGAGTTGGATGCGCGCGAGGATTTACGGGTGGGCATTCTCACGGGTGCGGGCGGTAATTTTTGTGCGGGTATGGACCTCAAAGCGTTTCTGCGCGGTGAATCGGTGCGGGTAGAAGGGCGCGGTCTTTTGGGGATAGCCCTGACCCCGCCACGCAAGCCGCTGATCGCGGCGGTTGAGGGCTATGCACTGGCGGGTGGTTTTGAAGCCGTGCTGGCCTGCGATCTCACGGTGGCGGCACGCAACGCCCAGTTTGGTTTGCCCGAAGTCAAACGGGGTTTGGCGGCTGCCGCCGGCGGTCTGCTCCGCCTGCCCCGCTTGATCCCGCCGCGCATCGCGATGGAACTCGCCCTGACCGGGGACTTCCTCGGCGCCGAGCGTGCGGCCGCGCTGGGGTTGGTCAATCTGCTGAGCGAACCCGGTGGTGCGCTGGCGCTGGCCAAACAACTGGCGGCGCGGATTATTGCCAATGCGCCGCTGTCGGTCGCGGCCAGTAAACGGGTGTTAGTGGAGCAACAGGACTGGTCGTTGGAGGAACGGTTCGCGCGCCAGAAAGTCCTCACCGATCCGGTACAGAGTTCAGCCGATGCGCGGGAAGGCGCTGCCGCGTTTGCGGAAAAACGCGCCGCCCGCTGGCAGGGCGAGTGACGGCTACCTCGCGTGCCGCGCCGCTAGCTCCGATGAATTCCCCAACCACCCCAGTGCATCACCGATTCTACCGGCGCGCGAGTGGTCGGACCGAAGCGACCTTCGGGATAGCCCATGGGAATGAGGCCGGCAATTTCGCGATCGGCCGGGATGTTGAAGCGTTGCTTGAGTTCGTCTTCGAAAAAAAACTGCAGGGTCGTGAGGGTAGCCCCGACGCCCAAGGCACGGCACGCCAGCAGGATATTTTGCACCGCCGGGTAGATCGATGCGTGCAGCGAAGCCATGACCGAACGCGGGTTGTTGCTGTCGCTATAAGTCGGAAAGTCGGTGCCGGTACAGGCCAGCAAAATCGCCGGCACCTCGTCCATGTGCTCGGCGAGGTGGATGGCCGAGGCAAACATTCGTTGCCGGTTGAGAGGGATTTTTGCCATCGAAGGGATCGACCCCAAGCGTTCGAGATCGCGATAGGCCTTTAGATAAAGGTCGCGAATGTAGCGCTTGTCGGCAGGCTCTTGGACGAGGATAAACGCCCAGTTTTGAAAATTGCTGGCGCTCGGCGCATGGCAGCCTGCCGCGATGATTTTTTTAAGGACGTCGTCTGGGATCGGGTCGGGTTTTAGCCGACGCATGGAACGCGTCGTAAAAATAGCTTCAAAAAGTCCGATGTCGCTCACTCGCTGCCTCCTTATTCGATGGTCGTGGGGTGGCTTGAGCCTCGCCGGCGGGCGCGCTCAGCCGCGCAGCGTACTGGCTAGGCGCTGCGCATAACCGGCCGCGAGGTCCTGCAGGGCCCGTGCGCCGTCACCCTCGTAGGCCGGCCCGTGCATCAATCCCAGCAGCCGCGGTGCGAGGCCTGACAGGCGTTGGATGGTCGGCGCGGTAGCGGGGGTCAACGCGGTCGCACCAAAGATATCCTCTGCCGCAAGCGCCGGGCCGACGGGGTCGTCGCTGGTGCGTGCCGCGTGGCGGCCATTGCGGGTGAATAAGTCGCCGCAAAATAGGGTGTGAGTGGTTTCTTCGAATAACAACCCGGCGTCCCAGCAATGCGGCACGTGCGGGGTGGCGAGAAACCGCACGCGCTTGCCGCCTAAGTCCAACACTTCGCCATCGCCCAGCGCACGCGGCGCGCGCAGCGCCAGATCGTTAGCATTGAGCAGGCAACCGAGTTCGCCCACCGCAACTTGGGCACTGGGCGCGGCGGCTAGCCAGTCGTTCATGGCGCCTGACTCATCGGCTTCGGCATGCCCGTAGGAGATCCAGCGTAGCCGCGAGAGCGGCATGATTTGCGCGACGGCGGCGCTGACCAAGGGGAATAGCCCGCGCATGCCGCAATGAAACAGCAGCGGCTCATCCGCGACGATGAGGTATTGATTGAAGGCCAGATCGGCGGCTTCGAGGTAGGTTGAAACGCGGTAGATACCGCCGGCCACTTCATCCACGGTGGTGTTCACTGCAGGCTCCTTGTGGTTCGCGGGGTTCCTGCTACCCCAGCGCTGTCTGCGCAGGATGCCTATTTTTGGCGGTGAAAGCGACTCCGCCGGGCGCAGGCTGTTGCCGACGTCCTGCTATGGAGGTGGGGGTTGGCCGCACCGCGAGTGCGCCGCCAGTGGCTTGCGGGCCACTGGCTTTGTGCCCGGCCCGTGGCGGCTTCGATGCGATCTCGGGCGCTGGTGATCCTATACTCCGCTTACGACATACCCGAGCAGGAGAACGAACCCATGCGGCTGGTCAAATTTAGTGCACGCAATATTGGCAACGAACTGGCGAATATGACGGATGAGGATCTCGATACGCTCGCCTTCGGTGCGGTCGAACTCGATCGTGACGGCGTCATCCTGCGGTATAACGCCGCGGAAGCGGAGATCAGCAACCGCGTCCAAGAGGGCATGGTGGGCCGCAATTTCTTCGACGTTGCACCCTGTACGCGCGGCGAAGCATTTGAGGGGCGGTTCCGCGCCGGCGTCGCCTCGGGGGTCTTAGACGTACAGTTTACCTATGTGCTCGATAACGAGATGACGCCAACCGAGGTGCGCGTGCGTATGGGGCGGGTTGAGGGTAAAGATGCCTATTGGGTCATCATCAAACGGGTGTCACTGTCGCCCGAACCGTGAGACTGACGCGCGACCTTACACACGCTGACGCCACGGTGGTCATCGCCGATTTCGTGGGCAGCGTGTGTGGCTTACCACTCGAGGAGGTGGCGGCGATTAACGGCTCCACCCGGTTTGACGCCGCTGGCCTCAGCCTCGACTCCCTCACGCGGCTCCAATTGGCCGCTGCGGTTGCGAATTTTTTCCGCCTCCACGAGTCCGAACTAGAAGACGAATTACTGCGGCGGCGCAGCGTTAGCGAGTGGGCCAACACGGTGATGCGCGGGTGGGCGGAAGGCTCTAAGCGTCTCACCTTTTTAACCTCTGGCACGACCGGCGAGCGGATCCCCTGCGTCCAGCACTGGGACTTATTAGCGCAGGAACTGGCTGTTCATGCCGAGATGTTCGCCACTCGCCGACGGGTGGTGGGCTTGGTGGGCGCGCGACATATCTACGGATTTTTGTTCTGCGCGCTGCTGCCGCGCTGGCTCGATGTGCCGTTCGTGGATGCGCGTAACATCGCCCCCGCAGGTCTTGCCACTTTCGCCCAGCCGGGAGATTTGTTCGTGGGTTTCCCCCTGCGTTGGGAATTGATCGCACCCGATAGCGTGTGGCCGCCCGAGGTTGTGGGCGTCACGTCCACGGGACCCATCGCCGCGTCCACGATCACTGCGTTGCGCGCGCAAGGCCTCGCGCAGATGGTCGAAATTTACGGCAGCACCCAAACGGGTGGGGTGGGGTGGCGCGATACCACCACAGATCCGTTGCGTCTGTATGCGCATTGGTCACTGCGTGGCGACGGCCAGCTACAACGCGCCAATCCGCACTCGCCCGGGCCGCCGTTAGTCTTTGAAGCACCCGATGAGCTGGCGCTGCGCGCCGGTGGCTTTGAGGTGCTGCGCCGCCGCGATGGGGCGATCCAAGTCGCCGGGGTGAATGTATCTTGCGCGCAGGTGGCGGCACGCTTGGCCGAGCTACCCTGGGTCGCCGAGTGCACGGTGCGGCTAATGCGCGCCGATGAAGGCTCGCGACTCAAAGCCTTTGTGGTCTTGGCGCAAGCGATGACGCCCATCGCGGCGCGCACTGCTTTGCGGGCGTGGGCGGGCCAGCATCTCAGTGCGGCCGAGATCCCCACCCAACTCACCTTGGGTGCGGCGCTGCCGCGAGATTCACACGGCAAACTGACGGATTGGTCGGATCACCAGCCGCCTGAGGCGCCTGTTTAAATTCGCGTGCAAGGCCGGCGCTGGTTTAATGGTCTCGCTGTTGGCTACTATCGAGGTCTCTCATCAAACTACGGGGGCGACCATGAGCATCGACTGCGGTTTTCTGTTTCCCTTTCGCAATCCAGATTTCGCGCGCCGTCCTTGGGCCGATGTCTATCGCGAAGACATGGCGCTGGCCGTACACAGCGAAACGCTGGGTTTCGATCACGTTTGGCTGACCGAGCATCATTTTGTCGATGACGGCTATTCGCCGGCCCTGATGCCGATCGCCACTGCTATCGCGGCCCAAACCACGCGCGTCCGCATCGGCACTTTTGTGTTGCTGTTGCCCCTCCACGGCACGGTACGCATCGCTGAAGATGTCGCTACTGCGGATGTCATTTCTAATGGCCGCATTGATTTTGGCGTAGGCCTGGGCTATCGGGTGGGAGAATTTAACGGCATGGGGGTTTCTCCACGGGAACGAGCGTCGCGTTTTAGCGAGCAGCTACCGCTAGTCCGCCGCCTACTAGATGGCGAGACCGTCAGCTTTGAGGGCAAACACCATCACTTCTCGGGCGCGAAAATTTTACCGCCGCCGGTGCAACAGCCGTTGCCGTTATGGGTGGGCGCGCGCGGCGAGAAGGCCCTTGATCGGGCCGCGCGAATGGGTTGCCACTTGGCGGGCGTGTCGGCCGAACACCGCCTGAAATACCGCGCCGCACTGGCTCGTCACGGGCGCGTCCCGGATGATTATCACGTTAGCCAGATGGTGTTGGTATACGTCGCGCCTACCAAAGCACAGGCGTGGGAGGAAGCCTCCGGTCCCGTGCATCACATGTTGAGCCTGTATCGCGATTGGGCGGCAGAAGCTGGCGATGACAACAATGACGACCAATCTACCCGCAGCATTCCAACGCCGGCCGAGATGCAACGCGACCAGAGCGGTACGTTTTTTGGCGAACCGGCGTTCATCGGCACGCCTGACTTTGTCTACGCTGGCTTGCGCGACATGCTCAAGCGGTCGCCCTGCACGCATTTGGTCTTGATGGGTGTGCTACCCGGTGCGCCGCCGGCGGGCACGCGGCGCAGTGTCGAACTATTTGCGAGCGAGGTCATGCCGCGGCTCAAGCGCGACGCAGGCGCCTAAATATCATCAGCCAGGCCACCGCACGGGTGCCTCTCGTGCAGCCTACCGGGACCAACGGTTCCGGTAGGGGCCGGGGCCGGTGATTTGGCGGCGCGCGACCCGCGCAGAATAAAGACCCCCGCGGGGAATCCGCCTAGCGCTGCGGCCGCTCGCGGTGTTGCTGATTCTAATCGCCAAGCAAGATAGTCTGTGTGGCACCACGGGGTGCGGTCGGTGCGTGCTCGCCCGCGCGCACTGAGTGCCGGGAAGTGACTGAAAACCCGCTGATTTGGCCGCTAAGAGCAAGACATACTAGGGTGGGCTGGCGCTGGGACTCGCGCTCCAATTAACCCTACCCATGCAGGCAAAAAGGCCCGCCCGAGGCCGTCCGACTTTCTAAAGAGACCGACAAGATGAAGCCCAAGCTGTTGATTATTGAGGATGACCCGGGTCTGCAAAAGCAGCTCAAATGGGCGTTGGAGGACTATGAAATTGAGGTGGCTGGGGATCGCCCCTCAGCGATGGAATTGTTGCGGCAATTCTCGCCCGCGGTGGTCACGCTCGATTTGGGATTACCCCCGGACCCCGCTAATGCTTCGGAGGGCTTGCGCACGCTAAGCGAAATTCTGCGCGAGGCGCCGTATACCAAAATCATCGTGATCACCGGGAACGATGACCGTGGCGTCGCCGTGCAGGCCGTGGGGCAGGGCGCTTTCGATTTTTATGAAAAGCCTATCGATGCAGATGTTTTGCAGCTGATTGTGGCGCGGGCGCTGCGCATGTACGAACTGGAAGCTGAAAATCGCGCGCTTACACAAGTGCCCAGCACCTCGATCGCAGGGCTTATCGTTGGGTGTCAGGTGATGCTCAATGTGTGCAGTCTCGTGGAGAAGATTGCACCCACGCAGGCCAGTGTCCTGATCCTCGGAGAAAGCGGGACAGGCAAGGAAATCATCGCGCGTGCACTGCACAACTTAAGCCTGCGCCAGAACGAAAAGTTTATCGCTATCAATTGTGCAGCGATCCCCGAGACCCTGCTGGAGAGCGAGCTTTTTGGCTACGAAAAAGGTGCTTTCACTGGGGCCAATAGAACGACCAAAGGCAAGCTCGAATACGCAGATGGCGGCACCTTGCTCTTGGACGAAATGGGCGATTTGCCTTTATCGCTACAAGCTAAATTATTGCGATTTCTACAAGAACGAGTGATTGAACGTTTAGGCGGGCGAGAGGAAATCGCGGTGGATGTCCGGGTAGTGTGTGCCACCCACAAGGATCTAAAGAAACTGATTTTGAGTAAGCTTTTTCGGGAAGATTTGTACTACCGGATCAGCGAAGTCAGCGTGGAAATCCCGCCGCTGCGCGAGCGTGAGGGCGAGGCAGTCCTGATTGCGCGAGCCCTGTTGGAGCGTCATCGTCAACCCAATGGGCTGTTAGGACGGCAGTTCAGTCCCACTGCCTTGATGGCGATCGACCGGCATCCTTGGCCCGGCAACGTGCGCGAGTTGGAAAACCGCGTGAAACGCGCCGTGATCATGGCCGAGAGCGCTTTGATCGAGCCACGCGATCTCGAACTCGAGCCCGCCCTCACGGGGGCGCGTCCAACCCTGCGCGAAGTTCGCGCAAGTGCGGAATTGAAGGCCATTGAAGCCGCCATTGTTGCGTATCAAGGTCGGCTGGGCAAAGTCGCTGATGCACTGGGGGTGAGCCGGCCCACCATGTATAGCCTGCTCAAGAAGCACAACCTCGCGGCTGATCTAGAGATCGACTAATTGGCGCCGTTCGGCACAGTGGCCTAAGCGCACGGCGACCCGGCTTGACGCACGACCTGGTACGCAGGCGCCCAGCGGCTGTCGGCCGCTGCCCAACACTGCGCCGGGCCCGGGGTCGCCGGCTCTAGAATAGCGGCCCTGCGCGCCCGCGCCGCGCAGGTTTTTGAGTCCTAAAAGTTCCACGCCCCGTGTCATCGCCACGGGGTTCCGCGGTCTGCGCAGGCCAACGCACAACCCGCCCAGATACTGCCACAAGGCTCGCATTCGCTGGCGCGGGCGGTTATGGTTTGGTCCACCTCACCGCCGAGTTTGTGATGAACGATTTGGCCCACTCCGTCGACATTCGCATACTTGCGCCGGGCTCGAGGCGGCTGTGGCATTTTCTCGGGCCGGCCGGAATGATCAGTGTCGGGTATATGGATCCGGGCAACTGGGCGACCGACTTGAGCGCAGGAGCGCGGTTTGGCTACCAGTTACTGTGGGTGTTGGTGGTGGCGAACCTCATCGCCATGGTGCTCCAAACACTGGCTGCGCGGTTGGGTATCGTGACCGGTCGCGACTTGGCGCAGAGCTGCCGTGATCACTATGCGCCCCCCGTGGTGTGGGCGCTCTGGCTGCTGTGTGAGCTGGCCATCATCGCCTGCGATTTGGCCGAAATTTTGGGTGGGGCCATCGCCTTAAACTTGCTCTTCAATCTGCCCCTGGCTTGGGGGGCGTTGCTCACCGGCTTGGATGCCCTGTTGATCATCGGGTTGCAACGCTACGGCATTCGTACACTTGAAGCCGTGATGGCGGTGATGGTGTTGACCATCGGCGTCTGTGTCGGGCTAAACGTTTTTCTCGCGAGTCCGGATTGGCCTGCGGTCGCCGGCGGATTGATCCCGCAGATTGACGGCGCCAGTCTGTATCTGGCCATTGGCATGCTGGGTGCCACGGTGATGCCGCACAATCTTTATCTGCATTCGGCGCTGGTGTGCACACGCCGCATTGAGTCCACGCCGGCCGCCCAACGTGAAGCCATTCGCTATAATTTTTTCGATACCGCAGTGGCGCTTAATCTCGCGTTTCTAATCAATGCCGCCATCCTCGTGGTGTCTGCGGCGACTTTTTTTTCGCGTGGCATCGAGGTCACCGAACTCTCGCAGGCCTACCATTTACTCACTCCTCTCCTAGGCAGCGCGGCTGCGTCGACCGCGTTCGCTATCGCCCTGCTGGTGGCGGGCCAGAGCTCGGCGGTCACGGGCACCTTGGCGGGTCAAATTGTCATGGAGGGTTTTTTGCGTCTGCGCCTAAGCCCGGTGAAGCGTCGCTTGCTCACCCGCCTATTGGCCGTGGTGCCTGCGGTAGCGGTGCTGGCGATCATGGGGGAAGGCGGCGTCATGCGTTTGCTGGTGCTGAGTCAGGTCGTGTTAAGCCTGCAATTGCCCTTCGCGATCGTGCCGCTCATTCGCTTCACAAATGATGCCAGCAGGATGGGCAGCTTGGTCATTGCCGCTGGCTTGCGGCGGCTGACGGTGGCCATTGCGGTGGGGATCACCGGGCTCAACGGCTGGCTAGTTTGGCTGGCGATGGGACCTGGCAGCGAGATGGGGGCTGAGTTACCGCTGTGGCGTGGCGTGTGTGTGGTCATCGGCGTGGCTTGTGCCTGCTTACTCGTGTGGATTACCGTCGTGCCGCTGCGTCAGGTGCCGGCCACGCCCGCGCTAAAATAAACCGGCCACGCACGCGCCGGGACCGACGCTAAGCGCTGGTCATCAGCGTTATCGTGGTGCCTAACAGGAGGACATCAACCATGTCGAAGCTAAGTTTGGGCGCTCACAGTGAGGCCGAGATTGATCGCATCCCTGAGGCTGATTTGACCCGTCTGCTAGCCGCACACAACATCTGGCTAGACTCTGACGGTGCGACCGGCGAGCAGTTCGATCGACCCGCCGCTAATCTTATCTACGCCGGTTTTTTTCAAGCGAATCTCCAGCGCGCGAATCTGCCGGGCGCCTTTCTATACCGCGCCAATCTGCGTGAATGCGATTTCGCCGGCGCCAATTTAGCGAATGCTAATCTGGAGGGTGCGAGCATGGTCAATAGCGTGTTTGTGCAGGCCACGCTGACTGGGGCGGTGTTAGATCAAACCACCAGTCCAGGGGCCGATTTCGAGCAGACCGAGCTCACCGGTGCAGGCTTTCGCGGGGCCAATTTGCTGAGTGCTAATTTTGTCCGCGCCCGCCTGTGTGGGGCGGACTTCACGGACGCCAATTTGGCGGGGGCGGTGGTGCGCGATTGCGTCCTTGATGACGCTAATTTTACCGACGCCAAACTGATGCTGGTGAATTTTTCTGGCAGCAGCCTGCGCCGTGCTGTTTTCTGCGACACCATCGCGTTTGGCGCAATTTTCGTCGAGGCTGATTTGGCGGACGCCGATTTAAGCCGCGCCCGAGGTTTTACCGCGGAACAATTAGGACTGGCGTACGGCAACGCCGGCACCCGGCTGCCGCCGGCGTTGGCCGGCCTGGTGCTGCGCGAAAAAGCGGCGGCTGCGGGCAGCTAGGCCTCAATCCGCAGGGGGCTGGCTGGGCGCTTGCTGCGCGAGTTTTTGGATCGCCAGAGATTCCTGCGCCACTAAATGTTCGACCACGCGCAGTCGGTCGGCCATTTGTTCGACTGGGCCAAACAATGCCGTATAACGCACGAGTATGGCCGCCAGCGACTCGACCACCAGCAAGGGGTCGTGTTTGTTTTCTTCGAGAAATTTGTTGGTGTGACGAAACAGTTTTTCGACCATTTGCTGTTTGTCGTTAGGGTTGTCGCGGACGCCGGGCGTCGTGTTTTCTGCGGGCGCCGGATGCTGCGCTGCGGTGTCTGGCATGGCCGCGCCGGCGTTGTTATCTGCGGTAGTACTCACCTTATTCCATCCTTGCATCGGTAGCTGGGGTGCGTATATCGTACTGTCAAACCGCGCTCAACTGATCGTGGTCCCAGTGTACCGCCAGGCAATTCACTGCATTTTCGGCGAGCCCCGCTGTGGGGTATTTCGCCCAGCCTGGATACGCATCCCAACGAATGAATCGGGAGATGTAGATAGATGGCTGCGAACCTTTCTTTGTCGAAAATCGTCAAACAAAAAAGCATCAGCATCAACGAGGCGACCAAACGCATCGCAGACCTTGGCTGGGCACCGGATTATTTTCAGGAAATTCTGAAATATCCCACCGACTATAAAATTGAAAAAGCGCCCAAAGACCCCATGAAACAGGTCTTGCGCTCCTACTTCCCCATGCAGGAAGAAAAGGACAACCGGGTCTACGGTGCGCTGGACGCCGCGCTGCGCGGCGATATGTTTCGCAATGTGGAGCCGCGCTGGATCGAGTGGCAAAAATTATTCCTCGCGATCATCCCTTTCCCAGAAATTTCTGCAGCGCGCTCCATGGCCATTCAAGCGCAAATTGCCCCGGGGGAAAATCTGCGCACGGGCTTTACCATGCAGATGATCGACGAATTCCGTCACTCCACCATTCAGATGAATCTGAAGAAATGGTACATGGAGAACTATGTCGACCCGGCTGGTTTCGACATCACGGAAGCCGCTTTTGGCAAATGCTACGCCACCACGATCGGACGGCAATTTGGTGAGGGTTTCATCACTGGTGATGCAGTCACCTCCACCAACATCTATTTGCAGGTAGTGGCAGAAACCGCGTTCACCAACACGCTGTTTGTCGCCATGCCTTCAGAAGCTGCGCGCAATGGCGATTACGCCTTGCCCACCATTTTCCTGTCCGTACAGTCTGACGAATCGCGGCATATCGGTAATGGCCATTCCTTCCTGATGTCCATCGTGAAGGAACCCGAGAACCTCGATTTGTTGGAGCGCGATCTGCGCTACGCGTTTTGGCAAAACCACGCCATCGTGGATGCCGCCATCGGCACCATCATGGAATACGGCACGCAAGACCGGGACAAGAAAAAAGAATCCTACGCAGAACTTTGGCACCGCTGGGTCTACGACGATTACTACCGCACCTATCTGCTGCCGCTAGAAAAATACGGTGTAAAAATCCACCACGATGACGTAGAGGCTGCGTGGAACCGCATCGTTAAAGGTAACTACGTGCACAAAGTGGCGCAGTTTTTCTCCTTCGGCTGGCCGGTCGCCTTCTGGCGCATCGATGGCATGGTAGAGCGCGACTTCGATTGGTTCGAAGCAAAATACCCGGGCTGGTACAACGAATTCGGTACCTACTGGGAAAACTACCGTAAGGCCAGTCTGCCAAATCAACCCCCCTTGATGTACCTAGACTCCGGCTATGTGTACCCGCATCGTTGCTGGAGCTGCAACGTGCCGGCACTGATTCGCGAAGAATTCTGCGTGGACGAAGTCGACGGCGAGCTCTATACCTATTGCTCTGAGCTGTGCCGCTGGACCCACAAGGTCGCCTTCGCCCCGGAATACAACGGCCGGCCAACGCCTGCGATGGGTCGCTTCAGTGGTCGCCGTCAGTGGGAAGAGTGCTACCACGGTTGGGATTTGGCGGACGTCGTTAAGGACCTCGGCTTCGTGCGTTCAGATGGTCGTACCGCCATCCAGCAACCCCACTTGCACATGGACGACAGCAAAATGTGGAAGCTCGATAACTTCCGTGGCTTGGAAGTGCGCAGTCCCCTGCTGGATCTTCGGGCCATGTCGCCGGCGGCACGCGAAAAGCATATTGCGGAATACCGCGCGGGCTTCACCTGTAAGCCTATTTAGGCGGCAACAGCCACCACCCCCGCGTTTAGACGCGTGGGTGGTGGCTGGGGTGGAGAGGTTTTTGCGGCCGGCAGTCAGCTGGCATTAACAGGCCAGCACTTATGACTTACACGGTTAAGCTTGAACCGATGGGCGTGGAGATGGCCGTGGAGGAGCACGAAACCGTTCTTCAAGCTGCCTTCCGGCAGGGCATCACGCTGATGCACGGCTGCAAGGAAGGGCAGTGCTCGGCGTGTAAATCGGTACTCCTCGACGGCGAAGCCGAACACGGGGATTTTTCTACTTTTGCACTCTCGGAGAGCGAACAGGCGGACGGCAAAGTGCTGTTGTGCCGCCTGTATCCCAGCAGCGATTTAGAAATCGAATTGCTGAACTTCGACGAAGAAACCCTCGCTAACTGGATCCCTGCCAAAAAACTCCTAGGCCGGATCGCCGCCGTACGGGATCTCACCCACGACATTCGCGAGTTCGACATCGCACTGCTCGAACCCATCACCTTTTATGCGGGCCAGTACGCCGAGCTAACGGTGCCCGGCTCCGGTGTCACGCGTTCTTTTTCGATGGCTAATGCGCCCGGCAGTACCCAAGTTTTGTCGTTCATCATCAAGACTTACCCGCAAGGCGTGTTTTCCGGCTTACTGGCGGAGCGCCTACAGTTGGGCGATGAGATTCAAGTCGAAGGGCCGTTTGGCACCAGCTATCGCAACCAAAATCATCGCGGCCCCACGGTGCTGGTGGGCGGTGGCTCGGGCATGGCACCCCTGTGGTCCATTTTAAATGACCTTGCCCGCAGTGGTGCGCAGCAACCGGTGCGGCTGTTTTACGGGGCGCGGACCCGCAGCGATTTATTTTACTTGGACGAAATTGCGGCGCTCGGCAAGACCCTCGTGGATTTTGCGTTTGTGCCTGCGTTGTCGGCGCCAGCACCGGAGGACCATTGGGACGGCGCCACCGGGTTTATCCACGAGGTGGTGGCGCAGCACTATGCGGGGCAAGGACGCAACGCGCAGATTGAAGCCTACGCATGCGGACCACCGCCGATGGTCGAAGCGGTCTTGCCCGTCTTTCAACAGATGGGCATCGATGCAGATAACACCCACCTCGATAAATTCACGCCGGCAAAAGCGTGACCGTCGATCACCACGTGCACGGGAGCAAACTGTTTATGGAAGATGCTTACCAGTCCGGCGCTGCGGGGAGCGCAACTTTCGCGGGCTCCGAGAGCCGCCGTTATAGCTACTTTGAAGCCGAGGGCAAGCGCGCGACGCTCTACGAAGACGTCACCGTTGACGTGCAGCCGGACCCCACTCGGCATTTGTTGCAAGGCTGGATCATGGCTTTTGCCAATGGACTGCCGACCTACGGCGAGCACAGCACGCAAGCCAAATGTAGCGATTGGCATGTGTTCCGCGCCGTGGATCAAGAATGGTCCCGCACCCACTACCAGCGTCAGAGCCATATTGAGAACACCATCAAAATGGTGGTCGAAAACGCCCGCAGTGATGGTGCACCGGGTCGCTTTGATAAAGCCTGGGTCACGGTGCTGCAAGACCAATTCGGGGCGCTAAAGCATGCGGAATTTGGGCTTGGCGTGGCCCTCATGAAAGCGCAGCGCGATGGTCTGTCGCAGATGATCAACAACACCATCCTGACCAACGCTTCCTACAAGCTCCGGCTCTCGCAGGACATCACCTTGTATCTGGGCGATATCGGTCTGGACATCCCCATTGATGAACCGGCGGGCAAGCAGACTTGGCTGGAACACCCCGCGTGGCAGGGAACCCGCCGAGCGGTCGAGGCGATCCTCGCTGGCACCGATCACCTCGAGGTTTATTTCGCGGTGAATATAGTCTTCGAGGTACTGGTGGGCGAATTGTTCCGCACCGGATTCATCCTGCGGGCAGCGCCGCTACATAACGACTCTGTCACGCCGATGGTGGTTTCTGCCGCGGCCGACGATTACCGCCGCAATCTCGCCAACACGCTCACCTTGATGAAACTGCTGAGCGGCGATGCGACCCATAGCGAGCACAACAAGGCGGTAATGCAGCAATGGCTGCAAACCTATCTGCCCCTGTGCTTGGAGGCCGCCGCCGCACTAGAGCCGATTTGGGCGCTGTCGACTAAGGGCGACTTAAGCTACCCCGCGGCGGTGGCTGAGGCTCGGTATCGATTTAAAGACATCTTGACGGAAATCGGCATCGGCGCGCCGACAGGGATAACCCTATGACTACCCAAACCTTCAAGGATCTCCATCGGGAGGATTCCATTTCTCATCGCTGTGGCGTGACCATGAACGACAGCGCCGATGCCCGCGTAATTGCTGAGCTCATGCACAGCAAACCGGGGGTGGAGGTGCTGCATTACCCCGCCATGATTCGCATTGATACCGAGGGCAAATTGACCTTCGACATGACTGAATTAAGCGAGATGCTGGGGCGCACCTTCACTACCTATGATTTTGAAGTCGTGATGTCCACGCATTACGGCCGAATGGTCATGGTGGATGAGAACACGGTGGTGGTATTGGGCAACATGGAAGACGCGCTGCAATACGAAGAATAACTTGGCCTGATAGGGCCCAGTGGTCGGCAGCGCGCACCGCGCTGCCGATCTGCTGTGACCAGGATGCACCCTCACGGCGATCGCCGCGCGGGTCGCGCAATTTTCCAATCAGAGATAACGCTGCCGAACCGCATTTGCTGTGGTGGTAGGGAGTTTTGACGTATGGCAAAAATGATGTTGTTCGATCGGGAAGCGCGCGCTGCGCTCGGCCGTGGTGCCGCGTTGTTAACGCGGGCAGTGCAATCGACGCTCGGCCCTAAGGGCGGTAACGCTATTATCGATGTGCCCATTGGCACCCCTATCGTGTCGCGCGACGGGGTGAGCATCGCTGCTGAAATCGAGTTGGAAGACCGCTTTGAGAACATGGGCGCGCAGGTCATGCGTGAGGTGTCGAAACGCACCAACGAAGTGGCCGGCGATGGCACGACCACGGCAACGGTGCTGGCCAACGCGCTGATTCAAGAAGGTTTCAAATCGCTGGAAGGGGATCTTGCGGCGTTAGATTTGGTGCACGGCATGAACCTTGCGGTCACCCGGGTGGTGACCGCGCTGAAGGCCGCCGCAACCCCCATCAAGCAACTGGTGGGGGCGGCGAGTGCGGTGGCGATTATCGCGGCTAACGACGAAACCACCGGCCTGCTGGTAGCGCACGCCTTGGAGAGCGTGGGCCCTACTGGCATCGTGACCGTGGATGCGGGTTTGACCGTCGAGACCACCCTCGAAGTGGTGGAAGGCGCTTTTTATGAGCGTGGGTATGTGTCCCATCACATGGTCAATGAGGTGGAATCCATGCAGGTGCAGTTGCAAGATGCGCTGGTGCTGCTGACCAACCACGGTCTCCACACTGTGGCCGAGGTCGCGGGTCTGCGCGCACTGATGCGCGCGGTTAACCAACCCCTGCTGGTGATCGCTGATGAATACTCCGCCGTTGCTGTTGCGGCCATGTTGGAGAATCTCGGTGGGCCCAGCATCGTGGCTGTGCATCCACCGGAATATGGCAAATGGCGACAAGCCATGATGGAAGACATTGCCATCATGACCGGCGGGCGGGTGTTCGTAAAAGAACTGGGCGGCCACTTTTCGACGGCGACGCTGGCAGATTTAGGGCGCGCGCACCGTATCCACGTCGCTGCAGATACCACGGTTATCTCCGGTGGTGGTGGCGATCCGGCACGCATCAAGGCGCGCATGGAACAGGTGGTGCGCCAACTCGCGGCTAACGAAGTGCCTATTGAGGAAGATAAATTTAACGAGCGTCTGGCGAAGTTATCCGGTGGGATCGCCGTGATCCATGGTGGCGGCGCCACGCCGGCCGAACAAAAGCGCACGGTCCAGTTGATCGAAGACGCACTGAACGCGACCCGTGCGGCGATCCAAGAAGGCGTGGTGGCGGGCGGTGGCACCGCACTCATCGAGACTTTGTCGGTGGTAGACGCGCTAATGGGTGAACTGAGTGGCGGCGCGCTGGAAGGTGCGGCCGTGGTTCGGCGCGCGCTCACCCAGCCGCTGGCCTGCATTGCGCACAACAGCGGGGTTGATCCGGTTAGCGTGGTGGCCCGGGTGGTGGCGGCCCCAGCGGGCGTGGGTTACAACGCCCGCACCGGGGAGTTGGTCGATATGATCGCCGCCGGGGTGATGGATCCGGTCAAAGTGACCTACACCGCGCTGCAGAATGCGGTATCCATCGCAACGCTCATTCTGACCACCGAAACCCTGATTGCCGATATCCCCGACGACGAAGATCCCACCGCTGGCCGCGCGCGTGGCGGTGGCGCAGAAAAATATGGCATGCGCTGAACACCCCGTTTAGGCGAGGGCACATAAGCTGCCCGCAGCACCGGCTTGGGTGCGAGGAGCACGGCCGCACCACCGTCACGCGCGCTGCTGGCCGGTGGCAAGAAGCTGTGGCCAGTGCACTGCCGCTTCAGTGTGCGCTGCGCCTCGCCCCGCAGCGCGTGCGCTGGGTGGTTGACCACCAGTGGCGTGAGCAGACGCTGGCCGCGCCGGTGAGGCCATTGTTCAGGCAGCTTTACACCGCCTAAATGGGCCCCATAATCCAGCAGCGGTCTGCCCCCATCTATCGGAGAGAATAATGTCCCTGCTGGTTCGTCTTGGTCTGATATTACTGGTGAGCGCCGCCGGTATCGCCGGTCCCACGTGGGCCGACGAAGTGGCGCCGCCGGTCGCGACGCTCGTCGCCTTTACCTCTGACGAAGGGTTTGCGCGCTTGGCACGGGCCCACGCCAAAGTCGATTTTCCGGTGTTGGCCAATCAGTTCGAGGCGCAGTCCAATGGGGCGTTTTGCGGCCCCACCACGGCGGCCATTGTGCTCAATGCCCAAGGTCTGCCGGACGCCCAACGGCCGCACGACCATCGCCGTCTGCAGGCGCAGGATCTGCGCTACCTGCCTAAGGGGGCGGATCTTTCGCTGCCCCGGTTCACGCAGGACAGCGTGATTGAAAAAGGTGCCAAGACCCGTGCCCAAATATTGGGCGAGCCAGTCAGCCGTAACGGCAAGCAGGTCTCTGAATTCGGATATCAAACACGCCAGTTAGACGAAATGCTGCGCGCCAACGGGCTGTCTACCCAGTTGGTTATTGTTGACGATCAAAAGCCTGAAAAAGAAATTCGCGCCGATCTCATCGGCAACCTCACTCGCCCCGGCGATTTCGTGGTGATCAATTATTCCCGTAAAGCCGTGGGGCAAGCTGGCGGCGGCCATATTTCTCCGCTTGCGGCCTACGATAGTCAAAGCGATTCCATCTTGGTGTTGGACGTCAACCCCAGCAAAGTGGGCTGGGTTTGGGTGCCGACTAGCATGCTGGTGCAGGCCATGCGCACTTTCGATAGCGTGGAGAACCGCGGCTATATTCTGGTGGGCGCAACCCGCTAACCGAGCCCCTTCGCCCGCGACAACAAGGTAATAACGATGAAATTTCCACCCGCGCTGCGCCTTGGTGTGCTGCTGTCTTGGGGTTGTGTCAGCGCGCACGCAGCCTCCGTGGCACCGGTGGCGGCGGTGCATGGGATGGTGGTTTCGGCGCAGCATTTGGCCACTCGAGTGGGGGTTGAGGTTCTGCAAGACGGCGGCAACGCTATCGACGCCGCCGTGGCCGTGGGCTATGCGCTGGCCGTGGTGTATCCGGCGGCGGGCAATCTGGGTGGCGGTGGCTTTATGACCATCCAGCTCGTCGATGGGCGCAAGACCTTTCTCGATTTCCGCGAAAAAGCGCCTTTGGCGGCGACCAAGAAAATGTATCTCGGAGCCGATGGTGAGGTGGTGAAGGGGCTGAACACCCACGGCCATCTGGCGGTTGCCGTGCCGGGCACGGTGGCAGGTTTGGAGTTGGCCTTAGCGCGCTATGGCACGCTCAAACGCGAACGACTGATCGCGCCGGCAATCCAGTTGGCGGAACGCGGTTTCGCGCTAGACCAGGGTGATGTGGATCTGCTGCTCACCGCCACCCAGGCCCTGCGGCAGGACCCCGCCAGCGCTGCGATTTTTCTGTCGCAAGACCGCCCTTACGCGTCTGGCAACCGGCTGGTGCAGCAGGATTTGGCGCGCACGCTGCGGGCTATTAGTGACAATGGCGTGACCGGTTTCTATCAAGGGTGGGTGGGCGCGGCGATTGTGGCGGCCAGCCAGAGTGGCCGAGGTCTGATAACCCAAGCCGATCTCGACCAGTACCGCGCGCGCGAGCTGCGCCCGGTGGAATGTGATTACCGTGGCTTGCAGGTGGTGTCCGCACCGCCGCCCAGTTCTGGCGGGGTGGTGCTGTGCGAGATGCTCAATGTACTGGAGGGCTACCCGCTGTCTGAATGGGGTTTCCGTTCAGCGCGCGCGGTGCACGCGCAGATTGAAACCATGCGCCACGCCTACGCTGACCGTAACAACTACTTGGGGGATCCCGATTTCGTCGACAACCCGCTGGCAAGGCTGCTAGACCGCGCCTATGCCGGGCGAGTGCGGGCCGCTATCAACCCCGCGAAGGCTGGAGTCTCCAAGGACCTCATGCCCGGTGTGGCGCCGCATGAAGGCAGCAATACCACCCACTACTCGATCGTCGACCAGTTCGGTAATGCGGTCGCGGTGACCTACACGCTCAACGAATGGTTTGGTGCCAAGGTGACCGCTACGGGTACCGGTGTGTTGCTCAACAATGAAATGGACGACTTCACCGCTAAGCCTGGCGTGCCGAATTCTTTTGGCTTGGTCCAAGGCGAGGCCAACGCCATCGCACCCGGCAAGCGGCCGCTGAGTTCCATGAGCCCAACCATCCTCAGCAAAGACGGCAAGCCGCTGCTTATCTTGGGCACGCCGGGTGGCAGCCGCATCATCACCGCCGTCCTGCACACCATTCTGAATGTGGTGGACTACGGCATGGATATCCAAGAAGCCGTGGATGCGCCGCGTTTCCATCAGCAGTGGCTGCCGCCGATCACCAACCTTGAGCGGTTTGCGCTCAGCCCCGACACCCAGCAGCTGCTCATGGGGATGGGGCACGAGTTTGGTGACCCACCGCCGCCTAGTCACTTGGCCGCGATTCTAATCGGTGCGCCCACGCTGGGCGGCAAGCCGGTTGGGGCTAACCGCTACTACGGGGCGAACGATCCGCGTCGCCGTACGGGCCTCACCCTAGGCTATTAAGTGGGTGTGTCCGCGGGCCAACTAGTGCAACGCAGCATCCCACCGAATGGTACTGGCCATGGCACCATTTAGGCGATTAGACTCAGCACATGAAGCGCCCGTCTCTCTATCTTGCTTGGCTACTTATTTTGCTGATGCCCGTCACGCTGATGGCGAGCCCGCATGCGGCGGTGAGCCCTGCACACTGCCAACCCGCAGGCGCGCCGACCGGGCAAACCCACGCGGGCCATCTAGGTTCGCAGGACCACGCGGTGCCTAGTGCTGGGCACTGCGCGCATCATTGCCACTGCGCAGCCAGCTGCAGCGCGCCGGTGTTATTGTCCGGCTTCGCCTCGGCCAATCTTCAAAGCGTTGCCAGTTCTCTCACCCCGGCTAGCCATTGGCGCCGGTGTGACAGCCACCGCGTCTCCCAGCCCTTTCGCCCGCCCATTTTCGCTTTCAGCTAAGCCCATCGACCGTCGTGAGACGGGGTACTTGGAATGTCCATTGACCGCACCGCGGCCGGTGGCATGACGCGATTTTGACCGCTGAAAATGAGGAGAATTCCATGCCCTTAAGCATAGCTTGCGCGCGCGCTGGGCTAGTTCTGGGTGCGTGCGTGTTGGCCGGTTGCACCGCTTTGCCAGCCCAGCGTGGGCTGACAGACGTCCACCAACTGCTCGCCGCGCGCGGGGAGCCAGTCCCCACAATGCCCGTTAACGGGACGCAGTCACTGGTCCATGAGTGGCTGGCACAACCCCTGACGCTGCGCAGCGCCACCGCTGTGGCACTGCTGAACAATCCGCTGATGGACGCGGAATATGCCCGCCTAGGCTTGGCCAGTGCCGATCTCTATGACGCTGGACGTTTATCCAATCCGCGAATTTCCGGCGCCTTGGGCATTCCCACCAGCGCCACGGGCAGCAATGGCTCCGCTTTTGGCGTGGTGCAGAGTTTTACCGAATTGCTCTGGTTACCGGCACGTAGCCGCTTGGCCGCAGCGGAATTCGAACAGGCCCAGATCCTCTCTGGGCAGGCCATTTTCGTGTTTGAAAGGTCGCTTGAGCAGACTTGGATCACGCTGGTGGGCGCCCGCCAGCTGGCGAGCGTCGAAAAGCGCATCGCGCGCACCGCCGAGGCTGCGGCCACGCTCAGTCAACGGCTGTTTGAGGCGGGCAATCTGAGCGCTCGCGAATTGGCGGAGGCGCGTGCGGCAAGCGGGGTGGCGGCGCTCAGTGCGTTGCAGGCCACGGCGGCCGTGCAAGTTGCCTCTGCGCAGCTGAGTCTTGGCATGGGGCTCTCAGCATCCTCCGCGCAGTGGAAAGTAACCGAGAAACTCAACCTCCCAACGGCCCCGGAAGACGATCCGGCCACCCTGCAGGCATTGGCGCTGGGCTCGCGGCTCGACTTATTGGCGCAGCGTAGTGAGACGACCCGGCTCGAGAAAAACCTGCAATTAACCCGTCAGTATCGCTATCTGGGAGCCGTCGATGTGGGCGCCACCCGGGAATACGACACCGATGGCGTGCGGACCGTGGGGCCTAACCTTGAGCTCGAGGTGCCGGTCTTTAATCAAGGCGCGGGTAAGGTCTTACGCGCTCAGGCCCAAGCCGAACTCGCTGCGAGCAAGCTCGCCGAGCTCGAGCTCGGTATCGCCCACGAAGTGGCGACGCTGGCCGCACGGGCGGCTACTTTGCGCGCACAGGCAGACCTGTTGCGTGAGCAAATTATGCCGCAGCGCGAGCTGGTGGTGAGGCGTCTGCAAGAGGAAGTGAATTTCATGATTCAAGGTCCTTTTACGCTGCTTCAGGCGCGCCAAGAGGCTTGGGCTGCGGCCCGAGATTATCTGGTGACACTCCGCGACTATTGGCTGGTGCGCAGTGAGTTGACGCAGGCCGTGGGCACCCGCCTGCCGAGCGCCGCTGCCTTGCCCGCCACCATTCCTCCCGCCATTCCTCCCCCGGCCCCCGCGCCAACGCCCGCTCCCAAGCATCACCACCACGGAGATCACTCATGATTTCTCGCAGAACTTTATTGTCATTGAGCGTACTGGGCGGCTTGGGCAGCGCGCTCACCGGGACCCGTTTGCAGGCCGCCGACGTGCTGCCGACGGCGAGTACTGCCGTCGCCCCTAGCGTGCCGGTGCGCACCCTAAACGGCTGGACGCTACCGCATCGCTTGCATGAGGGGGTGAAAGAATTTCATTTGGTCGCGGAAGAAGTGGACCACGAATTTGCGCCAGGATGCCGGGCCAAATGTTGGGGCTATAACGGCAGTACGCCCGGGCCAACCTTAGAAGCGGTTGAGGGCGACCGTGTGCGGTTGCTGGTCACCAATCGGTTGGGCGAGCCGACCTCGGTGCACTGGCACGGCATCCTGTTGCCCAGTGGGATGGACGGCGCGAGCGGTCTCACTCAAGCGCCCATCGCCCCGGGTGAGACGTTTGTTTACGAGTTCACGTTGCGCCAGCATGGCACGCATCTCTACCACCCTCACGCTGACGAAATGGTGCAGATGAGTTTCGGCATGATGGGATTGTTCATCATTCACCCCCGTGCCGGCGAGGTGCAACGTATCGACCGGGATTACGCCCTGGTGTTGCACAACTGGGCCTTGCATCCGGGCACCTATCGGCCAGATCCCTCGGTGATGACCGACTTCGATCTGTGGACGATGAACAGCAAAGTCTTCCCGGCTATCGAGCCCCTCGTGGCGCGCAGCGGCGAGCGGGTGCGCATTCGCGTGGGTAATCTTTCCATGCACGAACACCCTATCCATCTCCACGGCACGCAATTTCTGGTGACGGGTGGTGACGGCGGACGTTGGCCCGAGTCGCAGTGGCGATCGGAGGTGACGGAAGTGGTGGGCGTTGGGCAAACACGTGACATTGAATTCACGGCCGTGCCCGGCGACTGGGCGTTTCATTGCCACAAATCTCACCACACGATGAATGCGATGGGCCATGAGGTGCCCAATATGGTGGGTGTCGATCAATCTGGGGTGGGCGCAGAAATTCGGGCGCTCTTGCCCGGCTATATGCCGATGGGCCGCGAGGGGATGAGCGAGCACAGCGCGCATTTGGCGATGGGCATGATGAAGGGGCCCGCCAATACCTTGCCCATGATGATGGGTAAGGGCCCCCGCGGGCCACTGGAAATGGGCGGTATGTTCACGGTGCTCAAGGTGCGTAACGACCTGGCTACCGGCGACTATCGGGATCCTGGCTGGTATCAGCATCCGCCCGGGACCACGGCCCGGCGGGTGAGCAAAGATCCCAATTTTGGTACGCCGATCCGACGTCCCTCAACGCCTGCATAAGGGTTGACCGCCACCTCGGATGCCGCGCGGTCGGCGTCGTCTGGGTTTAACCCCGTCCGCGGTACACCGGCCGATGGCCGCGGGCGGAGAACCAGCAAGCTAGACGCCCGACGTGGCGAGCTGCGGATTCTTTGGCATGGGCGGGGCATATTTTCATCAAAGAATGAGAGTCTTACCCCTATACTGCGCGCCCCGATGCTGGCCGTCGGGGGTGATCGTCACGGTGTCAGGGAGTCCGTCTAGCGCGACCTGCGGCCCCGCACCATCCATTACGCATAGCCCCCCGCGCCACCCGGTGCTAGCGGGTCGCCGAGAGGAGTCTCCATGGAATATTCCCGCCGCTTCAAGTTCCTCGTGTGCGCCCCTGGTTTTGACGATGACTCCGATCTGGAAGGCGCGCGCCTGCAACAAATTATTCGCGAGATCGAGGAAGACGGTTATCAGGTTTTGCGGGCACGCCGCGATGATGAC
>CAMAXW010000050.1 GCA_945862315.1 Klebsiella pneumoniae
GGTCGCGTGACCGGCGTGGTGTATTTCGACGCCCAAGGGCAGACGCAGCGGCAACGCGCACGGCTGGTGTGCGTGGCCGGCAATTCCATCGAAACCCCGCGTTTACTGTTACTTTCCGCGTCCGCGAAATTTCCTGATGGTCTCGCTAACTCATCCGGGCAAGTGGGGCGAAACTACCTGCGACATACCACCGGATCGGTCTACGCGGTGATGCCCGAGCCCGTGCACATGTATCGCGGCACCACGATGGCGGGGATTATCCAAGACGAATCCCATCACGATCCCAAACGGGGTTTTGTTGCAGGCTATGAGCTGGAAACGGTGTCCGTGGGGCTGCCGTTCGCGGCCGCCTTTATTGCTCCAGGGGAATGGGGACCAGATTTCGCCGCCATTATGGAGGGCTACGACCACCTCGCCGGACTGTGGATCGTGGGCGAAGACATGCCGCAGGAAAAAAACCGCGTCACGCTCAACACCTCTCAAAAAGACCAATGGGGTCTGCCCGTGCCGCATGTGCATTACGACGACCATCCCAACGATGTGGCCATGCGCGAGCATGGCTTTAAACAGGGCAAAGCTTTGTACGAGTCGGTTGGTGCGACCCGGGTTTTCCTCACGCCACCCTATCCCTCCACGCACAATATGGGCACTTGCCGTATGAGCGCGAAGGCGTCTGATGGCGTGGTGAATGCCCATGGGCAAACGCACGACATTCCCAACCTGTTTATTTCTGATGGCAGCCAATACACCAGCGGTGCGGCAGTCAATCCCACGTTAACTATCGTCACGCTGGCGATTCGGCAGGCTGAACACATTGCGGCACGCCTGAGCGCCGGCGACTTATAAGTTCATCGGCGGTGTGTTGGGGGCCTCGGCGAGCGGCGGGCTTGCGGCCGGCACTTGCTCGGAATCGCAATTAACAGGAAGGAATCAGCGCATGGAAGTGGGATTTTTTTTGCCGCCGACCATCGGCAATCAAGAAGAGCTGTTTCAGGGTTTGGCGGGCCAACGCAGTGATCTCTACCAGCGCATGCTGGTGGATCTGACGGAGTTCGCGCAGTGCTGTGATGGGCTGGGCTATTACGGTCTGGCTTTCACCGAACACCATCTCTCCATCGAGGGGATGACAACTTCTAACAATCCGGCGCTGCTCAATGTTTATTTGGGGCTTAAAACCCAACGCATTCGGCACGGTGCCTTGGGTTATGTTTTGCCGGCGCATAACCCGCTGCGCGTCGCCGAAGACATCGCCATGGTGGATCAAATGACGCAGGGCCGGGCCTTCGCCGGGTTCGCCCGTGGCATTCAGTCGCGTTGGCTGAATATTTTTGGCCAGCATTATCCTGGCATCGCCGACAACATCACTGATCCCGCGGCCTACACCCAGACTAAGCGCGAACTCTACGACGAGCATTTGGAAATTATTCTCAAAGCGTGGGGCCATAAAACTTTTTCGCACCACGGCAAACATTGGCAAATCCCCCCGCCCAATATTGACTGGCCGCCTAAACAGTACACGCGCGAAATGGGCCGCGGCTTAGATGCACAAGGGCGACTGACCGAAGTGGGCATTGCGCCACGTACTTTTCAACGGCCCTATCCGCCGATGTTTGAGCCTTTCAGCATTTCGGAACAATCTATCGAACTCGCGGCCAGCCGCGGTATTGTGCCGGTGGGCATTGTCACCGATCCGGGCTTGGTGAGCGCGCAACTCGACGCCGCCCAACGCGGCTGGGCGGCGCATGGTGTGACTCGGCGCCGTGGCGAAGGCATAGGCTTTGCGCGCTATTTGGTGGTGGCCGACACCGACGCTGAGGCGCGGGTGATCGCTGAATCGGCCATGTTTGAATGGCGGTATTTTTTCAGCATGTTCGGTTTTAATATTGTCATTGGCCGCGCGGGTGAAGCGCCGGACCAAATCCCCAACAATGTGCAGGCGTATATTGACCGTCAGCTCCTGTTCTGCGGCAGCCCAGACACCGTGTGTCGGCAGTTTGAGGCGGCATTTGCGCAAAATCCGGTGGAATACCTGTGGCTGTTTACGTCCAACGAACTGGTGCATCAGCGGGCGCTCTTGCGCTCGGTGGAGCTGGCGGCAAGGCAGGTTTTCCCGCATTTTTCTGACAAATTCCGCTGAAGCGGGCAGACCATTGCAGGGACAATAATTTTTTTTGAGTTAGGAATAGCACATGCGAGAACAGTTGAAGTTTTACATTAATGGTCACTGGGCGGCGCCGGCGACCGGCAATTTACTCGAGGTCATCAACCCGGCCACCGGCACCGTGAATGGCCGTATTGCGTTGGGTGCGCAGGCCGATGTTGACGCCGCAGTAGCTGCCGCGCGGGCCGCGTTTCCCGGGTGGTCTGCCACCAGCGTAGAACAACGGATCGCCGCACTGGAGCGCATTGCCGAGGAGTTCGAGCGTCGCCTCGACGACATGGGTGTGGCGATTCGGGAAGAAATGGGCGCCCCTCAATGGTTGGCGCGCGATACCCAAGCAGCGTTGGGGCCTAAGCATTTCCGTTCCGCGGCGAGCATTTTGCGCGATTATGCTTTTGAGGAAGACAAAGGTTCGGCGCGGATTCTAAAAGAAGCCATCGGCGTGTGTGGTTTTATTACGCCGTGGAATTGGCCCGTGCATCAGATGTGCGCCAAGACCGCGCCGGCCCTGGCCGTGGGTTGTACCGTTATTCTAAAGCCCTCGGAAGTGGCGCCTTTTTCGGCACAGATTCTCGCCGAGATTATTCATGCTGCCGGTCTCCCGGCGGGTGTGTTTAACGTCATTTATGGTGAAGGGACGGTGGTCGGTGCGGCCATGGCACGACACCCCGATATCGACATGATTTCCATCACCGGCTCCACCCGCGCCGGCATCGAAGTGGCGCGCAACGCGGCCGCTAGCGTCAAGCGCGTGCATCAGGAATTAGGCGGTAAAAGCCCTAATATCGTGCTGGCAGACGCCGACTTAAAAGCTGCCGTAACCGGTGGCGTGAACGGCGTCATGATGAATTCTGGACAATCCTGCCGCGCGCCAACCCGCATGTTAGTGCCCCATCAGCTGATGGATGAAGTCTGCGCCTTGGCTAAAGAAGTGGCCGAGAGCTGGACCCCGGGTGACCCTGCGGCCAACAGTCGCATGGGCCCGGTAATTTCCGAAGCCGCTTGGCACAAGGTGCAGCGGCTGATCCAATCTGGCGTCGACGGCGGCGCCACGCTGGTAACGGGTGGTTTGGGCAAACCAGCGGGGCTGGAAGCGGGTTATTACTGCCGGCCGACGGTGTTTCGCGATGTGCGTAACGACATGGAAATCGCCCGTGAGGAAATCTTTGGTCCGGTACTGTCGATTTTGGGTTACGCCGACGAAGACGAAGCCGTGCGCATCGCCAACGACACCGAATACGGCTTGGGCGCTTATGTGCAAAGTATGGATATCGAGCATGCGCGGCGCATCGCGGCACGGATTCGTGCGGGCTATATCAGCCTCAACAATGCTGGCCTCGACATCAACGTGCCTTTTGGTGGGTACAAGCAATCCGGCAACGGCCGCGAGTTTGGCGACCACGCGTTTGGCGAGTTCTTAGAGCTGAAATCTGTGTTGGGGTATTCACCGGCAAGCTGAGTATTGGGTTCGGCCGGGTCGATCGCGAGCGTTTACCGCCACGCGATCAACTTTAAATGGCCGTTGGCCCCATGGCATCTGGCGGGGCTGCGGCCGCAGCTTAATGGGTGTTGCGCGCGCGCCTGGGTGCGGTGAAAAGCCGCGCTTTACGCGCGCCCAACCACTTTGGCACTACCGTTCGTCGTGCGCCCGCGCGCCGCTCGCGGCTAACCGTTGCCGCGCCAACGAACGCCCATCCTCTGCTGCCGATGGGCCGGTAGGCTGGCGCCCGAAATCCACCGCCTCGCTCAGTGAGCAACGCTTCAGCCACCGATTTTATCCAGACGAAATACCGGGATCTCTCGGGTCGTTTTGGCCTGATAGTCCGAGTAGGTTGGATAAACCGCCGTCATCAGTTGCCACAATGCTGCCCGTCCTTGACCCTGAACTAACGTTGCGCGCGCACTGAATTTTTCTGCTTTCACTTGCACGGTCACCAGCGGCTGGGCGAGCAAATTGAAGTACCACTGCGGTTGCCGATCAGCGCCGCCCTTGGAAGCGACAATGACCAAGCTGGTGCCATCTAGGCCGTAGAGCAAGGGATGGGTGTAGGGCTTACCGGACCTTCGTCCGACCGTGTTCAGCAACAGGCACGGCACCAGACCACTGCCACCGACTGCGGTGGCGTCCCACAGGTGACCTTGCACACCGCCACTGCGTTCATAGTCATTGACGTGCGCGGTGATCCAATCCGGCACCAAACCTGCGTTCAGAACATTGACAGTTTCTTCGAGATGATGGGTCATGGAGTGCCTCGGTTCTCGCCGCCGGTAGCCGATGAAGAGCGTATAGGAAACATAACTCGCCTCTTCGCCGCAATAGAGTCCCGCTGTGGTTGGCTTCGAACGCTGTGTCAGCTTTAACGCGACCAGATCGACCAAGGTCGGGATGGTCAACCAGGCGGCTCACCTTTTCAGAAAACAACTCATCAAGGGCCAGTGCGGCGGTGGGATTGTCGGTCTCAATGTGGTCATAGATCGCCCGGCGATCAGCGAGCGCTTCGGGTGTCCAAAACAACCTCACGCCTTAGCTTGGAGTTTGCGGCGCGTTGCGGTCCTGCGGCTAGCAAATTCCGCTTCCACGTCTTCGTTCGCTACCAAGTTGCCCGCATTGGCAGAATCTAGTCCGGTTTGGACTTGGCGGCGAAACCAAGCATCGTGGTCGACGGCTTCCTGCTGCTGCGCGACGAAGTCACACATAAAGTCGCGCAGCAGTTGCGCGCCGGTGCGATCGCGGGACTTCGCGGCCGTGGAAAACTCATCTTTCAGGCCTTTATTGACCCGAAAGGTAAAGGTTGCTTCCCCCATTGCGGCGATTCCATGTGTTACATCATAAGTGCAATGTAGCATTCTTATTCTGTCTGGTAAAAATGATGACAATCCTTTAAAAAATAAAGGGTTTTTGTGAACTACGCTGCGCACTACCCAGCAAGTTAGACCCGCATGGGTGTCTGCTTTCTCAGGATTTTGGATAGACCGGCAAGCGGCTTTTCTCGGCCAAATCCGGCAGCCTGTTGTTAGGTTTCAATGCTCGAAAGCAGACACTCAGAAGCCACAAGCCCGCCCAAGCGGGTCTGTGTCGTCGCCCTGTCGGCAAGCGATTAGGCTGGCAGTTGCTGCTTCCTGCGACCTGTCAGGAATCCCAGCAAGCCTAAACCGGAGAGCACCAGGAGGTAGGTGGGGGGCGAGGGGACAGGTGTCACGGAGTTATCAGATACCCTCAGCGTGAACGACCCAATCGCATCGTCTCGACCGTTTGCGGCAGCGTTGAATGGAGCCACCCTGTCTACACCCGTACTGTTTTGCACCGAAATGTTGAAGTCACTGAGCACTATATTGAAGATACCGACCGTGAAGGAAGTTGAGTTTCCCCAAGGTTCTGTCATTGCTTGCGATACGTAGGCCGATGAAGCTTCCGGTGTTAGTGCGGCGATACCCGTATGGTCAGAAAATATCGTGAACGCAGAGGATGGCGTATTGAAACCCAGCACTAATCCCCATGGCGGGGTCTTTGGCGTCCCGCGATCCCAATCGCCGAAGAAGAAGAACCGGTTGTCACCAGCGCTCAATTCGTAGTTTATAAGGCCGCCGGCACTGTTAATAATTGATCCGTTGCGATCGTCGTTGGCGAGAAACAAAGAATACCCACCAGAATGAGTCGTCCATGTAAATCCAAGTCCGTCTAGGGCGCCATCGTAAATATGGGCCATCGTCAGAGAAGGTACAGCAGATGCGCCACCAATCCCCGCAAAGCAGAGCGCAGTGCAGACGGCCGATCGGAACCCATTAGAACAAATCATGGACGCCCCTTTTTTTTGCTTGGCGCGGATTGGCGACACTTTTTACCCTATGCGGCAACGGTAGGCTTAACTTAGGTGGGCTAGCAATAGTCTGTTTTGGCGGGTCGAGGCAATCTTTGACGTAGGACAGGCAGAACGTGTCAACGCGAACTGACCAGTCTTCAGCGCTAGTCGGCAATATCGTGCAGGCTCGCCCGGCATGCCTACCCACCTGAGATGGGTGCCGATGGCGGGCCGCGAGAGTGGTAGCCAGTCCGCGGCGGTGCCGTTATTCTCCTGCCGATTAGGTCAAAAATGCAGCGTGGCGATGACTCAACCCACCCACATGATTTCCCGTCGTTCAATGTTGAAAGGTGCCGCGGCAAGCGGTATCGGACTCGTTGTTGGCGGCTCAGTGCTAGCCAGTCCTGGAGGCGATATGACAATTGAATCAGTGGCACTACCGGCCGCGAAAGATGCTTGGTTTGCGCAGCGCGTTTGGAGCCTCAGCGGCAACAAGGTGCTGATGACGGACAACGCCAGCCCGCGTCCCGCGACCAGCCTCGCCCGCCAGATCTACCTGCCGCGCTCGGCCGAGGAGATCGTCAGCGTGGTCAAGTCATTGCCGGCCACCACCCCCATTGCGTGCGTCTGCGGAGGCCATGAATCGTCGAACGCCGCAGTGTTTGCCAGCAGTGACGCTGTCGTATTGGACTTAAGTCATCTGAAATCTATCGATTTTCATCGTGATGGCGAGAGCATGCTGGTCACGGTGGGTGCTGGGGTGGTTTTCCGTGAACTCGTCGAAGCACTCAAAGCGCAGCAAGGCGCCTTACCGGTTGGAACGGGGCCGGGGGTCGGTGTTGTCGGCTACCTCGTCAATGGCGGATTGAGCGGCTATTTCTCACGGCGACTGGGGTTGTTGGGGCAGCGGGTGGTCAAACTGACCCTCGTGACGCCCGCCGGCGACCTCCGCATCATTACCCCCGAGGATGAACTGTTCGTGGCCATGCTGGGTGCCGGCAGTGCGCTCGGCATCGTGGTCGATGTGACATTTCGCGTGGAACCTGCGAGCGCAGTGCTAGGTGCGGAGCAGAGGGTCGTCGCATTCGAGACGCGTGCGCAGGCAGTGGCGTTCTCACGAGGCGCGCTTCGCTTCATGCGAGACCAGGCGTTTTCGAACGAATCCGTCTCGATGGAACTGGTGGTCACGGGCACGAAAGCGCTGGTAGCGACCGTCGTTTTCTACGATTCCTTCAAAGGGAGTACGGCCGATTTCGTCAAGCCGCTAGAAGACCTAGCTGCCAGCCTGAAGCTTGCGGTGGTCATGAAAGCCCACTGGGGATCGTGGTATGAGACTGCCGCCGCCTTGTGGCCCGTCATCGCGGGCCAAACGGGCCACCCGCTCGCCACGCTCCAACACTGCGTGGGCACCAAGGGTGTCCCCGCCGACCAAATCCTGGATTTCGTCTGCAACACGCTGGTTGGCGAAGCGCCACTGGATGAGGCCGAGTTGTCGCTGGTTGAAATCCGGACGCTGGGCGGCGCGGCCCTCGCCGGGAGCCGCCTCCCCAGCGGCAATTGTCATCACACGTTCTTTGTCGATCTCATCACCCTCTACGACGCCAAGAACAAGACCGCCAACGAGCGGCAGGCGATCATCGACCTGACCCAGCGCGTCATCGACAAGGCGCGCGAGGTGAACGGCCTGACCGTCGATTTCAGCGGGACGCACTCCCAGCCCGACGATGCGGACTACGCGGTGGCGGCGTCCGATATGTTCGGCACGGCTGCCATGGCGGAAACCGTTAAGGCGCTGAAGCAGAAAATGGATCCCCACAATCGCCTCAGGTTCCACCCGTTCGCGCGGCTCCTCTGAGCCTTACTCAGTCACCAACAGGCTGGGCGCGCTGACCTGACATTACTCAGCCGGCCTGCTGACTCTCTTGCTCCGCCAGACCGCGCTACGCTTTAAGTGGCTGTTGGCCCCGGGGCATCCACCGGGTCGGCGGGTGCCAGGTAGGTTGTGATGCGGGCGCGCAGCGGTGCGGCGAATGGCACGGATTTACGCGTGTCCAAGGACATCTGCACCACCGTTATGTGCGCGCGTGCGCGCAGTTCATTCTTGCCGGTGGCCTCGCCGACAAATGCCAACGAGCTGCTGCCGAGGCGGGTGGGCTGGAGCCTGAAATCCACCACGTCGCCCAGTTGGCTGGGCGCAAAAAATTCACACGCCGCTTTGACGGCCGGCACGCCAAGTCGGGCGTTGCGCACATACTCGCCGTAGTCGGTTTGGAGACCTTCCGTGAACCACTCTTCCATGAGTTCGTGAAACAGCACGAAGTACTGCGGAAAAAAAATAATCGCGGCCGGATCGCAGTGATGAAAGCGGATAACTTTGCGCCGTTCAAACCACATGGCGTGGCGGCGGCGCAGTCAGCGCGATGAGTTCGGCTAGGCAGCGCGGGCAGAAACAGTTCACCGCCGCGTTCACGGCAGCGGCTGGGAGTGAGGGCAGGTGTTGGCACCAGCAGGCGTCCAAGCGTGCCCCGCACTGAAACGGCTCGCCGCAGCGGCTGCAGTGTTGGTTTGCCGGGGCGGTCACGGGGGGGCTATTCCTGCGCCAGCGCGCCGAAGTCGTCGATCATGAAGCTGGCTAGTGCACTGGCTACCAGCGCGCCGTCGGCGGTGCGTTTGGCGGTGGCTTCGAGCACGTACAAGCGGCCTTTGCGCTGCTTTAAGGTGGCTTCCAGATCGATACTCGTGCCGACCGGCAGCGGCTGGCGATAGCGGATTTCGCATTTGGCTGTAAAGCCGCGCGCGCCCTGCAAGAACAGCCAGTTGGCCATGACGTCGTCGAGCGCGCTGAACACAATGCCGCCGTGGGTGACTTGGTCGAAACCCACATGGTGCGGCCCGGGGGTGAAACGGCCCCGGCAGATTGCGGCATCAAAGCCAAACACAATTTGCAGGCCTTGCGGATTTTCCGGGCCGCAGACAAAGCAATGGTTGGCGTCTCCGCGCGCGCGCGGCGGGGTGTTCATGGCGGCGTCATGTCCGGGTAGCGATTGGGCAAGTCCAAATCCACCGCGTTGACGATGCCCGGTAAACGCAGACTGTGGGCGTCGATCGTGATGTCGTTGTCGGCGCTAGGATTCTCCGCAAAGCGGTAGATGGGTTGCATCGGCCCGCGACAACAAGCGTCATCATAGGCCGCGGCGGCAGCGCGGGTGTGTTCAAGGCGGCGACGGTAATCGCGCATCTGGCCCGTGCCGTGGCGTTGTTCCAGCATCCGCAGCGCGATCGTGGGCGAGACAATGGCACCGGTGGCGTTATTGCCGCCAAAGCCTTTGGAGTTAAGGAAAGCGATATCCGCGCGCGCGCTGATGTCTAAATCTTGCAGCACAAAGTTCAAATGCTCGCGATGCACATCGGCCGCCACGGCCGGCGTGGTTTTAATGCCGGGCAGGATGCCGTGTTGGAATACCCCAAGGGTATTGATGAGTTGGTCGGCGCTGGCCGGCGCTAACGAATGACCGACGTAGGCTTTGATCGCCGTCACCGGCCAATCACTGATGCCGAACGCGGCGGCCACGGTGTCGAATATTTTTGATTCGGTGACGCGATTTTGCGGCGTGCTAGAACCATGCGCCTGAATGAAACTGCGGGTGCGAACGGCGTCGTCACCCAGCAGGCTGCGCATGGCAGCGACCGCCTTCGACAGGGTGATGTAGTTGCCCGGGCCGGGTGAGGAAATGGATTTCTTAAAGCCGTCGGCGTTGACGAAAACATCGGGCACGGCGGCGTAGATATCGGCCCCCAGTTCCAGGGCGAGGGTGTCGTCGCACAAGACGAAGTACTGCGCCGACTCGCCCAGCACAAAGCCGCAGTTCTCGCCAAACGGGCGACTGCCGCGCGTCCAGTCTGGCACGCTGGTGCCGTCAAGTTTGGCGATGCCCTCATCGGTGGCCAAGGCGCTCATGGCGTGATAACCCTCGATGACCTCAGGTACCAGCGGTGCCTCCGCGTTGCCGACGACAGCGAGGCGGCGGCGTCCAGACTGAATGTCCTCGACTGCTAAGCGCAGGTTGTAGAGAAAACTGGCGCAGGCCCCGGCGATGGCGCCGGTGCAACCCACGTTGCCCAGCACATAGGCGTTGACGAAATCGGCCGGCATCGTGTTAAGCCCCAGCGGTAGCTGTTTGGCGCTTACCCGCCCGCCGCGCAAACGCGCCTGCAACATGCCGCCCGTGCCGTATTGATCCAGTTGGGCCATGGCGCTGGAGGCGTAGACCGAAATTTCATCGGGTCGCAGCTTGGTGAGGATTTTGTCCCAGTCGATGCCCACCGAACGCACGGCGTCGGACGCTCCCACGATGGTCATCGTCAAACCGCGTGGGTGAAAGCGTGAAGCGTACAGGCTGGCGGGGTCGAAGCCGGTGGGCAATTGGCCGGCGGCTTGGACGGGAATTTTGCGATGGCTTTCGACCCGCAATTCGGTGGCGGCGCTGAGCTCGATGCGGGTGACGCCGTCGCGCTGGTCGAGTACTCGCCAGCCCGTGGGTAGGGGGACCGGCAGCTCGCTGCTGCGGGTGGCAAAAATGCAGGGCGTCGTGCCGTCGGGGCCCATTTCAAAGTTGAGTTGAACGGACATTTGATCGCCGTCGAAATACTGCGGCTCAAGACGACGGATCAGCGTGTGGGCGAGAATCTGCGCGCGATAACGCGGTGCAATGTCGGCCTCGGCCAGCGCTTCCCCGGTCGCGCTCTGATAACCACCGTTGCCATATGTCACCAGACCCATCATGGCCGCCAGTGCTCGCAGGGTGTGGTCTTGTTGGGCCACTGGCAGGCTGTTGAGCACCGTGCGCCGGTAGGCGTGATGTGCTGATGAACGGCCGGCGGAACTGATGCCACCGAAACCGATGATGACGGGCAAACTGGTCATCCATTTCCTCTGTGTCGTGATTGCTTAGACCGGCAGTGTAGGCGAGGGCATGGCAAATAAATTGGCCAATTTGCACATACTGCTGGCCATTTACGCCAATTGGCCCGCAGAATCGTCCGCTGATTCCGGAGTTTGCGTATGCGCCTCGCTTTTTTACTGACGGATCAAATGCTGGCCGCCAGTTGCCTACTGCCGGTGGAGATGTGGCAGGCAGCGGCTGGCACGGCCAGCGGGCGCCAGCGCCAGCCGCTCAAGCTGGAAGTGGTACTGCTTTCGGCCAACGACCAGCCGGTGACCACGCAGGCCGGCGTGGCCCTAACGCCGACCCACTCGCTGGCGCAGGCTGGGGTTTTCGAGGTGGTATATCTGCCGGCACTTTGGCGCAATCCACGCCCGGTGTTGGCGCGCAGTCGCGCGCTGGTGCCTTGGCTGGTGGCCCAGCACACCGCCGGGGCCACCATTGCGGCCGTGGGTACCGGCTGCTGCTTTCTCGCCGAGGCGGGGTTGCTCGATGGTCAGGCCGCCACCACCCACTGGCATTATTTTGATCACTTCGCGCGTAGCTATCCTGAGGTCAAACTCAAACGGCAGTTTTTCATCACGCAAGCTGGACGCCTGTATTGCGCGGGCAGCGTGAACGCGTTGGCGGATGTCACCGTCCATCTGATTGAGCAATTTTTTGGCCGCGCGGTGGCGAGTCATGTGGAGCGCAATTTTTCCCACGAGATTCGACGTCCCTACGACCGCTACCGCTATCTCGAAGGCGACGAATTGCAGCATGCCGATGAAGTCATTCTGGATCTTCAATGGCGGATGCAGCGCGATTTGGGTTTGCCGCTACGGATGCCGGCGCTGGCGGCTGAATTTGGCCTGTCGCCGCGCACCTTGGAGCGGCGCTTTCGGTTGGCGACGGGTTCAGCACCGCTCACTTGGCTACAGGATTTGCGCATTCGCACCGCCAAAGAATTACTCGAAGCAACCAATCTCTCGATCAAAGAAATTGCCTTTCGGGTGGGCTATCAAGACCAAGGTCATTTCGCGCGGCTCTTCAGTCGCCTGCTCATGGTGGGGCCGGCGGAGTACCGGCGCACAGTGCGCGCCAAAGTGTTCTCGCTGCGGGATCCTTCTACCGCTACCATGCCACCACTGTGATGAGGAGAACACGGCATGAGCGGACCCCGCTATCTTGGTTTTGACACCCTAAGTCTGCACGCAGGTCAGCGTCCCGATGCCCAAACCGGCAGTCGCGCGACCCCCATTTATCAAACCACCTCGTTTGTGTTCGAGGATGCCGAACGGGCCGCGGGTTTGTTCGCGCAGGCGCGCGCGGGCTATGTCTATAGCCGAGTGGCCAATCCCACGCTCAGCGTGCTGGAAGAACGGGTGGCGGCGTTAGACGGTGGGGTGGGCGCGGTTGCTACCGCGAGCGGCATGGCGGCCATTCATCTCGTGCTGGCGACCCTCACCGGCCAAGGCTCACACATCGTCTCCTCACGCGCGCTGTATGGCGGCACCCACAATCTGTTGGCCTATACCCTGCCGCGTTTTGGGGTGACCACGACCTTGGTAGATCCCCGCGACCCCGCCGCGTTTGCCGCCGCCATCCGCCCGGAAACCAAGCTGCTCTACGCTGAGACCGTGGGCAATCCGCGTGGCGAAGTGTTGGATATCGCCGCGGTGGCGGCGGTCGCCCACGCGGCCGGTATTCCCTTGGTGGTGGACGCCACACTCACTACCCCTTGGCTGTCGCAACCCATCGCCCATGGGGCCGACATCGTGGTGCACTCGCTCACCAAGTTTATGGGGGGGCACGGCGTGGCAATTGGTGGCGCGGTAGTGGACGGTGGACGTTTTGACTGGGAAGCCTCGGGCCGTTTCCCGCAAATTACCGAGCGCGACATGGGGCTGAACGAACTGGATTTCGCCGAAGATTTTGGTCCTGCGGCCTTTATTATGCGGGCGCGTCTGGAAGGCCTGCGCGATTTTGGCGGGTGCTTGTCGCCCGGCAATGCTTTTTATCTGTTGCAGGGACTAGAAACCCTGCCGCTGCGGATGCGGGCTCATGTTGCTAACGCTCAGGCCTGCGCTGAATTTCTGGCCGCACATCCGGCGGTTTCCCAAGTGACCCACGCCGGGTTGCCAGGCCACCCCGATTACGCCTTGGCGCAGCGCTTGATGCCGCGCGGGGCAGGTGCGGTGTTCAGTTTTGAACTCCAAGGCGGCCGCGCGGCGGGCCGTAAATTCATTGAGGCGTTACAGCTTTTTTCGCATCTTGCCAACGTTGGCGACGCGAAGTCACTGGTCATCCACCCAGCCAGCACCACCCACGCACGGTTAGACGCTGCGGCCTTGCAGCGCGCCGGAATTGCCGAAGGCTTGGTGCGGCTGTCGATAGGCCTCGAAGATGCGCCGGACTTAATCGACGATCTCAGCCGCGCGCTGAGTGCCTCGCAGAAATAGGACATCGCCATGGAAATCCGCTATCAGGACGCCACTACTTTTGTGCAGACCGGGGGCTATGCCATCGATCCCGCCAAGCCGAGCGTGTGTTTTGTGCACGGTGCGGGCATGGACCACGCGGTGTGGACCCTGTTCGTGCGGTGGTTTGTGCGCAACGGCTATAACGCGCTGGCCCCGGATTTACGCGGCCATGGCCGCTCGGGTGGGGAAGTGCTGACCAGCATTTCGGACCACGCGCGCTGGTTACTGGGTTTGCTCGACGCCTTGGGGGTTGGGGAAGTGGGCCTCGCGGGGCATAGCATGGGTTCGCTGGTCGCGCTGCAAGCCGCCGCCACGGGCGCTGGCCGGGTGCGTAAGTTGGCGCTGTTGGGTTTTGGCGCGCCCATGCTGGTGGGGGCGCCGCTGCTGGAGGCTGCCGCCGCCAATGACCCGGTTGCCGTCGACATGATGACGATTTGGGGCCACGACTTCGGCGCGCAAATTGGCGGCCATCAGCTGCCCGGGTTGTCGATATCCACGATCACCAAACGTCGCTTGGAAGCCGCCCGGCCGGGCGTGCTGTTCGCCGACCTCAATGCTTGTCATACCTACACGGGCGGCCCCGACGCCGCCGCGAGCCTAGCCTGTCCGGTGAGTTTGATTCTGGGTGAGCGCGACCGCATGACCCCCGTGCGCGGCGCACGGGAGTTTGCCAAATGTTGGCCGCGCGCCAGCCTCGAGATTATTCCCGCCTGCGGCCACGGGATGATGGAAGAGAAACCCGAACAAACGCATCGCGCTTTGGTTAAGGCACTGGCGGTTTAGCGCGCGGCACGCCGCCTCACTGGAGACCTCTGTGGGACAGTTGACCACCGGCAACTCGCGTGTGGCTGGCTAGTCCTCGGCGGTGGTAGGCGGTTTGCGCCGTTTGGCTTTGCGTGCCGCCAAGGTGGTGCGTTCGGCTGCGAAATGTAGCTTGTTGTCTGCTGGGGCCGGCCGCACGCAACCCCAGCCCAGTTCTTGGTCCTGAACATAACGTTTGCCGAGTTGCCAGGCAATTTGCGCGCGGGCAAGTTCTAAGCCCAAATAAAACGCATGCGGGGCGTCGTTTTCTACGCCGAGTTGCGGAAATAGATCATAGGGGTCGACCGCGCTGCGTAAGCCCTCGCGGTTATAAATTTGGATGCCTTCGGCGGTGACTTCAATGCGAAAATTACCGTCTTTCACCGCAGCTGCGTGCTCGCCTACTTCCTCCAAGGTGTAGGGAAAAGGTTTGCGGTCGTGCAGCGCCAGCAGGCCCTCGTCGATATGGCGCGGCGGCATTTCATCGGCGCGGGCGGCAAAGAGTACGCGGCGGGCGTGGGCGAGTTCGCGTAACACCGAACGGCAGTGGGGGCTAACTTGGGTGGTCAGCACCGCACCGACGTGCAGCTCCGAGGCGATGCCCAGCAAGAGGGTGTTCAGACCGAGCGTATCGGCGTGGGTTAATTCCGATAAATTGCCGATGCCCATCAGCAGCGGTGCCTGCGGATAGCGCTGCCGGATCTCCCGATACCGCAACAGCGAGTTGGTTAATCCGTGGTGGATGGGATCAAGAATAGGATCGGCGAAAAAATCGCGACCGCGGGCGGTGCACTGCTCGATGGCGCGGCCCAAAGACGCCAGATCACGCGGATCGCGCCCAATCAGAATGGGCGTGATGGGCGCTTCCTCGGCGATCCACAGGGTGTCTTCGGTGAGGCTAAAGAGATAATCCGCGCCCGCGCGCGCGCCGCAGAGGAGGTCGGCTTCGCGCAGCGAGTCCACGCTCACCCGAAAGCCCGCCGCCTTCAACGCCTGAACCATGTCCGCTAGGGCGGGGAAGGGCACGTCCGGCAGACAGCCGAGGTCGATGACGTCGGCCCCGTCGCGCTGATAAGCGGCGGCGTGTTGCAGCACTTGCGCCACGCTCAGGTACGGGGCATCGACAATCTCGCCAAAAATCAGGATGTCGTGGCGCAGCAGATCGCGCTGGCGAGTGGTGGTCCCAAAATGGGCCGGCAGGTCTTTCAATTCTTCGGGGCCGCGCTCGAAAGGCAGCCCGAAAGTGGCGCTCAGTTGCGCCAAATCCCCGCGACATCGGCCGGGCAGAATGACCCGGTCAAAACCGCTGATGTCGCCCAGTCGTCGTTTGAGAAAATCGGTGGTGATCAGCGCCGCGACGGTAATGCCGAGCACCCGCACGGTGTATGAAAATGGGCGCGGCGACAGTTCTTCCAGCACCCGCCGGAGATTTTTCTCGGCGAGTTTGCCGGTGACGAATAAAAGCCGGGGGGTGCGGTTCAACGCTTCTTGCATAGCTGTTTTCGCACCGACAGGCGCTGCGGAATGAGGCTGGATACTACGTTGAATCTAGCCCCGCAAACAGCCAATAATCTGGCGCGTTAGCCGGTTCATCCTGGACGAGAAGATATTCCCCCCTGCTGGAGACAATATGTCGATTATTCCGCGCGAGATTTATCCGGCCATCGAGCCTTTTGATAGCGGCTTCTTGCGAGTCTCGCCGGTGCATCAAATCTACTACGAACAAAGCGGCAATCCGCAGGGCAAGCCGGTGGTTTTTATCCACGGCGGACCCGGTGGCGGGACGGTGCCCAAGATGCGCCGCTTCTTTGACCCCGCCGCTTATCGCATCATTCTGTTTGACCAGCGGGGTTGCGGCCGCTCAACGCCCCACGCCAGTTTGGAAGACAACCATACCTGGGCGCTGGTGGCCGACATGGAACAACTGCGGATACATTTGGGGATCGCGCGTTGGCAGTTGTTCGGGGGTTCGTGGGGGTCGACGCTCGCGTTGGCTTATGCGCAAACCCACCCCACCCGGGTGAGCGAACTCGTGTTACGCGGCATTTTTACGCTGCGGCAACAGGAACTGCAGTGGTTTTATCAGCGCGGGTGCGATGCGCTGTTTCCCGATGCGTGGGAACACTATCTCGCCGTTATTCCGCCAGCTGAACGTGGGGACCTTATCAGCGCCTATCACCGCCGCTTAACCAGTGCTGATCCCCAGGAGCAACTGCGTGCGGCGCGGGCGTGGAGCTTGTGGGAGGCCACGACCAGCCACCTGATTGTGGACGAAAACCTACTCGAGAGTTTCGGCAGCGACGACTTCGCGCTCGCCTTCGCGCGGATCGAATGCCATTACTTTATCCACCGCGGTTTTTTTGTCAGCGACACCCAGCTGCTGGACGGCGTGCCAAAGATCCAACACCTGCCGGGGGTTATCGTGCAGGGTCGCTACGATGTGGTGTGTCCCATGGAAACCGCTTGGGCCTTACATCGGCGTTGGCCGCAGGCAGCGCTGGTGATCGTGCCCGACGCCGGGCATGCGGCGTTCGAGGTAGGAATTGCCGCCGCGCTGGTGGCAGCGACCGATCGTTTCCGGGAATAAAAAACAATTTCCATAAAAATATTGCAATGCAATAAATTCTGCTTGCGGCGCGTCAAAGTGTGAATTAACGTTGGTCACGAATATTTCATCAATGTGCTTTGAGGAGGTGGTATGTTCGAATTCGATCAATCTGCAGTTGACGCCCTGCTGGTAGACAGTGCAAAGTTTCGACGGCTTTATAACAAACATGCCTCTCTCAAAGGGCAGGTCAGCGAGGTCAACGCGCGCAAGGTCGCGGTGCCGCCAGCGGATTTAGAGGTCCTTAAAAAGGCTAAGCTGCTGCTGAAAGACCAGATGGCGAAGATGATCAAGGATTCGCAGCCAGTTGTGTCTGACGATTCCTAATAAAAACGATAACACCACACCATTGCGATGCCCAAAGCCGGCGGCACTTGACGCGCCGCCGGCATTTTTTCGCGCTTGGCCTTCGGGGTCTCGCAGACGCCACCGGCTCAGCGCTAGCGCCGATTAGCAAAATTGCAGCGCTGGGTTTGCGTTAGCACCGCGAGTTGCCAACAATAGGCCATCTTCCCGCACCGAGAGCCCGCCACCGATGACCTATCAGTATCTGCGCGTGACGCGCGAAGACAATCTTCTGAGGGTGTTAATCAATCGCCCGGAAAAGCGCAACGCGCTGTCGCAGGCGGTTTTGAATGAACTGGGCGCGGTCTTTACCGCACACGCGCAGGACGACACCCTCAGCGCAGCTACCCTGACCGGCGCGGGCGAGCGTTGTTTTGCGGCGGGTGGCGACTTGAAGGAATTCGATAGCCTGCGCGAACCGACCGCAGTGGCCCAAATGGCGCGTAATTCCTGCGCTGCGCTCGACGCTATTCGTCATTTTCCGGTGCCGGTCATTGGCCTGCTCAACGGCGATGCCTTGGGCGGCGGGGCCGAACTGGCGCTAGCCTGCGACCTCCGAGTGTTTGCCATGCACGCCAAAATTGCCTTCGTGCAGGGCACTTTAGGCATCTCCCCGGCGTGGGGCGGGGGGGCCGATCTCATTCGGGTAGTCGGCGGATCGCAGGCCTTAAAGCTCCTCGCGCGAGCCGATTTATTGGATGCCACTGCGGCCGAACGAGTGGGCCTCGCCGATGCCATCGCCACCCCAGACTGCACGTTCGAGGACTGGTGCGGCGAATTTCTAGCGCCCATCAAGGCGCGTAAGCCGCAGGTCATGCGGGCTTTCAAAGCGCTGGTCGTGGCCACCCGTGAACAGCGCTCTCCGGCGGCGGTTCGCGAGTTAGAAAATGCCGCGCTGGTCACCACTTGGTTACATCCGGATCACTGGGCGGCGGCGGAAAAAGTCCTCGCCCGCATTGCGGGAGCCGCACCATGACCCAGCCGTCGACCACCCCCCGCGAACCCAGTCAACCAAGTGAGTGCACGCCCTCGGGGATCGCGGTGCCCGACGTTGTCACCGCCGATATGGTCGATGCCAGCAAAATCGGCGCGCCAGGTCAGTACCCTTTTACGCGGGGCATTTTTGAGAATGGCTATCGGGGTCGGCTGTGGACTTTTCGTCAATATTCCGGCTTCGGCTCGGCGGAAGAAACCAACGAGCGCTATAAATTTCTCATTGCCCAGGGCCAGACGGGCTTATCCGTTGCGCTAGATTTGCCCACGCAATGTGGCTATGACCCCACGGATGCTATGGCGAGTGCCGAAGTTGGCAAGGTTGGGGTGTCGCTGTCTACTCTGGCCGAAGCGGAGCTGCTGTTTGAAGGGCTGGACCTCACCAAACTATCGACCTCGTTCACCATCAACGGCACGGCGGCGATTATTTATGCCATGTATTTGGCAGTCGCCGACAAACGCGGCGTGCCGCGGGCACAGCTTACCGGCACCATCCAAAACGACATCCTCAAAGAATATGTGGCACGCGGCACGTGGATTTTCCCGGTCCGGCCGTCCATGCGTCTCATCGCCGACAGCATCGTGTACTCCAACGAGCAGACACCAAGATTCAATCCCATCAGCATCGCTGGTGCCCACGTGCGCGATGCGGGTTGCACCGCGGCTGAGGAAATTGCCTACACCTTGGCGAACGCCTTCGCCTACGTGGATGAACTGGTTGCGCGGGGCGGCGATCCCAATGCTTTCGCCAAACGGCTGTCGTTCTTTTTTTATGTCCACATGGATTTTTTCGAGGAAATCTGCAAATTCCGTGCGGCGCGACGCTACTGGGCGCGTCAGCTGAAAGAGCGTTACGGCGTGACCGACGAAAAAGCCCTGATGTTCCGCTTTGGCGTGGTCTGTGGCGGATCGTCGCTAACCGCCGAACAGCCCTACAACAATATTGTGCGGGTGGGTATCGAGAATATGGCGGCGGTGATGGGTGGCGCGCAGTCCATTTTTACCTGCGCGTTTGACGAAGCCTTTCAAATTCCTACCGAGAGCAGCGCAGAAATTGCCCTGCGCACGCAGCAGATAGTGGCCTATGAGAGCGGCATTTCGCGCACCACCGACCCCTTGGGCGGCAGCTACTATGTGGAATGGCTGACGGATCGCATGGAAGAGGAAATGGAAAAAGTCATTAAGGAAATCGACGATTACGGTGGCACCGTGCGGGCGATCGAAGATGGCTATTTGCAAATGCGCATTGCCCGGCGCGCGCTTGAGCGCAAGCTGGATACCGACAATGGCGAGCGCGTGGTGGTGGGCGTTAATTATTTCCGCCACGCCGAGCAACGTAACGAATTGGGCGAGGTTTTTCGGCTGGATCCAGCCGCCGCCGGAAAAGTGGTGGAACGCTATCTGCGTGTTAAGAACACGCGTGACAATGCCGCGGTTGAACGCACGCTGGCAGCACTGGGGAGTGCTGCCACCCGTGACGACATCAACTTAATGCCCTTGTTGGTCGACTGTTGCCATGCCTACGCCACCGTGGGCGAGATGGTGGACACGCTCAAGCAACACTGGGGAGAATTCCAAGAGCCGGTGCGCCTGTAACGGGGGATCAACCCCAAAGGGATAACGATGAGTCTTGTGGGTAAAAGAATTCTGATCGCCAAACCGGGCCTAGATGGCCACGATGTCGGTGCCAAAATTATCGCGCTCGCGCTGCGCGATGCCGGGGCCGAGGTTATTTATACGGGCCTGCGTAAAGCGCCCGAATACATCGCTCGAATTGCCGTGGAAGAAGACGTCGATGCGGTGGGTTTGAGCATCCTCTCCGGCAGCCATGTGCAATTGGTGCGCGAAACAGTGCGCTGCCTGCGCGAGGCGCAGGGGGGCAACATCAAAATATTCGTAGGCGGCACTATCCCCGAAGAAGACGGCGAGGCGTTGCTCGAGGCTGGGGCCTCCGGCATTTTCAACGCCAGTCAGCGCATTGAAGATGTCATTGCCGAGATGGGTCGCCAGCTTGCCGCCAGCTGAGTCCCTCCATGGGGTGTTGGATGTGAGCGCGCGGCGCCAACTGGCGCGCGACATCAGCCGGCTGGCGAGTGCGACGGCCCGCAGTGTCCTGAGCGCCCCGCCCGAGCCGGCGGTGCCAGCAGCGCGGCGCATTGGCTTTACCGGGCCGCCGGGCGTCGGCAAAAGCACCTTGGTGGGTAAACTGGTAGAGCGCCGCGCCGCACTTGGCACCAGCGTGGCGGTGCTGGCGGTGGACCCCGCCAGCCCCTACAGCCGGGGCGCTATTTTGGGCGATCGTATTCGCATGGATGCCGCTTCCAACGACCCGCGAGTGTTCATGCGGTCAGTGTCCAGCCGCGATGCCCAAGACGGGATGTGCAATAACGTGGCCGACATCCTATGTGCGATGGAGGCCCACGGCTTTGACGAAATCGTGCTGGAAACGGTCGGTGTCGGTCAGGCCGAGCACGCGGTGAAGGCGCTGGTAGACACCGTGGTATTGCTCATGCAGCCCGAGACCGGCGACGCCATTCAGGCCTTGAAAGCCGGCATACTGGAAGTCGCCGACATCATCGTTATCTCCAAAAGCGATTTGGCCGGCGCGCCTAAAATGCGCGAAACGCTCGCCTCCACGGTGCGTTTCGGGACGCACCGCGCAGTGGGTTGGACGGTGCCGGTGCTAAGTGTCTCGGTTGACACGGGACAGGGCCTGCTGGAACTGGAAGACGCTCTGAACGCCCACGCAGCTTGGGTTGCGGCCTGCCGGGATCCGGTGCAGGCCATGCACCGTCGAGCGAGTTATCGGGTGCAGGATTTATTTGCGCGGCGGCTGGACGATCAGCTGGCAACGCTGAATCCCGCCGAGTGGGAGTTGCCGGTGCGCGAGCTCTACGCACGGGTGCTGTCGGGCTTGGCCTTGGATTAGCAGCATGTCGGCAAACACCGTGGCGTTGCGCCAAAAAAAGAGGTCAACGTCGCGATGAAACTCCAGCAGTTACGTTATATCTGGGAGGTGGCGCGGCACGATCTCAACGTCTCCGCCACCGCTGAGTGGCTCTACACCTCGCAGCCCGGGGTGAGTAAACAAATCCGTATGCTGGAAGACGAACTCGCGGTGCAAATTTTTTTGCGCAGCGGCAAGCAGCTTACGGCGGTGACCACGGCCGGCGCGGCGATCATCACCCTAGCGGGCAAAATTTTGGCCGAAGTGGAGAACATTAAGCGGCTGGCCAAGGAACACAGCGACCAGCGTCGCGGCAGCTTGTCGATCGCCACGACCCACACCCAAGCGCGCTACGTGTTGCCGCCGATCATCAAGACCTTCGCGGCCAAATACCCGGAAGTCTCTTTGCACATGCATCAGGGTTCGCCGCTCCAAATTGCCGAACTCGCCTCCAAGCATAACGTCGATTTCGCGATCGCCACCGAAGCCTTGGAGCTGTTCGATAATCTCGTCATGCTGCCCTGCTATCGCTGGAATCGCAGCATTATCGTGCCACCAGGACACCCTTTAACGCAGCTAAAAACGCTGACGCTGGAGGCAGTGGCAGCCTATCCGCTGGTCACTTACGTTTTTGGTTTTACGGGTCGTTCGCAGCTCGACGAAGCTTTCCGGGAGCGAGGACTGACCCCACGCGTGGTTTTCACCGCGACCGATGCAGACGTCATTAAAACCTATGTTCGGCTGGGCATCGGCATTGGCATTGTGGCCACCTTAGCCTATAGCCAAACCGAGGACTCGGATCTGGTGGCCTTGGATGCCAGTCATTTATTTGCCAGCAGCGTCACCAAAATAGGCTTCAGCCGCAATACGCTGTTGCGCGGCTATATGTATGACTTTATCAGCGCGTTTGCACCGCATCTCACGCGCGACTTGGTAGAGAAAGCGGCCAGTTTGCCGAATAAAGAAGCACTGGACGACTTGTTGCGCGGCATCGAATTACCCCACTACTGAGCTGCTGTCGTGCGGGGTAGCCGCGGCTGGTGGGGTCAGTATTTCTCGAACAAATTTTAAATAAATGGTGTACACCCGCGTTTGCGTGGCTTCGCGAACGATAAAAAACGGTGCGAAATCCGTGTCCACCTCGCGCGCTAAGCGCATGCCGAGGCTGTCCGCATCGGCCATGTCGGCGACTGCCACCACATCAATGCTCGCCATATGACCGTCACGGATCAGGCGCCGTTCTATTTCTTCACATTTACCGCAACTGCTGCCGTCGGCTTTGCGTTTTTTGACAAAAGTAATGTGCATGATGGGTTTCGAAAATGAGGACCACGCACGCTACGCGAGCGTCACGCTGGGTTAAAATATCGATTGGCGATAGCGTTATGCCGCAATGGTCAGTGCGGGTCGAACCAGCGCCTTAAAGGATTCCCGATTTACCCTTAAAGCGAGAACGCAACCTTGTTCACCACGCTCATCACCGCGAGGCAATTGCGCGAGGCCACCAGTGCGCTGGTGGTCGACTGCCGTTTCGATTTAATGCAAACGACGCGCGGCGCGCAGGCCTACTTGGAAGGACATGTACCCGGTGCGTTGTACGCCCATCTCGACGACCACCTCAGTGGCCCGGCGGTGAGCGATCACGGGCGCCACCCCATGCCCACGCCGGCTCGTCTGTGCGAAGTATTTTCGGCTCTGGGAATTATCCATGAGCGTCAGGTGGTGTGTTACGACGACCTGAACGGGGCGATGGCAGCCCGCCTGTGGTGGTTGTTGCGTTACATGGGGCATGCCCGGGTGGCGGTGCTTGACGGCGGCTGGCCCGCTTGGCTGGCAGCGGGCGGACCGGTTGAAACCGGCGCGGTGATGCCGGTTCCGGCCGTCTTTACGGGCCACCCACACCGCGAACGTTTGGTTACCTTGGCCGACCTCCCGACCCAGCAACCAGCGCTGGTGGATGCGCGCGACCCTGGCCGGTTTCGGGGTGAGGTAGAGCCCATGGACCCGCGCGCGGGCCACATTCCTGGCGCGCGGAATCATTGCTGGAAGCTCAATCTCGCGAGCACCGGGAACTTCTTGCCGCCGGCCGCGTTGCGCGAGGCTTTGCGGCAGAGTTTGAGTACACTACCGGATGCCTCGACCGTGCATTATTGCGGTTCTGGCGTGACCGCCTGCCACAATGTACTGGCCCAAGTGCACGCTGGCCTACCCGAGCCCCGCCTTTATGGCGGGTCTTGGAGCGAGTGGTGCGCAGATCCTGACCGGCCGGCAGCGCTAGGCGAATGGCTTCCTGAGCACTTACGGAAATAGCCCTGTGAAAACTTCGAGCCTCGTGTGGACTTTGCGTTGCGGCCTAGGCGTTTTGCTGGGCTTGGCGGCGCTGCCAACGCAGGCTGTGCCGCAAGACATCGTGCTCGTTTTTGATAACTCCGGCAGCATGCGCCGCGCTGATCCGGGCTTCGCTGCGCGCGCGGCGGCACGGGGTTTTTTGCTCGATTTACCCACCGACGCCCGGGTTGCGGTGTTAATTTTTGATGAGAAAATTGTCCTTAGCATGCCCCTAGCACCGGCTGGTGATGGGAAGGCGCTGAGCGCCAGCCTAGATGGCGTGGACTACCGTGGCCCGTACACCAACAGCCCGGCGGCGGTGGAACGGGCCCTCGATGAGTTGAAAACCCACCGCCTCGCGAACACCCGGCAATCGGTCGTACTGATGACTGATGGCGTGGTCGATACCGGCAATCCGCAGGTCGACGCCGAGCGCCGTGCGTGGTTGCGGGACAATCTGGCACAAGACGCCGCCGCCCATCAGGTACGCCTGTTTGGTTTGGCGTTTACCAAGTCGGCGGACATGCCGCTCATGCAGTCGTTGGCTACCAGCACCCATGGCGCTTATTTCCGTGCCTATACGCTGGCTGAATTGCCCAACGCGTTCGCTAAGCTGCGGGCCGCCCTGCTGGAAGATGTCCCTGCACCGCCGCAGCCGGTCGTGCCCGCGCTG
>CAMAXW010000051.1 GCA_945862315.1 Klebsiella pneumoniae
GAAATCGAGGACACCCACCGGAAATGAAGAAATCGAGGACACCCACCGGAAATCGCGAGCGCGAGAAATCGAGGACACCCACCGAAAATTGAGGACACCCAACGAGAAATCGGAAATCGCACGGGCTAGGGAGTCGAGGACACCCACTAGGTTGCCGGCGCGCAAGTGGGTGTCCCGGACTGTTCCCATCCCGGACTGTTCCCCAAAATTGCAGGAAGCAGTCCCACGGCTGCCGCACCTGACCAGTCGCCGTGACCGCGGGTGGGAAATCGAGGACACCCACCGAAAATCGAGCACAAATGAAATCGCGAAATCGAGGACACCCACCGGAAATCGAGCACTGACAGAAATCGAGAGAAAGACCAAGAATTGAGGACACCCACTAGGTTGCCGGCGCGCAAAAGGTTGTTCCGGACTGTTCGCAAGTGGGTGTTCCGGACTGTTCCTCCGCACCGCCCGCCGACGCCAGCCCGCCGACGCGCGCTTAATGTCGCGATAAAAGTTCTCGTGCGAACCAACCGCTTCGAGATAGACCAGGCAGACTTCGTCATCGACGGTGTAGCCCAGCAGGTAAAGCTGGTTGGTGCTGCGGAATTTCTAGAAGAATAGATCGGCCAGATCCCCTTGTCTTGAGCTCGCCAACCGTGGGGTCGGCCGCAACGTTGTCGTGGAGTTTCTTGTAGGCCCGGGCAAACCGACGGGTTTGCTTGAGGCCGTCGTTCATCCGCGGCGAGACCGCGGCGCAAAGGGCACGGCGTCCTCACGCGGCTCGGCCATTGACGCGAGCGACTCGGCGACGAAGCGCACCGGCAGATCGGGGTTGTCCAGAGCAGCGCGGCCGACTTTCGCCCAGTATTCGACCTGACCGGCAATAGTGCGGTGTTCCGCTGCCGCCTCGTTCTTGGCGTGGTTGTAGAGCGCCTGATCGATGCGAATGGAGATGGACGTTGTCATGGGCTTCACCAAAGAATGCTCCGGATAACGAGCATAACCACTCACCCCGATTGTAGTAAATGAACCAAGGCGAGTCTTGCCCAACGAGGTTAGAGCCGGGTACAGGAAGCATCAACACTGTCTACTTCGAAATCGAGATTGAAAATGCGGGGTTTCGCGCTAGCGCTACGCACGGCCGTGATGGGCGAGCGTTCGCGCAGAAAGCGCTGCACGCTGGCGCGGAATTGTTCTTGGTGAGCACTCGGGGGCGAGCGGTGGCCTAGGTAGCGGTGACGGGTACGATAATTTTTCGCCAGCTGTCGCGGCCTCAGCCGCGGCATCACGCGCCGCTTAAGCGTCAACGTCCGCCATCAAAGACGCGAGGGAACAGCTGAAATCTCGCTCAACACCGTGCCGGTGCTGTTCCAGTAATTGGCGAAAACGCACGTCTTCCGGGGGCAGGTTCTGCGCGGCTTCTGCCACCCTCAGCGAGGGCGGCACCAGGCGCGCCAAATCCAGTAATGAGAGTTCATCGAGATCGCGCACTAGCAGCCAGAAAAACCTGTCATCGCGGCTAATCCAGTGAGCATCGGCCAGTACTTTTAGGCTGTCGGCGAGTTCACGGGCCTCAAATCCGGGTTCCTTTGCAAGGAGCGCCTCCTGCGAAATGGCGAGTCCTGAGCGCTGTGCCCGTTGCAGGTGGACCAGAATGCGCCACGCGCGATAGCACGGCGCGTTGCGCCACGAGCTGGGTGAGGCCTCTGATCCCTGCAGTGGTACCACTTCCAGACAGCGCGTGAACTGCGCGCCAAGGAGCACGATAAACCACGAGACAAACACCCACAGCAAGAACACCGGCACGGTGGCGAAGGCCCCGTAAATCGCCTGCTGGGTTGGGAAGTACAGCAACCAGGAAGCAAACAAACGCTTGGCGATTTCGAACAGTAGGGCGCCAAACAGTCCGCCGGCCAATGCGTGGCTAAGTTTCACCGGGTGATAGGGAATGGCTTTGTAGCTGAGGACGAAGGCCAACCAAGTGGTGATGAGCGGCAACCAATGCAGCAGAAATGTACTCAGGCCCGTCAGCGCCGCGGCTTGGCGCAGCATCGGTAGCGAGACCAAGAAGGAAGTCGCGACCAATCCGGCCCCAATCAGCAACGGCCCGAGGGTGAGGATGGTCCAGTACAGCAGTAAGCGCTTGCCGATGGGCCGGCGGCGGCGAACTTCCCAAATGTCATTGAACGCAGCCTCGATGCTCGACATCAGCGACAGCACGGTGATCAGCAGGGCTGCCACCCCGAGACCCTGCAGATCGCGCGCCTTGGAGGCAAAGTTGGTGAGATAACTTTGCACCCGCGTCCCGACACCGGGCACGAAACTCTGAAAAATAAAGTCTTGCAGAATGCCCTGCCAAGCCGCGAACGCGGGGAACAGCGACAGCGTGGCAAAGCCCACCACCAGCAGCGGCACTAGGGCGAGAATGGACGTATAGGCCAGCGCCGAGGCGAGTTGCGCGCTGCGAGCGGCCACCGCACGCTGCCAGAGTTCGCGCACAAACCAGTGTGCGCGGGCTAACTGGCGCGCGGTCATGGCCCAACACCCCTCGTATGGCGGTGGTGGTTTGCGGTGTTGATCCCACAGACGCTCAGGCCGGGCCAACTTGCGGGCAAACACGGCGGCGTCATACTGAAATCTCCAAATCCGCCACCCACTTTGATTGTTTTTTTAACACCACGAGTTGCGCCACCCCGACACGTTCAGCCCGCGCGCGGCGTACCAGGATGGCTATCCACGGCTGTGATCCGGCGTATCACGCCGCCGCAATCCTACACGTTGCAGGTCCCGGGGCCTGTTGCGAGTCGTCGCACCCTTGGCACCAATCGGTGCGCGCTGGTTGGTGCGTAAAAGCACCAGCATGACCTCGCCACGAGTGCCCCCAACAGGGCCGTGCGCTGCGCCTCAGTAGCCCAGCGCTGCGGGCGCTACTTCCACTGCGCACCTGCGTTGTTTTCCCAGATTTGAATCATGTTGCCGTCTTTGTCATAAAACAGAAACGAGCGACCGATGTTGGCGCATTGCCAGACATATTCGGTTTGGGTTTGATAACCCGCCGCGCGCACTTTGGCAAAAAAAGCGTCGATGTCGTCCACCAGCAGCCCCAGTTCGTGAAACCCCGTATGCCCGTAGCGTAGATTTTCTGGCGGGGTGCGCTGAATCGCCGGCACTTCGCATTCTTGCAGCTCAATGAGCGCGCCTTCTGGGGAACTCAACAGCGCCATTTTTGAGCGCGCGCCTTTGACTTTAAAGATGTCGTCCAGCAGGGCGGGATACATGTAGGTGTTGGGGCCGGGCTCGGGGCCATCGGGAATGACGGTTTCGACCGCCAGCTCAAAACCCATGACGTCGCGCCACAAGTGAATGGCTTCGGCTAGGTCGGAAACAAAAATGGCCATGTGATGAAAACGCATCGTTGAGCTCCCCGTCGGTGTGGTTAAAAAGGCTAGGAGAAAAACTTCCTGGGGCGCGCTGGGTATGGCGAGTCACACCGTGGCACCGCACGCCGCTCACAAAAATTCGCGCGCGTAGTGGTCCAGTGTTTTTAACACCGCGCTGGCGGGTGCTACGGGTAGTCGCAAAATGGCGCGTGCAGCACCCATCGCTCGTCCTTGTTCCAAAGTGGCGGCGTCTTGCAGGGCATCGTTCAGAAAAAAGAGCGATACCTCCAAGCGCGCCGGATCACGGCCCACGGCCCGCATCTGGGCGTGCACCTCGGCGATGCTGCGTTGGGTTTCGTGGATATCAAACGTTAGCGGTAGCCAACCATCGCCGTACAGGGCGACTTGGCGCCGACCAAAGGCGGTGTCCAAGGTGCCTAACACTACCGGCGGGCCGGCTGACTCGAGGGGTTTGGGATATTGCCAGGAGGCCTCAAAACGCACGAATTCCCCTGCAAAACTCGCTTTTTCTTGCGCCCACAGCGTGCGCAACGCCGCCAACCGCTCGCGTAATTGCGGCCAGCGCTGGGCGCGATCCACGCCGTGGTGGGCCATCTCTACGGCATGCCACCCAGCCCCAATGCCAAAAATAAAACGCCCTTGGCTGATGCGGTCCAGGGTTGCCACCTGCTTGGCGAGGGTGATGGGGTGATATTGGTTGATGAGGCACACGCAGGTGCCTAAACGTAAACGGGTGGTGACCGCGGCGGCCGCAGCGAGACTGGTGAAGGGGTCGCAGATATGTCGGTATTCTTCGGGCAGAAAAAAAGTCCCCGTGCCAGCGAGCGGCATGCCGGTGAGCGGATCCGCGGGCTCGCCGGGGCGCGGCACCGGCATGTGGGTGTGTTCGGGCACCCACAAGGATTCAAAGCCGCGCTCCTCTGCTGCACGCGCTAAGTCGTCCAAGCGGAGGCTATATTCGGTGTTGAACGAAAAGACCCCTAGGTGCATAACAGACTCCCAAGTGGATGGTCAGAATAATCTGTGGAGGGTCTTTTTTGCCGTCCCTCGCTGCCGCCAACGAACCCAGAATGCCAGCTTTTTATCTCACTGGCAGATTGCCGTTTTCGTTGGCCGCGCCATCGGCGAGAATAGGCTGGCGCGTGGCGCTTACCAGGCCGAAAGCTGAGCCGGCGTACCTCCCCTCATTTTTAGGAAATCTCACGCCCGTGACCACCGCTAATGCCCCAGACGCTCGCGCCGCCATTGTGGCCACGCAGCGTGGTTTTGAAACTTCCGGCTATATCGCCAGCGATGCCATCGCCACCGCGGTCTATCTGGCGCAAGCACTGTCTAAACCTATTCTGGTGGAAGGACCGCCAGGGGTTGGCAAAACCGAACTCGCCACGGCCACCGCCAGTTTGCTCGGCAAGCCGCTCATACGGTTGCAGTGCTATGAAGGTTTAGACGAAGCCAAGGCGCTGTATGAATGGAAATACGGCAAGCAGCTGCTCTATACGCAGGTCCTAAAGGAGAAGCTGGGCGATTTGATGGCCGGTGCTCAAGGCCTGAAGGCATCCTTGGCCAGGCTCCACGAATTTGACGACACTTTTTTTAGCGAGGAATTTATCGAGCCGCGGCCGTTGCTCAAGGCGCTTTGGGCGAAAGAGGGAGCGGTGCTGCTGATCGACGAAATCGATAAATCCGACCAAGAATTCGAAGCCTTTCTGCTGGAGCTACTGCAGGATTATCAAATTTCCATCCCGGAAATCGGCACCATCAAGGCAGTCACCACGCCGGTGGTATTCCTAACCTCCAACAACACGCGCGAAATTGGTGACGCGCTCAAACGCCGTTGTCTGCATCTGTATATTCCGTTTCCCGACAGCGTGCTGGAACAACGCATTATCGCTTCGCGGGTGCCCGATCTTGGGGAGGATTTGCGGCGCCAGTTGGTCGCCTTTGTGCAAAGTCTGCGGGGCTTGGATCTCAAAAAAGTGCCGGCAGTGAGCGAGACCATCGATTGGGCGCGCACGCTGGTGTTGCTCCACGCAACCGAACTCGACCCCGACTTTGTGCGCGGTACGCTCAATGTCTTGTTGAAATTTCAGGAAGACATTGAACACGTGGACGCCCAGGTGCCCGCTCTGGCGCGCCTTGCGGCCAAGGCGCGATGACCGAAGTTCTGACCCATTTTATCAAGGTGCTGCGCGCGTCTGGCGTGCGAATTTCGACCGCCGAGAGCATCGATGCCGCCGCAGCATTAGCCTGTGTGGGTTTCGATAACCGGGCGGTGCTAAAAATAGCGTTGAGCCAAGTACTGGCGAAAACACCCGCAGAAAAAGTCCTTTTCCACGACTGTTTCGAGCGTTTTTTTACTTTCGAGAAAATCCAGACGAACCCGCCAGACGCGCTCACGGCCGCCGGTGTTGAGGGCGCGGAGAGTGCTGAGGCGGCCGCAACGCCGGCGACTGAGTCAGACGCCTCGGCCGGGCTAGTGGCCTTGCTGGAAAGCGGTGAACAAGCGGCGCTAGAACTCGCCTTGGCGCTCGCCGCGCGCGCGGTACAACTGCAAAATATTCGGCTCTTCACGCAGCGTGGCCAGTATGTTCGTCGCATCTTGGAGCAGGTGGGCATCGACGACTACGACGCAACGATGTTTGGCCTGCTGCGCGAAGATCCCGATGACCCGCGCGGGGCAGGTCTGCGCGCGCTGAAAAACCGCTTAATTGAGGATGTGTCGGCGCTGGTCGACCGCCAAATGTTGTTGTACACGGCCGATGCATGGCCGAGTCTGCGCGAAGAAATTTTGGAAAAAACGCCGCTAACCCGCATCGAAATGCGGGACTTCAAGGTCATGCAGCAACTGGTTCGCAAGCTGGCCAAGCGGCTGGTTTCACTTCATTCGCGGCGCCGGCGGGTGGCTCGGCGCGGCCAGTTGGATGTGCGGCGAACCATTCGCCGCAATCTGCAATACGACGGTCTGCTGTTTGACACCGTTTGGAAGCGTACCCGCATCGATCGCCCCAAAGTCATCGCGGTGTGTGATGTGTCGGGATCGGTCGCGCAGGTAGCCCGCTTTTTGTTGTTGTTTCTCTACAGCATGAGCGAAGTGCTGCCGAAGGTGCGCTCGTTTGCTTTTTCCAATCAACTGGGCGAAGTCACGCAGTGGTTTGAGCAACATCCGGCGGAGGTAGCGGTGGCGCAAACGCTGCGCACTTACGGCATGGGATCGACGGATTACGGCGGTGCTTTGGCCGAATTGGAACGCCTCACGCTAGCCGACATCGATCACCGTACCACGGTGATTATTCTGGGTGATGCGCGTTCTAATTATGGGGATCCGGGTGCCGCCGCGTTGCGGCGCATTCATGCGCGGGCCCGGCGCGTGCTGTGGCTAAATCCCGAGCCACGGTCATTTTGGGACCTCGGCGACTCCGCCATGCAAAAGCTGGGCGCGTGCTGTGACCGCGTGGAATCGTGCCGCACGCTAGTCCATTTGGAACGCGTGGTGAGCGAGATTGCGCGCACCGCGGTGTAGCCGTTGTTAGAGGCGCTGAGCGTTAAGCCTTAAACACCGGGAAGGTCTCAAACTCCCCCTTTAACACGGTCTTGGCGCAGCCGCCCTGCAGCCAGCCATCGATCGCGGTGGCGTATACCCGACGAAAATCCGTGGTGTGGAGGAGGTTGTCGCCGGCGTCGAGTTCGGTGAGGCTGACCGGCTTGCCATAGTGCCCACCACTGACGCCCTGTCCGGCCAAAAACATAAAATTCGCCGTGCCATGGTCGGTGCCACGGTTGGTGTTTTCGGTGGCGCGCCGGCCAAACTCAGAGAACACCAACACGCTAACGCGTTTGCCCTGTCCTAAACGTTCTAGGTCGCGCACAAATCCGTGTACCGCGTCTGCCATGTAGCTGAGTAGCCGCTGATGTAAATCTGGTTGCTGCACGTGGGTATCGAATGCGTTGTTGCGAAACGCCAAGTAGTAGAGCTTGGCGGGTAGCCCCGCCTGAATGCAGGCGGCAACTTTGGGTAGCTGCAAGGGCGCGATGCCATAGTCCACGGGAGATTTGTACTTGGCCCACGCCTCGCGCACCAGCGAGGAGGCCTGCGCTGCGCTCACCGTCACTGCTTGGAGGTAGTTAAGCGTTGGATTGTCGCTCACGCTGGGCGGGTCTAGGCGGTCGATCACGCCGTGTTCGGGTGCGAGTATGCGCCGCGCAAAGCGCTCGGGGTCATCGAATACCACGGGGGCGTGCACGCGACTTTTGACGGCAAGTGACTGGGAGGTGTCGATGTTGATCAAAAAATTGGGGCGCATTTTGGGCGCCAATGCATCGGCCAGGCGGCCGTACCAACCGTACGCATCGCCGGAATTGGGTGTGGCAGTTTGCCAGTACGCCATGGAGGTGAAATGCGAAAACGACGGATCGGCGTAACCACAGCCGTGCATGAGCGCAAGTTCGCCGTTGTGCCACAAACGCTCAAAGCCCAACAGCCCGGGATTGAAACCCCAATGCTGGTCGAGTTTGCGTAAGGCCCCGGGTTTGATGCCGATGGTGGGTCGCAAACGGTAATAGGCATCGTCCCCGTAGGGCACGATGGTATTGAGTCCATCGTTGCCGCCAGACAGTTCCAAGACCACCAAGATGCGGTCTTCGCGGGCGGCTTCGGCGGCCAGTGCGCGGGCGTAGTGGCCCATGCTGGTTGCCCCTAGCGCCAGACCCGCGGCGGCGTGTCTCAGAAAGCTGCGTCGGTTGTTCATCCCAGTTGGTACTCCGGTCGGCTCAGCAAAAGATGCAACAACAGGCGTAAGGGTTCTTCCATCACGCTGATATAGGCGCGGATGTCAGCGCTGCCGACTTCGCGTTCTAAGGTCTCTGCCAGTCTTTTGCGGGTCGCGGGTGGCAGTGGTACCGACAATAATCTGGCCGCGAAATAATCCACCACCGCCAGGGGCGTGGTGAGCTGCTGGTCGCTCACCATTTGGGTGAGGTTGAGCTTGGCCAAATCGCGGGTAATGGGTGTGACGCGCTCGATGGCCATTTGCCAACCACGATAGCTACCGTAGCGGGTGTTAAAGGCTTCCGCGCGGTCTTGCCGGTTGGACATGGCCATCATCTCCCCACCGGCTTTCTCGTCCAACGGGCGAGTAGCCGAAACCATGTCTTCACCCGCGCGCAGGCGGCGGTGCACCGCGCGGATTTCGTCGCCGGTTGGGTATTCCGGGTAACGGTCGACGGGAATGAACGAGATGTCCGGGAAGGCCAAGTCGAGTGCGAAATTCCCGCGCTCAATGAGCAGGCTGGGGGTAATCCAACTGTGGCCATAGCTCCAGCCCGCGACCGTTGGCGGGAAAAGTAAATGCTGCCCTAAGGCTTCGGTCACGCGATTAAAATCCGGCACGCCGGGTAAATGCCGTTGCCCCAATTGGCGATAGGTCGATACCACGAACTCCACGGGGCTTTTGATGCGCGTGCCCATGGCGGTTTGGGCGTAAAAATCTTTCGACAAAAAAATGGTTTCCAGCAGCGGGGCCACTTCGTAGTGGTTTTCCCGCAGGTGGCCGGCGAGGGTCGCCTGCAGCGCGGGACTTAGGTCCTCGCGGACAAAAAAGCGATACAGCTTGCCGGCGATATAGCCGGGGGTGGAGGGCGCGGCCAGAATTTGATCGATAATTTGCACACCATCGTAGTTGCCGGTTTGGCCCAGAAAAGTCTTCGCTTGATCGTCGTGTTGCGCGGGATCAACGTGAAACGCTAGCCCTACAAAATTCCAGCCAGTGAATGCGCGCGCGGCTTCCCGGATGTCCGTCTCGGTGTAAGTGCCGACCCCCATGGTGAACAGTTCCATGATTTCGCGAGCGAAATTTTCATTGGGCGAACCCTTGATATTCACGCCCGCATCCAGGAATGCCAGCATGGCGGGATCCTGTGCCACTTTGATCAGCAGCTCGCGAAAATTACCCAAGCCAGCTTGCTGGAACAGCCTGACTTGTTGGAGCAGCTTGCGGTAATCACGGACTTTCTCCTCGCTGGTGGCGAAATGGCCGTGCCAGAACAGCGCCATTTTTTCTTCGAGCGGGCGATGGGTGGCCACCATGCGGTTGCCCCACCAGTACGCCACGCGTTCGGTTTCCAGGCGACTGGCGCGCAGCCAATAGAAAAATTCGTTGACGATGGCCTGTTCGGGGCGATTACCCGCTGCCTTAACCTTAATGCCCAGCGCGCTGCCGGTTTTTTCGGCCTGGGCGGTGGTTGCTGGACGGCTGGGCGGGAAGGGATCGATGCCGGGATCTAGGATGCCGGATTCTTCGAAAGGTGGCAGTGCCAGCGGTGGCACGCCCTCGAAATACACGATGCGGCGCACCGCCGCTTGTGGCGTGAGTGCGGCCAGCGCCGCGATTTCCTCCGGGGTACCACCAAAACCGGCGCGTTCCAGCAGATGCCGGGCTTTTGCGGGATTCCAATCTGCCGCCGAGATGGGCGTGAGGTCGCCGCGGTCTGGGTCCTCGCCCGGCGCGGCAGTTACGCTGGTGGGCGCGCCGATCACGAGGAGCAGGGTCAATGCGAAACGCAGTTTCATGCACGTGCCTCGGTGTGAAGGCGGTACCGGCTGGATGCTGTCCGCGTTGATAAGCCCCGCCAAACTTCCCGCGCCGCCTGAGTGGTGAGCTAAGGCGGCGGGGCGGTTAGGCCTGCGCGCGCGGCTCGACGTTGAATTCCGTCAAATTCGCCGCGCGGGTCCACTCGTAGAAATCGACGTTGCGAAACGGGGAATTCACCACAATGCGGCCGCGCGTATTGCGGTAGTAGGTGGTCATGCCTTCGTGGGTCCACACCATGTTGACGTGCGCCGCGTCCACCCGGTCGTTGTAGGCGGCGTGGACGTCCGGTTGGCAGTCCACCGCACCGAGTCCTTGGGCGGTCATTTGGTGCAGGACATCCATGATGTAACGGACCTGCATCTCCACTACTACGATCAGGCTGCCGCCGTGACCCGGTTGCAAGTTGGGGCCATACAGCGTGAAGAAATTAGGAAAATTGGGGACGACGGTGCCCAAGTAGGCCTTTGCGTTATCACCTTCCCAGGTTTCCTGCAGCGACACGCCGCCGCGCCCAATCACCTCATAAGTATTGATGAAGTTAAGCACATCAAAACCCGTTGCGATGACCAATACATCGGCAGGGTGCGCCTGCCCATCGGCGGTGTGCACGCTGTTGGCGTCGATGTGCGTGATGCGCTCGTCGACCAGCGTCACGCGCTCATTACGCAGCATGCGGTACCAACCGTTGTCCATCAGCATGCGTTTGCCGAAGGGCGGGTAGGTGGGCAGCACTTTGTCGAGTAAGTCGGTGCGATCGCCTAACTCTTGCTGGATGTAGCGGGTGTAGTAGGCGCGATGCGCATCGTTGGTGGCGTTGAGGGAGCGCTCTGGGTGCGGCCAGTCGGGATCTTTTTGCAACGTGGAATGAACCCGGTCGTTGAAGGTCCAGCCCAAACGCACGCGATACCAAGCCTGATACAAGGGGACCTCGCGCAGCAAGAAACGCAGAGAGTCCGGCACGGGTTTGCGGAATTGCGGAAAGGGCGCCGCCCAGTGCGGTGAACGCTGAAAAATAGTGAGCGATTCGACCTGGTTTTGGATTTCTGGACCTGTCTGCATGCAGCTCGCGCCGTTGCCGATGATGGCGACCCGTTTGCCTGTGAGGTCCACATCGTCGCGCCATTGCGCGGTGTGGAAGGCGGGTCCGGCAAAATCGTCCAGCCCCGGAATTTGGGGCCGCACTGGCGGGTTGAAAATGCCAGCGGCGCTGATCAACACATTCGCGCGTAACATCGCCGGCGTGCCATCTGGGCGCACGATGCTGATCTGCCAAGTTTGGCTGGTCTCCTCGTAGGTCGCGCTGACCACTTGGGTGTTGAGTTGGATATTGGGTGCTAGGTCAAACTGTGCGGCCACATGTTCCAGATACCCGTGGAGGTCGTTACGCAACGCAAAATACATTGGCCAGTCGTACTGGCAAAAAGAAAAAGAATACAAATGATTAGGGGTGTCTACGCCAGCACCCGGGTAGTGGTTTTCCAACCAAACGCCGCCGACCGTGGAATTTTTCTCTAACACCGTAAACGGCACCCCGGCGGCTTTTAGATTCACCGCAGCACAGATCCCCGACACGCCAGCGCCCACCACCACCACGTGGAAGCCCTCGGGCACCGCCATCGCACGCGCGCTCAGCGGGCGATAACCAAACAGTTCCTCCGTGAACCGGCCATATTCCGCCGGCACTTCTTCGCCCATGGAGACCGACAACATTTCGACCAGCATTTCGGGGGTGGGTGTGGCAATGGCGACCGGACGTCCAGCGCGCCAAGCAATGAGGGCCGCCAGGGCCGCCGCGCGCACTTCCGCCTGGATTTCCGGTGGCAGTCCGCCGTTGTCATTGTCGCCAAGGCCCACGGCGCGGGAAGGTCGGTAGGGTGGCTGTAGCCAGCGGGTTTCGCCGGTCATTTGCACCAACACCATCAACAGTGTGGGTAGATTGGCAACGGCGACGGCAGCGGCAAACTGTTCGCTATCGGTGGGGCTGAGGGAGGTGCTCATGGGTGTTGTGATCCGGAAATTTAAAAATGAAATCGAGGCTGGCAAGCATCGCTATCCACCCCGTGGCCGAGGATGAGTTCTCGGCGTGGGTGTAGTGGCTACCCGCGTGCCGCCCAGCGGATCGGGTTAGCCGTGCACACGGGAAACATCTGCGCCGCCCAGCGTTCAGACCGAAATATACCCGTAGCCCTCTTGGGGTGCCAGAACGCAGCCCTCGGGAAGGCTAGCTAAGTTGGCGCGAATAAGAAAAGATAACGCGCAAATTTCGCCCCCGTCATCGGTCGCCACAGGCGTCAGACTAGGCGCTGGCCGCGCGGTTTTAAGTGCCGGGTAAGCTGTGAAAATCCCGCTCTTGTTAGAGCGAATTCGCAGAGTTATCAAGGGCGCTTTTGAAAAAAAAAGATAATGCTTTGGGGGATTCGGTAGCTATGAGATTTACGCTTTCACGCTGGGTTATGGCGCATCGCGGCGCCGTTGGTATCGCCTTTATCATCGTGACTTTGGCCTTTATGGCGGGTTTCCCCCGGGTCGAAATTCGGACGATTTTCAAAGATTTATTGCCTACCAACGACCCCTTTGTTCAAGTCTATTTTGATCATCCCAACTTCGGGAACCCGCTGACCGTCTCGGTCATGGTCAAGCGCAAGGACGGCGATATTTACAACGCCGATACCCTCAATAAAGTCTGGCAGTTGACCCGCGAAATCGACCTTGCGCCCAAGGTTGATCACGACACCCTGATCTCCATCTCAACCGAAAAACTTCGCTATGCCGAAGCTACTCCAGATGGGGTAGATCTGCGCCCGCTGATGGACAACAAGGCGCCTAGCACCCCAGAGGAGGTCGCTGATTTTCGCCAGCGGGTAGCCAGTTCGCCCAACGCGCAACTTTTTTATGTCTCTCGTGATGAGAACGCCGCGCTGATCACAGTGGCCTTCCACGACACGCTAGATTACGGCGAGACGTTCGCTTTTCTGCAGAATTTGGTGGAAAAATCACGTGACGCCAAGCACGACGTGTATCTGGCCGGTCAACCCATCCTCACCGGTTGGGTCTACAAACTGCAGAAACAGACCTACAAAATTTTTGGCATCACCATTGCCGCGCTGGTCATTGCGCTGGTGTTGTACATGCGTAACGTCGCTGGGGTGATAACCCCGGTGGTTTGTGCGGCGGTCGCGGGGCTGTGGGGATTTGGTTTCATTGGTTGGCTGGGTCGCCCCATTGAACCCCTGCTGATGATTGTGCCGCTGCTACTGGTAGCACGTTCATTCTCCCACTGCGTGCAGTACACCGAGCGCTATTACGAGGTGTTAGTGCACCTCAAAGACCGGCGAAAATCTGCCGAAGTCACCATGGCGATCATGATGGCGCCCTCCGTGCTGGGCATCATGACGGATGTTTTCGGCATTATTTTTATTGCCGTGGCACCCATCCAGACCATGGTAAATCACGCAATTTTTTGCGGCTTCTGGGCCCTGTGGATTATTCCTACCGGCGTTTTCCTGATCTCCATTTTGCTCTCCTACCTACCGGTTCCCCGTAACCTTGAGGACATCGTGGGCGGCAAAAGCAAGAAGTCGGGCATTCATCGTTTGGAGCAAAGCCTGCTCGACCTTATTTCACGCGCGACGTTCGGTAAGCCCGCAAAGTACACCGCGGCGGTGTTCATCGTGTTGGGCATTGCCTCCGTGTATGTGAACTCGCTGATTAAGATCGGCAATCCCGTCGAGGGCAGTAATTTGCTGTGGTACGACTCGGAGTTCAACACCGCGGTGCGGGCTATCAACGGCCATTTTCCGGGCATGAACACCTTGGAAATCGTCCTCGAAGCCAAGAACCCCGACGCCGAGCGCCGCGTTGCGCGCACTCCAGAGTACATGCGGGTGGCCTACACCATTCAGAGCCTGATGGAGGCCGATTCCGTGCTGCCGCCGCGGGCAACCTTGTCTTTTGCGGACTACATGGTTGAAGTGAACCGGCTGTTTTCGGGTGGTAATCCAAAGTGGATGCCGATCGACTTAACCGACCAAGCCGTGGCTACCGCGGGCTTCGCGGCGACCTTCAGCACTAACCCGGTGAACTTCAACACCATCTCTGACATCCGTTTTCAAAACCTCACCGTGTCCACTTGGTTCCGCGATAACAAACAAGAGACCGTTGATGCCGCACTGGCCAGTGCGCGGCGGGCGGTCGATGCGGTGGGTGTGGACCATCCGGAATTTCGCATTCGTCTGGGCAGCGGCGTGATTGCCCTACAGCAGGCCATGAATAACGTGGTGAGCCAGTACCACTACCTCATTCTCGGCTTGGTTAATGTGGCGGTACTGGTGATTGCGGCCTACGCGTATCGCTCCTTTGTCGCGGCTATTTTGCTGTTGGTGCCGGTCAATCTGTCTAACTTCATGCTGGGCGCCTCCATGCATTTGCTGGGTATCGGCATGGACATCAACGCCACCATCGTGGCGGTGATGGGGGTTGGTGTGGGTATCGACTACGGCATTTACCTGCTATCGCGAATCTGCGAGGAATATACCGCGCACGACCATAATTTACCCAAGGCCATCAACGCCGCGCTGACCACCACCGGCAAAGCCATCATGTTCACCGCAACCATCATGCTGATGGGTATTTTGCCGTGGTATTTCATGTCTGATCTGAAATTCATGGCGGACATGGGCATCCTGTTGGTCGCCATCATGCTCATCAATATGGTGCTCTCCTTGGTGGTGCTCCCGCTGTTGGTGTGGTTTGTGCACCCGAAGTTTCTGGCCCGCGAAGACCTCATGGTGGGTGAGAGCATCGACCTCCGCGCGCTGGCTGCTGAGTCTCGCGTTTAAAGCCCCGCCATGCCGGGCGCCCACCGTGGCGCACGGCATGGCGGGGTGCTAGTTGACGATGAGTGGGGCGATGCGCGCCCTGTGAGCAAGTTTCTGGGCAGTGCTTAGCCCACGCCTTAGACGCTCACCAACGGCGCTAGGGCGTGGGATCGTAGCGGCGACCCACGCGGTCGGCGGCGGCTAACACTTTGGTGGCTAGACCCTGTTTATAGTGGAGCATCGCGGTGCGCAGCGCCGGATCAGCGGTGCCCAGAATCTGTACGGCCAACAAGCCTGCGTTGGTCGCGTTATTCACCGCCACGGTCGCCACCGGTACCCCGGCGGGCATTTGGGCAATGGAGAGCAGGGCGTCTGTCCCATTGAGCAGCGTGGCAGCAATGGGCACGCCGATCACCGGCAAGGGGGTGAGGGCAGCGACCATGCCGGGCAGATGTGCCGCGCCGCCGGCGCCCGCCACGATGACCCGCAAACCGCGCGCCACAGCGCTCGTGGCGTACTCCACCATGCGTTGTGGTGTGCGATGCGCGGACACCACCGTGAGCTCGAAAGGCACGCGAAATTCTTCCAGCACGCTGGCGGCGTCGACCATGATTTTAAGGTCGGATTCGCTGCCCATAATCACGCCTACTAGCGGTGTATTCATGCTGGTTTTCCTTCTACTCGCACTTGTTGTTGCAGAATTTTGGCCTTGGTGATCGCCGCACTGAGCGACTCGGCGGTGACCGTGATGTGGCCCATTTTGCGATACGGTTTCACGCGGCTTTTGCCATACAGATGGACCGCGGCACCCGCCATCGCGGCCACACTGTGCATGCCGCGGAAATCGGGGACGCCGTGCGCGTTCAACTCACCCAAGAGGTTGAATGAGGTGGCGGGATGGAGCAGCCGGGGTGAGCCGAGCGGCATATTGGTCACCGCGCGCAGGTGCTGGGCGAACTGCGAGGTCTCGCAGGCTTCAATGGTGTAGTGGCCAGAATTGTGCGGGCGGGGCGAGATTTCGTTGAGGACGAGGTCCCCCGTTCGGGTGAGAAAAAACTCGATGCCAAAAATACCCACGCCCGCTAGCGCGACCACGCTAGCCTGCGCTAGCTCGCCACAGCGGGTGGCGGTGGCGGGGTCGATTTGGGCGGGTACGTGAATGGTGTTGAGGATGTTGGCGTGGGCGTCGAACTCGGCTTCTACCACCGGATATAGCGCGATTTCGCCGCTGTCGTTGCGCGCCAGCATGACCGCGAGTTCGCGCTCAATGTCGACCACTCGCTCACCCAGACACGGCCCGCTGGCCAAGAGTTCAAGCGCATCGTCGGGATTTCTGATCAGTTTTACCCCGCGTCCGTCGTAGCCGTGGCGACGCGCCTTGAGGATGCAGGGCAGGCCAAAGGCGCGGAGTTCGGCGATAGTTTCGATGCTCGAAAATTCGCCCACGGGTAGCCCGGCAGCCGCCAGATAGCGTTTTTGCAGCAGTTTGTCTTGAATGATGCCCAGTACCTGGCTGGAAGGCGCGACCCGAACCTGTGCTGCTTCCAGCACGGCCAGGGAGCTGGCGCTGACCGCTTCGATGTCGATGGTCACGACGTCACTCAGACGCGCCAGTTCAAGCAGCGCGGTGAGGTCGTCGTATTCCGCCACGATTTGACGGGCGAATTCACTGGCGGGAGCACCCGGTGTGGGATCGAGCACGGTGACGCTGATGCCTAGCGCGGGCGCCACTTCGGCCATCATTCGGGCCAGTTGCCCGCCGCCTACAATGCCCACGCGGTGGAGCAACGGGCGAGTATCTGGGAGGGGTGGGTTCATGCTACCTCGGCGTGCGCGGCTGGAGCCCCGGAGGGCGCTGTGTCAGGGGCCGCTAGGATAAGGCCTCTGCGCCGCCGGCAACACCCTGTGGGTGTTTAGGCCCATCCCCGGCTAGCCGAGGGGGCTAGATACCCAAGTAGCTCTGCGCCAGTCGCGGCAGTAAGGCCCGAAAGCGCAGGGGTCCTTCAGTTACCGCTAAGCAGATGCATTCGCCCTCATTGGTGACCATCGGTTGGTGGTCAGTGGTTTCATCGGCGTCTTCCATGTCGCCGGCGGCATAGATGCGGTCGCGGTTGAAAAACGCCCCTTTGAGTACCAGCGTGAGTTCACTCCCCGAGTGGGTGTGCCGTGGCAGCACGGTGCCAGCGGCGGCTCGCAGCAACCACAGGCGTTCGTCTCGCGTCGCGCGGAGTTTGGCGATGGCAAGACCGCGGCCGGCGCTGCGCCACGGTAGGGCGGAGATGCCGCATTCGAGGTATTGGGCGACGAGGGTTTGGAGGTCCACGGGGTTGCCACTGCCGCTAGCCAAGCCACTCAGAGGACGAGACTGCGTCCACGTGCCGACGGGCGAGCCCGACTCGCGCATTGGCGCAGGCCGGGTGATCCCAGTGACTGGGAGGCTCTCCATCATCAATTCTGCACCTAGTCGCTCGGCGCGGCCTAGCTCCCGCGCGCATTGCGGGCAGGCTGCCAAGTGGGCGGCCATAATGAGCTCGAAGCCACGCGATAAAGTGCCGCAGGCATAGTCCACCAACCAAACGGTATCGGGATGATGAGTGATGTTCAATTTGCTGCCTCAAAAATGCCCCGGATACGCTGAAAAGCGAGCCGCGCCCGGGATTTTACGGTGCCGATGGGTAGGTTTAATTCGCGCGCTATTTCACGGTGGGACTTGCCCTCCACATAGGCCATTACCAGCACGCGCGCTTGTGCTTCTGGCAGCTGGGAGAGGAGCGCAACGGATTTTTGGCCGGCTGCGCGTGCGTACAGATCTTCTTCGTAAATGGCGTCCCCGGCGGTTTCGCCCACGTAGCGTTCTAGGGCCACATACTCGCGCCGCTCCGCGCGTTTTAAATCGATGAGGCGGTTGCGGGCCATGGAAAAAATCCAAGTGCGGGCCGAGGCGCGGGTCGCGTCGAACTGCTGCGCCTTGTTCCAGACAGCGATCATGATGTCTTGCAACACGTTTTCGGCGTCCGCTGGATCAAGGCCGGTGCGTTGCAGGTAACCTTGCACTTTCGGCGCGAAGCAGGCGAATAACTGGGCGTACGCCGCCTCGTCCCGAAAATCGCGTAGCCGCAGCAAAAGCTCGGTTTCACGGGCGGCAGGGTCCACCTCGGGCTCGCGCAAACCGTCTGCCGCGAAGGGCAGTACGTTGGCGTGCGCAACGATGGGGTCGGTTGTATCGGTCATGGTGTTCCTCAGCATGGTTGTCATACGCCCTTCAGGAAACGATCGGATCACCACCCTGTACGCGGCGCGCGCGGATCCCCGCCCGCTATCCACTGATCCGGGCCGGCCCTGTGCTGCGTATCGAAGCAAGATCATTTTTTTTGAGGTCAGCATGGCCGATGGCATTGGGCAGTTGAACAGCTTGCGCATTGGGGTCATAGGGGCCGGCGTGGGTGGCTTAGGGGCCGCGTGGCTGTTGAGCCAACGTCATCATGTCACGCTCCTGGAGCAGGCGGACTACCTCGGCGGGCACAGCCACACGGTAGACGTGCGGCTAGAGGGTGCCACGGTGCCCGTCGATACGGGTTTTATCGTTTATAACGAACTCAATTACCCGAATCTCACGCAACTGTTTGCGCACTTGGGGGTGGCGAGCGCACCCAGCGATATGTCTTTCGCGGTGTCGCTGCACGGGGGGGCGTTGGAATATGCCGGCACTAATTTTTCCGGTCTACTGGCCCAGCCGGCTAACCTGTTGCGTCCGCGCTTCTGGCGCATGCTCGCTGACCTGCGGCGCTTTTACGCCGCGGCCGGCGGGTATCGGGCGGAAGCGGTGCGTGATGGCCTAACGCTGGGTGAGTTGCTGGCGCGCCATCGTTACTCGGCGGCCTTTCTGGAGGACCATCTGCTGCCCATGGCCGGGGCTATTTGGTCAGCCAGTACGGCGCAGATGGCCGCCTATCCGGCACAGTCCTTCCTCAATTTTTTTGCTAACCATGGTTTGGTACAACTCACTAACCGGCCTGCCTGGCGCACCGTACTGGGTGGTAGCCGGGAGTATGTGCAGCGCATAGCCGCGTGTATCTCGGGGACGGTGCACGTGCGAGCCACGGTGGTGGCCGTGGTGCGCCAGCCCGATGGGGTGGCGGTTCAACTCAGCGACGGGCGCATTCTCCACTTTGACGCCGTGGTGATCGGCGCGCACGCCGATCAGGCACTGGCAATGCTGGACCAGCCGAGCGCCGCTGAGCGCGAGCTACTGGGGGCGTTTCGTTATGCGCAAAACCGTGCGGTGTTGCACGAGGACGCGAGCTTAATGCCGCACCGTCGCACGGCTTGGGCGAGCTGGAATTATCTGGGCGAGAGCGGCGCGCAACCCGCTGTTACCTATTGGATGAACCGCTTGCAGCCGTTGGCGACGCGCCACGAGTTGTTCGTGACACTCAACCCGCTGCGGCCCCCACGGGTGGACCTCACGCACCGTGAGTTTACCTACGCACATCCGCTTTTCGAGCGCGACTCGCTCGCCGCGCAAGGCGAGTTGTGGCGTATTCAGGGTGCTCAGCGCGTATGGTTCTGCGGCAGTTATTTTGGTTATGGTTTCCACGAAGACGCTTTGGAGTCCGGCCTGTGGGTGGCCGAGGCGTTGGGCGGCACGCGCCGGCCCTGGCAGGTGCCCGTGGGCAGCGAGCGCACGGCGCTGGGTCATCACGCACCGCGCGCAGCCTCTTTCTTGCGCCGATGAGCCTGCGTTCTGCTCTCTATGTGGGGCAAGTCACGCACCGGCGGGTGCGCACCTGTGACCATCGGCTGCGCTACTCGCTGTTCTATCTGTTAGTCGATTTAGACGAACTGCCGCAACTCGCGTGCGGCCGGCTGTTCGGTGTGAATCGCTGGGGTTTGCTCGCATGGCGAGACGCCGACCATGGCCTAGGGGATGGGCGCAGTTTTCGCGATTGGTTGCACGCGACGCTCCGCGAGCAGGGCTTTGCTGCCGCGCCCTATCGTTTTGAGGTGCTGTGCCTGCCGCGGGTGTTGGGCTATGTTTTCAACCCCATTACGGTGGTGTACTGCTACGCCAGCAATGAGCTAGTAGCGATGCTCTACGAGGTGAACAACACCTTTGGGGAGCGGGTGCATTATCTGCTGCCGGCCCAAATACAGGCGGGTCGCGTGACTCGGCACCAGTGCGATAAAACGCAGCGGGTGTCGCCGTTTTTTGATGTTAACGGTCACTATCAATTTGATCTAACGGCCGCGGGGGCAGGTCTTGCGTTGTCTATCCGGCATGCCGACGAAGCGGGTCTGCGGCTGCATGCGGCGTTCTGTGGTCGCCGCCTTGCCTGGTCCCCGCGCGCCTTGCTGGGGGTGCTGGGCCGCTTCCCGTTGGCCACCCTCAAGGTCATGTTTGCGATTCACTGGGAGGCGCTGCGCCTGTGGCGCAAGGGTGTTCCGCTGCAGGGGCAGCTATCTGAGGGGGCGTTGAAACCGCATGTCTGATGCCCTCAACACGCGTGCATTAAAGCCCCCTCCGGGGCCAGTCTTGCGCGCAGTCTCTAACTCAGTGGTGCGATTACTGGGGCGTGGTATCCGCACGGGGTCGCTGCGGGTAGAACTCCCGAGTGGTCAGGGGGTGGCGTTGGGTAACGCGGCGGATCTACCTCCAGCGGTGTGGCAACTCGCCAGTTTAAAGGCGCTCTGGCGGGCTTACGCACGGGGTGATTTGGGCTTCGCAGAGTCCTACCTCGAGGGTGAATGGGACAGCCCCGACCTCACCCACTTGCTGCTGGTGCTAGGTCGCAACGAGCGGCCCAAGGGCGATGTGCTGGGTGGCGCTTTGCCGGTGCGCTGGGTGGACCGCTGGCAGCATTGGCAGCGCCGCAATAGCCCGCAGCAAAGCCTTCGCAATATCGCCTATCACTACGATCTGGGTAACCAGTTTTACGCCGAATGGCTAGATCCCAGCATGACTTACTCCAGCGCGATGTTTGCGGGGAGCGAGGATACTCTGGAGAGCGCCCAGCAGCGCAAGTATCAACATTTGGCGGATCTCATTGAACTCTCGGCAGGTGATGAAGTGTTGGAGGTGGGCTGCGGCTGGGGTGGTTTTGCCGAGCACGCCCTCAAAGCCGGCGCGCACGTGCACGGCATTTCCTTGTCGCAAGAACAAACCCATTACGCGCGCCAGCGTCTCCAACGCCTAGATTGCGGCGGTCAGAGTCAGCTGGAAATCCGCGACTATCGCGAGTTGGTGCGCCGTTACGACCGCATCGCCTCCATCGAAATGCTGGAAGCCGTGGGGGAGCGCTACTGGCCCGCCTACGCCGCGATGCTCAAAGCCGCGTTGCGGCCAGGCGGGCTGGCTGGCATCCAGACGATCACGATTGCCCCGCAGCGTTTTGCGCGCTACCGCCGCCAACCCGATTTTATCCAGCGTTATATTTTCCCGGGCGGCATGTTGCCGAGTGAGCCGGTGCTAGCGCAGGTGTTCGCCAATGCCGGACTGCGTATTTCCCACACCCAACGCTTTGGGTTGGACTATGCGCGCACGCTGCTGCTGTGGCGGGAGCGCTTCGAAGCGGCTTGGCCGCGCATTCAGGCGTTGGGTTTTGATGAGCGTTTTCGGCGGATGTGGCGCTATTACCTGTGCTACTGCGAGGCGGGTTTTCGCTTAGGTGTGGTGGATGTGGTGCAGTTGCGCGTTGAACACGCTTAATGCGGACGCCGCGCGGACCTTAATGCTGCACCACGCCCCGAACGGCGAAGCGGCGGCGCAACCAACCGATGCAGCGACCGATCACCGGCAGCAGCTCGTACAAACCCTGTGCTGCGTCCCAGTAATCGAAGTGTTCACAGACCCGTCCATCGGCGGCTAGCCGGACCTCGCTAAAGCCCGTCACACACCAAGCACGATTGCCCAGCGCCCGGATTTTGCCGCTGAAAATCCAGCGTAAAGCGTACCGCGGCGGGCTGTCCTCGGCGCTGGCGGCGGGCGCGTGCAGTACGCCGACATGGGTGACCTCAATGCGCAGTTCAGCCAACTGCTCCTGCATGTCGCGCAGGCAATGTGCAAAATCTGCGCGTCCGCGTAGGTTGTTGAAGGGATCTCTAAAGTGGATGTCGTCGGTGACAATCGTTGCCAGTTGCGCACAGCTGTGCTCGTTAAGCGTGGTCATGAACGCCACATAGCGCGTAAGACCAGCGGGGATCATGGCGCGCGCAACAGTCGGCGGGTGAGCCGGAAATACAGCCCGTAGGGCAGACTGGCGAGTACCCGCATGAGCCACGCCAGTCGGCGGGGGGCGCGAATTTCAAAGGGTCCTGCCGCTAAACCCTGCGCGATGCGCTGGGCGGCGGTGTGCGCTGGCATCAGCAATGGCATGGGAAACTCATTTAGGTCCGTTAGCGGCGTTTTTACAAAACCCGGGTTGATCACACACAGCCGAACCCCCTGCTGCGCCAGCTCTGGCGCGAGCGATTCACACAGTCGAATGACAGCACTTTTAGCCGCGCTATAGGTGCCGGCGTAGGGCAGGCCGCAGTAGGCCGCCAGCGACGCCATGGCCGCAATGGTCCCCCGCTGGCGGGCAATAAAGCGCGGCATCAGGGCCGCCAAGCCGTGACAGACACCAAAATAATTCACCTCCATCAGCGCGCGGGCTGCCGCGCAATTGAAATCTTTGACCCCCAGCGACGCATAGGTGCCGGCGTTGAGAATGGCCAGATCGAGCGGGCCGTGGGCCGCTTCCATCGCCGTTACGAGGGCCAGTACGGCGGCCTCATCGGTGACATCCAGCGGATAACAATGAATGGTCCCGGGCGCCACGTGGCCGCTGAGCGCGCTGAGTTTAGCGCCCGCGCGGGCAGAGGCGAGCACCGTGTGGCCAGCCGCCGCGTAGTGCTGGGCTAGGGCCAGACCTATGCCCGAAGAAGCCCCCGTAATCCAGACATTCATGGCTTTCAGCGCTCCCTTCGTGCGATGCCCGTTAATCCCTTAGGCCTTCTACGTTAGCCGGCCTAACAATGGATTAGTGAGGGGCCCT
>CAMAXW010000052.1 GCA_945862315.1 Klebsiella pneumoniae
TGACCGGCAGTATGACTTCGGGCTGCGCAATTTGATCAATTGTGACCGGGTCCCACTTTTTACCATCCGCGCTCTTGGCCAACATGCCGCGTGATCCCACCGCCCAGCCCTTGCCGCCCGAAATGGCGATGTCGAGCACGGGTTCATCGAACTCGGTAATTTTGCCGAGGTCGGTCAGGGTCTTGCCATCGAAGCTGTAGATCCTGCCGGTAGAAGTGCCCAGTAGCACCTCGCTGTCGGTCAGTTTTTCCACTGCCGTGAAGTCGATGTGTTCGTCGGCTTCAAAGCGGCTGAGTTCTGCCACGCCTTCGTTGTCGACGCGCAACGCGCCCAGCAGGCCGTGCAGGCCTGCCACCAACACGCCCTTTTGGCTGGGGAGGTAGGTGGCGGCTATGAAATCAACCACCAGTGGGCTGCGATTGTCCTTCAGTTCTTCCGTTGCGGCGTAAGCGGTAGAGGTTACCGCTGCAAAGACAGCGGGCCACATGGCATTGAGCAACAAACGTTTGGCGCGGTTCTGCATCGTGCAAGCCTTCAAGGTTTTATCGATTGAATATCCGTGGGCCCCGCGAACGTATCGCCGAGCCCGCCTGTGTACTGCCGGCCACCATAACAACAAGACTTGATTGGGTACAAGCAAAAATCCTGACGGTCGAGCCTAAACCGCGCTGGGGAGCTCCGCATACCGTCCCCGGTAGTACAACAAAGGTGCGGCGTCGGGGTCGCTCGATGGCGTTAAATCAGTGACGGCGCCCACAAAAATATGGTGGTCGCCCTCCGGGTAGGCCGCCCGCACGGTGCATTCAATGCCCAGCAAGCGCCCGGTGAGCAGTGGCGCCCCGCTATTCCCCCACTCGAAGGAAACCGAGGCAAATTTATCGGGATTTTTTTTCGCAAACGCATTGGACAGCGCTTGCTGCGGCTGCGCCAAAATATTGATCGCAAACACGCCGCTGCGCTTGATGGGTTCTAGCGTCTCCGAGTTGTTGTCCACACAAATGATAAATAACGGTGGGTCCAACGAGAGGGAGGTCACGGCGTTCATGGTCAGACCATAAGGCCGGCCCTCGGCGTCGCGGGTGGTGACGATGGACACGCCGCTGGCCCAGACGCCGCAGGCCTTGCGAAATTCATCCGTGGAAAAAGTTGTCATGGTGGCGGTCGGCCTCATCTTAAAGGTGAAGGGTTGCGGCCTAGTGGCCGGCAGCGCGGGATAATACAGGCCGCTGCCCGGCCAGCAAATCGCTACGCGTCGCCCGGGCGCGCAAGCGTTAAAGCTAGGCCGAAGCCCAAGGTGTTGCCGGCCATCACCCTCGGTCGCCGCCGCGCCATCCACGCGCGGCGCGCGGCCACGCACCCGCTGGCTCCTGACCCCCCGAACTCCACAGGCCAGTCGCCGTTTGTGGTAAAAATGTCACGCTTTGCGGGCTGGCCGGGGATAATCGCAAATTAGTGTTTACGATTTACAACAGCTGTGACAGACTCCGCGACAATTAGCATCCGTTCGCGCTCTGTGTGCGCGTGACGTGCGCCGGCAAATTAAGCCGGGATGCTAAAACGATGTGGATACACCTCGGCGATCTCGCCGCGGTGATGTGTAAGTAGATAAATGGGAGACGACACAATGAAGAGCATATTCCGCGCTTTGTCATTGAGTGCTGCGGTCTCGACCGCGCTGCTAATTGCAGTGCCGGCCGAAGCCCGTATTTTGATTGATGCACTCGGTGGTGAAGTTAAAATTGAAGGCGCGTTGAGTTCCGAGGCGCGTGCGCGCGTCGGGTCCGGCGACTCCTACCTAAATCAGTGGATTCAGCGGCTGGAAGTCAACGCCGAAGTGAATTACCAGGACGTCGGCATGTTCGACACCCTGAGCTTCGTGACGGTCATCCGGCCTGAGTTCGACGCCGCCTATTACATGGGCGAAACCTTCGGCAGTGGCACCGCGAACAACAGCGGCCAGCCCTCCTACATGGGCCGCGCGGCAACCTACGCCAACAGCCCAATTGAGCAGGGCGGGTTTGACGTCTACCAAAACACGACTTTCAACGGCGTGACGCGGGGCGATCCCGCCGGCTTTGGTTTGAACGTCACGGGCGGCTTGGGCAAAATCGTCTCCCAGGGTTACCAAACCCAGTCGTGGATTACGAATAACCTAGAGTCCATCGCTTTCCGCTCACCCGACCGTTCCATGTACCACCCGGGTGCACCTAAGGGCGGCTTCCCGCTCACCGCCGTGTCTAGCAACAAGCTGTATGGCAACGCGCCGGGCCAAGGCCTGCTGCCGTTTAATTGCATCCGTTGTTCCGACCAAAACGTCGATCCGCTCGATGTGGCCATGAACAACACGGACGCCAGCGGCCGCCTGTATCCGTTCCGCGAACTCTACATGGACGCCACGGTCGGCGACTGGTGGATTCGTATCGGTAAACAGCAGGTGGTGTGGGGCAAGACGGACTTCTTCCGCCTCCAAGACGTGGTGAACCCGGTGGACTACGGCCAGCATTTGTTTTTCGATTCCTTCGAAGACATTCGCATTCCCCAGTGGATAGCCTCGTTCCAGTACAAGTTTGGCGCCATGGGTCCTACCACCGACAACGCCGTCACCTTGTTGTGGAACTTTGACCAGTTCCAGCAAACCGGTTTAGGCAACCCTTCGCAGGGCTGGGCCCATCCGTTTGCCAAGGACACCAGCGTTTTTGCGATGTACAACACCTACTTCGCCGCTGAGCCTTGTATTAACGGCGCAACCGAACTGGCGCGCTCGCAGGCGGCCACTGCAGGCGGCCTTCCCGGTGCAGCGTTCAACAACGACAACATCTGCGGTTCGCGCGGTCCTAAAGACTATCGCTCGCCGGCTGGTTTTGGCTCGCCCGCGGGTCTGCGCATCAATGACCGTCCAGAATGGGCCATTGAGAACACCGAACCCGGCGTGCGTTGGGAGTTCCGTTTGGGCGAAGTGCACACCGCGATTTCCTACTTTTATGGTTGGAACGACGTGCCGGCTTTCCAGTTCGAGAACGTCAACGTGCTCAACACGGGCTTTGGCGGCTTCAGTGCGCTGGGCACGCCCGGCACCACGGGTGCTCGCCAGAACAACGCAAAATTTGGCAAAACCGACTGTACGGTGTCTGACTTGACGGGCGGTATTATCAGCGGACATCCGTTTGCCGGTGCCGGTGCGTTCTTGGATCCTAACGGCGCCTGCCCGCTGGGTTCCTTGGGCTTCCCCGTTCAGGTCATGAAACCGGGTGATGCCATTCAAGCGATCGCCGACGGTGGTAGCACAGACAAAGCAATCGACGACCTGACCGGTGAAGTGTCCACCATCTCTGACTTCGCCAAACGCGCCATTAAAAACAAAGACGCTACCCTGTTCTACCGCGCCAGCGCCAACGCGCTCACCGGTGGTCATGTGAAGCAGTCCTACAAGCAATCCCACATTCCGGGCTTGTCGTTTGACTACTTTGAAAACTACACCGGGGTGGTGTTTCGGGTGGAGTCCTCCTGGACCCTCGACGAACTCGTGATGAACACTCGCAAGGCCGATTGGGCCGACACGAGCAACGTCATGCGTTGGTCTATTGGTTTAGACCGTCCTACCTGGATCAAATGGCTGAACAAAGACCGCACGTTCTTCTTGTCCATGCAGATCTTTGACACTTGGTATATGGACCACGAAGGCGACAAGCACACGGGCTACCTGAACGACGAACACAACTTCATTACCACTTTCTTCTATATCGCCAACTACCTGCGCGATACCCTGAAGCCGGTAGGTTTTGCCGTGTGGGAAGAGTCCAGCAACTCCTTTGTGGCCGGCCAGAGCCTCGAGTGGTTTATCGACAACCATTGGTCTATCAAAGGTGGGTTTAACCTCATCTGGGGCGGCACCAATAACTTCACGCACGATGCGGGCCCGTACCACGCGTACATCGTCCCGAATGCGACGAACTCCGTCGCCAGCGACGGCAGCGCGTGGGTTCGGCGCAACCCCTACCAGGAAGGCCCGCTCGGTTTGGCGCACGAGGGCTTAGGCTCCATGCGTGACAACGACGAGCTCTTCTTCCAGCTGAAGTACCAGTTCTGAGCATGCTCTAGAAAAGACACGAAAAGTGTCATTCCCGTAGCATCTGCTTGAACCTAGCGGGTGCTACGGGGAACTCAATGATTACAAAAGAATGAGGAGCTTTTAAATGAGAAATTCAATTCGACTAGCGCTGCTAGCGGCCTTCGCCGTACAGCCGTTGGTTGCCACCGCCTACACGCCAGAAGACCACCTCGCGTGGATGAAGGCTAACGCTACGGCCCAGCCGCAGTTCGTAGACGGCGACACCATCACCTTCGATAAGGCCGACCTCATCAAGCCTTTTACGCCGGTGGAATATCAGGAAGTCCAGATCTTTGAAGGCATGGAAGTCAAAATCAAAGATGCCGGCGACCTGACCCCCAACGAGGCCTATGTGGCCGCCACCGAGAAGTTTAAAGGTACCGCGACCATCGCCGCCGACGGCGCGCTGGAAAACTACACCGCTGGTCGCCCGTTCGACCCCGCTACCTTTACGCCGGGCAGCAAAGAAGACGGCTCCAAAATGGTTTGGAACTGGAACTTCCGCTGGCAGTTGGCTGGTTTGTCGGTCGGTGAAGTGCATTGGGTGTGGGTCCGCAAAGGCGGCGAACACAGCGCGCACGAAATCATGACCGAGCAGAACGGCAGATACGCTGGGTTTTACGAAGGCGGTGGCTCTTTCGAGCGTGCGCTGACCGGCCCTTACCGCCGCGTGATGTTCTCGCATCGCTCTGACCTGCCGGAATCCGGCTACAAAGTGAACAACGGCGAAGGCTTTGCCAAGGGCACCGAGTTCCGCGAATACACAGGTTTTACCTCGCCGTTTGACATCGCCGGTACGGCGTTCCTCATTCTGCGTTATGACGACCCGCGTAAAGGCGACGACTCTTGGGCCTATATCCCCAGCCTGCGCCGCGTTCGCCGTATTTCTGTAGAAGTGAAGTCCGACTCCCTCTTGGGCACGGACCACACCCTGGAAGACTTCTACGGCTTTAATGGCCGCCCGTTGGAACACGACTGGGAATACGTGGGTAGCGTCAAGGAACTCGCCGTTGCCCGTTCGCGTAACCCCAATGCGGTGTTCTACGGTCCCAATGGCTGGGCGATGAAAGACGATTGGGCGCTGCGTGAAATGGACGTCATCAAGCAGATCCCGAAGCGGTCTAACCACCCGTACTCCATGAAGTACATCCACATCGACCGTCAGTCGGGTGAGGCCTACTACGCGAATGCGTTCGACAAAGCTGGCCAGCTGTGGAAAGTGTGGCAGTTGTCGAAACTGTGGTCTGATGACCCGCAGGCTCAGGTTCAGGTTACCGATTTCAAGGCGCTGCCTACTCCAGCAGGCACGAAATTTGGTCTGTTCCAGAGCATTAACGTAATTGACCTCCAGAACTCGCGTGGAACGCTGGTGCCTTGCCGTGGCATCGCGGCCCCCGCAACCGATCTGGACAAAGTTAAGAAGCTCCTAGACGTTAACTATCTGACCGAAGGCCGCTAGAGCCAGTTGCGCCGGTTCGCCGGCGCAGCGTTTAATAAACGGGCCGCTTTGCGGCCCGTTTTTTTTGAGCCTGATGACCGATTAACGGGACGCAACACCCGTACCGCCGTGGAGTGATGATATGCGCGTTAGTTTTATGTCCAGCCTGTTTGCCCTTGCGCTGTTCTGTAGCACGCCGGCCCTGGCGACGGCGCACGATGAGGCGCTTTATGCGGCGGTCAAAGTGGCGAAGACCATGATGAGTTCGCCGGATATTTACGACCGTATTCTGGCGGCGGGTGCTTTGGCCGACCTTGGCGATAAGCAGGCGCTAGCCTTGCTGGAAAAATGCTTGTCGGTAGACGACACCGTGGTACAGCGTTCGGCCATTGATACGCTGCTCACCGGGGTGCACCCCAACAGCATCGATGTGTTGTTTAAAACGGCCGAACGCGACCCCGTTGTCTTGGGTTTGATGGCGGAATCGCTGGCCTCTGCACCCCGCGAGGGCATGGGCGAATTGCTCACCAAGGCACTCCGCGAGCAAAGCGACTTTGTCAAAAAGCACGCACTACAAGCGCTAGCACGGGCCCCGGGCTCGGGGCAGGATGCCGCCGTCCAGCAACTCGTGGACTCCCCGCAGACCAGCAACGCGATTCGTGCTTACGGCAAATACGTGCTGTTGGTGGATGGCCAAAAAGATTTGGCGGCGGATTTTTTGCAGGCGGCAAAATCTGCTAACACGGATACGCGTGAAGTGGCCGCAGTGGCTCTGGGTCTGATAAAAACTAAAGATTCGCGCGCCGCACTACTGGTGCTCACCAAAGAGCCGGACCAGCGCGTGGCCTTGGCTGCGTTGGCCAGCAGTGCCGCACTGGGCGATGCCGATGCACCAGGTAAAATTATCCACACCGTTGCCTATGGCAAGCCATTGCAGGCTGCGGTGATGGCGGGCGCTCTAAAACGCCTGCCGGGCCCGCTGGCTTTGCAGATAACCACGACCTTATTTAAGTGCTGCCGGCTGGAGGGCGATGCGGCCACTCGGCTGCTGGAAAGTTGGGGTTATATTAAAGCCGACGCGACCAGCGTTTACGCGTGGGGCTTGGCCCATAAAGAGGCCGATGTGCGCATGCAGACGCTGTGGCTGATTGGCCAACGCCGGGATGAGGTAGCACTGGCGCGGGCAGCAGCCTTTCTCACCGACGAGGATGCGGGCATCCGCGGCATGGCCGCGTGGGCCATCGTGCGAATTCGCCACCAGCACTACGTAGATCGCGTCGAGACTTAAACAATTTTTTTGACCGGGCTGAAGGTGACGGTCAAAGTCCACATACAACTAGGAATGCCCTCGTGACGAAGAACAGCTTTAAGTTTTTGGCGACGCCTCGCACCCAGCTAACGCCGGCCATTGCAGTCGTGCTGACTGGCCTGCTGGGGATGGGGCCGGTGTGCGCGGGCGAGTTTGACCTCGACCTGACGCAAATTCAGGAGATGTCGCCGCCGCCGGGCACGGTTATCGATGCCACTAACGTGGCGCAGTATCGGCAATTGCTGGATCCCGACATTGCGGACTTAGTGGCTAAAGACTGGCTAACGATTCCGGTAGGCGAGCCACTGTCGTTTGACCCTCATCCTAATTTTGTGGCGGCCACCGAGCGCTATGCCGGGCAGGCGCAAATGGGCGAGGGCGCCGGTGCGCTGATGAATTACACCGCTGGGCGTCCGTTCGCGGGTGAACTCAGCGTGGATGATCCCCGTGCCGGCGATAAAATGGCGTGGAATATGCGCTATGCGTTTGCGGGTGACAGCGGCGAGATTCCGGAGATGTACTGGGGCTATCGAGAAATGCGCAGCCAGACGCTGGAACGCACGCTCACTTTTAACGCGGCGGCTATCCGCTTTAAGTATCGGCACGTGATAGACCCGGTGCCCGAGTTGCCCAAGAACGCCTATAACGTCTACAGCGCGATTTCGCTCACGGCCGAGGACCCCACCGATGTCAGCGGCACCAAGCTGCTGATTTTCTACAACGCCGATGACAATAAAGACGAGCAGGGCTGGATGTACGTGCCGACCCTGCGGCGGGTGCGGCGTATCGCCACCACCGCGCGCACGGACTCTTTCTTGGGCAGCGATATCATGATCGAAGACTTCTTGGGCTACAGCGGCCGTATCAAAGACATGACGTGGGCCTACAAGGGTTCCACCTTTGTGATGCTGCCGATGTATCGACACGATCAAGTGCCGCATTCCAACGTCAAGGCACGCCACTTTGATTACCACTTCGTAGACTTCACGGGGTATTCCAGCTGCTTCCCCAAAGTGACCTGGCAACTGCGCAAGGTGCAGATACTCGAAGGTGTGCCAGTGCGTGAAGATCACCCACTGTCAAAGCGTTATTTCTACGTGGACGACCAAACTGCCTTCCCCGTCATGGGCAAGGTGTATGACCGAGCGGGGGTGTTGTGGAAATTTTTGATGGCCGGGCTGGCCCATCCGGACTATCACCTGCCGCAGAACCGCGGCTCGGGCGTGGGCCTGTTGGATTCGGCGGCGGCCATCGACATCCAAAACATGCACTGCACGACGTTGCAGATGATGGCGGTGGTCAATCCGCCTAAAGTCCAGCAGAAAGACTTTGAACCCAGCGAGTTGAACGTCACGGGTCGTTGAGGTCTGCAGCGGCCGGGACGCCGCGGCCCTCGGCGTCCGCCTATGCGGGCCTCGCGTTAAGCCGCTGCGCGGCGTTGGTGACACGCCGTGCAGCGCCGTAGCGCGCACGCTTGCGGCAGTTTGCGGACTACCGTCATAAAAATCACACCACGGGAGAGTGGCATGTCTAAGCAACAAGCGTTTTTAGCGACGCTGTTTGATCTCAATAACAAACATATTTTGCTCACCGGCGCGTCCAGCGGGCTAGGGCGGCATTTCGCCCGCACCTTGGCGCGGGCCGGCGCGCGGGTGGCGATGGTGGCACGCAGCGCCGATAAAATGCACGACCTCGCGGCTGAAATTCGCGCTGAGGGCGGGCGCTGTGAGGTGTATGCGCTGGATGTCCGTGACCGCGAGGCAACGCGCGCTTGCGTGGCGGCGGTGGAGTTGGTGGCCCCCATCGATGTGCTGATCAACAACGCGGGGATCGCTCGTCCGAGCGCGCCCGAAAAACTGGCCGACGCCGAGTGGGACGAGGTGTACGAAACCAATCTGCGCGGGCCATGGGTGCTGGCGCAGGCGGTGATCAAGTGCCGGCTCGCGGACCAACGCGAATGTAGCATCATCAATATCGCTTCAATTTTGGGCATCCGCGCGATCGGGCATTTGGCGCCCTACAGCGCGGCCAAGGCGGGGCTGATCAACTTGGGTCGCGATTTATGCGTGGACCTCGCGGCACGCGGGATCCGGGTGAACGCGCTCGCGCCAGGTTATTTTTTCACCGAGATGAACGACGAGTGGCTGCGCAGCCCCGCTGGCGACCGCTTGCGTCAACGCGTGCCAGCCAAACGTTTTGGGCAGGCCGCCGAATTAGACGGCGCGATAGTTTTTCTGGCCTCCGATGCCTCGCGCTTCATGAACGGCAACCTGCTTACTATCGATGGTGGCCAGACCGCCGGCGTCTAAGCGCGCAGCGCGTGTGATGGCGCCCGACGATCTGCCAGTGGCACGCGACGCACGGTTAGATACCGTGCGCGGCGCGCTGTTGGTGATCATGACCATCGATCATCTGGCGCCGCAGTGGATTACCCGCTACAGCAGCGAGTCGCTGGGTTTTGTGTCGGCGATGGAAGGTTTTTTTGTGCTGTTTGGCGTGGCCTACGCGCTGGCCTATCGGCGCGTGCTGCACACCCCAGCGCTGGCATGGTCTAAGAGTCTGCGGCGTGCGCTAACCGTCTATGGCTATCATTTGGCCACGCTGGCGCTGGCCTTTGGGATTGCGTGCGTCGGTTTGTTGCAGGGTCCAGCGTGGTTGGCGCGGGCCGCTGACGTGCAGCAGTTCGGCCCGAGTTTGGCCTTGTGGGCGGCGATGTTAATTTACCGGCCGCAGTTTTTTGATGTGCTGCCAGCCTACGTGCTGTTGTTGCTTCCCGCACCGGTGCTGCTGCGCTGGCTGTGCCGGCCGGGTGCTAGTGCTTGGGTGCTGCTGGGCAGTGCGGCCGGGTGGTTGCTGGGGCAGTGGTTTAACCCCTGGGAGCAACTGGCGCGGGCGGTGTCTCCCATCCAATGGGTCTGGCCTAATTTGCTGACTTGGCAGGCGCCGTTTGTCATCGGCCTATTTTGTGCCACCCGCGAGCCCGCTGGCCCGTGGCTCGCGGCAGTTAACAGCCGGCCAGTGAGGCTGCTCTGTCTGGCCATCGTCGGGGTGTGTTTTGCGCTCAAGCACGAGTTAATTACCCTGAGTCCTAGCCTGCTGCCGCTGTTTGATAAAGGCAATCTCGGCCCTGCGCGTCTGCTCAACCTGGTTGCGCTGGTCCTCTTGGGGGGGTGGTGGATGGGGCGCTTTGCCCCAGCCTCGAAGGTCACCTGGCTGGCGTTTCTGGGTCGTCATTCTCTGGAAGTCTTTTCTTTCCACATCCTGCTGAGCTACGCCCTGATGCCGTTGTTCGCCGCACCCCTGGCGACGCCTGTGACGCTGGTGCTGCTAGCGGCGGCGCTGGCAGCGCTCAGCCTGCCCGCGTGGCTGCACGCGGTCTATCAACGGCGCGGGCGCCAGCGCGCAGCTTAGGACTCAGGCGCTAAGCCGTGCTGGCACCGGTTGTGTGTCGTTCGCAAACCCGCCGGGCCATGTTTTGTGCGTTGGCAACCTAGTGGCATGGCTTGCCTGGGGCCTACCGTGCCGGGCGCTACAGCGCGCCCAGATTAGCCAGCGGATGCTCGGCCGCTGACCAAGGTGTTGCAAAAAAAGCGTCGATTAGCGCCGGGGTGACTGCTGCGATGTCGGCCGGTTGCCAGCGGGGTTGTTTGTCTTTATCGATCAGCAACGCGCGGATGCCTTCAGCGAAATCGGGGCGTGCAGCACAGGTGAGTACGGCGACCAGTTCGGCCCGGAAAACCTCCGCCAGTGACGCGAGTCGCAATCGGCGTTGCAGCGCAATGGACAGCACGGCGGTGCTGGGCGATCCCGCTCGCAAGGTTGCTGCAGCGCGCGCAAACCATTCGTTGAGGCTGGCCAATTCGCCCACCGCTTGCACGATATCCACCGCATTCGCCTGGCCGCACGCGGCGTTGATGGCGTCGAAGTGTTCTCGTAACGGACCTGCTGCTGGCGTCTGCGCAAAAGCCTGCAATAGGCCGGTGAGGTCCGCGTGGTTGCGGCTGGCGTCGGCCTGCCACGCGTGAGCCGTTAACGCGTGCAGTACCTGAGCTTTGTCTGTGTGGGGTATGAATAGGTCGGCGAGACCTGCAAAAATTGCGTCTGAAGCATTGAGTTGGGCGGCGGTGAGGGCGAGGAAAATGCCAGTTTTCCCCGGTGCCCGCGCCAAAAACCAGCTGCCGCCAACATCCGGATAAAGCCCGATGTTAATTTCCGGCATGGCCAAGCGCAGCCCGCCGGTGACCACCCGATGACTGCAGCCCGCCATTAGCCCCACGCCGCCGCCCATCACCACGCCGTGACCCCAGCACAGCAGCGGTTTGGGATAGGTGTGCAGGCAATAATCCAGACGGTATTCGCGGGAGAAAAAATCGAGCGCGTATTGATTGCCCCGAATATCGTGCGGGCTTGGCCCGGTATGGTGCTCCAAGCAGGCGGCGTGTAGTCGATTGAGATCAGCCCCAGCACACAGCGCCCGCTCGCCAGCACCTTCCAGTACCACCAAAGCGATCTCTGGCGCCGCCGCCCACTGCTGGAGGCGGGCCCACAGCAGGTCGACCATCTCGAGCGTGAGCGCGTTTAAGGCGGCCTCGGCGTTGAGCCGGGCCACCCCGATGCGTAGGCCATTGGCGGTGGGTAGTTCTTCAAACAAGACCGGCGAGTGATCCGACACAGGAAATTCCTTACTGGGCTAAGCGACTGCGCACAGTTTAAACGCGAAGTGCAGCGGGCAGCGCGCAAACCACACCCGGGTGCGCGCACCGGTGACTGCGCCGCGGTTTTTCGCCGTCCGCACCGCGCTAGCTGGGCCGCAGCAAGTGGAACACGGCGTGGCGTGCGGCGATTTTTGCGCCCGCGCGGGGGCTGCCCAAAGCCCAGCAGTTTGCGCTTAAGCAAGTTGGGTGTAGTGTCCCAACAGGCTTTGATTTCGACACGCAATAAACTAAAAAAAAGTACTTAACGGAGGACCCTACATGACCCCATCCAGACTGCGCTTCGGGGCTTTTATCGCGCCCCACACGCCCCCCGATGAAAATCCTATTCTGGCCCTCGAGCACGATATGGATTTAGTGGAATGGCTCGACAAGCTTAATTTCGACGAGGCTTGGATTGGCGAGCATCATTCTGGCGGTTGGGAAATTACCGCCAGCCCCGAGCTGTTCATCGCGGCGGCCGCGCAGCGCACGCGCACCATCCGACTAGGCACCGGCGTGTCTTCGTTGCCCTACCACCATCCCTATATTTTGGCCGACCGCATTCGCCAGCTCGATTACATGACGCGCGGGCGCACGATGTTTGGGGTGGGACCCGGTTCCTTGCCCTCGGATGCCTATATGCAGGGGGTCCCCACACCGCGCGTGCGCGACCGCATGGAGGAAGCCATTGGGCCCTTGGTGCAGCTCTTGAACGGCGAGACCGTGACCGCCAAGACCGATTGGTTCGAACTCAACAGCGCACAACTGCAGATGCTGCCCTACAACGCCAACGGGGTAGAGATGGCGGTGGCCAGCCAAGTTTCGCCCACCGGTGCGCGCGCGGCGGGTAAGTTTGGTTTGGGTTTACTGTCGATCGGTGCAACCTCGATGGGTGCCTTCAATGCACTCGCGGCCAATTGGGCCATTGCCGAAGAAACCGCCGCCGAGCATGGTCAAACCATGGCGCGGGCCGCGTGGCGTTTGGTGGGGCCGGTACATATCGCGGAAACCCGCGAGCAAGCTCGCAAAAACGTGGAGTTTGGTTTAACGCGTTGGATCGATTACATGTCAAAGGTGGCTTCGCTGCCGTTGGGCACGCCGCCGGGTGTGAATCCGGTGGATTACATGATCGATACCGGCTTCGCGGTCATTGGCACGCCCGACGACTACGTGGCACAGGTTGAACGCCTCACGGCGCAGTCGGGCGGCTTTGGTTGTTTCCTAAACCTAGATAATCACTGGGCCGATTGGGCGCAAACCAAACGCTCCTACGAGCTCATCGCCCGCTTTGCGGTGCCCAAAATTAATAAGCTCAACGTCAATCGCTACGCCTCTGAAGCGTGGCTGCGGATGGATAACGATCGTTTCCGGGGTGAACTGACGGCCGCGGTGGGCGCGAAGATTGCCGAACACGCGGCGCTGAAGGGCGTGGATAAACTCTCCCCGGACTTTCTGAAACTCTTTAACGCGACCCAAAAAACTGCCTAAAGCGGCAGCCAAAAACTGGCGGGCCGAGTGGGCAGTCGGCCGTCCAAAGCGGGCTCTGCGCTGACCACCTGGCCGCGCAGAGCCACCCTTATGGGCGCGGCCCCCACGGGGCTGCGGTCAGCAGTTTGACTTCCTGCGACAGCAACAAGGCCCGCAGCTTGGGCGCAAAGGTCTCCAGAAATTCTTGATTCGCGTACAGGCTCGCCCAGTGCGCGCGGCGGTCGGCGTCGTCGTTGAACTTCCACAGATGAACGAGCTGGTTGAGCGTGCCGGTGTCCGCTTGAAAATAGCCCACCAGTTTTTGGGCAAATCCGGCCCGCTCCAGAATGGGATAACCAATCTCGGTGTACAGCCGCACGGCCTCTGCCATTTTGCCGACCTGCAGGGAGTAGGTCCGCATTTCATACACAATCATGGGTTTTTCCTTAGGGTTTTGCGGGCAGTTGGGGGTTGCCGCGAGCACCCGTTAAAGGCGCGCGTGGGTCAATTGGCCTGCTCGATATGACTCGAGCAAACGAAATTTTTGCAGTTTTCCCGAGGTGGTGGCGGGGAGTTCCGGCAGCGCATACCACTGAGTGGGGACTTTATGCCGGGCGAGGTGGGTGGCGACGAATACCCGTAAATCCTCGGCGCTAGGTGCCGCCCCAGGCTTGAGCGTGAGCACGGCGGCCACTTGTTCGCCCCAGTAGTCGTCCGGCAAGCCAAGCACTGCCACCTCAGCCACCGCTGGATGGGTGTAGAGCACTTCTTCAATTTCACGCGGATAAATATTCTCACCGCCACGGATAATCAAATCTTTGAGGCGGCCAGTGACCCGGCAATAACCGCGCGCGTCCATCGTGCACAAATCGCCGGTGTGCAACCAACCCTCTTCATCGATGGTTGCCTGCGTGGCCTCGGGCATTGCGTAATAGCCCAGCATCACCAGAAAGCCCCGGGTACACAGTTCACCGGCTTGGTCGACGGGCAGCGTGGCGCCGCTGCTGGGATCAATAATTTTAATCTCGACCTGCGGAATGGCGCGGCCGATGGTCTCGCTTTTGTCCTGCGCGTTGTCGTCCATGCGGGTGTGGGTGATGGCGGGTGAGGTTTCGGTCTGGCCATAACCAATGATCAGCGTCACCCCAAATTGCGCTTCCACCTGTTGCACCACGGCCACCGGGACGTTGGTCGCGCCCGAGAAGACGGTTTTTAAGGAGGACAGATCGCGTGGCCGGCGCGCTTGGGCGGCGAGCAGGGCAATTAACATGGTGGGGACACCAAAGGTGTAGGTCACCTGTTCTTGCTCGATGAGGTCGAGCATTAATTCCGGCTCAAATTGCGTGGGCAGCAACAGCGCGCCGCCAACTTGGGCCGTCCCCAGGACATTGGCGACACATCCGGCGGTGTGAAATAACGGGGCCACGGCGAGATTAATAGTGGTGGCATCGTGGTGTTTCAGTTGGGCCATCAGGCGGGAATTATTGGTCACGCTGTAATGGTTGAGTAACGCCCCTTTGGGTGGCCCAGTGGTGCCGGAGGTGTATTGAATCATGCAGGCTTGCTGCACTTGTATGGTGGGCAAGACCTGACCCCGTTCGGCAGGGGGTGGGTCAGCACGTCGCCGTGCCGCGGTGCTGCTGAAGTTTGCTAGATCATCCAGACACTCGATTACCCTGATCGCCAAAGAGTCCGCAACCAGAGCCTCGTCGAGCACCGCGCGCAGCGCCACGTCGCGATAAGTCTTTTGATAAAACACGCCGCGCGCGCCCGATTGGCGCAACACATAAGCCAGTTCGCGCGCTAGTGAGGCCGGATTCACGGTGACCATCACGAGTCCCGCCAGCGCCAGACCAAACTGCAAGATGACCCACTCGGGCGAATTGCCGCCCCACACGGCCACGTGCTCGCCGGGTTCAAAATGGACCAGCAGCGCGTGCGCCGTGCGCTCGGCTTCTTGCCAAAGTTGCGCGTAAGTCCAACGGCGCCGCTGCGTGGGGTCTGGGTGTGCCGCCACTAGCGCGATGCGCGTGGGATAGGTGTCCGCCGCGGTGCGTAACACCCCGCCGCAGGTGGTATGGGCCAAAGGGAGTTCTTCGGTGGCTGGCCAGTAGGCTAGGGTCAGCGATGTCATGTCGGTAGACCTAGCACTTGTTTGGCGATGATATTGCGCTGAATTTCGTTACTGCCAGCATAGATAGGTGCGGGGCGGGCGTTATAGAAATGGGCCAGCACATCGATACTTGCCTCGCCAACATCGCGCTTGCCGCGGTGCCCTGCGGTGGCGCCGGCGACTTCGAGGATCATCTCGCTCAAGCGCACATAGGTTTCGGTCGACCAAATTTTGAGGATGGCGACATCCGCGCCCGGCGTGCCGCCTTGTTTGACGAGGTCCGCGTATTCGGCGTAGAGCGCCGCCAGATCGCGCACGTCGAGGGTGATGCGCGCCAGAGTCTCCATGAACACCGGATCAGCGGCCAAACCCGCAGCGCGGCCCAAGGCGCGCAGTTGCTGCAGCGCTTGCTGGCACAGCTTAGGGCTGCCTACAAACAGGCGCTCGTGGCCTAACAGCGACTTCGCGATGCTCCAACCCTGATGCAAGCCGCCCACCATCTGCGTGATGGGCACTCGCACCTCGTCCAAAAAGACTTCGCACAGTTCCGCGTGGCCGGCGAGATTCACGATGGGCCGCACGCTGACCCCGGGTTGCTTGAGATCCACCAATAAAAAGCTGATGCCGGCCTGCGGCTTGACGTTGGGATCGGTGCGCACGAGGCAATACATATGCGTGGCATCGAGGCCGTGGGTGGTCCAAGTTTTCTGGCCGTTAACGATAAAGGTGTCGCCATCGAGCACCGCACGGGTCCGCAGCGAGGCCAGATCCGAACCGGCATTGGGTTCGGAATAACCTTGGCACCAAATCTCCTGGCCGCTCAGCGCGCCGGGTAGATAGCGCGTGCGCTGTTCCGGCGTGCCGTACTGCATGAGGATAGGGCCGATCATCACGATGCCTTGGTCGGGTGCACGCGCCACGCCCCAGCGCTCGAGTTCCTCAATAAAGATCAGCGTTTTATTGGGTGCCAGTGCCATCCCGCCGTGGACGCGGGGCCAGGTGGGTGCGGCCCAGCCGCGGGCCACCAGTGCTGCGTGCCAATCGGCGATTTCGGCCCAGCGCACGGGATCGCTGCGGTGGCGCAGCGCGGCCGGATAGTGGGCTGCCACCCAGTGCCGCACGGTGCTGCGAAAGAGCGGGTCGGGTAACTCGTTCCAGTCGCCGTTGGGGGGCGCGTGGTGGTCTGGCAAGGGCGGCGGTAACGCGGCCGAGGTCTCCTCATCCAACGCCTCCAGCCCCAGCGCGGGTAAGGTGGGGAAGCTTGCCCGTGCCCCGCTATAACGGGCGCTCATCACCAGCGCGCGCTGCACGTACAGCGACACGTCGCAGGGTTCGGTGTACGCAATCGCGCCGTGCAACTGGATTGCTTCGCGCACCATGGCAGTGGTGGTGGCAGCGGCGCGGTGTTTGGCCTGAGTGCTGGCCAGCGCTAGGGCCGCAGGCGGTAGGTTATCGGCGGCGTCCACCGCCGCGGCGAGTGCTGCCGTGCTGAGACGCAAACGCAGATACAGATCCACCACCCGGTGTTGGAGCGCCTGAAAGCTGCCCAGCGCCCGCCCAAATTGCTGACGGGTGCGCAGATAGTCGAGCGTCAGGTTTAACAGCGCCTCGCTCAGACCCGTTAAGTAGGCACTGGCCACGATGCCGGCTAACGCCAGTGCGCGTTGCTGGCTCGCCAAGAGCGCCGGACCTTGCGCCAACCTAGCCGCTACCGGGCACGCCACGGCGGTTAAATGGACCGCACCATCGCGGCTGCCGTCGGCGAGCGGGTGCGGCACGATGCTTAACCCCGGTGCGTCGTGCCCGACGAGGAACAGGGCCGGCTCGCCCTCCAGCACAGCGGGGAGCAGCAGACACTGGGCATCGGGGGCGATGGGGAGGCTGGGCAGGTAGCCCGTTAGCACATAGCCCGCGCCTTTACGGGTGGCCACCACATTCAGCGGGGCGCGCCAATCGCTAGGCTGTAAGGGGCAGGTAAAAATGCACGTGCCATTTAACAACGCCTGCAAGGGGGCTGCCGCGCTGGGGCAGCTGGCCAGCAAGGCGCCGCAGGCAACCGCGCTCTCGACCAGCGGCTCACCGGCGGCCACCGCACCCAAAGCGCGACCCACCGCAACTGCTGCGCCTAGGCCCAAGCCCAGCCCGCCTTGAGTATCTGGCACGACCAAGCCCAGCCAGCCCATGTCTGCCATCTCGCGCCAGCGTTTGAGCGCAAAAGGTGGCAGGTGCTCACGCAGCTGGCGCAGCCGCGAGCGCGGCAGGGCGCGCGTGCAATAAGCGGTGACGCTGGCCGTTAAGAGCGCCAGTTCGGGGTTCTCGTGGTTGGGATTGTTAGGGTTCATGCGGGGGCGCGGCCTGGCGCCGGCGGGCGACGCCCACTCGGCATCCTCAACAGTGGAAATTAACGACTGCCGCGCCGCTGCCGTAGCTAGGTCCGTAAGCCAGTACTTGCGCGCCGCGGTAGTGGTCGCCCAACGCGCCCATGATCCAGGCGAGGTGTTTCATGCCCATGTCGGCGCGCGCCGCCGGCGCATAGCCCGCGCAGAAAGTTTGCACGCGATCCGCGGGCCCGGTACGCAGGCAGTCCAGCAGCTCGCGGTTTAAGCGATCGTCCGTCGGGCTTGCGATATGGTCGCTGGCGAGGTCTATTTCCTCGCGAAAAATAGTCCCCGATAAGCCGCCAATACCCACCACCGCGTAGCGTCGCCCCAGCCCCTCCGCGGCGCGTGCCGCCACGGCGCCTAATTGCTGGGTGGTCTGCCAATCGTGATACAGGTTATTAGAGGCGATGACCAAGCGCAGCTTGCCGTGGGGGTTCAGGAAATGATTAGCGACTAGCGTGCCGGTATCGATCGGAAAGCCATCGTAGTCGACGCCTTTGGAACGCACGCCCAAGCTTGCCGTGCCCTCGATGCACGCGGCCGCGAGCGTGGTATCGATGGCGATATCAAAGGGTAAATCTCCGTACTCGTACCAATTTTCGTCCACGTGCAGGCCCTGTACCCGTGGCCGGGTTTGCCAAAGTTCGTCGAGCACCGCCAGCCATTGCGTGGAATACACCAGCAGCACCTCGGGATTGGCTGCGGCCAGCAGCGCACCGGCGCTGTGATAGGCGTTAGCGAGGGGTGACCACGGGGGATTGTCCGGCCGCAGCAGGTGTAAGGGAGAACCGGGAACCAGGACAGCAGCAACCAGTGGCATGGCAATTCGGCCTTAGTTAACGGCGTGAGAGGGGCGGGTGAGGTCCCATTCCATGACGGCATTGCCGGTCCCGATAACGGTGCCGTAGCCATGCAGTTCGCCGGGAATCTCGGGGTAACCCATCGCGGAGAACATCCAGGTGAATGCGCCGGATTTTACTTCCGCAAATGCCTCCTGAATAAAACTTGGCAGCAGATCAAACACTTCGCGGGTGCGGCCCTGACGGAGCATCTCGATGATGCGCATATCCCATTGGTAGCCGGCGTAGCTCTTGGGATGTTCTTGTGACATATCCTCGGGGATAGCCGGCTCCTCGTGAAAATGCCAATGGCAGAGCGTGTTCGAGGCGAGCAACACGGCTCGTCGGCCCGATTGCTCGATCGCGCGCCGAGTCGCTAGTCCGAGCAGCGCCATTTCTTCCAAGCCCGCTTCGGTGCTCAGGTAGTAAGGCGAGTTATTGGCCGACAGCCCCACGATGGGAATGTCCCACTGCGGCCTAATCATGTGGAGGGTGGTAATGGTGCCGTAGTCGACCCGAAAATTTGGGTTGCGCATCATCTTGCCCACCAGTCCGAGTTCGCGAGCTTGCGCGCAGCAGGCTTCAGCCAGTTCCACATCAACTTCCAACTCAAAGTTATAGCGAAACAGATTGGGAAAGATGGGGTCCACGGACTTCCCGCGCAGCTGCGGCACGCCCAGAAAATGATGCCCCAGTTGGGTCACCCAATGCGGCGAGTGGACTAACAGCACATCGGGTTTCAAACGTTCTAGGCTTTTGCGCGCGCGCTCGTAGGCCCAGCGCAACTGCTCCCAACCGCCTTGCGAGCGGGCTTCGTTTTGGGGTGGGTTTTCCGCATACACGAGGTGCGGTGGGTGCGGCGCCAAAAAGCCGGCGATGATTTCACCTTTGGGCATCGGGGTATCCTTTAAACAGACGGGGATTGCGGCAGGTAGGCGGTGACTTTCATTTCGATGAGGATCAGGGGATGGGGCAACTGGTGGACCGCGACGGTCGTGCGGGTGGGGCCCGTGTGTGAGAAATACTCCCCGTAGGTCGCGTTATAGCCGCCAAAGTCATTCATGTTGACCAGAAAACTGGTGACATCTACGACGTCATCTAGCCCCGCACCGGCTTCGGCCAAAATTGCCGCGATGTTTTCGATCACGGCGCGGGTTTGCGCGCAGATATCCAAGGTGGTGGTGCCCAGCGCATCGACCTGCGCGCCGGCAAAAGAATTGTCCGCCCGCCGCGCGCTGGTGCCCGACACAAAAATAAACGGCCCGGCGCGTTTGAAATAGGGATATTTGCCACGCGGGGCGGGCTTTTCTGCTGGTGTGTTAGGGCTCACGCAAAGTTTCCGCGTTCAGGGGTATGCCGCGTTTGAGCCTACGGATGACGCGCCGCAATCGTCAAGCGACGCTAATCCTAACCTTTGGCGGGCAGCGGCGGCGCGGTGCCGCCGCCTCACCCCGTGCCGGCCTTACTGGCCAGCGGGTGGCAGGAGCTGGAAGCCAAATTGACCCTGCGCCAGTTGGCCGTCCGAGGCGATGCGCCAACGCACCACATAAGACCCCGCAGGCAGCACCATCGGTACCGCCACGGAGACTTCATTGGTGTCCTTGGTGCTCGGCACGTGCCCTTCGACCACCGTCGCGCCGGTCTTATCCACTAGCGTGATGGTCGACAGATTGGTGTCGGGCCGTACGAATTCGTCGAACCACAGGGTGATGGCACTCGGTGATTCACTCACCACACTCTGGATCGCAGGCGTGGATTTTGTGAGGCGCAACGCCGCACTGGCGGGGTTAGCCCAACTCCCGATCAACAAGGCGAGCGCGCAGCCAGCGGCCCACACCCGAGCCTGCAGCGGGTAGCCTGCCGTGATCTTGCTGCTGGGATGGTGGTGGCTGGGCGTGCCTTGTTGCGGCGCGTGGTCGCGGTTCTGGCGGGTGCGTAGGGTGTGGATCATGTGGTAACTCCCTTTAATCTGATGTGAGGCTAGCTTCCCGCGTGGCACTGGCCAGCGCCACCGCAGGTGGCCTGTGCCCAGCAATGCGCGGGGGGTTTAGACAGCGGCTGAGTGTGGGTCTAGCGGTCTTCCGCCATGCGTAAGGCCACGCGCAAATGCTTGTACTTCCACTGGCCGTCAGCTTTCACATATTCATCGTCATAGCGCAGCGCGAACCACTGTTTGGCGCCCGTTTGGGTGAAGTTCCAAGGACCCATGATGTACCACACGCCCGTGGCGTGGTTGCCGTTAACCTCGATCAAGGGGTTCGTCATGTTGTGTTGTGAAAAGCTGAACATGTTCTTAAAGTTCTCAAACAGGGCGCGAATTTCCGCAGGGCCGACGGCGGTGCCAAAGTCGGCGCTCTCCCAGATGCCGTCTTCGGCAAACACACTCGCGATGTGATCGGGATTGTGCATGTCATCGCAGATATGCGAATAGCGCACCTTGAGCTGCTTAATGGCTTCGATGTCTTCCAGCCGTGTCAGGCGTTTTTCTAAATCGCTCATGTCCATTTTGGATTCCCCTTTGATAATTTTATGGTGCTTGTAGGGGCTGGGTAGCGGCACTCGCCGCACGCCAACGCCACGATGAAATGTACCGAGCCTGACGAAAATCTCAACTAGGAGCGCCGGTGCCGGCCCCAAACTTGCGATCCGGACCGGGCGTGTCGACTCGCGGTCGAGTCACGAGCGCTCGCGTGGGTAGTCACTGATGTTAGGGTGACGGCTGAAAATTGTGGTGGCCGACGCCCGACACGGCTACGCCATAGCTCCCTGAAAATAGGGTTGAACGAATTCTCGTGATAGCCGGATCTTAAGCAATGACTTGGAAAAACACCTCGCGGCGCTATGGCACGCTCTCTATGGGGCTGCACTGGCTGATGTTGCTGTTGTTGATCGCGGTCTACGCGAGTATCAATCTGCGCGAATTTTTCCCCAAAGGCAGCGACCTTCGCTTAGCGTTCAAGGCGGCGCACTTCATGTTGGGTCTGAGCGTTTTGGTGTTGGTCAGTTTACGGCTCTACGCAAGGCTCAGCGCGCCCCGGCCCAGCATCATCCCGGTCTTGGCGCCATGGCAGCAGCGCAGTTCGGCGCTGATGCATTTTGCGCTCTACGGGCTTATGTTCTGCATGCCGGTGTTAGGCTGGCTGCTGCTCAGTGCGGCGGGCAAACCGATACCTTTTTGGGGTCTCGAGTTACCCGCCCTCATGGCGAAAAATAAAGCGCTGGCGCACACCATCGAAGAGATCCACGAAACCTTGGGTACAGCGGGCTATTTTCTGATTGCCGCGCACGCTGCCGCCGGCTTGTATCACCACTATTTCAGGCGTGATAACACGCTTACACGGATGCTGCCGCAGCAGGATTAAGCGGTTCGCTGGGTCCTGCGTGACGCCCCTAAAACCTACTCACTGGGGTCGGGTCGTGCGGGTGGCGGGCGACTCGCCGTGTTGGGGGCAAGGCGTGACTAGGGCTAGGTGAGGCGCCCCACGGGGACGCCCACGGAACCACCAAAATAAAAGAAGGGGGGAGCATGACGACGTTAGCCAAACAGACGCTTTTTGTGGGCGGAAAAGTTATCACCGTGGATGCGGCGTTCTCGCTGGCCCAAGCCGTGTTAGTGGCGGGCGAGCGCATTTTAGCAGTGGGTACGGATGCCGAGGTGCGCGCGCTCGCGGCGCCAGACGCAGTGGTGGTGCCACTCAACGGCGCCACGCTAATGCCGGGCTTCGTGGATACCCACGGGCACTTGGGCCTGTTTGGTTTGGACGAACTGAAGGTGTCACTGACCGGTGCCACCTCCAAAGCCGACATGCTGGCGCGCATCGCCGAGCGCGTGCGCTCAGCGGCCCCCGGCGAATGGATAGTCACGATGCCTATCGGTGACCCGCCGTACTTTCTCAACGCACCGGCCTTGCAAGCACAGGGACAAGTGCCGTTGCGCGCAGAACTCGATGCCATCGCGCCGCACAATCCGGTGTATATCCAAGCGCCGACCAATCGGGTGCCCAATTTTGCGGTGTTAAACAGCTTGGCGCTGCACGCGGCGGGGATCACCGCCACCACCCAAGTCTCCGCCCAATCACGGGTAGAACTGGCTGCAGACGGCACGCCGACGGGCGT
>CAMAXW010000053.1 GCA_945862315.1 Klebsiella pneumoniae
GTTCCCCCTATCGTCAGCCAAAGGCGGTTTTTCACCCAGCACAAATATTGGGCACTCACCGGCAGTGGGCGCGGAGGGTGTTGGCAGTTGGGTGCTAAGTCGAGAGCCGGTTATTCGGCGGGGATGGGCACGCGACGGCACCGTCCATCGGCGGCCTGCGCCGTGGTTGCCACCACGCGTATCGGTCATCTAACGCCGGCAATCGGTGTGACGCGGCCCAGTGCCGCCCCGTGCCGTTAAGCCGGGGCGGCAACCTTTGCTGCCACCTTGGGTGGCAGCAAGACAGGGGCGGGCGCCTAGAGTTCTATCTGGACCCGAAGACCCACGACCACCGCATCGTCGATGGTCGGATCAGTACCCGGATCGATGAAGTACTGCAGGTCAGGCTGCACAATCACCCCGGGCATGACGGCGACTTGGTAGGTCACTTCGATCACGGTTTCGGCGTTTTCAAAACCCGGATTGGCGTGGAGGAAATCATCGCTGTTCCGAGCCTGAGCATAACCAACGCCGAACACGTCCGCGGCGCGGCTGGCGAAGGGGCCGGTCCAGTTCAAACCGCCGCCGCCGTAGAAGTCGGTCTGCGTGCGGTCACTTTGGGCAAAACCCAGCTGGCCAAACATGCCTAAACCACGGCCGTCTTCGCCGCGCCATAAATCCATTTCGCCAACGGTGTAGAAGCCGGTGTTGTCCTCGCGGGCGCCGGTGATCATGTTGTCGAATTGGGTCTGGTTCCACCCGCCAAAGGCCAGCTTGAAGTAGCGCTCGGCGCCAGCCGTCCCAACCGCCCCGCCGGTGACGCCAATTTCGCCGATGGTAAGCACACCGTCGCCTTTGTTGAACTGGATGTGGGTGCCGTAGGCGTCGTTCGGGTCGCCGGGTACACCGTCGTAGACCGCACCCATGATGTAGGTGTGTTCCGTTGGGGCGAAGCGCAGGCGTCCCGCCACGGCGGTGGTGGGGAAAATAGAGGGGCCCACTTGCGCAATTTCTTGGCCGTTACCGAAAGAACTGTTGATAAACATCCCGCTTAAGTCAGTGACGTAAAACTCACTGTTTAAGTCGTGCAGGCCCACCAGCACGCTGAATTTATCGTCAAAAAAACGCTGTTCGTACCAAGCCTCATAGACTTTGAAGGTGTTTGGCGCCTCAATATTGCTGGCAACCTGCAGCGCGCCCACGTTGTCGTTGGTGTCGGCGCCAGCGGTACCTAAAAGATAGACATTCAACGTCCCGTTCTGCCACCAGCCGGCCGCACCCGTATCGAGCGTCATCACCGCGTCGAGGGTCGCGGGTGTTGCCGTACGCCGCCGTACGCCGCCGTACGCCACCGGAAACATCGGCCAAGACATCGACGGTCGTGACGACCTCAAAGCTCAGTCCTTTTTCGGCCAGTGCGGCGCGCTGGCCACCCCAGTTACCCAACAACCAAGGATTTTCGTCCTCGGCGTGAACGATGTTGACACCTAGACACAGTGCCGCAGTAATGGTGTTGGCGAGGAGTTTGCTTGTGCGTTGCTTTTTTCTAATGTCCAAAATTAATCTAACGATAGGTCATAAACTTGTTACAACATAACATTATTATCAATATAAACAAGACATCGAATTCCCAGATCCTAACGCTAGTCAAGACTTGGGTTTCGACGTTTAACGGCCGCAGCGGCCTTTTCCAAATCCAGTGTGCCGTTAGTGCGTGTGGAAGAGTTCCAGGGCGAGCGCCACGCGCTCAGCGGCAGTCGTGGGGATGCGCGGGAGACGGTCGATGGCCTCCAAGCGCGGCCGCAGACCACGCCGGTTGGCGATTTGAATCCCCAGCCCGGGGCGCGCGTTGAGCTCTAACAGTAACGGCCCCTGAACGCGGTCAAGGACGATATCGACCCCTAAATAGCCCAGCCCGGTCAGTTCGTGGCAACGCGCAGCCAAGTCCAGCAGCTCGGGCCAGTTGGGAATCGCAATGTGCGACAGCGACCCGCCAGAATCGGGATGCTCGTCTACCGAGCGGTTTTGCCAGACGCCATGGCAGGTCTTGCCGGTTGCGATTTCGATGCCAACGCCGACCGCCCCTTGATGGAGATTGGCTTTGCCATCAGACAAGCGGGTGGGCAGGCGCACCATGGCCATGGTGGGTATGCCGCGATAGACCAGCAGGCGGATGTCGGGCACCCCCTGATAGCTCACGGGGTCAAATATGGGGTCGACGCGCACGCGATATTCCACCATGGCGGTATCGGGCACACCGCCCAAGCTGTAAACGCCGCTCAGAATATTGGAGACATGGAAGGCTAATTCATCGGGTTTTAGCCCCCGACCATCGGGTTTCACGACCAAGTCTTTGCGGCGACCATCGATCACCAGTACGCCATTACCGCCGCTGCCATGGGCCGGTTTGATCACGAAGTCTGGGTAGGCGCGGAGTCGCTCAGTCACGCTTTTAACATCGTGTTGGGTGGCGAACACGCAGTACAGTTCGGGGACGGATATTCCTGCTGCGAGTGCCAGGCGCTTCGTGGCCAGTTTGTCGTCTACCAAGGGGTAACGGCGGCGGGGGTTGTGCCGCATGATGTAATCGCGATTGCGCGCATTGAGCCCGAGTATGCCGTGTTCGCGTAAGGCTAGCAGGGTGCCCAACATGGTCGACTTAGCGCCCGGCCAAATCTTTGAAGCGCAGGATTTCACTCAGGCGGTAACCGGTATAGGCGCCAAACGCGAGGCAGCCGGCCAGCACCACCAGCAGCAGTTCCGGGAAGACCGACATCAGATAGACCAGGTGTTCTTCGGTCATCGCAAAATACCCTGCGATAGCCACAACTAGGCTGCCTGCAAATTCCTTGATCGCCGTGGCGGGTCCACGTTCATCCCAGACGATCGACATGCGTTCAATGGTCATGGTGAGAATGACCATGGGGAAGAGGGCCACCGACAGCCCCTGCTCGATGCCAAGGCTGGCCGAAATCAGGCTGATGGTGAGCATCAGACCAATCACGATGACCAGCACACTGGCGAGGCGCGGCATCAGCAGCAGGCGCAACTGGGCCAGCGCCACCCGGATTGCCAAGCCTATCGACACCACGATAAGAAACAGCACGACGCCCGCGACGAGCTTGGTTTCCCGAAAAGCCAACGCGACGAGCACCGGCATGAAGGTGCCAAAAGTGGGGACGCCGATCACCATGCGCATCAACAGAAGGACAAACGCGCCCAACGGCACCATCAAGAGCACGCGGTAAACATTCTGCGTGCGCACCGGCAGCTCGTGTAACGACACGCTGAGCAGCACGCGGTCCAGCAGGGATTCGCCATGAGGCGTCACGTTAGATTGCAGCAGCGGGGTTTTGGCACCCGAAAACCCTAGTTCAACCCCGTGTACCCCGGTGGTGAAGGCCACTTTGGGGTCTTCGTAGCTCCAGAGTAGGAAATTAGGCGGATAACCCTCATCCCCGGTGGCCGGATTGAAACCCCGCCAGCGTTCACCGTCATGGACCTGCAGCCACGGCGACAGCGGGATGTCTACAAATTCGTTCTCGAGGGTTAATCCGTAAACCACGCGACTGGGAATTCGGGCGCCCGCCAACATTTTACTCAACAGGCGCGGCCACGCTTCGCCCGGCGCCGACTTGCGGATAACTTTGGCGTTTTCGTTGTCCGATCCGTTAAGGGTCGCTAGCAGCAGCGCGGTATAAGTTGCCACGTCGGCTGATTCGGCCCGCACCTGTTCCAATACCGTGCGGACTGCGGAGCTCAGTGGCTCGGCATATTCAGGCACTGCTGGGAACACGGGCGGCGGGCCACCTTTGCCAGGTGGTTCGGCGCGTTTGGGGTAGAGCTTGATGTGGTAGTACAGCGCCTGGGTGCCCTTGGCGCGGCGCGTCGTCCAAACGGCTTGCCGCGTGCCGCCGTTGTCACCGGGGTGTACCGCAAGGCCAAACCCGCGTGACACAAAATCTTCATCCAACACCGCAAAACCCGGTGGCTTACGCGGCAGGGTCAATTCGACCTTGGCGGGTTTTGCGCGGCCTTCAAAAAAAATCCGCGCCTCCACGTCCCACACGATGGTTTCAGCGGCGGGATCGAGGGGCACCGCGAGACGGGTCACTTTCAGCCAAGCTATCGACAACCCCAGGGTTGCGCAGAAGGCGGCCAGTAGAAAAATAGCAGGGGAACGCATGGTGATAGCGCTAGGGTGGGCTCGCCGTGGGACAGCTTGGTTCCGTGCGGAATTTCATCGCCGGATCGATGGTGGCGATTTTGGCCAGAAAACGCCGGCCTAGCAGCACGGGGTAATTAAATTTAGAGCGATTCACCAACGTGAATAAGGATTCGTAGCGGCGCCCGCCCAAGCAGAATTCGAGTTTAACGGAGGCCCGTTCTGCGTTTTTAGCGGTGCCGCGCAGTTTGATGGTCACGTCGCGCGCCAGCGGTTTTTCCACCGTGATGGTTTGGCTGTTAGGGTCGTTATGGTCCAGCCACAGCTTGAAGCGCACCATGCGCTCGCCGGCACGCTCAAAGCGTTCGATGTCGGTGGCGTGGAGGGAGGAGGTTTTGGCGCCGGTATCCAGTTTGGCGCGCACTAGGAGTTCACCGGCGTCGAGCCGGATGTTCTCCAGCCAGCCTAAGGCTATTTTTTCGTCGGCCCAAGCACAAGCTGGACCGAGTAGGACCGCCACTAGCAGCACCACGCGCAGGCGCCGGGCGGGTGGTTGCTGGGAGGTCATAGTCTGCAGGCCTCGGCTGTCAAAAAATTGTGCGGCCGCTGGCCGCCGGCAATCCCCACCGGGTCGCCGGGGGCGACCGCACTATACGCCGAAACCCGCTTTAAACGCCCCGCTGGGCCAGCCCCTCGGCCGGCGCTGGCAGCAGCCCGCAGTTTTGGCGTGCGGGGTCGTGGCGTTGGTCTTTCTTGCCTGCGCCGAAACCCGTTAGGATGCTCGTAATCATCGCCCGCAGGGAAAAGCCCCACATGAAATTTTTTGCTGATAATTCTTTGTCCATCGGAGAAACCCCGCTCGTACGCCTCAACAAAGTGGCGGGGAGCAGCGCGCTGGTGCTCGCAAAAATTGAGGGCAGAAACCCAGCTTATTCGGTGAAGTGCCGAATCGGTACGGCGATGATTGCCGATGCTGAACAACGGGGTTTGCTGCGGCCGGGTATGGAAGTCATCGAACCCACCAGCGGTAATACCGGCATCGCGCTCGCTTTTGTGTGCGCGGCGAAAGGCTATGACATCACGCTCACCATGCCTGATTCCATGAGCGTCGAGCGGCGTCGGGTACTCAAGGCTTTTGGCGCCAAGTTGGTGCTCACCGAAGGGGCGCGGGGCATGCGGGGCGCCATTGAGAAGGCCCAAGAACTGGTGGCCGCAGATCCCACCCGTTGTTTCATGCCCCAACAGTTCGAGAATCCCGCTAATCCGGCGATCCACGAACTCACCACCGGCCCGGAAATTTGGGATGCCACCGATGGTCAGGTGGACGTCTTCGTGGCGGGCGTTGGTACCGGCGGTACCATTACCGGAGTTTCGCGCTACCTCAAACACACCCGTGGTCGCACCGTGCTCTCGGTTGCGGTAGAACCTGACGCCAGCCCGGTGATAACCCAAACCCTGGCGGGCAGCCCGTTGCAACCGGGGCCCCACAAAATCCAAGGTATTGGCGCCGGATTTGTTCCCCGCACGCTCGATCTCTCCATCGTGGACCGCGTGGAACGCGTCACCAATGAGGATGCGGTCGCCTTCGCCCGTCGGTTGGCGCGCGAGGAAGGTATCCTGTGTGGTATTTCCTGCGGTGCCGCCGCACTGGTCGCCGCCCGCATTGCGAGCGAACCGGCCTATGCGGGTAAAACCATCGTGGTCGTCCTGCCCGATGCCGGTGAACGTTATCTCTCTAGCGTGTTGTTTGAGGGGATCGACGCCTAAGGATGTGTGAAGCGTTCCCAGCGGGGTTGCGGGCGTTGGCCAATACACTCCCGCGCGCCGCCCGTCGTAGGACGCCATTCTTAAACCCAAACATTTCCCGCTTAACAGCACCTCGAGTGAATCACGTCCGCACCGGCGGCGTCGCGCGAGGGCTTGCTAGCCTTAACGAATTCTAAAGCGCATGAATATTAGCGAACTTTTCCACAGCATCCAGGGCGAGGGCCATCTCACGGGCAAGCCCATGTTCTTCATTCGCGCGCAAGGCTGCAGCGTTAAATGCCCCATCCGGGAAGTCTGTGACCAACCAGAGTCGCTAGGCTTTAAGGGCGGTACGGCCTACGCCCCCGCAGAACTGGCCGCGCTCGCTTTGGCGGCGGTAGGGCCACGCGGCTGGGTGTCTATTACCGGTGGTGAACCACTCGAACAACCCGATTTTGACGAAGTGGTCGCCGCCTGCCGAAAAGCCGATTTGTTCATTAACGTGCAGACCTCGGGGCTTAAGCGCGTCAATGCGCCGTGGGATTGGTGCACGGTGTCACCCAAAGCGCCGGTGGCCCAGCTGCAATTGCTGTTCGCCCAAGAACTCAAAGTGGTGTACACCGGCCAGTCATTGGCCGTTCTCACCGACTATTACCAGCAGTTTTCTGCCAATAATTATTACCTCCAGCCGTGCTGGCGCGACGGTGGCTGCAATACCGACGAGACTATTGAGAAGGTCTATGAATTAAACCGCTTAGGGATGCAGTGGGAGTTCTCGGCTCAATGGCACAAGTATCTCGGCGTGCGCTAGCCCGAGGTATCAGCGCTACGCTCGCGGCAATCCGATTGGGATCGGTGCGGTGCACTAACAGTGCGTTGCGACCCCACAGGGAGTTTGCTGGCGTCCTAAAAAATTTAAAAAAAACCAATGCTAGGGGATGAATAAATGGAAGCTGGAATTTTCATGATGCCGTCGCACCCGCCCGAGCGATCGCTCCGCGATGGCTTTGAGTGGGACCTACAACACATTGAACTCTGCGACCGGCTGGGCTTTTCAGAAGCTTGGATCGGCGAGCATTTCACCGCGCCCTGGGAGCCCAATCCCGCTCCAGACATTCTCATCGCCCAAGCACTGCTCAAGACCAAACGTATTCGCCTCGCGGCGGGCGCGCATCTGCTGCCCTATCACCATCCGGCTGAACTGGCCTGCCGGGTGGCGTTTATGGACCATATTTCGCAGGGTCGGCTGATGTTCGGCATTGGTGCGGGTGGTCTGCCCAGCGACTGGCGCCTTTTTCATGTGGACGGCATGAGTGGCGAGAACCGGCGCATGACCCGCGAAGCGCTCGACATCATTCTCAAGCTTTGGACTTCGGATGAACCCTTTGAGCATCGCGGGGAATTCTGGAAGATCAATCGTATCGAACCCATGTTCGATGGCGCCCTACAATTCCATTTCAAACCGTTCCAGAAACCTTATCCGCCGATTGGTATCGCGGGTTTGTCACCGCGCTCGGACACCCTGGAGCTGGCCGGCGAATACGGCTTTATGCCGTTGAGCCTCAATCTTTCGCGTGAATATCTGCGCGACCACTGGGCGAGTGTAGAACGCGGTGCGGAGCGTGGCGGGCGAGTAGCGCGGCGCGAAGACTGGCGAGTGGTGCGCGAGGTTTATATCGCCGAGACCGATGCGCAAGCGCGCAAACTGGCCTTGAACGGCATGATGGGGCGCGCCTATCGTGAGTATCTGCTGCCGCTGTTCGGTCGATTTGGGCTGCTCTCGGTATTCAAGCACGACCAATCCGTCGCCGACAGCGACGTCACACCGGAGTACCTGTGCGAGCACAACTGGCTGGTGGGTTCGCCCAGTACGGTGACTCAGAAGCTTGCAACGATGCAACAGGAATCAGGTGGTTTTGGCACCATGCTGGTGATCAACTTTGACTTCAAGGACGAATGGAGCTCGTGGTCTGATTCACAGCAGGCACTGATGGAAGAGGTCTTGCCGCAGTTTGCGCAGCCCACCACGAAGTAACCCGCGACCGCATGGAAGGCGCGCCGGGGGTGTGAAAATCAGGGCGTGAAGCGGGCCGCCAGCAGGCGTGCGCCCGCCGCCCCGGTGCGCTCGGTATGGGGTATGCCGGCGGCTAATTCAAAGTCGGCACCGGCCACGAGGTGGTGCGCAGTACCGGCAAAACTCAAGGTAAATTCGCCTGCTAAGACCAACCCTCGAGCGGTGAAATCGTGGCTGTGTTCGGCTTTAAAATACTCGGCGGGCAATTCCACGAAATTGGGTTGACCACCTCTCAACGCTATTTCTGCGCGAAATTCCGTCTCGGTCATGGGGGTCTTCTCGTTAAATACACCTTGCCTGGTGCGGTGCCGGCGGTGTGCGGCACGGCGTGCGCGATCATCCATCACCAACCACCTAGGCGGCAATCTGTCTCAGCGCGGGCGGCCTATTCGGGCGTGCTCCAGCGTTTGCTGAGGACCCGACCCAAGGCGAGATCTAACGCGCGTTCCACCTTGCCGTGGATCACGGCGAGGTCGGCGGGATCCGTAAAATACGCCATGTCCACATCGTGGCGGATGTATTTAGCGGGCAGTTCGTTAAGCGCCACACAGGCCACATCCACGAAGGTGTCCTCATCGAGGTTTAAGCCCCGTGCGTGCAGTGCGGCGAGCACCAGATTTTCGAAATAGTTATGTAACTGCTCCAGTTGGGGCGAGTTTAGCGGCGGTGATTTGAAGATTCGCGTCATGACGATGGCACTCCGAAGCTGAAGGGGCGCGCAAATTAAAGCTGCGCTCGTGCACTTTAGCGGCTCCAGCCGACCGCCTCTGAACCATCGGCGCCTATCAGCTACTAATAGGGTTGCTAGTCGCGCCGGCTTGTGGCGAAAATGAACAAGCCGTGCTTTTTTTTGCTGCGCGACGGCGCCTGCCCACTCTATTTTTGAGGCTCTCACAATATGACCTATCGGATTTCAGTCGACACCGGCGGTACGTTTACCGACGTCGTGGTGACGGACAGCGTTGGCGGTTTCACCATCGGTAAGGCATTGACCGACAGCGCGCACGCCTTTGGCAGCATTGCTGCTGGGCTGGCGGTTGTCGCCGAGCAGCTAGGCACCACTACCAGCGCCTTGTTGGCCGACACCGCCGTGTTTCTCTACGGCACGACGCGGGCCACCAACGGGATTGTCGAGCGCAAAATTGCGCGCACCGCCTTCCTGACCACCGAGGGCTTCCCCGACATTCTTTTGCTGAAAGAAGGGGGCAAATCCGAGCCGCATAATTTGCGCATGGAATATCCCGATCCCTACGTGCCGCGGCGCTATACCTTTGAGGTGCGCGAACGCATGAACGCCGAGGGCGGGGTGGAAACGGCACTCGGGGAAGACGCACTGCGCCAGTTGCTGGCCAGCCTGCCGTCCTACGGTATCGAGGCGATTGCGGTTTGCCTGTTGTGGTCGATTGCCAATCCCGCCCACGAACGCCGGGTTGGTGAACTCATCGAGGAAATTTTGCCGGGCCTGCCCTACACGCTATCGCACCAAATCAATCCGATTCTGCGCGAGTATCGCCGCGCCTCGTCAACGGCAATCGACGCGTCACTCAAGCCGCTGATGCAGAAATACCTCTCCGACCTCGCCGCCGACCTGCGCGCGGCCGGCTATCACAACGATATTCTGGTCAGCACCTCGTTCGGAGGTGTGATGCATTTGGCGGATGTCGTGCAGCGGCCGATTTATTTGGTGAAATCCGGGCCGGCCATGGCGCCCATCGCCGGCTTAGCCTACGTGCAGGCAGAAGGCTTGCCCACCGACGTCATCGTCTGTGATGCCGGCGGCACCACGTTTGACGTCAGCCTCGTGCGCGACGGCGCGGTGGAGTTTTCGCGTGACACTTGGCTGGGTCCACGCTGGACTGGCGATAATCTGGGGATGGCGTCGGTCGCCGTGCATTCTATTGGTGCTGGCGGTGGCTCTATCGCGTGGGTCGATTCTGGAGGGCTGCTGCGCGTGGGCCCGCAGTCTGCCGGATCCGATCCCGGGCCGGCCTGTTACGGTCGCGGCGGACAACGACCCACCGTGACCGATGCCGCCGTGGTGCTGGGTCATTTCGATCCCAAGCATTTTCTGGGCGGTCGCATGACCCTGGACGAGCCCGCCGCACGCTTAGCGGTGCAGCACATCGCCGATGCACTGGGCCAAACCCTAGAGCGGGCGGCGTGGGCAATCATTGCGGTCGCCAACGAAAACATGATTGAGGCCATTAAAGAACTGACGATCAACGAAGGCATCGACCCCGCAGACTCGGTGTTGATTGGTGGCGGCGGCGCAGGCGGGCTCAATATTGTGCCCATCGCCCAAGAACTCGGTTGCCGCACTGTGCTCTGCCCGCGCACGGCGGGCGCGCTGTCAGCGTCCGGCATGCAATATTCCGACATCATCACCGAAGCCGGCGCCAGCAAACTCACGGCCTCTGATGGCTTTGATTTCAGCGGCGTCAACGCGGCGTTGGCCAGTATCGATGGGCGGCTCGATGAGTTCGCGCAACGCCTGCAAGATCGCGGGATCAGCGAACTGGAGAAGCGTTATTTTGTGGAGGCCCGCTACCGTTTTCAGGTGTGGGAACTGGATGTCGCCGTGCCGGCGAATTGTTTTGGTTCGCAGGCCGAAGTAGACGACCTCGTGGGTGAATTCCATCGGGTGCACGAGCGAGTGTTCGCCGTGCAAGATTTAGACAACGCGGTGGAGTTTATCAATTGGCGGGGCCGCCTCATCGCCCGTGTACAGGCGCCCACCTTGGAGCCCGGCAAAGTAGCCTCAGATGCCAACCCGCAACCCGACCGGGTGCGGCGCGCCTATTTCGACCAAGGTTGGGTGGACACCGCAATTTATGTGGGTGAACGCCTGCCCGCGGGCGTGACAATTGTCGGCCCGGCGGTCATTGAAGAAGTGACCTCCACGCTGGTCGTTTATCCCGGTGCGGTTGCCCGCGTCAGTCCAGGCGGACGCTACGTCGTCACGCCCCCTCAGGAGGCTTAAATCATGAACGAACCTATTGCTTCGCCGCGTCTGCGTGACATCGACCCCATCCTGATGGCGGTATTGGCTAACCGCCTCAACGCGATCGTGCGGGAGATGTCGAACACCTTGTTGCGCACTGCGCGCTCCGCCGTGTTGGCCGTGGTGCGGGATTTTTCCTGTTCCATTGTCACCGGTGATAACCGCCTGTTGTGTCCTGGGGAAGGCCTGCCGGTGCATATTTTTGGCTCCAGCCTGCAGTCGCAGTCGATGTGTGATCTCCACCCCGACTTGGCACCGGGCGATGCTTTTTTGCACAACGATCCCTATCTCGGCAACACCCATGCTGCGGATCACATGGTGATGGCACCGGTGTATGTGGATGGCGTGCATTTGTTTACGGCTTGTGCGAAGGCGCACCAAGCGGACTGCGGTAATTCCATCCCCTCGACGTATCACGCCTACGCCCGCGATATCTACGAGGAAGGTGCGCTTATTTTCCCTTGCGTGCGGGTGCAAAAAAATTATCGTGACGTCGAAGACATCATCCGCATGTGTAAGCGGCGTATCCGCGTTCCCGAGCAATGGTACGGCGATTATCTGGCGGAGATTGGCGCCGCCCGCATTGGCGAACGACGGCTCATCGAACTCACGCGGCGCTATGGCATGGAGACTATTCAGGCGTTCATCGAAGCCTGGTTTGCCTACTCCGAACGCCGCATGGTCGATGCTATCGGCAAGATGCCCGGTGGCAAATTGTCCAACACCACCACCTACGATCCGTTGCCGCCGGTGCTGCCTGATGGTTTGCCAATCAGAGTCGATATCGAGGTCGATCCCAAAGCCGGCTATATCGACGTCGATTTAACGCATAACGCCGACAACATGGCTTTCGGTCTGAACGAATCGGTGGCCTGCGCTATCTCCAACGCGATGTGCGGTGTTTTTAACTGCATGGATCCTGACGTGCCGCATAACGCCGGTAGTTTTGCGCGGGTGCGAGTGCATCTACGCGAGGGCTGCATTACCGGCATCCCCAAATTTCCGCATAGCTGCTCAATGGCGACGACCAATATCGGCGACCGTCTCGTCAACGTCACCCAGTCGGCGTTTGCTGCGATAGGGGAGGGGCACGGCATGGCCGAAGGTGCGATCGGCATGGGGGCTGGGGCGGCGGTTATCTCGGGACTGGACTGGCGGCGCAACGGCCCGTTTATCAATCAAGAATGGTTGTTGACGAACGGCGGACCGGCCACCCCGGAGACCGACGGCTGGCTCAACTATGGTTTGCCGGTGGCGGCAGGATTGATGTATCGCGGCAGCGTGGAAGTCGATGAGTCCAAATATCCCATTTTGGTGAAGCAGCTGCGGGTCATCGCGGGCGGCGGTGGGGCCGGCCGGATGCGCGGCGCGCCGGGTTCGGAAATCGTCTACGGGCCGCGCCATGATCCCATGATGGTGGTGGTGTCTTGCGATGGGCAGGTGTTTCCACCCCAGGGGGTGCGCGGCGGGCAATCTGGCCCGGCGGCGGGTACGTTTAAGATTTTCCAAGATGGTCGGGAAGAAAAACTGCCGGGCGTAGTGGCCTGCGAATTGGCACCCGGCGAGTGGATTCGCGGGGTGGATGCGGGCGGCGGCGGGTATGGCAATCCGCTAGAACGCGACCCGGCACGCGTGTTGCGCGATGTGTTGGAGCGTTGGGAAACCCTGCAACGGGCGCACGAGGTGTACGGCGTAGTGTTAACCGGTGAGTTGGCAGACCACAGCCTACAGGTCGATGAGGCGGCCACGTTAGCCCTCCGCCGGCGTCTGCTCGCTTAAGTTTTGCGGGGGTAAAAATTTGGCCCGCGCCCATAACGCCACGCTGGTGTCGGCGGCGATTTGGCGCAGGGCCGCAAGGTTCGCCGGTGCGCCGGCCCGGTCGCTGTCATTTTCTAGGGTCGATATCCGTCGCCCTAAGCGCCACGCCCCAACCACGGCCGCGCTGCCCCGCAAGCGATGCAGTGCTGGTTTGATTGAGGGGTGTGCGGCCGCGCTACCCAGCGTATACAGTTCTTGTAACTGCGCCAGCTGACTCGCGACTTCCCTCTCCCATCGGGTCACCCACTGGGCCCGCTCCTGGCCTATTTGGAAGCCGGTTAAAAAATCTTGCGCCTGGGCTTCTGCCAGTAGCGGTGTGGCGGGCGCATTACCCGCCACCGGGCCATGCTGCGCCAGCAGACTCAGCAGCCGTTCGGTGGTTTCGGGTTTGGTCAAAACCGCACACGCACCGGCGCGGTGGGCCGCCGCACGGGTGCGCGCTGAGCGATCGGCGCTGAGCAAAATGGCGCGGGGTGGGGGTTGCCATTCCCGCACCATCAGCGCGATGAGATCGCTCCCCAGACAATCGGGCAAGTGCTGGTCAACGAGTAGCACCTCGAAAGGTGTGCGCGCCATGGCAAGGAGGGCGGCGCGCGCACTGGCCACGCTGGCTACTTGCCAGCCGGCTTTTTGCAACGGAATGATGATCGCGAGGCGTTCGGTTTTGCCATCGTCGACCACCAACAGGGGCGCAGGCTCGCTGGCAGTGGGTGAGGCGGCGGGCATCTCAAATCAACGCGCCGGCGGGCGGCCAAACACGGGTGTACCGCGGTGGGTCGGGGGCCATGACTAAACGCGTCGGCATGGGCAATTGCTCAAGCTGAAAGGAGCCTCGCGACAGTGTGCCACGCGCTCGTAGGTGGCAGTAGCTAACGATTTCGCCCAGCGTCCCGCCGGCTCTTGAGAGTTGGTGCAAACTCGCTCCGGCCCTATAGTAGGGCGGCGCGGGAGGTCCGCGTGGCAGAGGCTAAGAGGACGCGGAAGCGACTAGCATGAGTGGATTGAAACAGCGCGTGGTGGTGGTGGGTGCGGGAGCGGGCGGCGCCAGTGTGGCGGCGCGACTGGTCGCGGCAGGCGGCTGGGAAGTGACGCTCGTGGATCCGGCGGAGTCGCATTTTTATCAGCCCCTGTGGACTTTCGTGGGGGGCGGTGTTTTTCCGCGTGAACGCAGTCGCCGGCCAATGAGCGAAGTGATTCCCGCTGGGGCGCGTTGGGTGCAAAGCGCGGTCACCGAATTCCGCCCTGAGGCCAACCAAGTGCTCACCCAGAATGGTGAAACCCTAGGCTACGATGCCTTGGTGGTGGCGCCGGGTATCCAGATTAACTGGCACGCCATCCCGGGCTTAAAAGAGAACTTGGGGCGCAACGGTGTCTGCAGCAACTACAGCTACGAGAGTGTCAATGCAACGTGGGAGACTTTGCAGCGTTTCAGTGCGGGGCGGGCAGTGTTTACTTTTCCCACCACGCCCATCAAATGCGCCGGTGCGCCACTCAAAATCATGTTGCTCACCGAAGATTATTTACGGCGCAGCGGGCGCCGGGCGCAGTGCCAAGTGGTGTATATGTGCGGCGTGGGGGCTATTTTTCGCGCCCCAAAATACGCCGCTGAACTCGTTAAAATCTGCGCAAAGCGTGACGTAGAGGTCAATTACAAACAGGATTTAGTCGCGATTAAAGGCGAGACCCGCGAAGCCGTTTTTCGCGAACCCGAGTCCGGCAACGAGCGAGTTGAAAAATTCGACATGCTCCATGTGGCGCCCCCGATGGGGCCACCAGATTTTGTTCGACAAAGTCCGCTGGCAGATGCCGCGGGCTGGGTGGACGTCAATCGCGGCACGCTGCAGCACACGCGCTATGCCAATGTGTTCAGTCTAGGCGATGCCAGCAGCCTGCCGACTTCCAAAACGGCCGCGGCGATTCGCGCGCAAAGTCCCGTGCTGGTGGCTAATTTGCGGGCGGTGATGGCGGGCCGCTCGCCGCGTGCGGTGTACAACGGGTATACCTCCTGCCCACTCATCACCGGGTATGGGCGGCTGATCCTGGCGGAGTTTGATTACGACCTACAAGCTTGCGAAACCTTTCCCTTTGACCAAGGTCGGGAACGGAAAAGTATGTATCTGTTAAAAAAATACTTTATGCCCGCGCTTTACTGGCGAGCGCTGGTGCGTGGCCGCAAATGGCCATGGCCCGTGCCAGAAAGCGCACCCAGCGAAATCTGAATCCGCAGGCAGCTAAGCGCAGCCGGGCTAAACCCGGCTGTTGTTCAGGTGCTCGCGCTGTGCGCAAGCTGGTTCACCGATTGCCGATGGTCGGGGAAGTAGCGCAAGAGTTCGAGGCATTGTTGACGTGCCGCGTTCGGATCCACCGCCTGATGTTTACCGGTGGCGCGCCGGGGTTTATGCGGAAAGCGCCCCATGCCGGCCAAGATGCAAAACCACGACGTGGGGCTATACGCCATTTGCCCCTGCTGGCGCCGGATTTCCGCGAGTAGGTCGCCACCTTGATCCCAAATTTCCAGCACCTGACCGACCGAATCTGACACCTGCACATTGTCGCGGGCGGCCACCCAGTAGGGCGTGTCGTCGCGGGAATTTAATTTGTAGTGCATGAAAATATAATCGCGAATGCTGTCGTAAATCAGATTGACCTTCTGATTAAAGCCCGTGCGTTGCGCCTGTATTTCGCCCGGCGCCGCCCACGCGGCGATGAATTGCTCGATGGTGTCTTGAACGAGCATCAGCGCGGTGGCTTCCAGTGGCTCGATAAACCCTTGCGCCAAGCCAATCGCCACACAGTTGCGCTCCCAGGTACGCTCTAAACGGCCGACCCGCATTTTGAGATGACGCGCGGTGATGTTTTCGTCCGGCAGCTTGATATGGGCGCGCAACTCGCGCTCGGCGCCGGCTTCGTCTAAGAAATCGGAGGCATACACATACCCGTTGCCGTAGCGATTGGTGAGTGGGATTTTCCAGGCCCAGCCATATTTGAGCGCCCCGGATACGGTTTCTGAAGGCAGCGAGTTGGCGTCCTCGAGCGGGGTGGGCAGGGCCACCGCGCGGTCGTTAAACAACCATGGCCGATAGCTTAAAAAGGGCACCCCCAGCGTCTTGCCCGACAGCAAGTTGGCAAAGCCGGTGCAGTCGATGAAGTAATCGGCGCTGAGGAAGCCGTGTTTAGGCGTGTGGACCCCGGCAATGTCCCCGTTCTCGTGTTGCTGTACCGAGGTCACGGTGTCCACGAGATGCGTCACCCCACGGGCCGTTGCCCAAGTACGGAGAAACTCGCCAATCAAGCGAGCATCGAAATGATAGGCGTAGTCCACGGCGTAACCACTGCGCGGATCCGGCAGCGGCGCGCAGCGCTTTTTGGCGACCCAGTTGGAGAGAAAGAACCAGTCAGGATTCGCGATAACGTCGATATTGTGTTGGCGCAACGACACATTGTGGTGAAAGGCGCGCACGGCATCGTTATCGCTCTGGGTGAAAAAAGGATGGTAATAGCTCTCGTAGCCCGCGCGGGTAGACCAGTGTGGAAAGCGTATCCCGCACTTATAGGTGGCGTTGCACTGAGGCATCCATGCGTGGTCGGCGATGCCTAGGGCCTGAAAAAAACGCCGCATTTTGGGTGTGGAACCTTCTCCCACACCGACGATCCCGATGGTGTCTGACTCCACCAGCGTGACGCGGGTGCCGTGTGCGGCCCAAACCTGCGCCAGCCACGCGGCGGTCATCCAACCGGCGGTACCACCACCCACGATGAGCACGCTCGCGGGTGCGGGGGCAGAATTTTTCAGCATGGTTTTGCTCCTGGGTGAACCTTCCAAGTGGTGCTCGCTGGGGTGAGATGCGTCAGCGTAACGCGACGTCGACGACCCATCCTAGCCCGAAGCCTAGGCGCTTTGCGATGCTGGTTGGGTGCGACCGCGCGCTGCTGGAATATGCCGCGATTCGCCGCAAAAAATGCTGCAAACGCACAATATTTTACGAGAAATTACTGGTAGTACGTATTGGAATTTCTAGGTATCTTGTCGCGCCGGCGCAGCACCCAGAGCGGGTGGCTGCCTCGCAGGCAGTCACCTAAATAGACTGTCATGTACCGGAGACAAATGTTTCGCAGCCATTCGTAAAGTCGACACTTTGGTACCCGGGAATGGTTGGGCATCGTGCAAGAAACCCTGCACCGCCTCGACCAACGGGTCGATGTGTTTGTGGCGGTGATTTCGGGTGACGTGAGCGTGCATCTGTTTCCACAACCGCTCGATGGCATTGTCGTCAGGCGAATAGGGCGGAAGGAAATGCAGGACGACACGGTTGTTGATCGAAGCGAGGTAGCGTCTCACGACGTCCGCCTTGTGGATGATGTAATTGTCGAGCACCAGATGCAGGCGAGAGGCGTGGCGGTAGGTAGCACTTAGATACTTCAAGGACTCAACGAGCATGGCGGCATTCTTGCGCTCGACAATACCTGAGACAATGCGCCCAGTGCGCGCATTGAGTGTACCGAAAATGTTCGGTGGCTCCGCTGCCGGTGCGGTGTTGGTCTTGCTGTTTCGTGATCGCGATCTGCTGGCACGCCATCCGTATCACGGCTGGCATCATGCGGCGGGTGGGGCCTATCGGCGCGTGCGTTGAGGTTTCATCGGCGCTCGGCCAGCGCCAATCAGCGGATTTCAGGCGCAAGGTTCTGCGACCCCTGCAGCCCGACTGGCGGGCTTGGGGATCGGGATGTGCCCTTAACGAGGACTGCTGTGACCCGCGCCAATGTTTAACTCCCGTATTGATGTGCTCTGCCCCTACAATTCAGGGGCCCCCATTTGTGCAAACCGGATAAAAGAACCGAGGACAGAAAGAGATGACCGACAGCAAGCCCGCCCTCCCGCCGTTAAAGCTGGAAGTCGCCGTAATCGGTGCCGGTGTCGCCGGCCTCTACCAAGTTTATCAGCTCAGGCAGCGCGGGCTTACCGTCAAAGGTTTCGACAGCGCCAGCGATGTTGGCGGGACTTGGTACTGGAACCGCTACCCCGGCGCCAAGTTCGACTCCGAAAGTTACATTTATCAGTACCTGTTTGACGAAGCCCTGTATAGAGACTGGAGCTGGAGCGAGCGCTTCCCCGGCCAGCCCGAGATCGAACGTTGGATGAATTACGTTGCCGATCGCCTCGACCTGCGCAAAGACTTCCAATTCAACACAACGATTAAAGCTGCCCACTTCAACGAGGCAAGCGGTCGGTGGACCTTGACCACTGCGGCAGGTCAGAGCATAGACACGCAGTACCTCATATCCTGCAGTGGCATGCTTTCGGCACCCATGGAACACCTGTTCGCCGGCCAGGAGAGTTTCACCGGCCGCCTTTTCCACACCGCACGCTGGCCGAAGGAGCCGGTTGAACTTGCCGGCAAGCGCGTTGGTGTGGTCGGCATCGGTGCCACGGGTATCCAGGTGATCCAGACCATCGCCGACAAAGTCGGACATCTGAAAGTCTTTGTCCGCACACCGCAGTACATCTGCCCGATGGAGAATCCAAGCTATAGTGCGACCGACCAGGCAGCCTACAAGTCGCGCTTCAAGGAATTGCAGCAAACACTGCCACGCACTTTCAGCGGCTTCGAATATGACTTCCCGACGGATGTATGGGCCGAGCTCACAGCTGCGCAGAAGCGCCAGCGCATGGAAGACAACTGGGCGTTTGGTTCGCTCAAGCTCTGGCTGGCCACCTGTCCCGAGGTCTTCACGGACGAAGTGGTGAGCGAGGAGATCTCGGAATTTGTGCGCGAGAAAATGCGCGCGCGTCTTAAGGATCCCAGGCTCTGCGATCTATTGATCCCCACCGACTACGGCTTTGGCACCCATCGCGTGCCGCTCGAGTCCAACTACCTAGAGGTTTATCACCGTCCCAACGTAGAAGCGCTAAGCGTCAAAGACAACCCGATCGACTGCATCGTTCCGGCCGGCATAAAGCTCAAAGACGGCACCGTGCATGAGCTCGATATTCTGATCCTCGCGACCGGCTTCGATGCGGGTTCCGGCGCGCTGACGCGCATCGACATCCGTGGTCGTGGCAACCGCACGCTGAAAGACGACTGGGGTCGCGATATCCGCACCGCCCTGGGCCTGCAGGTGCATGGCTATCCGAACCTCTTCACCACCGGCGCACCGCTCGCGCCGTCCGCCGCGCTGTGCAATATGACCACCTGCCTGCAACAGCAGACGGAATGGATTACAGGCTGCATTGAGTACGCGCGCAATAAGGGCGTGAGCGTGATTGAAGCGAGCAAGGCGCTCGAAGACCAGTGGGTTGAACATCACGACGAACTCGCAAATGCAACCTTGGTGACCAAGACCGACTCCTGGTACATGGGCTCGAACATTGAAGGCAAACCGCGCCGGTTACTGTCCTATATCGGCGGCGTGGGGGTATATCGCCAGAAGTGCGAAGACCTCGCGCGACAGGGCTACCCAGGTTTTGACATGCGCTGACACGGGCCCGGTCCTGGCAGAGGTCGGTCGCACCAGCGTCTTGACCACGCTCCCCTCAGCACCACGACTCGCCAAGGGCATTGCCGGGCAGTCCGAATCATTGCGCTACACACCAGCCGTCTTTGTCTTTGAAGGGCGGCTGGGTGTTGCTCAACCAGTAAGCAGTCGTACCGCTGTACACCGGAGGCGCGATTTAGGCGTCGCCGCCGGCGCGTCGGACCAGGTCATTAGGCAGCAGTGCAATGGTCGGCGTCTGGATAGTCGCGGGCAGGGCGGCCAGGACCGCGATAGGCTGTGCGGCAAAGCGTTCAATGTCGGCTGCAGGTAGCGGGCGACTGACCCAATAACCCAGGATCTGATCGCAGTTGAACTGGCGCAGCAGCAGAGCTTGTTCGCGGGTCTCGACGCCCTCGGCGACCACTTCGAGATTGAGTTTGTGCGCCATCGCAATAATGGCGGTGATGATGGCCTGGTCGTTGGCGTCGGATTCCATATCGCGGTCAAAACCGCGGTCGATCTTGTGACTATTGAGGGCAAAGCGCTTCAAATAGCTGAGCGAGGAATAGCCGGTGCCGAAGTCGTCAATTGAAAGACTCAAGCCCATGGCTTTCAGACTGTCGAGAATGCGACTTGGCCCGTCGCTATCTTCCATTAACACTGATTCGGTCAGTTCCAGCTCGAGCTGAGACGGCGACAAACCGTTGGCGGCCAGCACTTCGCCGATCAGGGTCGCAAAATTTCTTTCCTTGACCTGACGCAGTGAGAGATTGATGGCAACCCGCTCACCATGCAGCGCGCTGCCGTTCCAGGCCCGCATCTGCCAACAGGTGTGCCGCAAGACGCACTCGCCGAGTGGCACGATGAGACCGGTCTGCTCGGCCAAGGGAATAAACTCCATCGGACTTATCAGCCCCTTGTCAGGATCGGCCCAGCGCACCAGTGCTTCGAGCCCTATCAAGGCATTGCTGTGCAGATCGATCTAGGGCTGATAGTGCAATTCAAATTGTTCGAGCTCGATGGCTTTGCGCAAGCGGCCTTCCAGAGACAGTCGTTCGCGCGCGCGGGCGTTCATCTCCTTCATATAAAAGCTGTAGCCGTTACGGCCGTGCCGCTTGGCGTCAACCATGGCGGCATCGGCATCGGCATCGGCATCGGCATCGGCATCGGCATTACGAAGCGAGGTTTCGCTGTCAGCACCGTCATCGGGGTACATGGCTATGCCGATGCTGGTGGTGATGAACAGCTCGTCGGAGTCAATTTTAAATGGCGCGACGAACGCTTCCCGCAGACGGCGTGCCACGCGCGCCACACCGTAGACATCGTCGAGATCGTTGAGTACCAGAGTGAATTCGTCGCCACCGAAGCGCGCTATGGTGCGCCCTTCTCTCTGCTCGTCGGGCGTGGCGGTTTGCATGCTACGGATGACAAAGTCTGATGCACGCAGGCATTGATTGAGGCGCTCGCCGGTTGCGGCGAGCAACACATCGCCGGCCCCATGGCCCAGCGTGTCGTTGATGCGCTTGAAGTGATCAAGGTTCAAATACAGTACCGCCAGCTGCTTGCGATGCCGACTGGCAGCCGCCAAAGCATTGCCGAGGTGATCCTGCAGGTAGACCCGATTCGGCAGGCCGGTCACTTGGTCGTAGTAAGCGAGGCGGCTGGTCTTGTGCTCCGCTTCGCTGCGCTGCTGCTCGTTGGCTTTAAGCGCCGTGCGCATGGCGTCGAAACTGTCGGTAAGGCTACCGATTTCATCGCTGCGGTAGGGCGGTAAAGGTGCGTCGAAGTCGCACTGTGCGAGGCGACTCGCAGCAGCCTGCAGCGCTACGATGGGGCGCTCCAGCGACCGCGCAAAGGCCAGGCCCGCAGCGGTCGATGCCAACAGGAACACAAAGCCGAAGGCGACAAAGCGATCACGCAGATCCAGCACGCTGGCGTCGGCCGCGGCGGTTGATACCAAGGTATGCATGAGCCAGGGTTGCTGCAGGCCACTGTCTTTGTCGGCCTCTGCTGTGCCAATCAGATAAGCACGGCCGTCGAACTGGCCGACGCTGAGGCCGGCAGTGTGCGGCAGTGCGGCGTAGGCGGACGGATCGGCACCGATCGTGTCGTAGAGTGGCGCCAGCTCGCTGGGGGTCGCGTAACAATAGCCGGCGATCACGATCCTGACGTGCGCCGAGCACGGTCAGATCATGCAGATTGTTGCTGCGGCGACTCCAGTCCAGCACGCCGACCAGGGTCCCGATTACGGTGCGGCTGGCATTGTCGGCACGGATCGGCTCTGCAAACGTGAGCGCCGGCTGCTCAGTGATGTCAGAACGCTCAAGCTCACTGCGATAGGTCGCGCCAGCCTGGGCCTGGCGATGGGCGGGCGAGGCCGCCAGATCCCTATTGACAGAGGCGGTGCGGGTGGCCGCCACCACGCGACCCTGGTGGTTGAGCGCGAGAATCGCGGTGAAATTTGACGAGCGCTGCACCAGGCCTGCCAGCTCGGGCGATGCTTGGGCCTGCCCATCACCGGTGACGACGCCGGCGATACTGTGCAGACTGCTCCGGGTCACGAGATCGGCACTTGCATCGCTGACGAACTGTTAGAGTTCGCCAAACCCGGCGAGCTGTACATGATTACCCAAGGCGGTGGCGGCGGGTATGGCGACGTACTGGAGCGCGATCCGGAGCTCGTGTCTAAAGATTATCTGGACGGGCTAATCTCCATCCTAAGCGTTAACAATATTTACTGCGTGCTCATGGATGAAAAAACCGGGGCTGTGGATTACACCGCTACCACGGCGGCGCGTTTGGCCTAGGCCCGCCCCAGCGCTACCTGCAGCCAGCCCTCGCCAAATGGCTGCTCAGTACCTTAAGGCGTGGCTGGCTGGTCAGCGCGCTTGCGTACTCTGGATTGAATACAGCGCGTACGCTGGACGGGTGTTTGCCGGTGATCCAGCCGACTGGCTAGGGCAGGCCACGCG
>CAMAXW010000054.1 GCA_945862315.1 Klebsiella pneumoniae
GTGGGTGTGCGCACCCTGGGTCTGGCCGGCGCGGTCGAGGTGGCGCCGTCGGCCTTGCCGGGAAAACGGGCTTACGACATTTTTATAGAGTGCTTTGCCCAAGGCGTGCTGGTGCGCCCGGCCGGCGAAAACTTGGTGCTGTGCCCGCCTTACATCGTGCAAGAGTCGCACATTGCGCAGATGGTGGATGTGCTGGCCGCGGCCATTCGCAAACACGCCTGAAGATCGGGGCGTGTGTGGCCACGATGTCTTCTGACCAAAGCCTCAAGCCAACTTTGAATCTGTCTTGGTATGAACTGGCTTGACAGCGAATTTTTTGCCTGGACGGTGACCTGTGGCCCGCCGCGAATCGCCGGTAGGCCAGTTCCTGCCAAAGAGCAAAGAGTGTTGGGGCTGGAGATAGGAATTCCACCCAACTGATCATAAGTAACGATGGATCAGGTTTAAGACCGCTAAGTGCCTTTTGGCCATGCGGGTTCACGGTTTGCAGTGACCCAAAGGCCTACCCTCTCGAGCCAAGGCGGCTTGTGGCCACCGCAGGCGCAGCCCTTGACGGGGGTTACGGCAATCAGGTGGTCGCGGCTGGAGAAGAAGCGTGCGCGACTGCCATCACGGCTGCCACAATGCCCTGATATCCGGTGCAGCGGCACAACACGGCCGACATAGCGTCGCGCACTTCTTCTTCAGTAGGCGTTGGGTTAACGCGCAGAAAGTCGATCGCGGTTATCAGCATGCCGGGCGTGCAAAAGCCGCATTGCAAGCCGTGAAATTTGGCGAATGCCTGCTGCAGGGGATGTAATACGCCGCCCTGCGCGAGGCCTTCGATAGAGACAAGTTCAGCGCCGTTGGCCTGCACCGCAAGCGTGATGCAGGAGCGCGCAGCTTCACCGTCGATCAGGATGGTGCAGGCACCGCAAATGCCGTGCTCGCAGCCGACATGGGTGCCGGTCAGCACCAAGTCTTCACGCAAAAAATCTACCAGCAACTTGCGCGGCTCACATCGGCCAGTGCGTGGCTTGCCGTTAACGATCAGGCTGATTTCAACCAATTCGGGGCTGGTTTCGTTCATTGTGTTCTCAGTGGATGGCAACCGGGCTCAATCCGGCGGCTCGGCGCAGTGCGCGCCCCAGCAGCACGCCAGTCAGGTGGCGACGATAGTCGGCCGAGGAATTCGGATCGGTAAGCGGATCGATCTCGGCAGCGGCGCTGGCCGCCGCTGCATTGATCGCCGCCGGTCCCAGTCCGTTGCGTTCAAGAATCTGCTCGGCACCGCTTAGACGCACTGCGACACTACCGACGCCGCAAGCGGCGACGCGTGCGCGCAGGCAGCGGTCGCCCTCGTGTTGCACCACCACGGCCACCCCGACGATAGCGAAATCACCCTTGCGGCGCGCATGTTCCTCGATGGCGAAACCGCTACCGGGCACCATCACAGGGATGCGTACCTCGATCAAAATCTCGTCAGATGCGAGATGGGTGCTGAACATCGAATTGAACAGGTCGGTGGCGGCGATGGTGCGGCGACCGCCCGGCCCGGCGGCGACCACAGAGCCATCGAGCGCCAGCAGCGCCATCGGCAGTTCGGCGCTAGGATCAGCATTAGCGAGGGAACCGCCAATGGTGCCGCGCGAGCGCGTTGGCAGGTGGCCCACCCAGCCCAGCGCCTCACGCAACAGGGGTAGCTGCTGGACAACAATATCGGAATTTTCGACATGGCGCTGGCGCGTCATCGCTCCGATGGCCACCGTGCCGTTTTCGTGGCGCACATAGGCAAGGTTGGGGATGCGCGCCAAGTCGATCAAAGCGGTGGGCGCCAGCAAGCGAAAGTTGAGCATCGGCACCAAGCTCTGGCCGCCGGAGAGAAGACGTGCCTCGCCAGCATGGCTAGCCAGCAGGGCAACGGCTGCATCGATACTGTCGGGTGCGTAGTAGGAAAAGGGGGGCGGTTTCAAAGCTTGACGCTTTCAAGAATGAGTGGGGAGATGGGCTTTGCCTAAGTAACCAGTCAAGAAATGCTTGTCCACAATAGATTATTTCGTATATCAAAGATATTATAATTTTATTGATTAAATTAGCAATAGTCGTCCGAACCATACCGACCACTCCACCCCTATTGAACCAAGGATATTAGATGGCACACGCCCAATCGCAGGGTTTTGTAGGTCAATCGGTGGCGCGGCGCGAAGATGCCCGCCTGCTCATCGGCGAAGGCCAGTTTATAGCCGACATGGTGTTGCCAGGCATGGGCCATGTGGCCTTTGTGCGCAGCCCGCATGCGCATGCGCGCATCCGCGGGGTAGATTTGACGCGCGCGCGCGCATTACCGGGTGTTTGGCTGGCCTTAAGTGGCGCGCAGTTGCAGGAAGTGCTGCCGGCGGTGGGCGACCAGCAACTTCCGTTGCCGAGCAAATGGCGCACCAAGGTCAAGCACAAGATTATCGATCCGCGCCAGCCGCTGCTGGCTTTCGACAAAGTACGCCATGTGGGCGAGGCTGTGGCTGTGATCGTAGCTGAAAATCGCTACATCGCCGAGGATGCCGCCGAATTGGTGGAACTCGACCTGGAAGTGCTGTCGTCGGCGGTTGATCCGACGGCGGCACTGGAACCCGGCGCGTCGATCCTGCACGAGCGCTACGGCACCAACCTGCTGGCCGAGTTCTCGATCGCCAAGGGCGACGTGGCGCTGGCCTTGTCCAACTCGGCGCACCGCCTACAGCGTAACTTCTATCACCACCGCTATGCCGCCATGCCGATGGAATGTCGCGGGGTGATCGCTCAATACGACAAGCGCACCAGCGCCTACACGATCTGGTCGTCGACCCAGATGGTGCACTGGGTGCGGCGCGAGGTGGCTACCACCCTGGCGGTGCCTGAGGCCAGCGTGCGCTGCATCGCCCCGGACGTTGGCGGCGGCTTCGGCGGCAAGGGGCATGTGTACCCGGAAGACGTGCTACTGCCGTTTCTAGCGCAGCAACTGGGCAAGCCGGTAAAGTGGATTGAGGACCGACGCGAGCACATGCAAAGCGCCTGCCACTCGCGCGATCAATTGCATGAGGTCGAGGTCGGTTTCGACGCCAATGGTCGCGTGCTGGCCCTGCGCGATGAGTTCGTGATGGATTGCGGCGCCTGGAATCCTGTCGGCATCGGCATTCCGTACAACACCGCCAGCCACATTGCCGGCCCCTACAAGGTACCCAACATGAGTGTGCGTGGCCGTGTGGTGGCCACCAACAAGGTGCCCAACGCACCCTATCGCGGCGCCGGACGGCCAGAAGCGGCACATGCGATCGAGCGCATGATGGACCTGATTGCGCGTGAACTCGGGCTGGAGCCGGCCGAGGTGCGGCGGCGCAACATGGTGGGGCCTGCCGACATGCCCTATGCAGTCGGCATTCCGTACCGCGACGGTGAACCGGTGGTCTACGACAGCGGTGACTATCCGGCTGCGCTTGCCAAGGCGATTGAAGCCGTCGGTGGTATTGAGACATTCCGGGTGCGCCAACTTGAGGCTCGCAAGCGCGGGGTCTACCTGGGCCTGGGCCTCGGTGTCTACACCGAAGGCACCGGGGTGGGCCCTTTCGAGGGCGCCACGATACGCATCGAGCCATCTGGAAAACTATATGTCGCCAGCGGCGCCTGCCCGCAAGGGCAAGGCATGGAAACGATTTATTCGCAGATCGCCGCCGACCTGTGGAGGGTTGACCCGGCCAATGTGGTGGTGGCACTGGCAGATAGCGGCGCCATACCGATGGGCTTCGGCACCATCGCCAGCCGCTCGACAGTTCACGTATCGGCAGCCATGCATGTGGCCAGTGAAAAACTGTTGAAAAAGGTTTTTGCCATCGCCGCAAACATGCTCGAATGCTCGCCCGGCGACCTTGAATTGCGCCCGACCGGGGTCGGCATCGCTGGCATTCCCGGCCGCGAGCTGAGCCTGGGCCATATCGCCCACGCCGCGCGGCCCGGCTGGGATCACCAGCGTCCACCTGGGGTTGAGGCAGGGCTTGAAGAAACCTATTACTGGGAAGCGCCAACGGTCACCTGGTCCTACGCGGCACACGCGGTGCAGGTGGAGGTTGATATCGAACTGGGCAAAGTGACGCTGCAGCACTACGCGATCGCCCACGATTGCGGCGTGGTGGTTAATCCCATGTTAGCCGAAGGGCAGATCATCGGCGGCACGGTGCAAGGCATCGGTGGTGCCCTGCTAGAAGGCATGCAATACGATGCCGAAGGCCAATTGCTGACCGGCTCGCTGATGGACTACCTGCTGCCCACCGCCAGTGACGTGCCGCACATCACGCTGATCCACCAGGAAACCCGCTCGCCACTCAATCCGCTTGGGGTCAAGGGCCTTGGTGAGGGCGGCGCGATCGCCCCACCTGTGGCTATCGCCAACGCGGTGTGCGATGCCTTGGCGCCGTTTGGCATCGAGTTCAATACCACGCCGATTGGGCCAGAGCAGATCGTGAAGGCGGTGCGTGAGGCGCGTGCGCGGCAAGCTGTGGCTGCCTAAGTTTTCCGCAAGTGTTGCAAAGGCGGATAGGCAGAGCCGGGTACCTCAAGTTCAACAACTTTCCTCAAAAATCCCGTTTTCGCGACCTAATCTATAAATGACTTCAAGCACTTAGGGCGTTTTTCGGTCTTAAGTTAAAAATTGCTTGTCTTGGCACGTTTTGCATGTTTGGATAGTTTTAAAGTTTTGAGATTAAGCCACACTCAACCCCATCTTGATCATGGTCACCCAATCCGGGAATCGGCGCTACGACCAATTGGTGGAGTCTTTCCGCAACGAAGAAGGTAAACCCCGCCAACGCACCGTCTGCACCTTGGGCCGCCTTGAAGCCGGTGGCGAAATCGGCACCCTGATTGCCTCCTTTAAGCGCGCCCGGGGGTGACTTCCGCAACTTGTGCGCTTGAGGGCCTGCGCTTGATCGAAAGTCGCCACGCCGGTGACATCTGGGCCTTGTCTGAGCTGTGGCGCTCCCTGGGGTTCGATGATCTGGCGAGCGCCTGGCGACACTCCAAAACCGAGGTTGATGTCCTGACCTGTTTGCACCTGAAGGCCTAGAACAGCCTGTGTGAGCCTGCCAGCTAACTCGGCGGGATGCGTTGACTTGAAACAGTGGCCTTGCCTGCGGACTGCGGCAGAAGTCGCTGTTTACAGGCTTGGATTTAGTCCCGCCGACGCCAGAAAACCTCGCCAAGCACGTTTTGTAGTCTGCGATTTGGAGCTCGTTTTTTAGGATGAATTCATAGACTTACGTGCAGAAAGTGTCGAACTTGAGGGGCGCCGCTCGGCCGTACCTCACAGCGTGGCCGCTACCGAGTGCTACGCCATCTCGCAGCAAAAGCGAAAACTCATTGAGCAAGGCTTTGGCTGGGCCAAGTTGATCGGCCCGATGCGCCAAGTGATGGTGCACGGCCTGGACAGAAGCGATCAACTGTTCGTGCTGACCATGGCCGCCTACAAACTCACGCACATGCGGACCCTGGGGCAAATCCGTCCGTAGGGGACGTAAGAGGGGCAAAAGCATGGGAAAAGACCCCAAAACTGCCGAAAACCAGCCCGTGAGTGAGTCAAATTTCCAAATGATGAAATTCAGGCTCCACCACTCGCTGCTGGGAGGAGAGACCCCACTTTTTTCGGTCGGTATTTCCGCAGCCTGATAGGTTTTACCCTTATTCGGTAGCTCTAGATCAATGTAAGAATGTGTTTGAATTTAAATCGGTATCGCAATCGGGCATCTTTTAACGAACAGCTTTTTTCTGGGAGATTAAATGGCTTTAAATCATTCTTTTAGGGCGCTGCGGCGCCTGATTCTGGGAGGCGTTGCCGCAACAGTGATGGCGTCACTTTCGGGCATCGCGCAGGCGCAGGACAAGATTTCGATCATGGTGGATTGGGCGCCACATGGTATGCACGCGGGCCTGCACCTCGCGGTTCAGAAGGGCTGGTTCAAGGAAGCCGGATTGAATGTCGAGGTGTTGGATGGCAGGGGCTCGGTCTCCACCATCCAGCAGGTAGCCGCAGGAAAAATCGACATCGGCTTTGCCCAACTGGGCGCCATGGCGCCAGCGATAGCAAACGGGTTGCCGGTGACCTCTGTCATGGGATTTGTCCGCGCCGGTGATAACGGCCTTGTTGTGCCAATTGCCGGGAACTACAAGACGCTCAAGGACCTGGTGGGCAAGAAGATCGTTGTTCCCAACGGTTCCGGGACTGCACCATTCCTCGATGCATTTTTCAAGGCCGGCGGCGTTTCACGCAACGACATCCAGGTGGTCAACGTAGATAGCCAATCCATGGTGGCGACTTACGGGTCGGGCCAGGTTGAGGGCGCGCTTTCGACCGTGGCGTTTTTTGCGCCCATCGTTTCGGAAACGCGCCCATCATCAGGCATTCTTTTCGCCGATGTCGGCCTGCGCATCCCGGGCTACGGCCTGGTGGTGCAAAAGGACGCGATAGACAAACGTGCCGAAATGCTGGCCAAGGTGGTGGCAGTGAACAAGCGCGTGTGGGACTATATTTTCTCCGGCAAGGAAGACGAGGCTGTCGACGCGATGCTGGCGCAGCGTTCCGGCCTGCGGCTTGACCGCAAGGTCATGATGGGACAACTCAAGATGTACATGCCCCTCTTCGCGACCCCGGCGACTAAAGGCAGGCCCCTGGGCTGGCAGGCCGAGTCAGACTGGCAGGAAGCGCTCAAGTCCATGGAGCAGGCCAGCGTGATCAAGCCGGGCTGGAAGACAGTTGATTTTTTCACCAACAAATTTATTCCACAATGAGCCATGAGCCCAGTACTGGTGCGACACGCGTTTCGTCAGGAGCGGCCTTTGTTGAAATACGCGGGGTAGGCAAGACGTATCGGTCGCGCCGTGGCGATGTGGCGGCTCTATCGGGCATCGATCTTGGTATCGGCTCCGGTGAATTCGTCAGCGTGCTTGGCCCCAGCGGTTGCGGCAAAAGCACCCTTATGCGTTGCCTTGCCGGGCTGGAACACGTGAGTTCGGGAGAAATCGTCATTGGCGGTCGTTCCCACGACGGTCCGCCCGAAGGTCTCGGGGTGGTGTTTCAGCGCGATGTCCTGCTCGACTGGCGCACGGTGCTCGACAACGTCATGCTGCCAATCGAGGTTCACCGCCTTGACCCGTCCGATTGGGAGCAAAAGGCGCGTGAACTGCTTGCATTGCTCGGGCTTACCGGTTTTGAAGACCGGCATCCGTGGGAGTTGTCAGGCGGGATGCGCCAGCGCGTGTCGATCTGCCGCGCGTTGCTCATGAACCCCAGTTTGCTGCTGATGGACGAGCCCTTTGGTGCGCTCGATGCGATGACGCGCGACGAGCTAAACCTTGAATTGCAGCGGGTCTGGATGGGAGATGCCAAAACTGTTTTCTTTGTCACCCACTCCATCCAAGAGGCGGTGTTTCTGGGCGATCGTGTGGTGGTGATGTCGCCCTCGCCTGGGCGCATCGTTGAAATCATCGACGTTACCCTGCCGCGACCGCGCGACCTGGATATTCGAGAGACGCCGGAGTTTGGGGCGATGGTGCGCCATATTCGTGGTCTGTTCCTATCGATGGGCGTGATGAAAGCAGCGCGCCATGGGCGCGGCGTTGCCGCGGTAGGAGGCTGAATGGGCAATCGCGCGGTTTCCGTATTCGTCGTTATCCTGGTTTTTTTCGCCGCATGGGAGGCCTTGGTCAGGCTGCTCGCGTTGCCTTTGCACTTACTGCCACCGCCATCTGCCGTGTTGCTGGAAATAGGCGCCGAGCCCAAGTGGTACGCGATACATACCCTTTATACGCTTTACACGACCATGCTGGGATTCGGCATGGCTCTGCTGCTGGGCGTGGTGGCGGCGGTGGGCATTGTCTATTCGCGCTGGCTGGAGAACACCCTCTACACGCTGCTGGTGTCGCTCAACAGCATTCCGAAGATTGCGCTCGCACCGCTGTTCATAATCTGGCTCGGGACAGGCACGCCATCCAAGGTGGCGGTTTCGTTCCTGATTGCCTTATTCTCAGTCGTTATCGATTCTGTCCTCGGATTGCGTTCAGCAGATCCGGACGCGCTTGACCTGATCAAGACCATGCGCGGCTCGCGTCTGCAGGCGCTCTGGAAAATCCGCTTTCCTGGGGCCTTGCCACACATGTTTGCTGGTATGAAAGTGGCGATATCGCTTGCCCTTGTCGGCGCGATAGCCGGGGAGTTTGTGGCATCCCAGGAAGGTCTTGGCTACGTCATCATCACGGCGCAGAGCATGTTCCAGACGGTGCGTGTGTTCGCCTCCATCGTCCTGCTCGGGGTTGCCGGCACTCTTTTGTTTTTCCTGGTCGACTTGGCGGAGCGCTTGGTCTGCCCCTGGCATGTGTCGCACCGGATCAAGGACGCGAAGGCGCTTGCTGGACGCGCCTGAAACCTCGCGCAACGGGCGCAATCTCAAAACAATAGGAGACACCGATGACTGAAGCAGTCAAAGAACCGCTATGGATGCAGTACATGAGCGCGCGCGACAAGGCGGTGCTCGAAGCCTCCGGCTATGGCGCGAACATGGGTTTTGGCAAGCGGCCCGCATTAATGATTGTCGATGTCAGTTACAACTTTGTTGGCGCTGAGCCGGCTCCCATACTTGAGTCGATCAAGCGCTGGCGTAACTCCTGCGGCGAAGAGGGTTGGGCGGCGATCAAGGTCATTCGGCGCCTGCTCGATGCCTGCCATGAGCGTGAGCTTCCGGTGTTCTATTCCACCAACACGCGCCGTCCGGACGGGTTTGACGCCGGCAGCTGGCGTTGGAAGAATTCGCGCGAGCTCGAGGACACTGAGGCGGAGATCGGCGGTAATGAAATTGTCGCGGACATCGCCCCCTCCCCGCAGGACGTGGTGTTGCTCAAGACAAAACCCAGCGCGTTTTTCGGTACGCCCTTCAATTCCTTTCTGGTTGACCTCAAGGTTGACTCGTTGATTGTTGTCGGCGTCTCCACCAGCGGCTGCGTGCGAGCGACTGTCATTGACGCTTTTTCAAACAACTACCGTGTGGCGGTGGTCGGCGAAGGATGCTTTGATCGTGTGGAGCTTTCGCATGCGATCAATCTTTGCGACATGCACGCAAAGTACGCCGATGTGGTCGGTGTTGAAGAAGCTCTTGCATTCATCGGTTCGCTGCCCAAGGGCATGTTTGAACTGCCCGGGGGACTGGCCACGGCCAAGCGCACGGTTGGCTGAGAGCCCCTGGCCACTGAGCACATGAGCACATGAGCACATGAGCACGTTACGGCTTTCGGCGGCGTTTTGGCGTTACGATCGAACGCAGGCCCTGCTTGATGGCAGGATCCGCGCTCAAGGCGTTGCGCTCGATTGCGAGGTGTTGCGTCCAGAAGCGGCTTTCGCGCTGGCCTTTGGCGCCGCGCCATTTGATGTTACCGAGCTTTCCCTCAGCAACACGCTTACAACACTTTCGCAGGGGCCGTTTCCGTACTGGTTGATTCCGGTGTTTCCATCGCGCTCCTTTCGGCATGGGGCGCTGTTTGTCCGGACCGATAGGGGCATCAACGGCCCGGCCGATCTTGCCGGCAAGCGGGTGGGGGTACAGGAATACGATATGACCGCCGCCGTGGTGTTGCGTGGCATGCTGCGTGATGCCTACGGACTGGACACGTATTCAATACGCTGGTGCGTGGGCGAAAGCGAGCGCACCAAACCCCTAGATTTCCCGCTCAAACAAAGGCCGCCGCGCCTGGATATGGAGATTCTTTCCCCCGATCGCAGTCTGGAGCAAAGAATGCTTGCGGGTGAGTTGGACGCCATCATTTCCCTGCGCGAACCGGACGCCATCCGAACCTGCGACGTACGGGTGAAGCGCATGTTTGCGCAGCCAGAAGACGCCGAGCGCGATTGGTTCCTCAACACGCGACTGTTCCCCATCATGCATGCTATTGGGGTGAAAAAAACGCTCGTCGAGGCGCATCCTGGCCTGCCATTGGTGCTTTATCAGGCGTTTTGCCAGGCGAAAGAGATGGCTCTCGCCGAACTCGAGGTGATCCAGGCGTCCAAGGTCACCTTGCCCTGGATCACTGCCGAACTGAGACGCACACGTGCCCTGATGGGCGAGGATTTCTGGCCCTACGGTGTTGCGGCTAACCGGCACACACTTGAAACCCAGATGCGCTGGTCGCGCGAGGATGGCTTACAGGCGAGGGCTGTTTGCCTGGACGAACTCTTTGCGCCCGGTTTGTCGGGCACCTGAACTGCGGACCCGGGGCTGATACGGTCTGACCCAGACTAATCCATGCATGAACGTCCGGATCCAACTGATTGCAGATCCATAATTTCTGGTCTTTAAGCCGCAGCTTCCGCCGTTTCATGCGACGCAGCGAAAACTGAACTTGCACCGGGTCTCCGGAAATGCGGCAAGTGGCATCGTCGAGGTCACGTTGTTCAACCGCAATCACTTGCAAGCGCACCCAGAATTGCATGTGTAGTGCATGGCGGATAGCGGATAGCGCGTAGGAATTCTAAACACCTGATCACAAGTATGGATGGCACAGGTTTTAGACTATCGAGCGCCTTTTGGCCGTGCGGATTATGGGCTCGCAGCGACTCAGAGGCCTAGCCTCTAGGGCCAGGGCGGCTTGTGGCCACCGCAGGCGCAGCCCATTCCCGCAGCGCAGGTGCGGCTGTGTTTTTTCGGCCTAACCAATTGACACGCTGGTCGACCTCAAAGTCGGCTCTCGCTTGCGCCGCCCAGTCCCAGTCCCAGTCCCAGTCTGCCCGAGTTCGCCACGAGATTCCCAGATTTGCCAACTTTTCGGGTTCACTCCCAATGAAATCAATAACTTAACGCGCGTCCAAAGAAATTTTTGAAATTGAGTGTCAAGCGCCTTGCGGTGCAGCCCCTGAAACCGCGTGGCAGTCAGTTTCAATTCGATATGTTCTTGGTCGATGATCGTGACGAACACTTTGGAAAAAGGCTTTGGCGGTACGTCTTGAGCGGCCGTGATGGCAGCGGTGTCGGCAGAAGCACAGGCGGGGCTTGCACGCATAAGTGCAACGGTAGGGGAAAAGGGGATTGTGTTAAGAAATTTCTGCACTGGCAAACGGGTTCACCGAACACTTATAACTCGGGAGTCCTGCTCCATGCGTACCGGATCGGGAAACAGGCGAGCCACGTGGGGAGCGCTGGCGATGAAGGCCTTCGGCGGCTTGTAGGCCAGCATGTCGGACAGGTTTTGTCCGTCGTCGATCACGCTGATGCGCACGTCACGTGGAAGCACGCGGATTGTCGGTTTCGCGTCATACGCTTCCGCTGGGCCGCTGCGCCAGTCGATATCGGCGGCGCGCACACAGTTCGTCTTCAAGTACGCCGCGCGCCAAGATCGCGGCCGTCATCGAGTACTCGCGCACGCCCACCATCCGGGCGTTGAATCCAGCGCGGTCACCCTTCCTGACGAAGTGCCTGGGAACATCTGCTTTGACTTCAAGACGGCGCCACAGCACCGCTCTTTTTCGCCCGCTCGATCGCCGCCCAGACGCGATAAGGCGTCGCTGGCATCGAGACGTCTTCGATCCCGCAGTGACCAATCGCATCGCAAACTGCGTTCAGAAGCGCGGCAACGCCGCCGGTGGTGCCCGCCTCGCCTGCGCCTTTGGCCCCGAGCAAGTTTGTGGGGCTGGCGGTCGGCGACGAGAACACCCGTATCGGCGGGAACGAATCGGCCCTCGGCATGGCGTAATCCATGAAGCTGCCGGTGAGCAGTTGGCCCGACTGCTCCTCGTAATGGCAAACCTCTCCAAATACTTGACCCGCTGCCTGGGCCACTCCGCCGACAATCTGCCCCTGCGCCAGAACGTCGTTAATAACAGTCCCCATGTCGTCGACGGCCACATAGGAAACAATCGCCGTCTCTCCCGTCTCAGGATCCACTTCGACCTCTGCCACATGCGCTCCGCTTGTGAACGCCTGCGGAGACGGCTGCGCATGCGTGGTGTCCAGAGGATGGGTGGCGATATCCGTCGCCGCGCCGCTTCGCACCACATCGATGAATCCAACGGCGCGATCGGTACCGAGCACCACGTACTGCCCTTCGGTAAAGTCAATATCAGCTTCTGCAACCTCCAGCATTTCCGCGGCCAGGACGCGACCCTTGCGGATCGCCTCGTCTGCAGCACCGACAAGCGCACTCCCCTGTGCCATGGTGGAGCGGGAGCCGGTGCTGCCATTGCCGCGGATGTCTGGACCGTCTGGATCACTCGACCTGAGCGTGATGAGCGATGCGTCGATGCCGAGTCGGGATCCGATAAGCGACGGGAAGATCGTCTCGTGCCCCTGACCGTTCGAGGTGGTTGCCACATGGGCCTCGACAGTGCCATCGGCGCTGAACTGAAGCGCAACCTGGTCCTGCTGCAGGAATCCGCCCCCGCATGGCTCAACGAAGAGCGCGCACCCGATACCGCGCCAGCGCCCGCGGGTTGCCGCTTCCGCACGGCGGGCGGCGTAGCCCTGCCAGTCCGACTCGCGCGCAGCGATTTCAAGGAGATGCTGATAGTCGCCGCTGTCGAAGACGCTACCGGTCGGCGTTTGATGCGGGAACCGGTCGGCGCCGAGTGCGTTAAGCTGACGCAGGCGCAATGGATCGACCTGCAGCATCCGGGCCGCCTTATGGACAAGTCGCTCCACGATAAGGTTGGCCTCGGGTCGCCCGGCGCCACGGTACGCATTGTGCGGATTGGCGTTCGTCAGGACCAGGCGATGGCGGCCGTAGATCGCCTGCATGGCGTATCCGCCGCAAGCGATCAGCCGTCCATTGACGACATTGGTCAACGGGCCCGCCGCCGTCAGGTAGGCTCCCTGGTCGCAAAGCCAGTCGGTGCGAAGCGCCAGAAATCGTCCGTCGGCGGCAACAGCCAGCTCGCCTTCGAGTCTGACGCCACGCCCGTGGCTGTCACACATCATGTCCTCGGCGCGCGTACTGGTCCAGCGGATCGGCCGACCCAGACGGCGCGCTGCCTCAAGAAGAATTACGTATTCCGGATACGGCTCGTTGCGCGGACCGAAGGCGCCGCCAACATCGACCTCATGCATGCGGACGCGCTCGCGTCCGACTTTCAGCATCTCGGCCAGCTGCGTCCTCATCCTCTCTTGACCCTGGTTGCTGCAGCGTATCTCGTAGGTGCCGTTGACGGCGTCGTACCACGCCAGCACCGACCGCAGCTCCAGCGGAGCCGCGGACACGCGCGGACACTGCACAACCGCATGGACGCGGTGCGCCGCCTCCCGAAACAGACGCTCGGTCTCTGGGGCGTCGCCGTACTCGAAGTCAAAGCAGATGTTCCCAGGCACTTCGTCATGAAGGGTGACCGCGCTGGATTCAACTGCACGTTCCGCGCCGACGACGGCTGGAAGCGCCTCGTATTCAATCTCCACCAGTTCCGCCGCATCCTGGGCAAGCGTCAGCGACTCGGCGACCACCACGGCCAGCTCTTCACCCACAAACCGCACGCGCCCGCGGGCCAAGATGGGGCGCGCCGGGACCAGAATGGTGGCACCGGAGCGACCGAAGAACGTCATAGCAGGCTTGATGGTCCCAAACGTGTCATCCGGGAAGTCTTTAGCGCTAAGCGCGCAGACCACTCCAGGCAGTCGCGCCGCTGCCTGAGTGTCGACTGACAGGATGTTCGCATGTGCGAGATCTGAGCGGCGGAAAACCGCGTGCAGGGTGCCCGGCATGTTCCAGTCCGCTGTGTAGCGGCCTGCCCCGGTCAGAAACCGGTCGTCTTCGCGGCGGCCTGCGAAAGCGGGGGTCATGCGACTGCAGATCTCGAAAAATTCCTGACCACTGTGGCCAAGGAATCCCCCAGAATGCGGGCTGCAGCGGGCAGGATGCGGCTCGCATTCACAAAGACCTTGCTCTTTGCCACGCGCAAGCCCTGATCCGCGATCGGAAACGCCTTCACCGAACGGCTGCGCAGATCCTTGGCTAACGAAAGCGGTGGGAGCGGTGCCACGCCGATCCCCGAGCGCGCGAAACCGCGCAGTGCATCGATCGAATCGGTGATCATCACTGGCGCCAGCGATATGCCAGCCGCCTTCGAGGCGCCATCAATCATATTTCGCAGGCCGAAGGTCTCGTCCGGCAGTTCCAACGGGAATCTGATCAGGTCTATCAGGAGCACCCGGCTGCCGCGACGTAAACCCTCGAGTCCGCCGGGGTGCACGATCGCGTGTGGCACATCCATTACGGTCGTCACGACTTGTAGATCGGGATGCCCAGGGGGGTTGAACACGACGTTCAGGTCGGTTTTGCCGTCGAGCAGCGCAGCCCCGATGCGATCGGAACTCGTGACACGGAGGTCGAAAGTCACGACTGCAGCCTGCCGACGAAAGCGCGCAACGGCCGGAAGTACGAGGTCGTTAAGGTTTCCTTCCACCGTACGGATTCGCAGGTGACCGTGGCCCATTCCGACCAGATCGTCGAGGTCAGCACGCGCGTACTCCATTGCCTCCACAATCAACGCATTACCTTCAACCAACGCGCCTGCCAGATTGTCCGGCGTGGTCGATGTCTTGTTCACATACAAGGTGAGATCAGGCGCCTCGAAAGCAATGCGAAACATACGACAAGACTTTAATTTAACCGATTCAATTTATATGTTCGACGACTGGCGATGCGTTGTCAATTGTTTAAGTTAAGTGATTACCCCTGGGTAGGTCACGCAAGCGAGTGCAGTCAACGCCAGTTACGGCCCGCAGTTATTGGTTTAGCCCTTGCCAGGAGTTTTCTGTAGACTTGAGAATGCAATAGGTCTCAAGACATCACCATGCCTCATGACTGCGGGTGCAATCTGAAGCTGTCAAAGCCAAGTTGCAGCCCAAAAATACCCCCCCCGTATTTGCGCGGCGCAAGCCATTTTGGAGAACCTGTGGATTTCAATCTGAGTGAAGAGCACACCAGCTTTGCTGATTCCGTGCGTCGTTTTGCACAATCAAAACTCGCCGACGGCGCTTTGCAGCGCGCCCATTCCAGTGCTTATCCGGTCGATGTGGCGCGTCAGTTGGCGGCGCAAGGTTTGCTGGGCATTGCTTTTTCTGAGGAAGACGGTGGGCAGGGTGGCTCGCTGATGCATGCTGTGTTGGCCATTCAGGAGGTTGCCTTGGTCTGCCCCAAGAGCGCTGACATCGTTCAGGCGGGCAATTTTGGGCCCATCCGCACCTTTGTCGAATATGCCAGCCCAGCGCAAAAAGCGCGCTGGCTGCCGGGTTTGCTCAGTGGTGAGCAGCTCATCTCGCTTGGCATGAGCGAGCCTGAAGCGGGTTCTGCCGTGACCGAATTGCAAACCAGTGCCCGCCGCGATGGTGATGATTACGTCATCAACGGCAGCAAGGTGTTTTCAACGCACAGCCAAGACGCTTCTTTGTTTCTTATTTACGTGCGTTTTGGCCCCGGCACGGAGGGTATTGGTTCTGTGTTGATCGAGCGCGGCACGCCTGGCTTTAGCATTGGCGAGCCGTCTGCCTTCATGAGCGGTGAGCAATGGTGCCCGCTGTTTTTTGAAGAATGTCGCATTCCGGCTTCGCAGGTTTTGCTCGGTGTGGGCGGTTTCAAAAAACAGATTTCAGGCTTTAATGTGGAGCGCTTGGGCAATGCTTCGCGCTCACTGGCGCTGGGTCGACACTGTTTCAACATCGCCCGTGAACACGTGCTGATCCGCAAGCAGTTCAACCGCCCTTTGTGCGAATTCCAAGGGATTCAATGGAAGTTTGCCGAAATGACCATGAAGCTGGAGTCTGCGCAGCTCTTGCTTTACAAAGCAGCGATGGAAGGCGAGCACGGCCTGCCCAGCGCGCACAGCACGGCGATGGCCAAACTGGCCTGCAATCAGGCCGGCTGGGATGTCGCCAATGAAGCCTTGCAGACCATGGGAGGCACGGGTTACAGCCGTGACAGCATGGTTGAATATGGCCTCAGGCGCATACGCGGATGGATGATCGCGGGAGGCTCCATCGAGATGCTGAAAAACCGGATTGCGGAAGGCGTTTTTGAGCGCAGTTTTTCGCAACGTCCGACGCGCTCGGATTGAGGGTCAGCGCACATCCATCGGCCACTGGCGATGCCCAGCCTGTCGACGGCCGCTTGCAAGGTCAGCACCGAGTTGGTGGTTTGATGCTAAGTCCAGCCCCCACCTCTCCACCCTGAAAATGCTGGTTTTTGCAGCACATCAAACCGACAACATGACTTTTTCTGCCACCACCGGCTCGGCGCTCGCGCAAGCTTTGCTCAGTCCCCGCAGCATCGCCTTGGTCGGGGCGTCGGATGACGCCTCTAAGACCGCTGGCCGGCCTTTGCAGTTCTTGCGTCAGGCTGGTTTTAGCGGTGCGATCTACCCTGTCAACCCGCGCCGTGCGCTCGTTCAAGGTGAAAAAGCCTGGGCTGCGCTGGCCGATCTGCCCGAAGTGCCGGAGCATGTGTTTGTCTTGTCGGGGACCGACTCGGTCCTTGAGGCCGTGGCCGAGTGTGGCCGCCTGGGCGTGAAAGTGGTGACCGTGCTGGCCAGCGGATTTTCAGAGTCTGGCACCGAGGGGGCGGCCCGTGAAGAGGCCTTGCGGGCCATCGTGCGCGAGACCGGCGTTCGTCTGGTAGGGCCCAGCAGCTTGGGGGTCATCCATCCGCGCGCGCATTTGTTGCTCACGGCCAATGCGGCCTTTGCCGAACCTGACATTCCACAAGGGCGGGTCTTTGTGGCCTCCCACAGCGGAAGCATGATAGGCGCACTGGTTTCGCGCGGTCGGGCGCGTGGGGTCGGCTTTGCTGGACTGGTGTCGGTCGGCAACGAAGTTGATTTGAGCATAGGCGAGATTTGCGCGGCCACGCTGGACGACCCGGGCATAGACAGCTACGTGCTGTTTCTGGAAAGCCTGCACCACGGCCCCGCTTTGCGCTCTTTTGCCCGCGAAGCCGCGCGGCGTGGCAAACCCGTCATGGCTTATAAATTGGGCCGCTCACCGGCGGCCGCTGAAATGGTCGTGACCCACACGGGCGCACTGGCTGGCGAGGACGATGTGGCCGAGGCATTCCTGCGCGACTGCGGCATCGCCCGGATCGGCATCCTCGACGCCTTGCTGGAAAGCCGTCCGCTGGCCTTGCGCTTGCCTTTGCGTGCACCCGAGGCGGCGCGTCCACGGGTCGGGATAGTCACCACCACCGGAGGCGGTGCGGCGATGGTGGTCGATCAACTGGGCATTCGGGGGCTAGACGCCGAGCCGGCCTCGGCCGCGACCTTGGCCAAACTCGCGGCCGTCGGCATTCAGGTGAGCCCAGGCCGAATCGTCGACCTGACTTTGGCAGGTGCACGTTATGACGTGATGAAGGGCGCGCTGGACATTTTGTTGCAGGCGCCCGAGTTTGACCTGGTGGTGGCCGTGGTGGGATCTTCGGCCCGGCTGCAGCCTGAGCTGGCCGTCAAGCCAATCATCGACAGCGCCGGCAGTGCCAAACCGCTGGTCGCGATGCTGGTGCCTGAGGCGCCCCAAGCCATTGCGCAACTGACCGCTGCGGGTGTGCCGTGTTTTCGGTCGCCCGAGTCCTGCGCAGATGTGATCACCGCCCTGTTTAACAGGCGCTCGCCGCTCTATTTGCAAGAGCCCGCGTGGGGTGCTGCGGCGCTGGCGACAAGGCCGGTCCATTTGAATGAAGCCCAGGCCTACGACCTGTTGGACCAGCTCGGCCTACCTTATGCGGCGTATGTGACGCTGCCGCTGCAAAGCGACATGGTGCCGGCGCTGCCGTTTGAATTTCCAGTCGCCGTCAAGGTTTGCTCGGCTGATATTGCGCACAAGACAGAGGTCGGTGGTGTGCTGTTGAACATCGACAGCGTGGCCAGTCTGAACGCGGCTTTGAGGACCTTGCGCCGCAACCTCGCCGCGCACGCACCCGGCGTGTCGGCTGAACTGGCGCTGGTCCAGTCTATGCAGCCAGGCTTGGCAGAAGTGCTGGTGGGTTACCGCATTGACCCGGACGCCGGGCCGCTCATCATGCTGGCGGCCGGTGGTATTTGGACGGATTTGCTGCGCGACCGCAGCATTCGCTTGGCACCTGTCAGTGTGCTCACGGCGCAAGAGATGATCGGCGAGGTGCGCGCACTGAAAATACTCACCGGGCTGCGCGGCAAGCCACGTGGCGATTTGGCAGCGCTGGCCCAAGCCATCAGCGCTTTGTCGCAGCTGGCAGTGCGGCCCGAGCACGGCGTGCTAGAGGCTGAGGTCAACCCGCTGATGATCATGGCTGAAGGCCAAGGCGTGCTGGCGGTGGATGCGCTGATACTCAAGCGCTGAGGCTTGACCAGTGCGGGGATTAAAACAAGGTTTGCAACTTTCAAGGAGTCAAAGAGCATGCTGAAATCACACGGTCGCTATGATTATTCTGCCTTGCCGAGCCGGCCCGATTACTCTTGGCCGGGGGGCAAACGCCTGGCCGTGCATCTGAGCCTGAATGTGGAGCATTTCGCGTTTGGCGAAGGCCTGGGCAACGACTACGCGGTGCCACACCCCCAGCCAAATCAACGCAGCTTTGCTTGGCGCGATTACGGCAATCGCGTGGGTGCATGGCGACTTTTGGAACTTGCTCAGGCTTATGACCTGCCCTATGCCTTGTTGGTCAACACCGAGTTGTATGACTACTGCCCTGAGATGATCAAGGCGTTCAGCGACCGTGGTGATGAAATCGTGGCACATGGCCGCACCAATGCGGAGCGTCAAGTCGATATGTCGGTTGACGAGGAGCGCGCCTGCATCGCGCAGGCTGTCGCCCGCATTGAGCAACAAGAAGGCGCCAAACCCAAGGGCTGGTTGGCGCCCTATATTTCGCAGACGGAGCAATCTCTAGACCTGCTCAAAGAAGCGGGGATTCGCTACATGATGGACTGGCCGCTGGACGACCAGCCGGTCTGGATGCGGACCACCCAGGGGCCTATCCTGTCGATTCCCTATGCGCACGATCTCAATGACTCGTTTGAATGCGTCACCCGACGCACACCCTCGCAATCTTTTTGCGACAACCTGATCGATCAGTTTGATGAGCTCTTGGAGGAGTCGGAACGCAGGCCGTTGGTGATGCCCATCGTCTTGCACAGTTTCATCCTCGGTCAGCCTTATCGCTTGCGTCAGTTCCGCCGCGTGATCGAACACATCTTGAAGCACCGCAGCGATATTTGGCTGACCCGGCCGGGTGCCATTTTTGAGCATATCGACAGCTTGCCGGCGGGCGTGGTTCCGGGCAGCGCGTGAGTCCGGCTCGTTTGAGCGCGCACAGCGCTGCAGCCAAGATCAAGGCCGGAGAACTCAGCTCTGAAGCGCTGGTGCAGGCTTGTCTGGATCGCGTGTCTGAGCGCGAGCCGCAGGTTCGCGCTTGGTCATGGCTAGATGCTGACGCCGCACTGGCACAGGCGCGGGCATGCGACCGTGCCGCCGGACCTCAAGGGCCGCTTCATGGTGTGCCCATCGGGGTCAAAGATGTCATCGACACAGCGGACATGCCCACCGCGTATGGATCGGCGATTTACAAGGGCTACCAACCGCGCGCTGACGCAGCTTGTGTGTCGCTGGCCCGTGCTGCCGGGGCGGTCATCCTCGGGAAAACTGAAACAGCCGAGTTCGCCAGCATTCACCCCGCAGCGACGCGAAACCCCCATGCCCTGGCACACACGCCCGGTGGTTCTTCAAGCGGCTCAGCCGCGGCAGTGGCCGACTTCATGGTGCCCTTGGCGCTTGGCACACAGACAGGCGGGTCGACCATCCGGCCCGCGGCATTTTGCGGCGTCGTGGGCTACAAACCGTCCTTTAACCGCGTCAACCGGGCAGGCCTCAAGTTCTCTGCGGAAAGCTTGGACACGATAGGCTTTTTTGCCCGAAGCGTCGAAGACACTGCGCTGCTTGCGCATGTGATGTCGGGGCAAGAGCGCCTTGCCAACGCAGAGCTGCTTAAAGACCAAGCGCTGCGCATCGGCTTGTACCGAACCTCACAGTGGTCGCAGGCCTCAAGTCAGATGCGTGGCGCCATTGAAGACGCTGCGCAGCGCTTGGCTGCTGCTGGCGCAAACATCGAGCTTGTGGCGTTGACGCCCGCATTTGATGAGTTGCATGCGGCCCATGCCGTGATCATTCAGTACGAAGCTGCCCGCGCGACAGCGTGGGAATACCGTGTCCACGGAGATCTTCTGAGTCCCGCGTACCAACAGCGCATGCGGGCCGGAATGGCCATTCCACACGAACGCTACGAGGCAGCCTTGCGCCAAGCCGAATCCGGCCGACAAGATTTTTCGCACCTTTGGGGCGAGCTGGACGTGTTGATCACCCCGAGCGCTGTGGACGAAGCGCCATTGGGACTCGAGAACACGGGTGACACGGTTTTCAACCGCCTTTGGACCTTGCTGGGTGTTCCTTGCGTGCATCTTCCTTTTGGTATCGGCACCTCAGGTTTGCCCCTCGGTCTGCAGGTGGTCGGTCGGCGTCAAAACGATGTCGCCACCTTGGCGTGTGCACGCTGGATAGAAGACCGACTGCGATCGTTTTGATTCGCTTGCCGGGCAGCGGAGAAACGGATGTTCAGGAGCGCCCCATCGCTTTGATGGCGTTGACATAGCTTTCACCACCCGCCAGCGTGAACTGGTCGCGCACCGTGGTGTAGCGATCAGCGTACAAACGCCCAATCGGAAAATAGCCCCCCGAGTCATCCAGCCGAATTCTCAAGGTTTCGGGGTCGATGATGCCGTCCGCAGTGTGTAGCCACAAGACTTCGCCGATGAACAGATGCCGCTTTTCATGGATCGGAATATGTTGGTAGAGCTTGCATTCAAGTGCCACCGGCGCCTCCTTGATGCGAGGCGGCGCAACACCGCATGATGGCAGCGTCGTCAGCCCCACTTGTTCCAGCTCACTCATGCCGCTAGGGTAAGCCGTGGAGCATCCATGCATGGGACCCGCCAAGGCTTCATCGACCAAGTTCACCACAAACTCCTGGTTATCCAGAATGTTGCGCGTGGTGTCCTTTTGCTCACCATCAGGTTTGTTTTCGATGCTGATGATCAGAATCGGCGGATCGTCTCCCAATACATTGAAAAAACTAAAAGGTGCGGCATTGACAACGCCGTTCTGACCTAGCGTCGAGACCAAGGCAACAGGCCGCGGAACGACCAATCCGACCAGCAATTTGTACCTTTGAGCGGCAGTGAGTTGAGAGAAGTCAAATTCCATGTGTGGCCTCTGTTTTTTTGAAGGTCCATGTTAGCTTCAGGCCGGCGTGGGGGCACCGCGTGTCACCGCCGTCATTGAGTCAAAAAAGGCTGCAGCGTGAGACAAACTCCCCGATTGACTCCCTCCCCCTCTGGGGGAGGGAGAAGGGAAAAACTTCCCGATTTACTCCCTCCCCCTCTGGGGCAGGGCCGGGGTGGGAGCATCGCGTGGCACCGATGTCAGTGAGTCAAAAAAGGCTGCGGCGGGGGGCCGTGGTCACTTGACGTTTGGCGA
>CAMAXW010000055.1 GCA_945862315.1 Klebsiella pneumoniae
TGAAAACGCCGAGAGATGGTACCCGAATCGGGGCGATTTGCCCTGTGTCGCTCGCCGAGGACAAATTGTATGAACCCACCCGATCCAGCATCCCTTCCGCTCGCGCTAAACCCCGTGGGGTTACCGCCGGGCGCAGTCCTGCCTGCACCGTTTACGGATCTAGCCATCATTCAAGCGCGCGCCGAGGCCGCACTAGCCCCTCCTACCACGCGCCTGAGCCAACTGGTTTTCCTCTGGAGCCCTGACATCAGCGCGGGGGGCGAGGCGTGGCCGGAGGGTAGCCTGCGGTGGCTGCCGGCTGGGGCCATCGGCGAGTTGCGCGCCGGCGGGCCGCTGCCGGCGCAGGGTGGCGGCTTGGTGTGTGGCTTGACACCATTCAGCACGCCGGCGGTGGGGGGCGTCTGGGCGGCGAACGAGGTGCCACGCGCACTCGCGCCGGGCATCGATTTGCGCCTGCTCGCGGGCACCGGTTTCAGCCGTGAAGCGGCCGTGCTCGGCGCTAGCGCGTGCGCACTGGCGGTGTGTCGGTTGGCTCGCCGCATGCGTTTTGAATTTCGAGCCGAATACCCGCAGCGCGCTCTGTATGTGGTGACCGGCACGGTGATGCTCGAGGGTGAGTCGCTGGGCGAAGGCACCTTGCGGCTCATCAGCGGCGCAAAAAGTTGTTTTATCGATGCCCTAGAACCCAGCGTGCTGGTGATGCTCGCGGGCTGAGTTGGCCGCTCAGCCTAGCGGCACTTTAAACGGCGCGCCGGCGACTTCCCGCACGAAGCGCGGCACGAGGTAGCCGGGCAATGCTTGCCGTAGCGCGTGCATGAGCATCCGTGCGCGCCGGGTGGACACAGCAAAATGTGCCGTGCCGCGCGCCCGGTCCAGCGCATGGAGATAATAGGGCAGCACGCCGCAGTCGTGCAGGCGTCGAGACAGCGCGACCAACACCTCGGGGCTGTCATTCACCCCGCGCAGCAGCACGGATTGATTTAGCAGCGTGACGCCGGCGGCCCGCAGCGGCCAGACGGCGCGGGCAAATTCATCGGACAACTCGTGTGCGTGATTCGCGTGCACCACTAATACGGGTGCGAGCCGCGTCGCACTCAGCCAATGAATGAGCCCCGGCGTAATGCGGGAGGGCAGCGTGACGGCCAGCCGACTGTGCACGCGCAGACGCCGTACGTGGGGCAGGGCTGTGATTTGCGCGACCAGACTCGCCAGACGCTCGTCGCTTAGGGTCAGGGGATCGCCCCCGCTGAGAATGACTTCTTCAATGTCCGGGGTGGTGGCCAGCGCGGCCAGTGCGTCTTCCAGACGCGCACTACCGACGGCTTCCCCGTAGGGAAACTCGCGCCGAAAACAATAACGGCAATGGATGGCGCAGGCGCCCGTGACCACCAGTAGCGCGCGCCCCTGATATTTATGCAGCAGTCCTGGGGGGTGTTGCGCGGCCAGATCGCCCACCGGATCACTGAGGTAGCCCGCGGTCTGGCGCAGTTCGGCCGTCACCGGCAAAACTTGGCGCAGCAAGGGGTCGTGCGGGTCGCCAAGCTTGATGAGTGCGGCGTAAGCGCGGGGCACCCGAAAGGCAAAGCTGCGCGCCGCCGCCTCCGATAGCCCCACGGCCTTGGCCTCGAGGCCCAGCATCGCCAGCAGTTCGGCCGGCCGGGTATAGGCGTCGCGGAGTGCAATTTGCCAATCCACGGACTCAATTTTCTGCGCGCTTCGCGTTATCATGCAGGCCCTTCGTTGATCCAGAGACTGCATTCTAATGGCCTCCTACAGCACCAACCAGTTCAAACCCGGCCTCAAAATCATGATTGACGGCGATCCCTTCAATATCGTGGAAAATGAAATGGTGAAGCCCGGCAAAGGGCAGGCCTTCAACCGCGTGCGGGTGCGCAATTTGCTCACTGGCCGGGTGATCGAACGAACCTTCAAATCCGGAGATTCGGTCGAAAGTGCTGACATCCTAGATATGGAAATGCAGTACCTCTACAGCGATGGCGATGCGTGGCACTTCATGAACATCGCCACCTTTGAGCAGTTGCAGGCCTCCGCCCAAACCGTGGGTGAGGCCGGTCAATGGCTGAAGGGCCAAGAAATGTGCAGCGTGACGCTGTTTAATGGCGAACCCATCGCCATCACGCCACCCAATTTTGTGGTGTTACGGATTACCCAAACCGATCCCGGCGTGCGCGGGGATACCGCCACCGGCGGTACCAAGCCAGCCACCATGGAGACGGGCGCTGTGGTGCGGGTGCCGCTCTTCATCGAAGAAGGCTCACTGCTTAAAATAGATACCCGCACTGGCGAATACGCCTCGCGCGCCAAAGAGGAATAAGTCTGACTGCACTGACGTGGCGGCCCACGGCCAGCCGCGCAGCCCTGCAGGCTCGGGCGACCTTACTGGGCAAAATCCGCGCCTACTTTGCGGAAAAAGGGGTGATGGAGGTCGACACGCCGTTGCTGGGGCACACCGGGGCGGCGGATCCGGCTATCGGCTCGCTGGCGCTGGATTTGCCCAATGGTCGGCGGTTTCTGCAAACCTCGCCGGAATTCGCCATGAAACGCCTACTGGCGGCGGGTAGCGGCGACATCTATCAATTGTGTAAGGCTTTCCGCGAGGAAGAACACAGCCCTTTGCATCGCGGTGAATTCACCCTCTTAGAATGGTACCGATTGGGTTTCGATCATCACCAGTTGATGGATGAGGTCGCGGCGTTGCTGGGGTTGTTCTGGCCCGGGCGCACTTTGGAACGTCTCACCATCGCGCAATTGGCGCAGCAAGTGGGGGCCCCTGATCCGCATCTGAGTAGCACCCAAGCCCTCGCGAACTACGCGCGCGAGTGCGGCATGGTGCTCTGTCATGCCACCGCCCACGACCGTAGCCTGTTGCTCGATTTTTTGCTGACCCAGTTGGTGCGCGTGGGCTTGCCGGTGGGGCGCGCGGCATTTATTTACGACTTTCCGGTAGAGCAGGCCGCCTACGCCCGGGTGCGGCCGCAGTTACCGCCGGTGGCCGAGCGCTTTGAGCTGGTGGTGGATGGCGTGGAGTTAGCCAATGGCTATCACGAATTGTGTGATCCGGTGGCGCAGCGCGCCCGTCACATGCAAGAAGCTGCGCTGCGCGCGACGCGTGGTCTGCCCCCCCCGCTAATCGACGAGCGTCTATTGGCCGCGCTGACCGCAGGCCTGCCGGCTTGTGCCGGTGTGGCGCTGGGTATTGACCGTCTTTTGATGCTGTACGAGGGCGCAGCAAGTGTCGGCGAGGTCATGGCGTTTGGTGCTGAGACAATTTAAAAAATGACTGTTAAATTTCCGGTGGCGGATATAAATCATTGGCTTATACTTTGATCTTAATCCGATCTAGCAATGGGGCACTGGCGTGAGTCTCTACGTAATCGAAAAACTGATGGCCGAAGCGCGCAAGCTGGCTGCGGAGTATCGGCGTGCGACGGGCAAGACCCTCCCCATTAGCGGTGAAATTGCGATCAACGATGCCATTCGATTGCTGGCGCTAGAACCCGTCAACGAACCCACCGCGGGCTACGATGCGATTCGGCGCAACGCCGAGGGTGGCGTGGCGCGCCTGCAAATTAAGGCCCGCGTGGTGTTTGATGAAATCAAAAGTTCGCATCGAGTGGGCGAACTCAAGCTCGACCGGCCTTGGGAAGCGGTGCTGTTGGTGTTGCTGGACGACAACTACGAACCCTTCGCCATTTATGAGGCACCGCGCCCGGCCATCGAAGCAGCACTGGAAGACGCCCGTCCGAATAAACGGGGCACGCTGACCGTGCCGCGCTTTCAACGCATTGGGGAATTGGTTTGGTCGCGCGACGTTGTGGACGCCGCGCTCGAGATCCCTGTCCCTTGACCCCTGGGGCCGCGCTGGCGGCCGGCGGCGTTGTGGCGGCCGTGATCGACGGTTTCCAACCCCGCGCTGTCCAGCAGGAAATGGCCGATGCAGTCGCCTTGGCCATCACCACCCGCGGAAATCTCATTTGCGAGGCTGGTACCGGCACCGGCAAAACCTTTGCCTATTTGGTCCCGGCGCTGATGGCCGGCGTACGCACCATCGTGTCTACCGCGACCCGCACCCTGCAAGACCAGCTGTTCCAAGTCGATTTGCCGCGCGTCCAGGCGGCTTTAAAGAGCGCCGCCACCGTTGCGCTATTGAAAGGGCGGGCCAACTATTTGTGTCTGTATCGAATGGAACGCGCGGCGGGTGATCCGCTCGTTGCGCCGCGCGATCAGCCCGATTTAGCGCGCATCACGGCATGGAGTCGGCGAACCGTCGCGGGCGACATCGCGGAAATGGCGGAAGTACCCGAAGAAGCCGCGATTTGGCCGTGGGTGACTTCCACCGTGGATAATTGTCTGGGCCAACGCTGTCCACGCTTAGACGATTGCCACGTTAAAGAAGCACGGCGCGCCGCGGCCGCGGCCGATTTGGTCGTGGTGAATCACCATTTGCTGTTTGCGGATATGGCGCTGCGTGACGCGGGCTTTGGCGAAATTCTACCCACTGCCCAGTGCATCGTGATCGACGAGGCACACCAAATTCCAGAGCTTGCGGCCAATGCCTTTGGCCAAACCCTGTCTGCCCGCCAATTGAGGGAGCTTGCTCGCGACACCGATCGCGCGGCGAAGAGCGAGGCCCCCGACATGCCCGATCTACGCCGCGCAACGCAAATTTTTGAGCAAGGCGTGACGGCCGCCGTCGAGACGTTTGCCCCCTTGAGCGGGCGTCAGCCAGAGTCGGTCCTCACCCAACACAAAGGCCTGAACGAACGGCTGCTGGCCATTGACCAAAACCTAACCGGGCTATTGGCCCAATTGGCGCTGGCGGAAGAACGTGGGGCCGAACTGGAAACCTGCGCCCGGCGGGGGCGCGAACTCGCCGCCCGACTCGGCGAGTGCTTGACCCAGCAAGATCCCGAATCGGTGCGCTGGTTCGAAGCCGGCGCGCGTGGGTTTGTGCTGCACGCCACGCCGCTATCGATAGCCGAGCGTTTCCAAGCCCAACTGACCAACTACCCGGCAGCGTGGATTTTTTGCTCGGGCACCTTGGCGGTAGGTGGCACGCTGGCACATTTTAAACGCGAGCTGGGGATCCTCGAAGCCGTGGAAGCGGTGTGGCCCAGTCCGTTTGATTACTCTCGCCAGACGCTGTTGTATTTGCCACGGATCGCCAGTGATCCCAGCGGCGAACATTACCTGACCCTCATCGCCGACTGCGCCGAGCAAGTGCTGAGCTGCAGCCGTGGGCGGGCATTTTTTCTCTTTACCAGCTACCGCGCCCTGGAGTTCTGCGCAGCCCGCTTGCGGGCACGCCTGCCCTGGCCGGTGTTAGTGCAGGGCGAAGCGCCGCGCGCGCGCTTGCTCGCCGAATTTCGCGAACTGGGTAATGCGGTACTGTTTGGGACCGCCACTTTTTGGGAAGGGGTGGATGTGCGGGGTGAAGCGCTCTCGTGTGTGATCATCGACAAACTGCCGTTTGCACCACCCGATGATCCCGTGGCGCGGGCGCGCGCGGAACGCCTGTCGAGTGCCGGGCGCAGCGCCTTTCAGGAGTTGCAACTACCCGCCGCCGTACTGACCCTGAAGCAGGGCGCAGGCCGTCTTATCCGCGATGCCCACGACCGTGGGGTGCTGGTTTTGTGTGACCCGCGGGTGCGCACGCGGGGCTACGGCAAAACTTTTCTGAAGTCGCTGCCGCCGATGCCCATCGTTGAAGACCTCGCCGCAGTGCGGGCATTTTTTGCGCCGCAGGCTGCCGCAAGCAACGCTGTCAAAGCCCAGTCTATTGGGTAAACTGCGTTGGCTCGCATCTGGGCGGGCTAACCTTTTAAACCTAGGAGATAAGGCCAATGAGCAAACGAATGTTGGGCGATATTGCGATCGACATCGCGATCGAAATTGCGGTAGACGATGGATTTCCGCCCGAAATGCTGGTCCCAGCCCATGATCCTGCGATCCTCGAAGCTAACCGTGCGCTCATCCAGCCTTTTTGTGTGAACCCCACCACTGGGGGTCTAAAACTCAGCATTCACACCTGGATAGTCAAAACCGGCAAGCAGACCATCCTCATCGATACCTGCAACGGCAATCACAAAGACCGACCCAATTTCGAGCTGGCGAACCAGCTTAACCTGCCTTATTTAGAGCGCTTGGCGGCGGCTGGCGTACGGCCCGAAGACGTGGACGTGGTGTTGTGCACGCATTTGCATGTGGACCATTGCGGCTGGAACACCCAACTGAAAAATGGCAAATGGGTGCCGACCTTCCCCAACGCCAAATACATTTTCTCGCGCGCCGAATACGACCAATGGAATCCGCTGTCCCCCGACCACGACGAGAGTCCCATCAACGTGGGCGTGTTCAACGACAGCGTGTTACCGGTTATCGAAGCGGGGCAAGCTGAGTTGATCGACGGCGAGCACGGGCTTAACGACCACATGATCATCAAGCCTGCGGCCGGTCACACCCGTGGCAGCATCCTGATGGAAGTGCAGTCCAAGGGGCAGCATGCGGTGTTTGCCGGCGACGCGCTGCATTCACCTATTCAAATTCTGCGCCCTGAATGGAGCAGCGGTTTTTGCGACGATCCGGTGAAATCGGCGCAAGTTCGTCGGCGTCTGATGGAGCATTGCGTTGAGCACAACGCCCTGCTCATGCCGGCGCATTTCCCGCCGCCGCACGCAGTGCGCGTGCGTGCAGACGGTAATAACTTTACCTTCACCCCGGAATAAACTCGCATGAGTGCCCGCGACACGGCGCGTTCCCCGCCAGACCATCTCGTGGAGAAAATCCTCGAGATGCTCCAGATGCAGGCGGAAATGAACGCGCGGGTCGATGGCGACTGGCGCGGTCGCGGGCGCGAATGGTACCGAGCAATTTGGATTGAATGCGCGGAGCTGATGGACCACTACGGTGGCTGGAAATGGTGGAAAGCCTCGCCGCACGACGCTGAACAAGTCTTGCTAGAAATTGTCGACATCTGGCATTTTGGGCTTAGCCTACGCATCGCCGAAGACGCTGATCACCGGTCCACCGCGAACGCGATTGCCGCCGAGTGGTGCGCACCGCCAGCGTCCGCAGGCTTTCTGCGCGATGTGGAGCACCTAGCGGCGACGGCGCTGCGCGAGCAGGCCTTCGCGGTCGGCATCGTCGGCCACTTGCTGGCCGATATCGGTCGCGATTTCAACGATCTCTACCGCGCTTACGTGGGCAAAAACGTGCTCAATTTTTTCCGTCAAGACCACGGCTATCGCACGGGTGCCTATAGCAAAATTTGGGCGGGCCGCGAAGATAACGAGCATCTGGTGGAAATCCTCGCGGCACTTCACGCCGATGCGCCAGACTTCCGAGAGGCAGTTTACGCCGCCCTACGCGCCCGTTACCCCCTAACCGCAGCCTAACCGCTGCATCGGAGATGCCCGCATGCCGACGCCCGTAACCTACCTCAGCGGCGGACTCCAATGCGCTGCCGATCTCTATTTACCACCCGATCTGAAACCCGGTGAACGTCGCCCAGGCTTGGTGTTGGGTCATGGTTTTTCGCTGGTTAAAGAAACGCTGAGCGCGCAGGCCGACTATTTCAGTCGCGGAGGGTTTGTGGTGGTGGCGATCGACTACCGCTCATTTGGACAATCTGCCGGCGACATCCGCGGGCAATTATTTCCGCAAAATGAAGTGGAAGACTTTCGCAACGCCATCAGCTGGCTGCAGGCTCGACCGGAAGTCGACCCGCAACGCATCGGCTTGTGGGGTGCGAGTTTCGCCGGTGCGCTAGTGTCCTACACAGCCGCGGTTGACCGGCGCGCGAAAGCCACCGTGGCGGTGGTCCCCGTGACGGACGGCTATGAGTGGATGCGGTTGCTGCGTTCGCGCCAACATTTTGAAGAACTGCTCGCCGCGGTGGACGCCGATCGCGCCGAACGCTACGCCGGTCGCCCGGGTCGCCGCATTCCGGTGGCGGCGTTGGCCGGAGAACTCTGCGGGATCCCGTCGGACCCAGACGTCATCCAGTTTTTTGGCCAGCTGCAGCAGGCCTGTCCCAGTTGGCGCGACACCATCACGCTGGAGTCCATCGAGCGCATTCTAGAATTTAGCCCGCTGGCGATGGTGGCGCGCATCACCCCGCGCCCCTACCTCATTATCAGCACTGCGGGCCACGACGTGGTGCATCCGGCAGATTCGGTAGCAGAACTGTTTGAGCGCGCCCGCCAGCCCAAACGTTTGGAGTTTCTCCCCTACGCGCAGACCGAGTTATATGTGGAACCCGGCTTGAGCCGCGGTAACCAGTTGGCGCTCGACTTCTACCGCGAGCATCTCGGCGTCTGAAGCGTAGGCGTTATTTAAGCGATTCCAAATAACGATCGGCGTCTAGTGCGGCCATGCAGCCCGAACCCGCCGAGGTTACCGCCTGTCGATAGATAGGGTCGGCGCAGTCGCCGGCTGCAAACACACCGGGTACGCTGGTCTGCGTGGCGAACCCGGCAGAGCCGTTTTGCACTTGGATGTAGCCGCCGTTCATGGCCAGCTGTCCGGCAAAAATACCCGTGTTCGGTTGATGTCCAATGGCGATAAACACCCCGTGCAGGGCGACTTCCCGGGTGGCACCGGTGTCGAGTTGACGGATTCTCATCCCCGTCACGCCTTGGTCGTCGCCCAGCACTTCATCCAGTGTGGCGTTCCAAGCAATGCTGACCCGACCTTGCGCCGCTTTCTCTAACAAGCGCTGACTCATGATGCGCTCGGCGCGGAATTGATCTCGGCGATGTACCACGGTGACGTGGGACGCGATATTGGAGAGATAAAGCGCCTCCTCGACGGCCGTATTACCCCCACCAATCACCGCCACGGCTTGGTTTCGATAGAAAAAGCCATCGCAAGTCGCGCAGGCCGATACCCCTTTGCCTTTAAACGCCTCTTCCGAGGGCAGTCCCAAGTATTTAGCCGAGGCGCCGGTGGCAATGATGAGCACATCGGCCGTGTAGGTACCCGCGTCGCCCACCAGCCGGAAGGGACGCTCATCGAGCGCCACGGTGTGGATGTGATCCGCCACGAGCCGCGTGCCGAAGCGCTCCGCGTGGGCCTTCATCCGCTCCATCAGGTCCGGCCCCTGCACGCCATCCGCGTCACCCGGCCAGTTATCCACGTCCGTGGTGGTGGTCATTTGGCCACCGACTTCTAGCCCGGTAATCAGCATGGGATCGAGCGCTGCGCGGGCAGCGTAGACCGCGGCCGTATAGCCCGCGGGCCCAGAACCCAGAATAAGCAGGCGTGTGTGCTGTGTCGTCATGTGGAAATCCTCCGCCCGAAATGATGGCGGGCCTTCGTTGAACGGCGGTCGGCGCTGACCGATACTGCGCCGGCGAGTCTAAGGCTCGCCCCTCTAATTGCAAAATGTTGTGTGCACCCCAACGTGCAGACAACCGGAGAGCAGCACCCAATGAGTTTGCCTGATCAGATGCTAGGTATCGAAATTACAAACCCCGGCGGACCCGAGGTGCTGCGCGCAACAACTGTGGCCGTGCCGCAGGTGGGCCCGGGCGAGGTTTTGGTGCAGGTGGCCGCGGCCGGTGTGAATCGCCCTGATTGCCTGCAACGCGCCGGACTGTATGCCCCGCCCCCCACCGCCAGTCCTTTGCCAGGGCTGGAAATTGCCGGTGTGGTAGTGGCCGTGGGGGAGGGCACGCCGCGCTGGCAGGTAGGCGACCGCGTGGTGGCACTCACGCACGGGGGCGGCTATGCCGAATTTTGCGCGGCCCACGGCAGCCATTGCCTACCATGGCCCACGGGTTGGAGCCCGGCTGCGGCTGCGGGTCTGCCCGAGACCTGTTTTACCGTGGAGCACAATTTATTTGGCCGGGCGCAGCTCACCTCGCACGATACGGTGCTAATCCATGGCGGCAGCAGCGGCATCGGCGCGACGGCCATTCAATTGGCGGGGGCCTGCGGCGCGCGCGTCCTGACCACCGTCGGCAGCGAGGAAAAACGGGATTTCTGTTTGAGTCTGGGCGCTGATCTCGCGATCAACTATCGCACCCAGGATTGGTTTGAAGCCGTGATGGCCGCGACCGACAAACGGGGCGTGACGGTTATTCTCGACATGGTGGCGGGACCTTACGTCGACAAAAACCTGCGCGCGCTGGCGCCGGATGGGCGTTACGCCATGATTGCGTTTTTATTGGGCGCCAAAGTAGAGGTGAATTTTGGCCATGTGTTGAGCAAGCGTCTCACCCTCACCGGCTCCACGCTGCGCCCCCAATCGATCGCGCAAAAAGCCGCGATCGCGCGCGCAGTAGAGGCGCATATTTGGCCGCTCATTGCAGCTGGGGCTTACCGCACGCCAGTGTTTAAAACCTTCCCGTTGGCTGAGGCCGCGTTGGCCCACACGCTCATGGAGGCCAGCACCCACATGGGCAAAATCGTGTTGTTAACCTGATGAACCGGGGCGAAATAGCGCCTTAGGTTCTATTTTGCGCACTCGCCCCGCATAATCGCCCCTCGCGCGCGACCGGCACGCGATCTTGAATCGTCATTTTTGAGGAGTTACAGCGTGCGCGCGTCTTACTTATTTACCAGCGAATCCGTCTCCGAAGGGCACCCCGACAAAGTTTGCGACCGCATTTCGGACGAAGTGGTCGACTGTTTCTTTCGCGAAGCTGCCGCCAGTGGGCTGGACGCCTCGCAAGTGCGGGTGGCCTGTGAAACCCTAGCCACGACCAATCGGGTGGTGATTGCCGGCGAAACCCGTGGCCCCGCCACCATTACCCGTGACCTCATCGCCCATTTGGCGCGGTTGGCGATCAAAGACATTGGTTACGAGCAGGCCGGTTTCCATTGGGAACACGCCAAGATTGACGTGTTGCTCCACGGGCAATCCGCCGATATTGCGCAGGGCGTTGACGCCAGCAGCGAAAAAGACGAAGGCGCCGGCGACCAAGGCATCATGTTCGGTTATGCCTGCACCGAAACCGCCGACCTCATGCCAGCGCCGCTGTATTACGCCCATAAAATACTTCACCTCATGACCCAGGCCCGCAAGGGTGGTGCAGCGCCTACGTTGGGGCCAGACGCCAAGAGCCAGGTGACGGTGCGTTATGAGCACGGCAAGCCGGTCTGTGCAACGCAAATCGTGGTGTCGACCCAGCATCTCGATGAAAAAATGACCTCGGCGGATGTGCGCGCCGTGATCGAACCCTATGTCCATCAGGCCCTGCCGGAGGGTTGGATTAACCCGCAGACGGTGTGGCACGTGAATCCCACGGGCGCCTTTGTGATCGGCGGCCCAGACGGCGATAGCGGGCTGACTGGCCGCAAAATTATTGTTGACACTTACGGCGGCGCGGCACCTCACGGTGGTGGTGCGTTTTCGGGCAAAGATCCCACCAAGGTCGACCGTTCGGCAGCCTATGCGGCACGCTATTTAGCCAAGAATGTCGTGGCGGCGGGCTTAGCCGAGCGCTGTACCATCCAATTGGCCTACGCCATCGGCGTGGCCAAGCCGTTGTCGCTGTATGTCGACTTACACGGCACCGGATTAGTCGAGGAGAGCAAACTTGAGAACGTGCTGGCCGAGGTCATGGATCTAACCCCGCGCGGCATCCGTACCCATTTACAGCTTAACCGCGCCATTTACGCGAGAACCTCAGCTTATGGACATTTTGGGCGTCAGCCACAGGCCGATGGCGGCTTCTCTTGGGAACGCACTGATTTGGCAGAAACTTTGCGCAAAGCGATGGCCTAAGCGATCCAACTACCCGCACTGCGACGTAACAGACGCAGTTGATTGAAACACCATAAGGACGAAGCAATGATTAAAGGAAAGGCACCCGCTGCCTCGGCACTGCGCGCTACCCGTACCGTGCGCACGGCAACCCGGGCAGCCGTGAACGACTACGCGGTTAAAGACATCGAGCTGGCCGCTTCTGGCCGGATTGAAATGGATTTGGCCGAACAAGAAATGCCCGGGCTGCTGGCCATGCGGGCTGAGTTTGGCAAGACCAAGCCGCTCAAGGGCGCCCGGATTACGGGTTCCCTGCACATGACCATCCAAACGGCGGTTCTCATCGAGACCCTCCAGCACTTGGGTGCGAAAGTACGCTGGGCGAGCTGCAATATTTTCTCGACCCAAGACCACGCCGCCGCGGCGATCGCTAAAACGGGGACGCCGGTCTTTGCCTATAAAGGCGAGACTCTGGAAGAGTACTGGGATTACACCGACCGCATTCTGGATTGGGGTAACGGCCAAGGCCCCAACATGATTCTGGACGACGGCGGCGATGCCACGTTATTCGTGCATCTGGGCTTTAGAGCAGAGACCGATCCGACCTTGCTCGACAAGCCCACCAACCCAGAAGAAGCCGCGCTCTACGCGCAGCTGAAAAAAGCCCTAAAACGCGACCCGAAGCGCTTCAGCCGCATCGCGCCGGGCATTTTGGGCGTGACTGAGGAAACCACCACGGGCGTGCATCGGCTCTATCAAATGCACGAACGAGGCGAACTGTTGTTCCCGGCGATGAACGTCAACGACGCGGTCACGAAGTCCAAGTTTGACAACCTCTACGGCTGCCGGCATTCGTTGGTAGACGCCATTAACCGCGCAACCGACGTCATGCTCTCGGGCAAAGTAGCGGTGGTGGCGGGTTACGGCGATGTGGGCAAGGGTTCGTGCCAGTCGCTGCGCGGGCAGGGCGCGCGCGTCATCGTCACCGAGATCGATCCCATCTGCGCGCTGCAAGCGGCGATGGAAGGCTATCAGGTGATGAAAATGGATGACGCCTGCAAAATTGGCGACATCTTCGTGACCACCACCGGTTGCTGCGATGTGATCACCGAGCGCCATATGCGCCAAATGAAAGACTTGGCGATCGTCTGCAATATCGGACATTTCGACAGCGAAATTCAGGTCGAGAAGCTTAAGAAATACAAATGGCACGAAGTGAAGCCGCAGGTTCACCGCATCGAAGTGGCGCGTGGCCGCAGCATCATCCTGCTGGCCGAAGGCCGCTTGGTGAATCTGGGCTGTGCGACGGGTCACCCGAGCTTCGTGATGTCCAACTCCTTCACCAATCAAACCATCGCGCAGATCGAGTTTTACGAGCGGGCGGGTGAGTATGCGATAGGCGTGCACACGCTGCCGAAGTTGCTCGACGAAAAAGTAGCGCGCCTGCATCTGACCAAGATCAGCGTGGAACTGGATGTGCTGAGCCGCGACCAATCGAAATACATGGGCATTGCCCAGACGGGTCCTTACAAGCCCGCCCACTACCGCTACTAAACCAGGCACGCCAGCGGTGGAATTGTCCTCCGCTGGCGACCTATTGGGCCGTTGTTGTGCGGCGCTTGTTGGCCGCCGGTGGGGTCCGATAGTCTTGCTGCCAAACGCCGGGTTGCTTGCGCTCACGCGAGACACGCGGAGTTGGGTACTTTCCAGCTAGAATCTGCGTCCTTTCGTCAACATCCCAAAATCGATGGCCCTGCACCTTCACAATTCACTGAGTCGCCGCAAAGAGCTTTTCATTCCTGCGGACCCCGCGCGCGTCACGCTCTATGCTTGCGGCCCCACGGTCTATAACCCGCCGCACATTGGCAATGCGCGGGCAGCGGTGGTGTATGACTTGCTGTACCGAGTGTTGCTACGGCATTACGCCAACGTGGTATACGCCCGTAACATCACCGATTTAGACGACAAAATAAATCTTGCGGCACAACGCGAAGGGGTGCCGATTAGCGTCATCGCCGAGCGCTATACGGCCATTTATCATCGCGATATGGCGGCGCTGGGCGCGCTTCCGCCGGTCCTTGAACCGCGTGCCACCGACCACATCGACGCCATGATCGTCATGATTCAAAAACTGCTGGCCACCCACAACGCCTATGTTGCCGATGGCCACGTGCTGTTCAGCGTGCCGTCGTTTCCTGCCTACGGCCGCTTGGCGGGTCGCTCGCAGGACGAAATGATTGCCGGGGCGCGCGTGGACGTGGCGCCCTATAAACGCGATGCCGGGGATTTTGTGTTGTGGAAGCCCTCCGATTCCACCACCCCCGGCTGGGACAGTCCGTGGGGCCGGGGAAGACCCGGTTGGCACGTGGAATGTTCCGCCATGATCGAGCAGCACCTCGGGCGCACGATCGACATTCACGGGGGTGGCAATGATCTCAAATTTCCCCACCACGAGAATGAAATCGCCCAAGGCACCTGCGCGCACGACGGCGAACTCTACTGCCGTTATTGGGTGCATAACGGTTTTGTGGAGGTCGAACAGCAGAAAATGTCCAAGTCCCTTGGCAATGTGCTGTTGGTAGAAAATATTCTGGAGCGCCACCCCGGTGAGGCAGTCCGGCTCGCGCTGCTGAAGGGGCGTTATCGTGAGCCTATCAGCTGGAGCGAAGCGCTGGTCACGCAAGCCAAGACCCAACTCGACCGGCTCTACGGCGCGCTCCGTCGCTTGAGTGAGGTGCCGACGCAGGCGCTGCCTTCCCACCCAGATTTTAACGCCGCGATGGACGACGACCTCAATAGCCCCATGGCCTTGGCGGTGCTAATGGAATTGGTGACTCGCGCCAATACGAGCACCGATCAACAGGAGCTCATCACGCTCAAAGGGCAACTCCTCGCGGGCGGGCGCGAGTTGGGCATTGCCCAACAAGATCCCGAAGCGTGGTTTTCGGCCAGCGCCACCCAGCACGTTGAGGTACCTCGTATTGAAGCCCTCATTGCGGCACGCAACGAGGCGCGGCGCTTAAAGGATTGGGCGGCCGCCGACCAAGTCCGTGATCAGTTGGCCGCACTCGGCATTCGCATCGAAGATGGGGCTGACGGTACCACTTGGCGTACTGAATAACCCGCAAGCTAAGGACTCAACCATGAACTCTCCCGCTGCACCGCTGGCCGCCGCGCCGGCCCTCCTCGAAGCTCAGGCAGCCATTGTAGATTCCTTCACGCTGCTGGAAGACTGGACCGATCGCTACCAATATCTGATCGATCTGGGACGCCAACTGGCGCCGCTGCCGGAGGAATATAAAACCGAAGCCTATCGGCTTAAGGGCTGTCAGAGCCAAGTGTGGATTAAGACGGAACTGCGCGAGGGCTTATTGAACATCCGTGCCATGAGTGATTCGGCCATCGTTGCTGGCCTGATTGCGCTGCTACTGCGGGTTTACGGCGACCGCCGGCCAGCCGATATTCTCGCCACCCCACCGGACTTCATCCGCCAGATTGAACTGGGTGAGCACCTCTCGCCCACCCGCAGTAACGGGTTGCACGCGATGATCCAACAGATTCGCCAGATGGCGGTTGAGGCACTTTCCGCGCAAGTTCGCGGCAGCTAAATCTTAGTCTTGCAGGCGATCCCAGATTTGCGCAAAGGCGAGGTGCTGGCGGGCGAATAACTCAATGAGCACGGGGTCAAAATGACCGTGAGGGTCAATGCGATCATCGCCGTGGGTGAGGATATCCACGCTCTTGGCGTGGCTGAACGCGGGTTTGTAGGGTCGCTCGGAACGCAGGGCGTCATAGACATCGGCGAGTTGGACGATGCGCGCCGACAGCGGAATGTCTGCCCCCGCGATGCCGTTGGGATAACCGGTACCGTCCCACTTTTCGTGATGATTTAGCGCGATTTCTGCACCCATCCGCAAGCGCGGTGCCGCCACTAAAATTTGATGCCCATATTCGGTGTGCCGATTGATTTCCGTGCGTTCCTCGGGGTTGAGTCCCGCACGTTTTTTGAGCACGGCCGCATCCACGCTCATTTTGCCGACATCATGGAGTTGGGCGCTGTACCGAATTTCATCGCACCAAGGTGCGGGCAGACCGAGCTCGCAGGCGATGAAATAACTGTACTCATTCACCCGCACAATGTGATTGCCGGTTTCTTCGTCGTGGATCTCGGCCGCCCGCGCCAGCAACCGAACCGACAACTGGAAGGCTTCTTCCGTGTCGCCTTGGAGCCGCGTGATGCGGCTCTGTTGGGTATTGAGCGTGCGATTACGCTCCCGTAATTTGGCATTCTGGGAGCGAATTTTCTCGAGCATTTTGGCCCGCTCAATGGTGCCGCCCAACACCTGCGCGATGGGCCAAATGAGATCTTCCAGCGCCCGGTCGAAAGGCACCGGGGCCTGCCGTTTGCGCGGGCGGCAATTAATGAGCTGGACCACGCCAGTGACCTCGTTGGCGTAGTTTTTCAAGGGGAAACACAGCATGGAATGGGTTTGGTAGGCCGGGTGCTCGCGGCTCGGGTCAAATTTAAATGGGCTGCGTGGCGCGATGGCATAGACGTCGTCCACACGCACCATCTTGCCCGTGTGTGCCACATGGCCGGCGATAGTGCCGGCTCCAATGGGCACGATGAAATCGGCGGAGGCGACCGGAATGGCGTCGTTTTGGATGCTTGCTGGCTCTAGCCAGCGGCGCGTCCCACGCTGCTGGGCGATAAAAATAGTGCCGGCCTCGGCCTTCGTTAACAGCCGACTTTTACTGAGGATTCGGTCCAGCAGTTCTGCCAGCGACTGTTGGCGTTGGCCTTCGACAAACTGGAGAAAATCTAGGATTAAATTGGTGGACACTGCAATTTCTCTGCGCGTAGCGTTAGCGCCGGCGCGCGTTCTTTCGTCGTGATTCAAGCTGATATACCACTTAGCCTAAAGGCGCCGCCCGTGCGCCGTCCGTGGCCGCAAGTTCATAGGATATACTCGCGCTTTCTTCCGCTACAACCCAGATAAGTGCCGATGGCAGGCTGTGGTGCGTTTCCCTGCACGCCGGCTCGCGGCCTGGAATATTGAATAACATGGCCAGTGGTTTCCCCGAATTTAAGCAACTTAGCCAGCCCGCGCTGGAAAACGACATCCTCGCGTGGTGGGACTCCGCCCATATTTTTGAGCGCTGCGTGGCCGAGCGCGCGCAGGCGCCGGGTTTTAGTTTCTACGAAGGCCCGCCAACGGCCAACGGCCGTCCCGGTATTCACCATGTGCTCAGTCGTACTATCAAGGATCTCTTTTGCCGTTATAAGACCCTCAAGGGCTATCGGGTTTATCGCAAAGCCGGTTGGGATACGCATGGTTTACCGGTCGAAATTGAAGTAGAAAAAGCGCTGGGTCTGGATGGTCGCGCGCAAATTGAAGCCTTCGGCATCGCGCAGTTCAATCAGGCTTGCCGGGATAGCGTCAACCGCTACAAGCGCGACTGGGACGACATCACGCGCCGCATCGGTTATTGGGTCGATCTCGAAGATCCCTATGTAACTTACGAGACCAACTACATCGAATCGGTGTGGTGGTTGGTCAAACGCATCCACGAACGCGGTCTGCTCTACCAAGGCTACAAAATTGCGTGGTACAGCCCCGGCAGCGGCACGGTGCTGTCTTCGCATGAGGTGAGCCTAGGCTATAAAGAAGTCACCGATCCCAGTGTTTATGTGCGCTTTCGACTCACCGACGAACCCACCTGCAGTTTTTTGGCGTGGACTACTACCCCCTGGACCTTGTTATCCAACGTCGGGCTCGCGGTGGGACCCGCCATTACTTACCTCAAAGTGCGGCTGACCAGCGGGGAGCATGCCGGGGAAGATTTAATCCTCGCCGAGGCGCGCGTGGCGAGCCTGCAGGCGGAATACACCATTCTCGAGAGTATGCGTGGGACGGCGCTGGCCGGGATGCGCTACCAGCGCCTGTTTGATTTACCGAACGCGCCGTTGCCGGCGCAGGCGTGGTGGGTCGTGTTGGCCGACTATGTCACCACCGATGAAGGCACTGGGATAGTCCATATCGCGCCCGCTTTTGGCGCGGAAGATTATGAAGTCGGTCAACGGGCCGGGCTGCCGATGCTCAACCCGGTCGCCGCCGATGGGAAGTTTATCGAGGGCACACCGTTGGTGGCGGGCCTGTGGTTTAAAGACGCTAATAAACCCATCAACCGCGACCTGCAGGCGCGTGGTTTGCTCTACCGCCAAGAAGCCTACGTGCATAACTACCCGCACGATTGGCGCAAGGGCACGCCCCTGATGAGCTATCCGGTAGAAAGCTGGTTCATTCGCACCACGTCCGTCAAAGACCGGCTGGTCGCGCTCAATCAGACGATTAACTGGCAACCCCCAGCCATCCGCGACGGGCGGTTTGGCAATTGGCTGGAGAACAACGTGGACTGGGCGCTGTCGCGTAAGCGTTACTGGGGCACGCCCTTGCCCATTTGGATTTCCGACCACCCAGACTCTACTTATTTCGAGGTGATTGGCTCTTTGGCGGAACTGCGCGAGCGTTGTGGCGAGCAGCTCCCGCTGGAGGCAACTCTCGATCTACACCGGCCCTTCGTGGATACCCTGGTGTGGCCGGCACCCGATGGCGGCACCATGCGGCGCGTCGTCGATGTGATGGACGTGTGGTTTGATTCTGGCGCGATGCCGTTCGCGCAGTGGCACTATCCCTTCGAGAACAAAGCTGAGTTTGAGCGCAGTTTTCCGGCGGATTTCATTTGCGAGGGGGTGGATCAAACGCGCGGCTGGTTCTACACGCTGCACGCCATTGCGACCTTGGCAATGGACAACGTGGCGTTTAAAAACTGCGTGGTCAACGGACTCATTCTCGACGAGAACGGCGAGAAAATGTCCAAGTCCAAAGGCAACACCGTCGACCCGTTTAAAGTGGTGGCCGAACACGGCGCAGACATCGTGCGTTGGTACATGATGAGCAACTCACCCCCGTGGGACAACATGAAGTTTTCGCCACGGGGCCTCGTCGAAACCCGTAACAAGTTGTTTAGTACCTTGGAGAATATTTACCGGTTCTTAGCGAGCTACGCCAACATTGATGGCTTTACCTATGCGGAAGCCAGCATCGATATCACCGCCCGCAAAGAGTTGGACCGCTGGATTTTGAGCCGTCTAAATTCCACCATTGGCACCGTCGACCAAGCCTATGCAGAGTACGACGCGACCCACGCCGCGCGGGCCATTGAGACCTTTGTCGAAGAACTCTCCAATTGGTACATCCGGCGCTCACGCGAACGTTTCTGGGCTACCCGGCGCGGCGAAGACACCCGCGGCGACAACGACAAACTCTGTGCCTACCAGACCACCTATGAGTGTCTGATCACAGTGGCCAAACTGATGAGCCCCATCGCGCCATTTTTTAGTGAGTGGCTATATCGCGGCCTCAATGAGACTACCGGCCGCGAGGTGCCGCCCTCGGTCCATCTCAGCGACTTCCCGGTTGTGACGGCGGGTTTGACCGATTTAGCGCTGGAACATCGCATGGGTTTGGCGCGCAGCATTGTGTCGCTCACGCTGCTGCTGCGTAACCGCGCTGCGCTAAATGTTCGTCAACCGCTCACGCGAATTTTGTTGGTGAGTGGTCCAGAAGCGATCGATGCGGCCGAGATTGATGCCGTGCGCCACATCATTCTGGAGGAGGTCAATGTTCGCCAGATTGAGTATGTGGCGGATAGTCAGGGACTGGTGACGCGCTCAGCCAAGGCGAATTTCAAGCGCCTCGGTGGCCGTCTGGGCAAACAGATGAAAACCGTGGCGGCGCTGATTACCGAGCTGTCGAGTGCTGACGTCGCAGGCTTTATTGCCGCCGGGAGTTGGACCCTACAGGTCGCCGGTGAGCCGGTCATGCTGGCGCTTGCGGACGTCGAAATTGTGAGCGAAGAAATGGGTCACTGGCTGGTGGCGCAGGAGGGCCGGATAACGCTGGCGCTGGATACCACGCTCACGGAGGAGTTGCGCGAGCAAGGTTTGGCGCGAGAAGCCGTGCGCTGTATTCAAAGCCTGCGCAAGCAAGCCGATCTCGCTTTAACCGATCGCATTGTCGTCAGTTTTAGCGCGCCACCGCGCCTTGCGGCAGCCATTGCCCGACACGCGGACTACATTTGTGGCGAAGTGCTGGCGCTGGCCTTAAACGAGACGGCCACTCCGGTCGGCTTCGCGGTGGAATCGTTTGCGATCGGGGAGGGCACTTTTGAAGTTGCCTTGGCGCGAGCCCCGGCCGGCTAAGGCCGAAGATCGGCCTCTAGCCCTTCGAAACTCGACAGTGGCATTGGCTTACCAATGCCATAACCCTGCACGTAATCCACACCGAGCGCGCGCAGGAGCGTCAAAATGTTTTCGTCCTCCACAAATTCTGCCACCGTGCGTTTGCCCATGAGATGACCGATTTCGTTGATCGATTTCACCATCGCAAGATCGACTGAATCCACCGCGATACCGCGCACGAAAGCGCCGTCAATTTTAAGGAAATCAACGGGTAGATTTTTCAAATAAGAAAAACTGGAGAAGCCGCTACCGAAGTCGTCTAACGCAAACAGACAGCCACGCGCCCGCAGCGTTTGAATAAACCTTCCGGCTTGTACGATGTCGGAGACGGCGGCAGTTTCGGTCACTTCAAAACACAGTTTATGGGCAGGAATACGGCAGGAATCGATGCGTTCAAGGATGAACGTCAGGAGATCATCGTTACCAAAAGATTGACCAGAAAGATTGATGGCGCATAAGTGCAGGCGTTCCAGTAAACGTGGGTTGTCGCGCAGCCAACATAACGTGTGGTTCACCACCCAGCGGTCAATTTTGACCGCGAGGTTATAGCGTTCAGCAGCGGGCAGGAATTCATTCGGCATGACCAGCTGGCCGCGCTCGTCGCGCATCCGGATCAGTATTTCGTAATGGTCGCCGGTGCCCGCTCCCTCGCTGGGCACGATGGGCTGCAGGAATAGCTCAAAGCGATTGTCACGCAAAGCGTCGTTAATCCGGGTCGTCCAGCGCATTTGTCCCTGCCGGGACAACATTTTGACATCGTCTATCTCATAGCGATGGATGCGATTGTGGCCCGCATCTTTGGCGGCGTAACACGCCGCATCGGCCATACTCAGCGCACCGGCGATACTGTCGCAATGCCGATTAATCGCGGCCACACCAATACTCAAAGAGACTCTAAAAGTGCGTTCGTTCCACACGAACTGGAAAGCTTCTACTGCGAGACGGGCCGCTTCCAGAGCGGCCGCGGCTTGACGCGGCGGACAGTCTTCGACCAGCAGCGCAAAATCATCACCGCCGATGCGGGCTAGGGTGTCGCGTTTACGGCTGATCGTTTTCAGAATGCGGGCAATTTGCCGCAATAATTCGTCCCCGGCCGTATGCCCGCAGGCGTCATTGAGAATCCGAAACTGATCAATATCGATAATCGCTAAAGTATGTTCGGAACCTTCGCT
>CAMAXW010000056.1 GCA_945862315.1 Klebsiella pneumoniae
TACACCGTGCAGGCACTGTGGACGATGGCCCGCGAGCACTTGGATATCATCACCATTATCTATGCAAATCGCAGCTATGCCATTTTGAATTTTGAGTTTGACCGCGTGGGTGGCGGTGCGCAGGGCCCCAAGGCGCGCTCAATGTTAGATCTCGGCGACCCGGTGTTGGACTGGGTGGCACTGGCTCGCGGCATGGGCGTGAACGCGGGGCGTGCGACCACCGTGGCTGAACTCGATGCGCTATTAGTGGTGATGTGCCGCGAACCCGGACCGCATTTGGTGGAAGCGGTGTTTGGTTAGCCCGAGCTAATAGTGAGCTAACAGGACACCCGCAGCGGGATTTGGGCGCACCCCTAACAGGGCGTCCATCGCGCCATGCGGACACCCAGCGCGCGCCGGGTGTCACCGTGCCGCGTTAAAACACGCTTCCAAGGCGCGTTTAAGCGACCACGCGTCGTCACTGCCGGCCAGTTCACGCACCGAATGCATGGCAAAGGTCGGTACGCCCACATCCACGGTGCGCACCCCAAGTTGGGCTGCGGTAATGGGCCCAATCGTGCTGCCGCAGCCCATATCGCCGCGGGCGACGAAGGTTTGCAAGGGCACCTCGGCGCGTTCGCAGGCGTCACGAAACCACGCCGAGGTCTCGCTGTTGGAAGCATACGATTGGTTGTGATTGATTTTCAGCACGGGGCCGGCGTTTAACAGTGGGCCGTGTTGGGCGTCGTGTTTTTCTGGGTGGTTGGGATGCACGCCATGAGCGTTATCGGTGGAGACCAACACGGAGTGCGCCATGGCGCGGGAGAAGGCTTCGCCCGAGCCACAAATTCGCTCCAACACCGCCCGTAAAAACGTGCCGCGGGCACCGGCGGTCGAGCCACTGCCAACTTCCTCGTGGTCGTTTAGGACGATGAGGCGATTGTTGGGCGCGCCGCCCGCGCACAACGCGTGAATTGCCGTGTAACAGCTGAGCAGGTTGTCGAGTCGCGCGGAAGCAATGAACTCCCCACGCCAACCGACTAGCCCCGGTGGTTGTAAATCGACTAACGCGAGCTCGTAGTCCAACACGCTGGCGGCCACCAATGCCGGCTCGAAACCGGCAAGGTATGCGAGTAGTTCGGTGCGCAAATCAAATGCGGCCCCACCCATGCGCGCGACGATCGCGGGCAACTGGGTTTGCCGGTTGATGCTGCGCTTATCGTTGGCTTCGCGATCCAGATGAATGGCCAGACTGGGAATACACGCCACCGGTTCGCGAATATCGATCAGGTGGCTGGCGAGTTTGCCGTCTGGCAAGCGTAAGCTCAGCCGGCCAGCCAGACCCAAATCGCGATCAAACCACGGATTGAGCAGCGCCCCACCGTAGACCTCAACCCCCAGTTGCCAATAGCCGTGACTGGCAATTTCAGCATTGGGCTTGATCCGCAGCCCCGGGCTGTCGGTGTGGGCACCCACCAAGCACAGCCCGCTGTTCGCTGCCGGCGTATGCCCCAACGCAAAGGCAATCAATGCCGATCCGTTGCGGGTAACGTAGTAGCGTCCACCGGGCGTGAGCGTCCAGGGATTGCGCTCGTCGAGCGCCATGAAGCCTGCCGTGTCGAGCAAAGTGCCGGCTTCTGCCACCGCATGAAAAGGTGTGGGCGAGGCTTCCAGATAACGCAGCAGGCCCTCGTTGAACTGTGTTTGATCCATGGTGAACTCCGGCACGGGGGTGGGGTTGCGACGCACTGCGCGGCGCAGCGTTAGGTGCAGTCTAGAGCGCGCTGTCGCGCAGATCACCCGGTGAATTCGCCCCCTTGCCGCGCCGTTGCATCGCAGCGTATTGTCGCCGCGGATTAAGTGGGCCTCGGGTGGCCAACAACCGCAAACCCCAGTGGGGGGCGGCCCGCTCAATCGGGCCTGAGGGTTGAGATTTTTGCTCTCAAACATGGCCACAACGCACAAGCAGGCCGTGGCGCGGCAACCCTTCCTAGTGCACCGACCAACAACCGCTAAAGGAGTTCTAAGTCCATGACTCGCGCCGCCAAGCAACGTGCCAGCACGCGTTTGCGCAATCGCCACGCTACCCATCCTCTTTTACAGAAAGGTGGAGCACACGAGAAAACCCATAAAGCGCAGCGTAAGCGCGATAAACAGGCCTTAAGTCAGCGCCCGAGCGATTAGCGAGGAGCCGGATCTAGTGCCGGTCTAGAAATTCCAGCAGTGCGGCATTAAAGGCCGCGGGCTGCTCGATGTTCGACAAATGGCCCGCCTGTTCCAGAATGACCAGCTCCGCATTGGGGATCAGGCTCGCCATTTGGCGGGCCACGGTGGGCGGGGTCAGTTGGTCTTCATCACCGCAGATAACCAGACTGGGCACGTGGATGTGGGTTAGCTTGGCGACCGGCTCATAGCGGGTCATGGCCACGATGGCTTTGAGATAAGACGCTTTATGCAAGCGGCTGATGCTGTCGATTAAACGCTGGAGCGAGGCGGCGCTAGCGTGTTTGCTGAGCAAGGTGGGCGCAACCAGCGGCGCAATGTCGCACGGCTCTTTGCCCGCCAGCAGAGGCTGTTGGCGCGACTGAATGAATTGCTCACGTTGTTCCAAGGTGACCGAATCATCGTAGCCGGGGAAGGTGTCACACAACACCAAACTGGCGACCCGTGCGGGGTGCGCTTCGTAAAAATCCAACGCAATGCGTCCACCCATGGACAAGCCCACCAGATGCGCTTGCGCCACGTCTAGATGATCCAGCAGCCGCAGTAGATCTGCGGCAAACAAGGGGAAAGTGAGCGCCTCCGGGTAGTCGTCGCTGTCGCCGTAGCCGCGCGCATCCCACGCCACTGCGCGGTAGCGCCCGCTAATGGCAGTACTTTGCTCTGTCCAGTTACTGGCGTTGCCACCAATCCCATGCAGAAACACCACCGTGGGGCCGGCGCCACTCAGCGTATAGGCAATGCGCGGCGCGCCAGGCACCCAGCCGCTGGCGCTAGACCGGTTGCTGGGCGCCACCTCCGGGGCTACCAAGGCAGCGCGAGCGGCTCGCCGGTCGCGGTTTTAACCGCTACGGGTGATGCGGAGAGGGTGGCGATGATGTGCAAGTCGGTGTCACCGGTGTTGCAGATTTGATGGACCACATCGCTGGGGATAATCAGGGTTTGGTCGGCCTTGAAGAAGAGTTCGCGGTCCTCGAACCGGCACACACCCGTGCCGCTCAAGATCACGATGGCTTCTTCGCAAGCATGGCAATGCACCGGCGTTTCCGCATGGGGTGCCAATGTCTGGCGCCACACTTCAAAACTTTTAAGACCATCCTGATGCCCCGCCAGCGTTTGGTGGGCCAATCCGGGCAGCTCGTGGAGGGTGGCGCTGGCGTTGTTGTTCACGTGCATGGGGAAGTCTCCGGGTGGTGTGGGTAACCTATAAAACGCGAGTCTGGCGCATGCTGTCAAGCGCCACTCGGTCGTGGCGAGTGGCACTAAACCCAACGCGGATAGGCCTACCGGCAGGCGGCTGGTGAATGACGCTCAGAGTCGAATTAATCCGCCGCTTGTCGTTTCCGTCTGCCGTGAGGCCGAGGCGTCGCCCGTCTTTCCGTGAGCGCATCTACCTTCGCACGGCAGCGACTATCCCCTAATGTCCATCCCTTCAGTCGCGGAGATGCTCGGCGTGGAAGGCGAGATGCTCGCCGATGAAGCTGCTGACGAAAAAATAGCTGTGGTCGTAACCGGGTTGTATCCGCAGTTGGATTGGGTAGCGGGCGGCCTGCGCGGCGCGGCGCAGCAGTTCGGGTTTGAGTTGCTCGTCAAGGAAGGGATCGGCCGCACCCTGATCGATCAATATGGGCAGGCGTTCCTGAGCCTTGGCCAGCAACAGGCTGGCGTCGTGTTCGGCCCAGCGCGCGCGGTCCAGGCCCAGGTAGTTGCCTAACGCTTTGTGTCCCCACGGACATTCGGACGGCGCGCAGATGGGTGAAAAAGCACTCACACTGCGAAAACGGCCGGGGTTTTTGAGGGCCACGGTCAGCGCGCCATGCCCGCCCATCGAGTGGCCGCTGATCGACTGCCGGGTCATATCGAGTGCGGGATTTCCCCCCACCAGTGCCGGTAGTTCGTCGCGCACGTAATCGTACATGCGGTAGTGATCAGACCAAGGGGCTTGGGTTGCATTCACATAAAACCCCGCCCCGAGCCCAAAATCCCAGCCACCTGCCGGATCACCTGGCACGCCCTCGCCACGCGGACTGGTATCGGGTACGAGGAGGGCCATGCCGTACTCGGCGGCGTAGCGTTGCGCGCCGGACTTGGCCACAAAATTTTCGTCCGTACACGTGAGGCCCGATAGCCAAGTGAGTACCGGTACCGTCGCTTGCTCGGCCTGCGGCGGCAGGTAGAGCGAGAAGGTCATCGCGCAGTTTAGGACGGCCGAATGGTGACGGAAGCGCTGCTGCGAGCCACCAAAACAGCGGCTGGCGCCAATCTGCTCCATCAGTACACGACGACCGAGCGGATGCTCTTGCCTTCGTGCATCAAGTCAAACGCATCGTTGATTTTCTCCAGCGGTAAGGTGTGGGTGATCAGTGGGTCGATCTTCACCCGGCCGTTCATATACCAGTCGACGATGGTTGGCACATCGGTGCGTCCCCGTGCACCCCCGAAGGCGGTGCCGCGCCAGCTGCGGCCCGTCACGAGCTGGAAGGGGCGAGTGGCGATTTCCTGTCCCGCACCTGCGACGCCCACGATGCAGCTCTGCCCCCAACCTTTGTGGCAGCACTCCAACGCCTGGCGCATGGTCTTCACGTTGCCGATGCATTCGAAGCTGTAGTCCACCCCGCCGCCCGTGAGGTCGATGATGGCCTGCGTGACGTTATCCACCTCGGTGGGATTCACGAAATCTGTCATGCCGAATTGCTTGGCGAGTTCAACCCGGCTCGGGTTGATGTCCACACCGATGATCCGGCTGGCGCCGACCATCGCCGCGCCCTGAATGACGTTTAGGCCTATGCCGCCTAGCCCGAAGACCGCGACGGTGGAACCCGTCTCGACTTTCATGGTGAAAAGGACTGCGCCGATGCCGGTGGTCACGCCACAACCGATATAGCAGACCTTGTCGAAGGGGGCGTCGCTGCGGATTTTAGCGAGCGCGATTTCGGGGAGTACGGTGTAGTTGGAAAAAGTGGAGCAACCCATGTAATGCAGCACTGGTTTGCCCTTGTAGGAGAAACGACTGCTCCCGTCGGGCATCAAGCCCTGGCCTTGGGTCGCGCGGATCGCCTGACACAGGTTGGTCTTTGGATGGAGGCAGTAGTCGCACTCGCGGCATTCGGGGGTGTACAGCGGGATGACGTGGTCGCCTACTTTGAGCGACTTGACCCCAGGCCCCACTTCGACCACCACGCCAGCGCCTTCATGGCCCAAAATGGCGGGAAACGCGCCCTCGGGGTCGTCGCCAGACAGCGTGAAAGCATCGGTGTGGCAAACCCCTGTGGCCTTGATTTCCACGAGCACTTCGCCCGCCTTTGGACCTTCTAAGTCCACTTCCACGATCTCAAGTGGGGAACCGGCCTTAAAGGCCACTGCAGCGCGTGATTTCATGGTGTAGCTACTCACTTTCTGTTGCGAAGGATGACGGGAAATTTTAACCGTGCCAGGTCGCCCTTGCACTTGGCAGTGACGGCGGCCTTGGGTTGGTGCTGATGGCCCACAGATGACCCCGCCGCCGTCACGATGACAGCGCTGGTGAGCGGGGTTTGCCCTGAGTGCCTAAAGCCCGGGGCGGCGTTTAGTCTTCAAACTTTTTGTTGCGCTTGGCGTGCTTCCCACCACTGTTGGTAGGCGGTATCTGGGGCCAGCACCCGCGCCTTGGCACCGCCAATCGAGACCCCCTCAGCATTGCTGATGAAGACGTCAAATTCCACGAGATCGCCACGAATTCGCCTGACTTCGATGACGACTAGCACGGGATCCCCGGGGAACACTGGCTTGCGCAAACGCTCTGGGGTGAAGATGAGTCCCAGACTGCCATCACCGGGGAACTGGGTACCAAAAACCCCCGTGATAGCGATTTGCAGCAGCCCGCCGGGCACGATGATGTCCGGCACGCCCGGAAAACGCAGCCGCGCCGCCTCAACATTCTCGTGGATCGCGTTTTGGTCACCGGATAGGGCGCAATAGCGCTGGACATCCTCGCGCGAGAAGACGAGTCGCGTTTCGTAACGTTGACCCGTATGGAGTTGGGCGGTGGTAAGACAATTGGTTGTGGCGTTCAGGTCGGAACCTCCAGATACACGAGGGTCGAGTATATCCCGACCGTGGTCGAATAAAGCTGCCGGACCGCGGCTCACGGGGTGGCTTTCGTGTACTCGCCCACACAAGCTGGGCGGTTTTCGTCCACATGGATGATTTTTTCAACGCGGGTTTTAGCGCTTCGAGCCAAATTTTTGTCGGTGCGCTCACCACCCGGTGAGGGGTTTTTACCGCAGTGGAGCGGGTACTCGTGCTGGCTGGGGACGTGGCCGCAACCGCTGTATCGCCAACGCGCTAAGCGGTTTGGGGTCGCGCCTTGAGTGCCCGTTTCACCGCCTCCGCAAGTGCTGCGCTGGTGAAGGGCTTCTCTAGCAGTTCGCCCTGCACGCGGGCCGTGTTGGGGGACATCGGTTGGGCAAAGCCGGACACGTACAGCAGGCCCAAACCCGGCTGGTGCGCGCAGGCGCGGGCTGCCAGTTCCACGCCATCCATTTTGGGCATGATGATATCGGTGACGAGCAGGTCGATGTTTTGGTTAGCGAGTGCCTGCAGCGCCGCCTCGCCGGTCCCGCAAGCGGTCACCCGATAGCCCAGTTGTTCGAGCAAAATCTTGGTGAGTTCGAGCAATTCTGGCTCGTCATCCACCACCAGCACGTGCGCGCTGCCCTGCGGTATGTTTGGCGCGGTGTCAGTCACCGTGGTGTGTGTCTCAGCTTCGGTCAACCGCGGCAACCACAAGTGTACGCAGGTGCCAACGCCCAGTTCGCTCACAATCTGCGCATCCCCCCCAGACTGGCGACAAAATCCATGCACCATCGCGAGCCCAAGCCCCGTGCCGCGGCCCCGTTCTTTGGTCGTAAAAAAGGCATCAAAGGCGCGGGCGCAGATCTCGGCGCTCATGCCCGGGCCGTTGTCGGCGACCGTGATCAACACATAATCGCCGGCCGCGAGATTCGGCGCAGGCCCGCTGCCCTGATGCTGGGAACCGTCCTGCCAAAGACGGGCACTCAGCGTGATCTCGCCACGGCGCCTCTTTTCCAAGACTGTGAGCGTGATCCCATGCCAAAGACGGGCACTCAGCGTGATCTCGCCACGGCCCTGCAGCGCGTCGCGTGCGTTGGCCGTTAGATTGAAAATAGCACTATCCAAACCGCTGACGTCTACGCGTATCGCGAGCGGCGTGCCGCTGTCCTCGTTGTCAGCCGGCTCGCTGATATCCATGACGCTGATGCCGCTGCCCGCGGTGGTACGCAGCAGCGGCAGTAGCTCTGCGAAGCGCGAGCGCAGGTCGATGACCTCGGGCATTAGGTGCTGGTTGCGCGCCACGGCCAGCAGCGACTTGGTGAGATTGGCACCCCGCTTAGTGGCGTCCAGTGCGGCACTGATGCGCTCAATTTCGTATGAGTCGTCCCGAAATCTTCCGCGCAGTAACTCGAGATTGCCCATCACCACGCCCAGCAGATTGTTGAAATCGTGCGCCAGACCGCCGGTGAGTTGGCCGACGGCCTCAAGTTTCTGGCTCTGGAGTAGCTGGGCTTCGGTGGCTTTACGCTGACTGATGTCGCGGATGAAGGCGACATAATTCCACTCTTGGTTTAAGCAAACCGCACTCACCATTAATTCGACCGGCAGCTCTGTGCCATCTGCCCGACAGGCTGTGATTTCAACTACTTTGCCGATCACGCGACTGAGCTTGTGGTCTTGCGGATTCGCCATCCCTTGCGTGTGAGCTGCGTGGTGCCGGTGCGGAATAATGGAGGCAGTCAAGAGTTGGCCTAGGACCTCGGCTGCCTTCCAGCCAAACATTTTTTCGGCCGCGGTGCTCCAAGCCAGCACCCGGCCTTGGACGTCGATGCGGACGAAGGCGTCGATTGAGCTCGAGATGAGCGCCTCCTGCAGTGCCGCTGCCGCTTCGCGCTCGGCATCAATGCCGCGAGATTGTGTCGTCAGCCTGCGTAGGTACCCTTCAAATAACGCCATTAAAATACCGACGACTAGGATGGTGACGCCGCCGACCAACTGATGCTCAAGATCCAGATAAGGAATATCTGGGTGGTGGTAGGCATCTACCAAGGCACTTAGATTGCCTAGAAGAAGCGCGATTACCACATAAACAAAGGCCCGGGACTGGGAGTTTAGGCCGACTTTGTAGGAATTTGACTGCATGGCGCGGGGATAATTTGGGGGGGGGCACGTAAGTGTAGGTTAAGTGCACGCCCAAGGCATGTCTTTGGGGCGGAAACTTTAGCCCTGCTGTCTTGTATCGGTACAGCGGACCCGCGCGGGGTTAGTGGCCCGCAGCCACATGCCCTCGCAGCGATGGGGTGGCAGTGGTGCGGGTGCTTGCTCTTGGACCTGGGCCGGGGCGGCACGGTCGATGAACTGGCGGCGCGTGCGGTATTTTCAGCTAGCCCCGATGGCGCCACTGGCCACAATAATGCCCGTTCTTTGAGTGCCGGCTAGTGCTCGGCTTTCCCCATTTTGCTAGTTACTTGCATGATGTAGTCGGTCCAAGCGATGCCGATCGCGGAGAGAATAAAGGCCATGTGGATAATGGTTTGCCACATCACGCCCGTCTCGGTGGTCCGCGCGCCTTCGAGGCCGATGGACCCCGCTTCAATGAAGGTCTTCAGCAAATGAATCGAGGAGATGCCAATAATCGCCATCGCTAGCTTGACCTTCAACACGGAAGCGTTCACGTGGCTTAACCATTCCGGTTGATCCGGATGGCCCCGCAGATTGAGGCGCGAAACGAAGGTCTCGTAGCCCCCAACGATCACCATCACCAACAAATTGGAAATCATCACCACGTCAATGAGGCCGAGCACAATGAGCATGATGCCCTGCTCGTCGAGGGTTATGGCGCCGTGGATGAGATGCCAGAGTTCCTTGACGAAAACCACGACGTAAACACCTTGTGCCGCGATCAAACCAAGGTAGAGCGGTAATTGCATCCAGCGTGAGCTGAAGACTAATTTTGACAACGCGTTACGCTTGTCAGGATATTCAGATTGGGTAGTCATGGTGGGGATGAGTTTACGTAGTTTGTCTGGATTGTGGCAATTCTAGCTTGCTCTGCGTCGCTAATCTCGCGGCCCGCGCGGGGCGGGCTCCTCACCCCCTCGTGGGGGGCCGCGGCGACACCGCTTGGTGGGTAATCCCGACGCGTTGGTCCGCCTGCGCGCGAGCTGTTTCGAGCGTTAGGCTAGGCTGCGCCGCGAGGGTCGCGCGCCTGAGGTGCTTGGGTTTGGCAGGACTCGTGTTCTAGACTCCTGACCTACACCCTTGGAGAGCCTGAATGAGCATTGCGGAAGGTCTTGGACTCTCATCGAGTCGTCTGGCGAATATGGACCGTGTGATGAAAGCGCGCTATGTCGATAGCGGTGCGCTGCCGGGCATTCTCACCCAAGTGTATCGAGATGGTCAGCTGGCCCACACCGGGATGGCCGGGCTGATGGATATTGAGCGCGCCAAGCCGATGCGCGAAGACACCATTTTTCGTATCTATTCCATGTCGAAGCCAATTACCGCCGTGGCTTTGATGATGCTCGTCGAAGAAGGCCAGCTGGGTCTCGATGACGAGGTTCAGCAATTCATCCCGGCCTGGAAAAACCTGCGCGTGTATGCCGGCGGCGTACCGAGCTTGGTGGCGGACACGGTGGGACAGTTTCTAACGGTCGCCCCAAAAAGACCGATGCGAGTGGTTGATCTGGTCACGCACACCTCGGGTCTTACCTATGGTTTTATGGCGCGCACCGGCGTTGACGCGGCCTACCGTGCGCAAAAAATCGGCGATCTTCAGACGCCCGGCGGGCTGGATGAATTGATCGCGCAACTGGCGCTGCTCCCGCTGGATTTCTCGCCGGGTGACTTGTGGAACTACTCCGTGTCTATCGATGTGATGGGCTATCTGGTGCAGCAGCTTTCTGGCCAGAGTTTTGGTGAGTTTTTGCGCACGCGCCTTTTTGAGCCATTGCAAATGAGCGACACGGCATTTTTTTGCCCAGCCGCAAAACTCGATCGATTCAGCTCTTGCTACATGCCTAAATCCGGAGGGGGGCTGGCACTACAGGATGATGCGCAAACATCGACTTATGCCACGCCGCCGAAGCTCGAATCCGGTGGGGGTGGTCTGGTCTCCACCGCCAACGACTACCTGCGTTTTTGCCGCATGTTACTGGCCGGTGGCAGCTTGGACGGGGTGCAGATTCTCAGCCCAAAGACGGTGGCGATGTTCAGTACGAATCTTTTGCCGGACGGCAAGCTGATGACCGACATGGTGCCGGGTGCGGGAATGTTTACGGAGGCCGGTTATAGCGGCATTGGTTTTTCTATCGGTTGCGGTGTCAACGTTGACCCCGCTAAGACCCGGCTGCCGGGAACCGAGGGCGAGTTCTTTTGGGGTGGTGCTGCCTCAACCGCCTTTTGGATCGACCCGCGTGAAAAACTGGCCGTGGTCTTCATGACCCAAGTGATTGGCAGTGACGTGCGGCTGCTCCTGCGGCGTGATCTGCGGACGCTGGTGTATTCGGCCTTTACTCGGTCCTACGCCTAGCACCGCCGTTGCGTTCGTTCGCATAGAGACTAGGTGACTGACAGGCATTGTTGACATGACGACTAAAGCCCAGTTTAAGCGTGACGCCTGCGCGGCTATCTACCGCGCCGGTACCCTCGGCAAGGCGATCCTGACGGCCGAGCGGCAGGGCGCTGACGCTGCTGGTCGTCGTCAAGCAGCCCCGTCTCAAAGTACTGGCCTGGGCGTCGGGCCAGCACGCCGATGACCCCAGCCTTCACCCGCTACATCGGCATTGACTATTCCGGTGCTCAAACACCCGATGCCAGCCTGAAGGGGTTGCGGGTTTATTGCGCCGATGGCGCTGCGGCAGCCCAAGAAGTGGCGCCGCCACCGAGCCCGCGCAAGTATTGGACGCGACGCGGCATTGCCGAGTGGCTCGGCGAGCGCCTGGCCGAGGATGTCCCGACGATCGTCGGCATCGATCACGGGTTTTCGTTTCCGCTGCGCTATTTCGAAGTGCATCACTTGGAGCCGGATTGGCCCAAGTTTCTGGAGGACTTTCAGCGCCACTGGCCCACGGATGTCGAGCACACCTATGTGGATTTCGTGCGTGATGGCCTGGTTGGCGATGGTGCCGCGCGCACCGGCAGCACCCGCTGGCGCCGGATGACCGAACATCGTGCCGGCTCGGCCAAGTCGGTGTTCCATTTCGACGTCCAGGGCTCGGTGGCCAAGTCGACCCATGCCGGCATTCCCTGGCTGCTGTATCTGCGCAAGCGACTCGGCGACCGCCTGCATTTCTGGCCGTTCGATGGTTGGTCAGTCCCCTCGGGGAAGTCTGCCATCGCCGAGGTATACCCCGCGCTGTGGAAGCACGCCTTCCCAACCGATGACCGTACGCCCGACCAGCATGACGCGTTTGTGGTGGCGTCTTGGCTGTGTGCAGCCGACCGGTCTGGCCAACTCGAGCAGTTTTTGCAACCGACCCTGACGCGGCCAGAGAGCATGGTGGCCGATGTGGAGGGCTGGATTTTGGGCGTCGGGGGATCTAAGCCGGCGCTAATCTCGACAGCTACCCGCCGAGATACACCGCTGTGATCGGCGCCCTCGCGTGCCCCAGCGCGCGGCGTTAGCGCTTAGGCGACCCGCAGATTTAAGGTAGGTGCTGCACCAAACGCCGGCACCCGCCATTTTTTGAGCTCCGGCAACACGTTTTCTGCGAAGCACTTCATGCTGCGTTCGGCGTCCGCATAGGGCATGCCGGCGAAACTAAAGTTGCCGCTGATGGCGTTCATGCCGAGAATTTCCCGCATGTACTCAATTTTTTCTAGCACCTGTTTGGGCGTGCCCCAGGGCATGAGATTGGCGAAGTCGGCGGCCGCGCTGTCTTGGCCGTGGCGCCCGATGTATTTGCTGACGTTGCGATAGAACTCGTAACCCTTTTCGGTGCCGAAATTACTGCCCGCCATTTCGTAATGCTTCATCGCGGTGTGGTAGTAATCGCCGATCCACTTGAGCGCCATTTCTTCGGCGCGCACCGGATCTTTATCCACATAGTAGAAGCCACCGCAAAATGGCGGCGGTGGCTCGCAGTGGTTTTCTTTGATGAACACATCACGGTAGATAGCGAGATCTTGTTTCACCACATCCCAAGGTTTTTGCGGGATCACCAACAGACCCACGCCGAGCTTCGCCATGATGGGCATGGATTCTGGCGACACGGCGGCCGCGTAGGTGCGGCCCTTGAACGATTTCAGCGGTAGCGGTCGGATGTCACGGCGTGGCTGGTGGGTGGTCGCGCCGCCTTCCATGTAGCCGCGCTCCAGGCCCTCGATCAGCATTTCTGCATACTCAACGAACCGTTCGCGCCCCTCACCTTGTGGGATGCGGAAGCCGTCGTATTCCACCCGCGCAAGGCCGCGACCGAGACCGAGCACCATGCGCCCGTTAGAGAGATGATCGAGCATCGAAATTTGTTCGGCCACGCGCATGGGGTCATGCCATGGCAGCACGATGACGCTGGTGCCGAGCAGGGCTTTTTTCGTGCGACCCGCCATGTAAGTCAGGAACTGCACCGGATCGGGACACATGGTGTAGTCGGTGAAGTGATGTTCGATCGCCCAAATGGAATCGAAGCCCAGTGGTTCGGCCATATCAGCAAGGCGAACTTCCTCGCGATACACCTCTGCGTCGGACAACTGATTGCCGGGGTTTTGGAAAATCGGGGACATTCCAACGTGCATGGTGCGACTCCTTTTAAGGGGCGATGGCGGGATTGTTGAGAACGCTGCTGTGGGCCGCGGTTGGCGCGAATACGCGCTCCATTTCGCGCCGGATGTGGACGCTTTCCTGATCGAGATTAAGGTCGACGTCTGCCCAGCGCACGGGCTGGCCTTTGCGGATCGGCTGTGTGATGCGGCAATGATGGGCGAGCCCGATGGGCAGGCCGTCGGCGGCCAATGAATCCGCCGCGGTCATGAGTTTCCCCCACACGCAGAACCCGCCTTCGCCATCGAGCGCATCGCCAACGGCCAGATCGCGCTTCGCGGTCGCGACGACGTCGCCGTGCCATGCGCGCGCCACACCCGTGGCTTCCCCGCGCAACGCAACGCTGGCGACCGAAATGCCCAGTTCGAGGCCGATGAGATGGAACGGCTTGTACATCGACGCATAGCGACCAGACGCATCGGTGCACAGGCCATATTCTGCAAAGCAGCGCGCGACGTAATCGTCTGGTGCTTCGAACACGACATAGACACCCCAGCGCAGATCGCGCGGCAGCCGTTCACCGTCGCGCGACAGGCTGGAAATGACTTCAACCATGCCCTTGTCATCGAGGACCCCGCCAGCGGCGCGGGGCCGCAAAATGGTCGGTAGTTCATCGACGCTACAGGCCGGGAACGCCAGCCCTCCGCGCGGTGGGCGCAAGCCGGTTGCGTTCGCGACGGCGGCCATTTCGATGCCGGATTTGGTGCCATCGAGGAAGGAGTTGAACATCTGCGCATTCAAGCCGCCCACGCGCGCCTGCTCCGGGGTGAGCCCGTAATGCGACCACACGGTGTCGGGTGTGGAGTCGTGATAGACGGGCAAGTACTTGGTGCCCTTGCCGGCGGCGACCACCTCGAAGCCACTGGCGCGTGCCCAGTCCACCATCTCGCCGATCAGCGCCGGCTGATCGCCGTACGCCAGCGAATACACCACCCCCGCACTGCGCGCCTTCGCCGCGAGCAACGGGCCGGCCAACGCGTCGGCTTCTACGTTGACCATGACGATATGCCGGCCGTGCTCACAGCAGAGCAGGCAATGGCGAATCCCGGCGGCGGGGCTGCCGGTCGCATCGATGATGACCTCAATGCCGTCGGCGGCGATCAGTGCGGCGGCATCGTCGGTGATCCAGGTCGTGCCTTGGCGCAACGCGTCCACGGCGGTGCGCGCAGTGGTGCGCTCGGCGGGCCAACCGACCTGCGCGGTGGCGGCCTGTGCGCGTGCCGGGGAAAGATCCGCGATGCCCATAATGTGCATGCCCGGGGTGCGCGCAGCCTGCGCCAGAAACATCGAGCCAAACTTACCGGCGCCGATCAGTCCCACGCGAATTGGACGGCCGGCGCTGGCGCGATCCAACAGCAATTGATGCAGATTCATGGTGGTTCAGGCCGCCTGTTCTTGGGCAAGGTCGCGTAGACAATTGTCCTCTAGCGGTTGAATGGGTGTGAAGTCGCGATGCGCAATCCACTCAGCGCGCTGGAAGCGTTGGATATGGTTATCCACATGGCAGAGGCTGAGATAAACGATGGTGCGGTCGAAGGGCGACATGTTGGAGGGGCTGCCGTGCACGAGGTTGCTGTGGAACAACATCACCGAGCCGGGTTTGCCCTTTGGCGCAATGAGGCCACCCTCGCGCACGAGTTGGGTAATGGCCTCGTTGCTGATCGTCCATAACGGATAGCTGGTGGTACTCAGATCGTGTCCAGCCTCCAGCGTGCCTTGGTGATGGCTGCGGGGGATGAACATCAATGCACCGTTGAACTCGGTGACCTCGTCAAGGAACAAGGCGATGTTCATCGCGCGCGGTGTCGGCATGAGGTCGTCGCGTGCCCAAGTACCGTAATCCTGGTGCCACTGCCAGACATCGCCGTTGAAGGCCGCTTTGGCGTTAATTTTGAACTGGTGCATGTACACCGGGCCGTCTAGCAGCTGCATCACCGGCGTTAGCAAGCGGGGATGCGCGCCCAGTCGACGATAAGCTTCGTTGTAGTGATGCGCGGCGAACGCCGTGCGTGCGGTTTTTTCGTCCCTTTCCCGCACCACTTCCTCGCGTTGCATCCCGAAAATTTGGTGGGCTTCGCGCCGCAGCAGATCGGTTTCGGTCGCATCTAGAATGTCGGGCAGGAATATATAACCCTGCTCGTGGAAGTGTTCAATTTGTGAGGCCGACAGTTCCATGGATTCCTCCCGTGGCGGATTGGGTGGTCACGCGCAGGTGAGTGTCGCGCGACTGGCGTAAACAGGGGCTAGACCGCTCGCGACGGCGGTCTCGGAGACCCCCGCTGGCTGCTCGGGAGCATACAACGGATCACGCCCTTCGCCCACGCGCCGCCGGTTGATCACCGTGACCCTTAGACCACCGCGCAGATGTTCGCTGAGCCTGCTGGACAAGCATAATCGCTTATGTTAACTGACGTTTGCGAAACCGCCGCGCCGCAAAAATAAAGTGCCGCGAAAAACTTTCTCGATAGACCGATGGCGAGGAAGCGTGGGCAGAAATCTCAGCAGACTCCTGCGAAAGAAATCGGTGCAAGAGCTATTCAAGAAAAAGAGGGTTTACGATGAAGAAGACAGCGTTGGTCGTTTTGGCCGTGGCATTTTGTTTGGTTCAGCCAGTGATGGCGCAGGCAGTGGGGCAAGCGCAGCCAACCCCCGCCGTGCCAGCGGCGCAGCCAACGGTGGGCTTGAAAATCGCTGATGCCCTGTTTGTGCGGCCGCCCAGCGTGGTCGGGGCTGCTGCGTCCACCGCGGCCTATGTTTTGCTCGCGCTGCCGGCCCATATCATGGGGTTTTCGGATGCTCTCGCAGATTCTCTGGTGGTCGCGCCGTGGCATTTTGTTAATGGCCGGGAGCTCGGTCAATTTAACGACTTGACGGCGCTGCCCCCGCCGAGCCCGAAACCGTAATCGCCTGCGTTCGCGCAGCTTGCAACCAGCATTGGCTCACCATGCTGGTTGGGGTTTTTAAGGCCATTGGTGCCGATCCGTTTTTGCGCAGACGAGGCGTGCCACGATGCGGCTACGCCGTTGCCTCTCCGGGAGAGGGCAGAGCAGGGCGCGCTACCTTCCGCTGAGGCTGCCTCGTCAGGTGACGCGCGAGGCGCTTTACGGGGAATCTTCCCGATGATCATTGTTAACAACAACCCGCACCTTCACTCGTTTGAGCAAATTCGTGGCGTTGTTGCGTTGTCGCAGAACATCGAAAAAATCAAAGACTCTTAGTAGGTGGCGACGCAGCTGACGCTCCATGGCGTTTTAGACTCGTTAGATATTGGCGGCTGGCACGGCCGGTGGCCGCAGCAGGGGGCGCGTTGTTTCATAGGCGCGCGCGGCGCGCAGCACCAGGGCGTCTTCAAACATGGGCCCAACGATCTGCAAGCCTATCGGTAAACCCTCGGGGGTCAGCCCACAAGGGATGGTGCAGGCTGGTTGCTGGGTCAGGTTGAAGGGGTAGCTGAATGGGGTCCAGCTGAGCATGGATTGAGGGTCCATCGACACCTGGCCAGGGAGCCGTGCCGCAAATGCCGGGATGGCCACCGCCGGCGTCACCAGCAGATCGTAGCGTTGCATGAACTGCCGCATGTGTGAGCCCAGCACGCCGCGCCGGGTATGCAGCGTCTGAATCTCTAATACGCTCAACTGCGCGCCAAGCTGGGCCTGCGCCCGGAAGTCGGGATCGGTCAGGTCCTGTTGGTGGGGACTGAGGGTATTCCACAGCGACCACGCCGCGCTGAACCATAAACCGGTGGTGATCTCGAGCGGGTCTTCGAAGCCTGGGTCGATGGCCTCGACCACCGCGCCCATTGCGCTTAACGTGGCCACCGCCGTGGCACAGGCTGCCGCGACGGCGGGATCAACCTGCTTGGCATAACCCAGGGTGGGTGACCAAGCAATTCGAAGACCCCGTATGCCGTCTTCTAGCGCCGCTGTGCAGTCTATCGTCGTGGGCGGCAGCGAGGTCCAGTCACGGGCATCCGGCTGTTGCAGCACATTGAGCATGAGCGCCGCATCCCGCACGCTCATCGTCATGGGACCGACGTGCGACACCGAGCCAAACGCCGACATGGGATAAGACGGCACTCGGCCAAAACTTGGTTTCAGGCCAAAAATGCCGCAGAAAGCCGCTGGAATTCGTACGCTCCCCGCGCCGTCGGTACCCAAGCCCAGCGGCCCCATGCCGGCGGCAACCGCCACGGCGGTGCCACCGGAAGACCCGCCTGGGGTGCGGGCGAGATCCCAAGGATTATGGGTAAGTCCCGTCAGCGGGGAATTGGTTTCACCTTTGCAGCCAAACTCAGGCAGCGTCGTTTTGCCGAGCAGCACGGCACCGGCTTCGCGTAAGCGTGCGGTTGCCGGGGCATCCACTGTCCATGCTTGAGCGGGATCTACCGTGCGGCTGCCGCGCAGGCTAGGCCAGCCCTTCGCCAGGAGGGAGTCTTTGATCGAGACCGGCACGCCATCCAGCGGACCGCAAGGCGCGCCGCGCTGCCAGCGGGCCTCGCTGAGTGCCGCAGATTCCAACGCCGATTCTTCCGCCACAAAACAGAACGCATTGAGGATGGGATTGCGTGCCGCAATGTTCGCCAGTACGGCGCGGGTGGCGTCGCGCGGTGAGGCTTGGCCCGTGCGATAGAGCGCCACGAGTTCGGTCGCTGTGCACTGCGCGAGATCGGTCGCCGCTGGTGGGGATGTTGGCATCGTGCTGTCCTTATCAGAGCCGAAGTGAATTGTAGGGCGGTAGGGCCATCTCTTGGCGGTGGTCCGCGACACCGCCGGCACCAGCGCAACCGTTGTTGTACCCCACTCTACCGATGCTTAGACTGGAATCGAAGCCCCTTGGTTGCCGGTAGATCATTTCTGACTAACTCAAAGGACCCCCCAATGCCGAAAGCCCCACTAGTCCCAACTCCTGATATGGAGGGGGTCGAAATCGAACTTTTGGCGACCATCAATCGAATGAGCGCTTGGCACGGCCTCGACGTCAGTTATGTGCCCGTCACGGGTGGCATCACCAATCCCAATTTTCGAGTAACGGTCAACGGGGACAATTTTTTTGTGAAGATTCCCGGCGCGGGCACCGCCGCGTTTATCGATCGCAAAAATTGTCACCGTGCCAATCAGATTGCCGAACACGTGGGGATAGGGCCACAGGTGGTCTGTTTTTTTGAAGACACTGGCGTGGAAATTTTTAGCTGGATTCAGGGCTACCGCACCCTGACCTGGGGTGATGTTTACAATCCTAAGATTTTCTTGCAGACCGTGGACCTCATCCGTCAATTCAATGAGCACGAAAAAATTTCGCTACCCCTGACCGAGACCGCCTTCGAACAGACTTTTAAGATGCTGCGGATGGCACGGGATCTGAAGACCTACCTGCCACCAGAAATCGAGCGCATGGAATACTTGGCGAAGCAGATTGAAGCCGCAATTTTAGCGGGCGGTATTCACTACAAGCCCTGCCATAACGATTACTACGTTAACAATATCGTGATCAACGATGAGACCGGTGATGTAAAATTGCTGGATTTCGAATACGCCTCCATGAATGACGAGTGTTATGACATGGGGCTTTATTCTGGTGCCAATTACTTCACCGAAGAAATGGATGTCGCCTTCATTAATCGTTATTACGGCGAGTGGCGCGAAGAACGTTTTGCGCGGCTAAAACTTTATAAAATCCTGGCCGACATTAAGTGGTCGATGTGGTCGCTGGTGCAGGACAAAATTTCACTGGTACGGTTCGACTACTTCAATTGGTTTGGCACCAAAATGGCCCGCTTCCGTGGCAATTCTCTGGATCCACGGCTGGACTATTGGCTCACGTTGGTGAGCAAAGGAGGGGCCGCGCCGTGACTGCTGCCAGTTTGAAACAAGACAGCACGCGGCTGTGCCGTGCGTGGCGTGCACCGGCTGCGACAAGACCCGTCAGGTAGGCATGCCTTGGGCGCGCGAAGAATCGGGCTTCACCGCGCTGACCGAGCGCAAGGCCATAAGGGACCTGCCGTGGGGCCTGCGCAAGAACCCCAGTGGCTGGACGTGCGCGCAGATCAACGCGAGGCACTGGATGCCGCCTTCAAGCTGGAAGGCGCGTGGGCATGGCAGCTAAAGATGGCGCTACCGGCCTACGACGAGCAAGTGCGCCACTACGCCGACAAGCGCATCATCTCGGGCTTGGCTGATGGGGCAGAGGTGAAGGTCGTGACAGGAGGTGCCGGTGATGAGTGAACCCAACATGACAAACCTCATGACTCTCCAGCCCGGTGCGCTGGCCGAATACCAAGAGTGGCTCAACACCATCAAGCAGCGCATCGTCTCCGTGCGCCTGCGCATGGCGCTAGCGGCCAGCCGCGAGTTGATTTTGTTTTACTGGGATCTGGGCGCGCTGATTGCCCAAAAACAGGCTCAAAGCCAGTGGGGGGACAAGTTGATTGCTCAACTGTCAGCCGACCTGCAGAAAGCCTTCCCTGAAATCAAGGGCTTTTCGGCCTCTAACCTAAAGTATTGCCTGCGGTTTTTTGAGTTCTACAGCAGTCCGCAAGGCCTTACCGCACCACACAGCGTCCCAGTGCCATTTGGTCAACAGCCTGTTGACCAAATGCCATGGGGGCATAACATCCAGATTTTCACCAAGTGCGGCAGCGTGCCCGAAGCCCGTTTTTACATGGAGCAAGCCCTTGAGCACGGCTGGAGCCGCGATGTGCTGGCGATGCAGATCAAGTCAAACCTGTACACCCGCGCAGGCAAGGCCGTGACCAACTTCTCCCGCACCTTGCCATTGCCGCAGTCAGACCTTGCCCAACAAACTCTCAAAGACCCTTACACCTTTGATTTCATGGCGATGACGGTGCCGTACAACGAACGGGATGTAGAGCGACAACTCACCCAACACATCATCCAGTTCCTGCTGGAGTTGGGTAAGGGCTTTGCGTTCATCGGTCGCCAGTACCATCTGGAAATCGCCGGTAACGATTACTACATTGACCTGTTGTTCTGCCACGTCACACTGAAATGCTACGTGGTAGTGGAGCTGAAGAACCGGAAATTTCTCCCGGAATACGCTGGCAAGCTCAACTTCTACCTTTCTGCGGTGGACAGCCTGCTCAAACGAAGCGACGACCACCCCACCATTGGCCTGCTGCTGTGCCGTGACAAAAACAACATCGAAGTGGAATTTTCCCTAAGGGACATGAATAAACCTATGGGCGTGAGCGAATACACGCTGGTGGAAGCTTTGCCTGACAACTTGAAGGGCGCATTGCCTACTGTGGAAGAAATCGAGAATGACTTGCAGCAGTTGCAAGGAGTGGCAGACGGCAATAGCAACGGTGGCAGTCAATGATCAAGTTTTCAAAACAAGCTGCAGTATGATTGCGGCCAAAAAAAGCAGCAATTAACCTAGCGCAATTGGCGTTCCATTTTTTATGAGTTGCCAAAGAATATCCGAAAGTTTGCCGGCTATTCACCACCCACTCGGTAGCGTTCTGGCGCGATGTTGCGGGCAAAGTTCCCGGTATTGTTGACGGCATGGCCTAAGCTGGCGCCCAGCTAATCTGTATCGACGAACGATCTAGACTGACAATCAAACTACAAATTGAAGGCGCGTCCAATCAGGAGCGGCTTTTGTATAGCAACCCGCTGGACCTATTTCGGTGTGCATCATTCCGCTATGCACACCACGTACGGGCACAGCAGTTTTTCTCCATGGCCGGATCGGGTTAGCGCGAGCGGCCACAAGCTCTCCCAAACACTTAGGAATTTCTATGCCCCGCACACTGATCGATATCTCCATGCCGCTCGAAAATGACGTTATTTCCGATCCGCCCGGCTATGGTCCACACATTGAATACGTCACGCACAAACAATCCGCCAAGGATGTGGTGCAATTTTTCCCCGGCCTGCGCGAGGCAGATTTGCCCGAGGGTGAGGGGTGGGCTATCGAGTGGATCAGACTCATGACCCACAATGGCACCCATCTGGATGCGCCTTATCATTTTCACTCCACCATGAACCAGGGTGAGCGCGCCATCACCATCGATGAGGTGCCGTTGGACTGGTGCTTACAGCCGGGCGT
>CAMAXW010000057.1 GCA_945862315.1 Klebsiella pneumoniae
TCCCGGTTAGTTTTTGCACGGCGACTGAAAACTCGGGTCCCGAGGTAACGGGATCCACAATGCCCACACGGATCACAAAGTCGCCAAAACGTTCGCCCGGCGTACGAGTTTTAGCGTAGCGGCCGAAGGCCAAATCCAGTAGGGCGAGGATTTCAGCCTGCGGGATGTTGTCGCGGTAGGGCACGGTGAGCCGCGAGCCGTCGGCGGCCCCGCCTAAATACAGGTTGTAACGCCCTGGGGCTTTGCCCACCAGCGCAATTTCGGCCAAAAACGGCCGCGCGCAACCGTTGGGGCAACCGGTAATGCGGATATTGATGGGCGTGCCGGCCAGCCCGTGGCCAGCGAGTAGCGCCTCAATTTCGCTGATGAAGCTCGGCGCATAGCGCTCGCTTTCGGCCATCGCCAGCCCGCAAGTGGGCAGACCTACGCAGGCGAGGGTCAGGTGGCGCACTGGGGACACCGGCGCGCTCAGACCGTATTCGTGCAGCAATCCAGCCACCGCGTCGCGGTCGTGCGCTGCGATGTCGCTCAGCACCAGGTTTTGGTTCGCGCTCAGCCTAAACTGCGCTAACCCGCGCTGGGCTACCGCCCGTAAACCACTCAGCGCCCGCCACTCGCCCACATCGCTCACCCGGCCGCTGGGCACATACAGGACGTAGTGGTGCAGGCCGTGATCGTCGGTGTGCCAGCCCTGCGTTGGGTCGCCGTTGTCTTTAAAAGTCACCGTGGCGCTGGGCGCCAACTGCAGGCCTGCGCGCGCCTCTACCTCGGCGCGAAAGGCTGCTATGCCCATCGTCTCTAGGGTGTATTTGAGGCGGGCGTGTTTACGGTTGGTGCGGTCGCCATGGTCGCGTTGAGTAGTGAGCACGGCTTTTGCAATTGCCAGCACCTGGTCTGGGGTGCAGCGGCCAAGGGGTTCGGCCACTCGTGGCCAAGTCGCTAAATCACCGTGCGTAACCCCCATGCCGCCGCCCACCACCACGTTATAGCCCACCACTCGCCCTTGCTCGATGAGTGCGATGTAGCCGAGATCCTGCGAGTAGACATCCACGTCGTTATCGGGCGGTAGCGCAATCCCAATTTTGAATTTGCGCGGCAGATACGTGCTGCCGTAGAGCGGTTCAACCGCTTCCACGTTGTTTTCTAGCTTGACGCCATCGAGCCAAATTTCGTGGTAGGCACCGCTCTGCGGTAGCAGCTGGGTGCTGATATCCCGCGCCAGTTTCATCGCACAGGCATGGAGTTCCCGCTGCAAAGGTAGCGTGGTGCACATCACGTTGCGGTTCACATCACCACAGGCCGCCAAGGTGTCTAGCAAAGACTGATTGATGGCCGCGATCGTGGGCTTAAGCACCCCCTTGAGCACCCCGTGCAGCTGGAAAGTCTGACGGGTGGTGAGGCGTAGCGTGCCATCGGCGAAATTTTGGGTGATGGCATCGAAGGCTAACCATTGCGCGGGCGTGCACAGCCCGCCGGGGATGCGCGCGCGCACCATGAACTGAAACGCCGGTTCCAGCTTTTGGTCGCGACGTTCGGCGCGCAAGTCGCGGTCGTCCTGCTGGTAGATGCCATGAAATTTACTCAGCTGGGTGTCGTCCTCGCTGATGGCGCCGGTGACTAACTCCAGCAGCCCTTCGGCGATCGTGCCGCGCAGTTGGCGGCTGCGCGTTTTAATACCCTCGACGGGGGATAGTTTGTCGGTGCTCATATCAGTAGACGTCTCGCTGGTAGCGACCCTGCTGGCGCAGGTTCATCAGAAAATCTTCGGCGGCTTCAGAGTCTACGCCGCTCTGGGTCGCGATGATGTCGATCAGCGCGGCGTGGACGTCTTTGGCCATGCGCTGGGCGTCACCACAAACATACACACTCGCGCCTAGTGCCAACCAGTCGTAGAGGTCGGTGGCACAGGCCCGGAGCCGGTCTTGCACATACACTTTCTGCGCGCCGTCGCGCGAAAACGCCAGTTCCAAGCGGTTTAGCGTGCCTTGACGAAGCTGCCGTTGCCATTCGGTTTGATACAAAAAATCTTCGCGCTGCGTGCGCTCGCCGAAAAATAACCAGTTGCGCCCCTTTGCCCCTTGGGCGGCGCGTTCCTCGACAAAGGCTCGGAATGGCGCAACCCCGGTTCCTGGACCAATCATGATGATCGGCGCGTCGCCGTTGCGCGGCAGACGAAACGCTGGGTTGCGGTCCAAGCGCAGACTCAGTTGTGCACCCGGCGCGAGCTCCGCCAGATAATTCGACGCGCAGCCCGGACGGGGACGAGCATCGCGCTCACCCACCAATCGGGCAACGCACAGATGTACTTCGTCGGGCGTGGCCATGCGGCTGGAGGCAATGGAGTAGGCGCGCGCGGCGAGTGGTCGGCAGAGCTCGACAAACTGCTGTGCGCCTAGCGTGACAGCGCTTTCACGTAGCACATCTACTACCTGGCGCTCCCGCAAATAACGCCCAAGGGCTGCGTTATCGTGGCTGTCCAACAGCTGGGTCAATGATGACTCGCGTCCCAGCGCCGCCAGCGCCACCAGTACTGGACGGCTTAATTGCGTGATCTCCAGTTCGCGGCTCAGCGCGTCCTCAAGGCGGTGGGTGCGCCCTCCAAAGGTGACCGGTGTGTTGGGCGCCCAGTCGTTCAGGCTGAGAATTTCGGCCACTACGCAGGCAGGATTAGATGCCCACAAGGACACGCTGTCGCCGGGTTCATAGCTGAAACGCCCGGTATCGACAGAAAATTCTAGATGCCGCACTTCTTTGCTCGAACGCCGGCCGCTCAAGCATTGGTTAAGCAGCAGGGTGGCATCCAAGCGCACCTCAGTTGCCACTGGGGTGGCGATTGGGATTGTTGGTGGCGTGTTTTCCACCAATGAAATGCGCGCCGGCGGGGCCGGCAGCAAAGCTGCGAACACGCCGATGGTGGCTGCCATCCACGCGGGGGTGGCGGCGGCCAAATCGACATCGCATTCCAAACTGGGCACACAAGCTCGCGCACCCAGCGCGGCGAGGCGCGTGTCGAAGTCGCGCCCGGTCTGGCAGAACTGCGGATAGCTGGAATCGCCCAGCGCCAGCACCGTATAGGCCAGATGGTCGAGCCGTGCCGCCTGCGGGTTAACCAAATACCGCCACAGGGCCACTGCATCGTCGGGCGGATCGCCATCGCCGTGCGTGCTGACGACGAAAATAACGGCGCGTTCTTGTTTGAGCGTACGCACGTTGAAATCCGCCAAACTGACGAGGCGGGAAGCCACCCCAGCCGCGCGGCTCGTGGCGACCAGTTGTTCCGCTAGGCGCCGGCCGTTGCCGGTCTGTGAACCATAGAGCACGGTGAGGACGCTTTGCGGTGAGGCGACCGGTGCCACGCGGGTGTCGAGCGCAATGGGTTGGGCCCGCCCAGCCAGGCCGGCTAGATAACCACTGGCCCACAGCAGCGCCGTGGGCGAAAGCCCGGATGTGGCGGCTTCTAAGTGGGTGAGTTGGTCATTCGACAAGGGCAGGCTAGGCGTGTCGAGTAGCGATACGGTAGACAATGGACGGACTCCGAGCGGCGAGGATGCACAGCGCAGAGTTTAGGCAGAGAACGCCCAGCGTTGAATGAACCTGTGGGCATAACCTTCTGCGAATGCGATCTAAGCAGTCGGGTGAACTTAGGTCCCGAGCCACCACAGCGTCAGCAGACCAAGCGCGATGCGGTACCACGCAAAAGCCACAAAGCTATGATTAGCCACAAAGTGCAGCAAGAAACGAATGGCCACGAGGGCGCTCAGAAACGCCGCGACGAGACCTACGGCAAATAACGGGAGTGAATCTGGGCTAAGGGTTTGCCAGCTTTTTAGAATATCGAAGGCGGTGGCGGCGAACATCACCGGAATGGCCAGAAAGAACGAAAATTCGGTGGCACTCTGCCGGCTGACACCCAGCCACAGCGCCCCCATGATCGTGGCCCCCGAGCGTGACACGCCGGGCACTAGCGCCAAGGCCTGCGCGCAGCCAATCTTGAACGCGAGCAAAGGGCTGAGATCCTCCACTGCGTAGTCTTGGGTGGGTGCTGCCCGGCGTTCAATGAACAAAATGAGTAAGCCGCCGCCAATCAGGGCCCAGGCGACGACCTGCGGCGCATACAACACCTGCTTGATAAAACCGTGCAGGGCCGTCCCCAACACGGCGACGGGTAAAAACGCCAGTAATAGGTTCCCCACGAAGCGCCGAGCCGAGCTCGCGTGACCGAGCGTGGTGGCCACTCCCAGCAGCCGGACTCGAAAATGCCAGCACACGGCGAGGATGGCACCCAACTGGATGACGACCTCAAAGGTTTTAGCGTCGGCCCGGGTAAACGCTAGATATTCGCCGGCGAGGATCAGGTGACCGGTGCTGGAGACCGGCAGAAACTCGGTCAGCCCTTCAATGATCCCCAGTGCGACAGCCTTGAAAAAAAGTGAGTAGTCCACGAAGCGTTCCTGAGGTGTGCGTTAAAAAGCCCGTGGCCGCCGTCGCTGGCGATGGGCGCAACAGGGCCAAGACTAGCATGCTCATAGCGAGATTATGGCTGGCGTCACGGGTGGTTGGGCGGGCCGGGTTGGCGCGGCGATGCCGGTCGCTGGACCAGCAGCCGCTGGGCCGTGGCCCAGTGGACCTCTCAAGCCGTCGGCCGACACACCGAGCAAGGAAATCGCTGAAAATCTTCGGCGCGCCGTCTGCGTGCCAGAAGTTTTAAACAGTTGCTTCGCCGCATCGAACACCCGCAGGTGTTTGGCCTTAGCCGTCGAGGGCGTGGTATATCTAGTGCTGTGAGACGGGCGTAACGCCCAGTTGGAATTTTGCTTTGAACTGAACTGCGGAGCGCTTTCTTTTTGCGCTCCGCAGATTTGGTGCCGAGAAGAGGACTCGAACCTCCACGAATTTCTTCACTGATACCTGAAACCAGCGCGTCTACCAATTCCGCCATCTCGGCAAAGCGAGGCGAAATCTACAGGCCGTCAACGAGTGAGTCAATGAGCCAACAAGACGAACATCCTTCCCGCGAGCCACGCGAATACGCCGTGACCATCCCTACCCGGGTCGCCATCGCCAAAGCATTGGCCGATGCCGACGGGCCACTGTCCATGCCCAGTTTGGCCGAGCTCCTGGGTGTCAGCGGTGAGGCAGCGCTGGAGGGACTTAACCGGCGCGTGCGTGCGATGGTTCGCGATGGCGAATTACTCGAGACTCGCGCCCGTCGTTTCGGTGTGGCGCGCCGCATGGAACTCATCGCCGGGCGGGTGATCGGGCATCCCGACGGCTTCGCTTTTGTGCGTCCGGATATTGGCGACCAAGACGTCTATCTCGACAATCGAGAAGCTCGGCGCGTGCTCCACGGGGACCGCGTACTGGTCCGCATCGCCGGCATCGATAACCGCGACCGGCCTTATGGCGCCATTGCTGAGGTGCTAGAGCGCGCCAACTCCGAGGTGGTGGGGCGCTATTTCCGCGATGGCGGGGTGGGCTATGTGGTGCCGGACAATCGCAGTATCAATCAAGATTTACTGATCCCCGCGGGGGCCGAGGGCGATGCCAGTCACGGCCAAATTGTGATCGCCCAGATAACCCAGCAGCCCGATGCCCACTGCCAGCCCTTGGCGCGCGTGGCCTCGGTGTTGGGTGATCACCTGGCACCGGGGATGGAAGTCGACATCGCCATCCGTGCGCATGGACTCCCTTGCGAATGGCCGGAGGGCTTGGCCGCGGACGTCGCGCAAGTGCCGCAGACGGTCAGCGAGTCCGAGGCCCTCAGCGTGGGTCGCGTCGATTTGCGCAACCTGCCGTTCGTCACCATTGATGGTGCGGACGCGCGTGATTTCGACGACGCCGTGTTTTGTCGTACCACCCGCGATGGCTATCGATTGCTGGTCGCCATCGCCGACGTCGCCCACTATGTCACCCAGGATAGCCCGTTGGATGCCGCCGCCCGCGAGCGCGGCACCTCGGTTTATTTTCCTGATCGCGTGATTCCCATGTTGCCCGAGGAACTCTCCAACGGCATCTGTTCGCTCAAGCCCGATGTTGATCGTTTGGCGCTGGTGTGCGAGCTCAGCCTCAACGTCCAAGGCGTGCCGCAGAAGGCCAAGTTTTATAACGCAGTCATTCGCTCGCATGCCCGCTTGATTTATGAAGACGTCGCCCAGTGGCTCGGAGATGTGCGCGGCAAAGAAACTTCGATCAAGAACCAGGTGCTGCTGCTGCACGAGCTGTATTTACAGCTGCGGGTGCGGCGCGAAGAACGGGGCGCCTTGGACATCGATCAAATGGAAGCGAAGTTCATTTTCAATGCGGCGCGCAAGATCGAACGCATCGAAACGCGGGAACGCAACGACGCCCATCGTCTCATCGAGGAATGCATGATCGCCGCCAACGTGGCAGCGGCCGAATACCTCACCAAGCACAAACTGCCGGCGCTGTATCGGGTGCACGCGGTGCCAGACGGCGAGAAGCTGGTGTCGCTGCGCAAATTTCTGGCCGAAGTGGGCGTGACCCTGCCCGGCGGCGAGCATCCCGAGGCCAAGGATTTCGCCGCGGTGCTGACGCAGGCAAAGCTGCGTCCGGACCGCAATCTCATTGAAACCGTGCTGTTGCGCAGCCTGAAACTCGCGGTCTATCGGGGCGAGAACGCCGGGCATTTCGGCTTGGCGCTAGAGGCCTATGTGCACTTCACTTCGCCTATCCGGCGCTATCCAGATTTGCTGGTTCACCGCGCCATCAAACTGCGGCTGGCGCATGATCGCCGGCCCAAAGCCAGCGCCGAGGCGATCGCGATGCTGGCCGAACACACCTCCATGACCGAACGGCGCGCCGATGAAGCCACGCGCGAAGCGGTGGCCTGGCTCAAATGCGAGTTCATGCTGGACAAAGTCGGCAAGACTTTTCCGGGCATTATCAGCGCGGTGACGTCCTTCGGTATGTTTGTGCAATTGAGCGATATTTTTGTCGAAGGATTAGTGCACGTCACGGCACTCCCAGACGACTATTACCAGTTTGACCCCGTGGGCCATCGGCTGAGTGGGCGGCGCACAAAACGCGAATTCCGGATTGGTCAGCCGGTGCGGGTGACGGTCATGCGGGTGAGTCTCGACGATCGCCAGATCGATTTTTCGCTGGCCGAGGACGCCCCGACTGGCCGTCGGCCGCGGCGGCGCTGAGGTCGGCATGGCACGCCAAGACAGCATTTTGCTGGTGTTCGGTCTGCATGCTAGCGCCACCACGCTCGAGCGTGCTGGCCATGATGTACTGGAAATCTGGCTGCGCAAGGATGCCACCACCAGCGAACTCGTGGCGTTGGCCGCCCAAGCTGATGCCTTAGGCTTAACCCCCCAACGGGTGCCGCTCACAACGCTCGAGCGCTTGAGCGGCGGGGGCGTGCATCAGGGGGTGGTCTTGCGGCGGCGAGCACCAGCCACCCTCGAACTCGACCAACTGCGGGCCGCCCTGCGCGAACACGGCCGGCCGGCGTTGGTGCTGGCGATCGACCACCCCCAAGATCCGCATAACTTGGGCGCCTGCTTGCGGGTGGCCGACGGTGCCGGTGCGGATGCGGTCATTATCCCGCGTGACCGCAGCGTAGGGCTCACGGCGGTGGTGGCTAAAGTGGCGAGCGGTGCCGCGGACACCATGCCGTTGGTGCAAGTGGGCAATTTGGTGCGCGCACTCGAGCAGCTAAAGGAAGACGGCCTGTGGGTGATCGGCGCCACGCACGAGACGCCAAGTTCCCTGTACCGCACGGATTTAAGCATGCCGTTGGTGATGGTGCTGGGCGCGGAGGGCGACGGGCTACGCCGAGTGACCCGCGAATGCTGTGATCTGCTCGCCCACATTCCCCTGCATGGCAGTGTCTCCAGCCTTAATCTGTCCACGGCGGCGGCGGTGTGTCTGTTTGAGGCGCGCCGCCAACGGGACGGGGGCTAATTTTTAGGTTTACAGCGCGTTCTCTCGCGGCTTAAACTCAGGGGCTCACCATTTCATTCATCTCCTTGCTTCACCGCTAGTTCGGGAAGCTTCCAACCGTGAGGAGAACACGTTGCGGCATTACGAAGTTGTATTCCTGGTCCATCCTGACCAGAGCGAACAGGTCAACGCCATGGTTGACCGTTATCGCACCATGATTGAGTCCAACGGCGGGGTTATTCACCGCATTGAAGACTGGGGTCGGCGTCAATTGGCCTATCCCATCACGAAGGTGCACAAAGCCCATTACGTTATGTTCAATATTGAAGTCAACGCCACCACGCTCAATGAGCTGGTGAGTGCGTTCCGCTTCAATGACGCCGTGCTGCGTCACTTGGTTGTTGGGCGCGATAAAGCCCTGACGGAACCCTCGCTAATGGCGCGGGCGAAGGAAGACCAAGAAGAGCGCGATAGCGAGCGCCGGGCGCGCCACGCAGAGCGCGAGAGCCGGGCCGATAGCGCCAGCGAAGGTGACGCCGCTGCTGATAGCGAGGCGGAGACCCAAACGGGTGCCGCTGCTGATGAACCCGCCGATGAACCCGCCGATGAGACGGCCACGGACTGACTCACAAGGAATCCTTAGCCATGATCAAACCAAAACCGCGTGGTGGTTCTTCACGCAATTTCCGGCGCCGCCGTTATTGCAAGTTTACTGCCGAAAAAGTCACCGAAATCGACTACAAGGACATCAACACCTTGAAAGCGAACGTGGCTGAAAACGGCAAAATTGTGCCCAGCCGGATTTCCGGCACTAAAGCCCGATTCCAGCGCCAGTTGGCCACTGCGGTCAAACGTGCCCGCTTTCTAGCGTTACTGCCTTACAGCGATTCGCATTAAGCGTTTTTGGCGGAATGGCAGCAGATAGCTTGCCGACATGCGGGGTATAGCCCGGCTAGCGATGCGGGGGCCGCTGCAGGCGGTCAGCATCGCGTTGGCATTCGCGCTCACCGGGCTGTTATTCGCCCCATCGCTCGTTCTGGGTGGGGCGGTGATCGGGCTCGTGGTGCTCCGCGAGGGGCTTTACGAGGCGACCAAAGTGGCGGCATTGGCGGCACTTTGTGCGGGGCTCGTGCTGCAAGTGGCATTGGGCGCTGGCACCTCGGGGCTCGTTGTCCTGCTGCCTTGGGTCCCGATCGTTTGCGCGGCACGAATTCTTCGGTCCAGTGCGAATCAAGGGCGCGCGCTGGCCACGCTGGGGGTTTTTGTCGGTGGGTTTGCACTCGCCATTCGCCAATCCCTCCCCGACGTCGACGCCTTTTGGCGCGAGCGCTTAACCCAGTTGGCGGCCTCGGTGAAAAACCAAGGTAGCCAATTTTTAAGCCCTGAAGAAATCTCGGCGGTGGCAGGGGTTATGCACCAAGCCTCAATCGGCGTCATGCTGCTAGGGCTCGTTGGGATGCTGATGCTCGCGCGGTGGTGGCAATCGGAGCTGTATAAGCCCGGGGCTTTTGGCGAAGAATTTAGAGCCTTGGTGCTCCCCTCCTGGGTGGTGCCGGTGAGTGGCGCGGTGGCGCTGGCGGCAACATTTTTGGAACGCGGTACGCTGGGCGCGGGTTTTGCCGGTGACGCTCTGGTGGTGCTGGTGCTATTGTTCGCCGCCCAAGGGTTGAGCATTGCTCACGAGCGGGTGTTGGCATTGAAAGCACCGCGGGCTTGGCTGGTTGGGCTGTATGTGTGCGCCAGCTTGCTGCCGCACGTAGCCGCCACGGGCCTTGCGGCCACGGGTATTGCAGATTTTGTGGCGGATTTCCGCCGGCTCCGGCAACGCGCCGGGCCTTAAAAAAAGACTAAATTTACGGGCAGAGCACGCTCGGCCCGGCAGCAAGTTAACGACTGAAGGCGAAAGACGATGGAAATAATCCTGCTCGAAAAAATTCATAATCTGGGTGCGCTGGGCGAACGTGTGCGCGTCAAAGCGGGCTATGGCCGCAACTTCCTCATCCCTGGCAAAAAAGCTGTGCCGGCCACCCCAGCCAACATCGCCAAGTTCGAAGCCCAGCGTGAAGAACTCGAAAAACAGCATCAGGCAGCGCTCAGCATCGCGCATATCCGTGCGGCAGCCTTTGCGGGGCTGGAATTGGTCATCGTGGCCAAAGCCGGTGCTGAAGGTCGGCTCTACGGGTCGGTCGGCGTGAATGAAATCGGTGAGGCCTTAGCCGGTTTAGGACATTCCATCGAAAAACGCGAAATCCGCTTGGCCGAAGGCCCTTTGCGCAGCGTAGGCCGTCACGTTGTGGCGCTTTCGCTGCATTCGGATATCGACACCACCATCGTGGTGGTGGTGGCGGCGGAAGGCGGCGGCGCAGCTGGCGCCGGTGCCTGAGCCGAGCGCCAAACGCAATCGCTGGGCGTGAGCGCGGTACCGGCTTAGGTCGGTACCAACGCCCGCACGATTCCCGGCAGCCGCAATGAGCAGCGATCTGACAGTGGGCCGGCAAGGGGCGGCAGACCGCTCGGTCGACGCGTTGCGCGTGCCCCCACATTCGCTGGAAGCCGAGCAATCTGTGCTCGGTGGCCTGATGCTCGACAACGACGCTTGGCTACAAGTGGTCGAAAAACTCAACCATCAAGACTTCTACCGTCGCGACCATGCGGCGGTGTTCCGCGCCATCGAAGCACTGGCGAATGAGAACAAACCCTACGACATCATCACGCTCTCCGAATGGCTAGAGTCCCAGGACCAACTGGAAATGGTGGGGGGTATCGATTACCTCGCGCAACTGGCCGACAACACCCCCACCGCGGCCAATATCGAGGCCTACGCGGATATCGTGCGCGATCGCTCCGTGTTGCGGCTGCTCATACGGGCGGGCACCGACATTGCCGAATCGGGTTTTCGACCGGCCGGCCGGGGCACCACTGAACTCATCGACGTCGCGGAACGCACGGTCTTTCAAATTGCCGAACGCGAATCCCGTGGGCGTAAGGGCTTTCGACCGATCAAAGAGCTGCTAGTGGGGGCGCTCGATCGTATCGACCAACTTTTTCAACGCGACAATCCCATTACGGGCGTTGCCACCGGCTATTACGAGTTGGACGGCATGACCTCTGGCCTTCAGCCATCCGATTTGATCATCATCGCCGGGCGGCCGTCGATGGGTAAAACAGCCTTTGCGCTCAATATTGCCCAGCACGCGGCGGTGAAGGAAAAACTGGCGGTGGCGGTGTTCAGCATGGAAATGCCCAGCGAACAGTTGGCGATGCGTATGCTGTCATCGATAGGGCGCATTGATCAGCACAAAGTGCGCACGGGTAAGCTGGCAGACGACGATTGGCCGCGGCTGACGCACGCGGTCGGGGTGCTGTCCGAGGCTAATTTGTTTATCGACGATACCCCCGCGCTGTCGCCGGGGGATTTGCGTGCGCGTTGTCGGCGCTTGGCGCGCGAGCACAAGCTCGGCATGGTGGTCATCGACTACCTGCAGCTGATGTCGGTGCCCGGCAATAACGAAAACCGCGCCACCGAGATTTCTGAAATCTCCCGCTCGCTTAAAAGCTTGGCCAAGGAGCTGAGTGTGCCGGTGATCGCACTCTCGCAGCTCAATCGCAGTTTGGAACAACGCGGCGACAAGCGGCCGGTGATGTCCGACCTACGCGAGTCCGGCGCTATCGAACAAGACGCCGACCTCATCATGTTTATTTATCGCGATGAGGTCTACAACGAAGACAGCACCGACAAAGGCGTGGCCGAAATCATCATCGGCAAGCAGCGCAACGGGCCTATTGGCATGCGCAAGCTGCGTTTCTTTGGGGAATACACCACCTTCGAAAATCTCGCTTTCGAGCAGTATGGCGGAGATCATCGGTGACCCGCCCGGCGCGGGCGATTTTTAATCCTGCTGCTGTTCGCGCTAATTTGGACCTCGTGCACCGCACGGCACCCGGTGCGCGGGTGCTGGCGATCGTCAAGGCCGATGCTTATGGGCACGGCGTGGTGCGGGTGGCACGGGCGTTGGGCGAGGTGGATGCCCTAGGAGTCGCCTCGGTAGAAGAAGCCGTGCGCCTGCGTGAAGCCGGTATTGCGCGGCCGATCGTGCTCCTCGAAGGCCCTTTCGAGGCGAGTGAACTCACCGATATCGCCATCCACGGCTTGGAATCTGTCGTCCATAACGCCGAGCAACAAGCGTGGTTTGAACGCCAAGCCGTGGCCAATGTGCTGTGGATCAAAATTGATACCGGTATGCATCGGCTGGGTTTTACCCCGGCGGCCGCGCAGCGCGCGGTGCTGGCGTTGCAGCGCCCGGGCCGGGAATTACGCCTAATGACGCATCTCGCCAGCGCGCAGGTGCACGGCGCGGCCAGTGTGACGCAGCAACTGCAAATATTTTTGCGCGCGGTGGGTGACCTTCAGGCCGCGCGCAGCGTCGCCAACTCCGGCGCTATTCTCAGCTTGCCGCCGAGCATAGGCGATTGGGTGCGCCCGGGGCTCATGCTCTATGGCGTCTCGCCCTTTGAGGAAACCTCTGGCTCGAGTCTTGGGCTGCAGCCCGCCATGACGATTACCTCAGCCCTCATCGCGGTGAAAACCGTGGTGGCTGGCGGTGCCGTGGGTTATGCACCCGGCTATGTCTGCCCGGTGGACATGCCCATTGGGGTGGTGGCCTTTGGTTACGCCGATGGTTATCCACGGCATGCCGCGACCGGCACCCCGGTGCTGGTTAACGGGGTACGCACCCAGATTTTGGGGGTGGCGACAATGGACATGCTGATGGTGGATTTGCGCCCCATCCCCGGGGCCCGCGTGGGCGATCCGGTGGTGTTGTGGGGTGCGGGTCTGCCGGTCGAGGAAATTGCGCGCGCTGCGGGCACTATTCCCTATGAGTTGTTGTGTCGCATGCACATGCGCGCGCAGTGCGTGGAGCTGTCAGCGTGAAACCCGGCAAACGCCATTATCAGTGCCAGCAATGCGGGGCCGTGGCGGCCAAATGGGCGGGCCAATGCGCGGAGTGCGAGCAGTGGAACACGCTGGAGGAGGGGGTGGCACCGGCCGCCACCGCAGCACCGCGTCTTAACGCCTATACCGGCGAGGCGCCACAGATCATCAATCTCAACGCGGTGAACGCCATTGCCGAGCCTCGCCTCGGCACGGGGCTGGCAGAACTCGATCGGGTGTTGGGTGGTGGTCTGGTGGTGGGCTCGGTGGTACTGCTGGGCGGGGATCCGGGCATTGGCAAATCCACGTTGCTGTTACAGAGTTTGGCGCATTACCGCGATGCGGGCACCACCACGCTATATGTCAGCGGTGAGGAATCAGCTGGCCAAATCGCCATGCGCGCGGATCGTCTCAAAGTGCCGCGGGATACGCTGCGCTTGCTCACCGAAACCGAAATCGAACGGGTGCTCACCATCGCCGCGCGGGAGAAACCCGCGGTGATGGTCATCGACTCCATCCAAACCGTCTATACCTCGGCTTTGCACTCCGCACCCGGCAGTGTGGCGCAGGTCCGCGAATGCGCCGCCCAACTGGTGCGCTTTGCCAAAGCCACCCGCACGGCAATCTACCTCGTGGGGCATGTGACCAAAGAAGGCGCGCTGGCGGGGCCACGGGTGCTGGAACACATGGTCGATGCGGTGCTTTATTTCGAAGGGGAGTTGAGCGGGCGCTACCGGTTGGTGCGCGCTTTCAAGAATCGCTTTGGGGCGGTCAACGAACTGGGGGTTTTCGCCATGACGGATCGCGGTCTACGCGAAGTGGCCAACCCGTCTGCCATTTTGCTGTCGCGTCACGAGCAGCCCGTGCCCGGCAGCGTGGTGATGGTGACCCGCGAAGGCACGCGGCCTCTGTTGGTGGAAGTACAGGCGCTGGTGGACGACAGCGTGCTGGCCAATCCGCGGCGCGTCACCGTGGGCCTAGACCACAATCGACTGTCGATGCTGCTGGCGGTTTTGCATCGCCACGGCGGCGTTGCGACCGCAGGCTGCGATGTGTTTGCCAATATTGTGGGGGGCGTGCGGGTGACCGAAACCGGTGTGGATTTGGCGGTGGTGCTGGCCGTGCTCTCTAGCCTGCGCGACCGCCCCTTGCCCGCAGATTTAGTGGTGTTTGGCGAGATTGGTCTGGCGGGCGAAATAAGACCCGTGCAAAACGGCCCCGAGCGCCTACGTGAGGCGGCTAAACATGGTTTTAAACGCGCCCTTGTGCCCAAAGCCAATGTGTCGCGAGATTTGGACATCGAACTCATCCCGGTGTCGCGCTTGGCCGATGCCATCGCAGCACTCTAGCCGCAAGCTTACTCCGCCGAAAAATTGCCGCCGGCGGTCCGTGGACCAAGGGTTAAGCCTGCGGGCGGAAAAATACGCGCATTGCGCACGGTATGTCCGCTGCCTTGCACAATCTCGATGGTGTATTCCCCCAGCCTAAAACTGGTGCCCGCTTCCGGGATGTCTTCTAGCGCTTCCAAAATCAGACCGTTGAGCGTTTTAGGTCCACGTTCTGGCAATGACCAGCCAAACCCCCGATTGAGCTCGCGCACATTGGCACTGCCTTCCACCACAAAACTACCGTCTGCTTGGCGCGAAACCTCGCGTGAACTGAGCGGTGTTGCCGAGGTGAACTCGCCCACCACCTGTTCTAGCAAGTCGTCGACCGTGACCATCCCGGCGATGTCGCCATACTCGTCCACCACCAACGCCAAGCGCTGGCGGTCCAGCTGAAAATTGATGAGCTGCGTGTACAGGTTGGCCCCCAGCGGCACAAAGTGTGCTGGCACCAGCAGGGCCTCGAGATCCGTCAAGGTAAAATCCCGTGACTGGCGCAACAGGCGGCTCAAGTTACGCAGATGCAGAATGCCCGCTACGTCATCTAGGTTGCCGTGGTAGCACGGCACGCGGGTATGCCGGCAGGTGGTCAATTGGTCCACCACGTCCAGCCATTCTTTGTCGAGGTCGATGGCGACGATTTCCGTGCGCGGCACCATGATGTCTTCCACCGTGACGTTTTCCAGATCCAGCAGGCCGACCAGCATGTCGCGGTGTTTTTGCGGGATCATCGCCCCGGCTTCTTGCAAGGCGGTGCGCAGTTCCTCCCGTTCGGTGAGGTCTAACGCTGCCCGCGGCACGCCGCGTTGAAAAGGTGCGAGCAGCAACTGCGTGGCGGCGTTTAGCAGCATGATGAGCGGCTGAAATACCCGCATCAGCGGCAACAACAGGCGCGCCGCAGGATAGGCCACGCGTTCGGGATAAATAGCGGCGAGGGTCTTGGGCAGCACTTCGCCAAACACCACCAGCACCAGCGCAATGCTGGCGGTGGTCAGTAATAAGTTTGTGCCCACCCACCACTGCAGCGCGGTGAGCGTGGCGATTTGAATCAACAGCACTTTGGCAAAATGGTTACCCAGTAGCATCAGGGCAATGAAGCGGTCGGGTTTGCCGAGCAGGCGCAGCACGCGGCCAGCCTCGGCGTGCCCGCTCTGTGCCCATTGCTGCAAGCGGTGGCGGTTGAGGGCCATGACCGCGGTTTCTGAGGCCGAAAAATAGGCCGATATCACCAACAGGCCGACCAGTTCGGCGACCGTCAGGTAAAGCAAATTGAGATCCACTGTGGTCAGCTCCGGTGGAGAATAAGTTCGAGCACAACCTTGGTGCCGAAATAGGCGAGCGCCAGCAGCACAAAGCCCGCGCTCACAAATTTCACGCCGTGACGGCCCCGCCAACCATAGCGCCAACGGCCCACCACCAGCGTCGCAAACACCCCCCACGCCAGCACGGAAAACACAATTTTATGGGCCAGATGCTGCGCGCGGATGTTCTCGATAAACAGTGCGCCCAACAGCAAGCTGAGCGTTAACAGCACAAAGGCCAGCAAGGTGAGCTGAAACATCACTTTTTCCATGGTGGGCAGCGGCGGTAGGAAATGCAGGATGGGATGCCGCTGGCGTAGTTTGTGCTCGGCCAGCGCGATAAAAATGGCCTGCAAAGCGGCGATTGCAAACAGGCTATAGGCCGCAATGGCCAAGGCAATGTGGATGCGTAGCCCCGGCGGCAGGGACTCCGCCAAGACAAGGGTGGTGGGCAGCACCAGATCCAGCCCCAGCGCAAAAGCTGCCAACGGCAGAATGACCACCGCCAAACTCTCCAGCGGCCGGCGGAGCCAGAGCACTAGCAGCATGCAGGCACTACACCCAGCGACCAAAGACCCGGCGCTCACCACGCTCACGTTAAAACCCTGCGGCGTGAAGGTCAGGTGTGCTAGCACTACGCCATGCGCGATCAATGCGCCGGCGAGCAGCGTTTTGGCCAGTCGCAGAGGGGCGGCGGGGTGCCCGTGTACGGCCAGGGACGGCCAGATCAGCACGCTGGCGGCCGCTAGGTAGCCCAAAATCGCCAAGGCGCCCAGCGCGTTCATGAGCAGGTGCTGCGTTGAGGCGATCAAGTGAATTGACAGGCCGAGCGCTCGCTCATCGCACGGCCTGTCGTCCAGGCCGATGGCGCGCGAGACAGTCGGTTTGATCGAGCGCCACGCCACCCGTTAGTTGGCTGCGATCAAAACGCTGTTTATTACCTTGAGTCATTCTTTATCCACGCGCTAATGGCGAGCGGTGGGATTGTATAAGCTTAAACGCCCGCAGGGTAACGCCGTGCGCGGGAGGGCCAAAGTGGCAGGTGAAAATGGCGGCTCACGGCTCACGGCTCACGGCTCACGGCTCACGGCGCCTCGAACGCCGCTCCGCCAGCGTTTTTTTTACTGGATTTTCAAACTAGTTAGAACTTACACTTGCCGTGCAAACCACCAATGGTCGAGCAATGCCCGTGAGCAGAAACGCAATCTCCCAACTAGCGCTGGCCCTCACCTTAGGGGCCGCCGTCACTAGCGTTTGGGCGCAGGCCGTGCCCACGCCAGGGGCTATTCAAGACCAACTGCGCCGGCCGCCGGCAATGCCGCCTGCCGCGCAACCGGCAACGCCTTTTGTGGCGCCAACCCCCGCCCACGGCGTGCCCGCTGGCGGGCGCAAAATTCTGATCCACGGCTTCGACATCATCGGCAGTTCGGCCATCTCGCCGGCAGAACTCCAAACCGTGGTCGCACCTTACGCCGGCAAAGAACTCACGCTCCAAGAAATCTACGATGTGGCCGACCAAGTCACCCGCTATTACCGCGAGCACGGCTATACGCTGGCGTCTGCCATTGTGCCGGAGCAAAAAGTCTCCTCGGGCCAAATTCAACTGCAAGTCATTGAAGGCCGGCTGGGCAAAATAACGGTCGAGGGTAATCAACATTACCGGTCTAATTTTATTCTTTGGCAGCTCAACGACCTCCAGCCTGGGGAGGTGGTGACCAGCGCGCCGCTGGAGCACGAAATCCTCATGCTCAACGACCTCCCAGGGCTCGACGCCCGCGCGGTCATGCAGCCGGGTGCGGATTTTGGTACCTCTGATCTCGTGGTGCAGACCCAAGAAACCCCTCTGGAGGGCGACCTTCAGGTCAATAATTACGGCCGTGAAAGCTTAGGCCAGTATCAAATACAGGCGGATGCCGCACTCAACGGTTTGTTGGGCATTGGCGATCGCTTCGATTTTTCCGGCTTGTACGCCTCCGCCGATTTACTCCACTACGGACGCGCGGCCTACAGCATGCCGGTGTCGCCATGGGGCACGCGGGCATCGGTCTATTACTCGGGCTACGACTACCACGTTAATGCCAAAACGCTGGGCGCTAGCGTGGCGGCGCTGGACATTAACGGCGATGGCCAGAATTTTGGCGTTAATTTTCTGCACCCAGTGTGGCGCGCGCCACGCAAGAACCTCTTTATCGGTGTGGGCTACGACCGCACGGTCACCAGCCAAACAGAAAGCACGCTCAATACCCTGTCCAGCGCTAATCTCAGCCTGGCCCAATTCACCGCGTTGTTTAACTATCAGGCGCCAGACCAAAGCTTCAGCACCGTGGGCGCGACGCTGTCCACCAATTTTCAAGGTTCACCGCTAGTGCTTGATGCCGCCGGCGGTTTAGTGCCCGAGAACAACACCGAAGCTGCCAAGCTGCAGGTCGATTTAAGCCATTTCCGTGACGTTTGGCAAAAGTTAGGTTTGTTAACGCGCTTCACCGGGGTGGTCTCCGCCGATCCACTGGTGGATTTAGATCAGTTCCGTCTGGGCGGCCCCACCAGTGTGCGTGCTTACCCAACCTCTGAAGTCGGCGGCGACCAAGGTTTTTTTGCGAGCGCGGAACTCCAGCATCCGGTGTCTTTTTTGCCGGCGCTCGCCAGCCAACGGGTGAAGGCCTTCATCGACACCGGTACCGTTTACCGGAAAAAAAGCGAAGTGCGGGGCGTCCGGGCGGAGGATTCACTCAGCGGTGCGGGGGTGGGTTGGAGTGCCACGGCGCTGGGCCGCGTAGGGGTTGATCTCCTCTTGGCGCACCCCATTGGGCAGCACCAAACCTCGGATCAAAACGAAGGCCTGCGGGTTTGGTTTTCGGTCAACGCGCAGTATTGAGAGGCCAGCAGGCACGGACTGAATCACGCAACGTGAACTGCTTCGCGACTACGTTGGGCTACGCGGCCTACCATCGGGCCAACAAACGGATAACGGCCGCAAGCGCGGCTTAGGGTAAAAGTAGATGAGCGCCATCAAACGTCACGTTATCAAGCCACTGACCGCCGCCATTCGCTATGCCCGTTTGCCGCTCGCCTCTTGGGCCACTCTGGCGCTGTTGCCAGGCACGGTTTGGGCCGGGCCGCAGGGTGAGCAAGTGGTTGCGGGCGCGGTGGCGGTTGCCCGACCCGATGCCCACACCACGCGGGTGACCCAAAGCGGCGATAAAGCCATCGTCAACTGGAATTCCTTTTCGGTGGGCGGGCAAGAGTACGTACAGTTTGTGCAGCCGGGCAGCACCTCGGCCATTCTCAACCGCGTGGTGGGTGGGCAGGCTTCCCAAATTTTAGGCCACCTGCACGCCAACGGCCGGGTGTTCTTGGTCAATCCGCAGGGCGTGTATTTTGGCGCTGGTGCCAAAGTCGATACCGCCGGCCTCGTTGCCAGCGTGCTGGACATCAACGACCAAGACTTCATGGACTCCCGCTATGTGTTCACCAAGGGCGCGGCGGCGGCAGAGGCCGAGGTGCGCAACAGTGGTGAAATCCACACCAGCCAATTCGCTGTGCTCATTGGCGATCGTGTGGCCAACGAAGGCCTCATCGAAGCCCGCCTTGGCACCGTGGCACTGGGTGCTGGGTCTAAGGTGTCGCTGTCGTTAGACCAAACCGGGCTGGTTAATTTTGCGGTCGACGAAAAAACGCTGGCGCGCCACGCCGGGGTAGAGAACACCGGCACGCTATTGGCCAACGGCGGGCGCGTACTGCTCACCGCCAAGGTGGCCGACGACCTCCTCGCCACGGCGGTCAATAATACTGGGGTTATCCGCGCGCAAGGCATTACCGAGCACAACGGCGAAATCATCCTCAGCGCCACCGGTGGCAATGTGGTGAACCGCGGCACGCTAGACGCCAGCGGCCCCACGGGCGGCCAAGTGTTGGTGAGCGCCACCCACGATGTGGAAATCGCGCCGACCGCGCAGGTCTTGGCCGAGGGCACTGGCGCGGGTCATGGCGGCAGCGTGCGCCTCATCGCCGAGCATAGTTTGGCTGTTCGCGATGGGGCACGCGTGGCCACGCGTGGCGGCGAGGCGGGTGGCCGGGGTGGTTTGGTTGAGCTAAGCGCGCACCACGGCGGCTTAGCAGTCGCCGCCCATGCGGTGACGGTGGGTAGCGGCGGGCACTTGGTCATTGATCCGGCGCGCTTGCTGATCGCCTCCACCGGCAACAGCATCAGTGGGTCGTATATCGGTAAAGACTATATCGAAACTCAGCTCAACCTTGGCGTGTCGCTAGACCTCATCGCCTCCAGTAGCGTAGGTGCCGTTGACGCAAACGGTGGCACAGCCTCGCCATTCACGATCACGGCGGCGGGTCTTGGCGACTTACATATTAAGCTGGGAGCTGTGGCCGGCAGCAGCTTCTCCCTCGGCGCTTTCTCCCTCGGCGCTTTTGCCCGCGGCGCTGCGGGTAATATCAACCTCAGCTCAGTCAGCATCAATATCGGGGGCAACTTCGAGGCGCTGGCAGGCAGTCAAACGGGCCGCGTGTCTTTGGGCCAGGTCACGGCGAACGACATCACTATCGGTGCGGGCAGCGTGAGCGGCGCCACCGCGGTTACCTCGGCGCTCACCGCCACCGGTGGCTCCGTAGCGGTAGAGGGCTACAACATCAGCGTTAATGGCAA
>CAMAXW010000058.1 GCA_945862315.1 Klebsiella pneumoniae
ACCGCATCCAGAGGGCCACCATGCAGCTATCTGACTTAATTTGCTCGACCCACACCTGCCGTTATTACAAGCCCGATCCGCTCCCCCCAGCGCTCATCGCGCGGGTGGTTGATGCCGCCCGTTGGGCGCCATCGGGCGGCAACCGGCAGCCGTTAAGCGTCGTCGTGGTGCGCGATCACGCCCAAAAAGTCGCGCTGCGGGATCTTTACCTGCCAATTTGGAACACCTACGTGGAAGGGCTGCGCTCGGGCAGTGTGCGCTTGGGCGCCCGGTCCTCGACGATCGACTCGGCTAACCATTTTGCACAGCATATGGCCGAGATTCCGGTGCTGTTGCTGGTGTGCGCCCGCTTAGCAGACGTGCACCCGACCGATAATCAATTGGGGCGGTTGAGCATCGTCGGTGGGGCGTCGGTCTACCCGGCGGTACAAAATATGTTGCTGACGGCGCGTAATGAGGGTTTGGGCAGCGCGCTGACCACCCTGCATTGTGCGTTGGAGCCGCAGATCAAGCCGCTGTTCAATATTCCTGAAGCAGTTTCTTTGGCCGCGGTGGTGATGTTGGGGTGGCCCGTCCAGCCTTTCCCAAGCAAGCTCACGCGCCGCCCGCTGGGGGAGATGATGTTCGATGGCAAGTTTGACCAGCCGTTTGCGGCCGCCGATTTGCCATGATTCTCGTGGGCGGATTCAGCGCCCCGGTTCGCGGCCGGGGAACTGCGGTAGGGCATCGTGGATGCCCGCCCAGGTGGGTAATTCGGCCACAAAAATATGCGCCATCGGGGTCAATGTGATGGGGTCGTCTAGGGTGCCGGCGCGCAATCTCAAGGTGGCGCTGGCGTCTACCTCGCTATAAATGGCGCTCCCACAGTGGCTACAAAACCAACGCTGCTTGTGGGGCGAGGCGCGATAGGCGCGCAACACCTCGTGGCCCGCTAGCAGGACAAAAGATGCCCGTGGGGTGGGCACACTGGCGACGGCGCTGCTGCCCTGCGCTTTGCGGCACTGGCGACAATGACAGAAATAAACCTCGCCTAACGGCGTGCTAATTTGGTAGCGCACGGCGCCACATAGGCAGCTACCGCTGTGCATCAGATGCTTTGACTGCCACTAGGCGCAGGCGCACGTAATCCAGTTGCCACACGCCGTGGGCGTCCAGCAGGGGTGCTCGCAATGCCTCCCGCACTTCATCGATCACGGCACGCCGGGTGGCGTCGTCCGGCAGCGCGTTGAGAAAAGGCACGGCCATGAGCGTTAACCAGTTCCCGACGTCGGTTTTGAACGGCGTGGGTCGCTCAAAAAATTGCAATGAGCGCACGGTATAGCCCTGTGCTTCAAGGAGTGCCGCGTATTGGCCGGGGCTGGGAAAATACCAAGGGTTGAGCGGTGCAGGATCGATATCGCGGCGCCCGAGCGCGGTGTTTAAAGCGGCCACGATGCGCGCGATATTGCCCGCGCCACCCATTTCGGCCACCAAGCGTCCGCCGGGTTTGAGGGCCTGCCAGATCCCGGCCAGCACGCGCGCCGGATCGAGCATCCAATGCAGCGCGGCGTTGCTGAGTACCCCATCGAAAGCTGACGCATAGGGCAACGCGTGCGCGTCGAGCAGGGCCACCTGCAAACCGCGGGCGCGCGCCAGCTGCAGTTGTTCGGGGCTGCTATCGATACCCAAAACCTGACAGCCACGGGCCGCAATTTGCGCGGTGAGCGCGCCATCGCCGCAGCCCACATCCAGAATGTGTTCGCCGGGTAGCGGTGCGAGCAAATCGACCAACGAGGCGGCGAGCTGCGGCACGAAAGCGGCTTCGCTGGCGTAACGGGCGGCGTCCCACTGCATGGTCGTTGTCATGGCTTGAGTATAGGCCGGGCTGAAGGTTTTCGGCACGGCGCGCAAGCGCGCTTTAACCTTCTACAATGTGCCCACCTACCGCGTCCCCACTCTATCAGGAGAAAACCTTTGAGCAGCCAAATTCGGGCCATTGTGGCCGAGGAAAAAGACGGCAAAATTGCCGGCGTGTTGAAAACGCTTTCGAGCGCAGATTTAGCCGACGAGGACGTTCTGGTCGACGTCGCTTACTCCACGGTGAACTACAAGGATGGCCTGGCCGTGACGGGGGCCGGGCGCATTTGTCGCCGTACGCCACTGGTCTGCGGGATAGATTTAGCCGGTGTGGTGCGCGAGTCGCGTGACCCGGCGTGGCGGGTGGGTGAACGCGTGCTGGCCAACGGTTACGGGCTCTCCGAAGAATACGGCGGCGGCTACATCCAACAACAACGCCTGCCAGGGCGCTTTCTGGTGCGGGTGCCGGACGCCTTTTCGTTAGAGCAAACCATGGCGCTGGGTACCGCGGGTTACACCGCCATGCTGTGCGTCAACGCCATTCGCGATCATGGCGTCACGCCGGGCGATGGTCCGGTCGTGGTGACGGGGGCCGCTGGGGGGGTGGGTTCGGTCGCTATCATGTTGTTGGCAGGTTTGGGGTATCGCGTAACGGCTGTGACCGGGCGCCCCACCACGGCTGATTACTTAAAGAGCCTAGGTGCCACTGACATTTTAACCCGAGCGGATTTAGCCCGTGAATCCAAGCCCATGGAGAAAGAGCGTTGGGCGGCTGGGGTGGACAGCGTGGGCGGCAGTACGCTGGCCACGGTGCTCGCACAAAGCCAGTACGAAGGCATGGTTGCGGCGTGTGGTTTAGCGGGAGGCGTGGCGCTCGCGACCAGCGTGATGCCGTTTATTTTGCGCGGGGTGACGCTGCGTGGCATTGATTCGGTACAAGCGCCGATGGCCAAGCGAATTCGCGCGTGGGACGACCTCGCCAGTCTCATCGATCCGGTGCGTTTGCGCGCCGCGACCAGCGTTCAACCCTTAGCCGAAGTCCCCGCCTTGGCGGCAGCCATTCTGGCCGGTCAGGTGCTGGGGCGGGTGGTCATCGACGTCAACGCTTAATCGTTAGGTTCGGTGCACCGCACGAGGTGCATCGAACCCTTAGGGGCTGGCGCGAGCGCGCTGCGCCAGCGCCACCAGTGCGCCACGGACTTCCCTGGCGCTGCTCACCGGTGTCGCAAACGGGATCCAATAAACCCGCGGCCCCACTTGCAGATGAATCCCCGCGGCGTCCGCGCCAGCCATGGCGGGTTGCAGGGTATCCACGGCAGCACCCAGTTGCGCACGGAGATAGTCGCGCATGGCGGCCACGTGGTCTTCATTCATATGCGCCACCATCCCGGCTTCTTCGGCGGCACTGAACGGATTCGCCAGCAGCAGCTCCTCAGGTTCTAGCCAATGGATAGCGCCAAAGCCGCCAATGTAGCGAATGCGGCGCACTTCAAGTCGCCAAAATTCAAAACCGTGGGTGCGGTGATAGCCACGCGATTCAGGGAAGTAGCGGTAATAGCGATCGCTGGTGTCGGTATCTTCTGGTGCCACCCGCGAGGCGTCAGCCACTAGGGTCAAGCGGGCGTGGGCTTGCAGGTCCTCGGCGGTGCGATCGAACACCAGCAGTGACACCCGCGGATCGGCCGCCACATTTTTGTAATGCTGAGCCAGATCAGCAATGAGGATAATGGGCTGGCCGCGGCGATCCAGACAAAATGGCACGACCGAACCAAACGGATAGCCGGGGAGGGCGACCGACAGCGTGGAGAGCACGCCGTCGTAGCAGGACAGTAGCAGCGCCCGGGCTCGGCTAAAAACGGCAGCGTTACCCATGTTTAAGGTGCGGCCGGTTCCAACGGCGCCAGTCGCACCAGTTCCGTGCCTTCCTGCATCACTTGTTGGCCTTTAAGGAAATACAACTCGCTCACCGTGCCGGCAAAGGGGGCCGTAATGGTGTGCTCAATTTTCATGGCTTCAAGCACCAGCAGCGCTTGACCACGCTCGACCACATCCCCTACCGCGACCAATAACGCGGTGATGGCACCGGGCATGGGGGCGAGCAGGCTGCCGGTAGCCGCTTCTTCTTCGTTGGTCTGCTGCAGCGGGTCGATGATGCCAAGCACCCAGCGTTCCCCCTCGTCAAAAATCTCGAGCCATTCGTCACGCTGGACTACCCGTGCCTGAATCTGCTGCTCGCCAGTTTGGAGCATGAGTGTGCCATCAGGGGCGCGGGTCGCCTGCAGCGGCACTAGTCTGCCATCCGGCAAGCACACCCGTGGGCCGCTGCGATGATGCTCGAGGGGCAGGGCTAGCGTTGCTTCGCCGTGGCGAAAACTCAAGGTTTCGCGTCGGGTGTGATTGAGCCGAAACGCATCGGCGCGCGCCCATGGCGCAGCGCCGGCATCGCGGGTGCGCGTCAGCATCACCGCCGCCACCGCCAACAGCAACACGCGGTCCGGCGGCGTGCCGGGCGTGGGTAGCAAGTTGGCTTTTTGTTCTTCCGCAAAATGGGTGGTGAAGCCGCCGGCGGCATAGTCTGGATGCTCGATGATGCGTCGCAGATAAACCAGATTGGAATTCACACCCGCCAGTTCGGTCTCGCGCAGCGCGTGCGCCATCACTTGCAGCGCGTTGTGACGATTGTCCGCATGCACGATGAGCTTGGCGACCATGGCATCGTACCAAGGCGAAATGCTGTCGCCGGTGGCGATGCCGGTATCGACGCGAATGTTCGCGCTGGGCAGCGGAAATTTGGCGTGCGCAACCCGGCCCACTGAAGGGCGAAAATCCTGTGCGGGGTCTTCTGCGTAAACTCGGACTTCAATGGCATGGCCGCGCTGGACAATGGCCGACTGGTCCAGCGGCAGGGTTTCCCCGGCTGCGACGCGCAGCTGCCATTCCACCAGATCCAGCCCCGTAATCGCCTCGGTGACCGGGTGCTCCACTTGCAGGCGGGTGTTCATTTCGATGAAATAAATCTCGCCATCGGGCGCTACGACAAACTCCACCGTGCCGGCGCCCACGTAGTTCACGGCCCGTCCCGCGGCAATCGCCGCCGTGTAGAGGGTGTCGCGTTGGGCTGGGGTCAGGTGTAGCGCGGGTGCTTCTTCGATGACTTTTTGATGGCGCCGTTGCAGCGAGCAATCCCGCTCATATAAATGCACTAAATTGCCGTGCTGATCGCCAAAAATCTGGACTTCGATATGCCGCGGGCGCTCGATGTATTTCTCCAGCAGGACCCGGGCATCCGCGAAGGCGGATTGCGCTTCGCGTTGCGCCGAGGCCAGTGCTGCGGCGAATTCTCCGGCACTCCGCACCACCCGCATGCCGCGCCCACCCCCGCCGGCAGAGGCCTTGATCAGCACCGGAAAGCCCATGTTCACGGCCACGGATTCCAGTAGGGCCGGGTCTTGATCCTCGCCGTAATAGCCAGGCACTAGCGGTACCGCGTGGGATTCCATCAGCGCTTTGGCGGCACTTTTGCTGCCCATGACCCGAATGGCGTTCACCGAGGGGCCGATAAAAACCAGCCCTGCGGCGCTGCAGGCCTGCGCGAAGTCGGCGTTTTCGGATAGAAACCCGTAGCCCGGATGGATGGCCTGCGCGCCCCCGGCAAGTGCTGCGGCGATAATTTTGGGGATGTCGAGATAGCTCGCGGCGGCTGCCGATTCTCCCAGTCGAATAGCCTGCGGGGCGCCACGAACGTGCAGCGCCTCCGCATCGGCGTCCGAGTAAACCATGAGGGTGGCGATCCCCATGCGCTGCGCAGTGCGTGCGATGCGGCAGGCGATTTCGCCACGATTTGCGATCAGTATCTTGCCAAACATAGGGAATCCTTACATGCGGAACACGCCAAACGGCGTGCGTTCGATAGGCGCGCTGAGCGCGGCGGTCAGGGCGAGTCCCAGCACGCGGCGGGTGTCGGCCGGGTCGATGATGCCATCGTCCCAGAGTCGCGCGGTGGCGTAATAGGGGTGACCTTGTTGCTCGTATTGCTCGCGCACCGGGGCTTTGAAAGCTTCTTCCTCGGCGGCTGGCCAGAGCTGGCCCTGCGCTTCAAAATTATCGCGTTTGACTTGCGCCAATACGGCGGCGGCTTGTTCACCGCCCATCACGGAAATTCGCGCGTTGGGCCACGTCCATAAGAAGCGTGGGCCGTAGGCCCGCCCACACATGCCGTAATTACCCGCGCCGAAGCTGCCGCCGATGATAACCGTGAACTTGGGGACCTTGGCGCAAGCGACCGCCGTGACCAGTTTTGCGCCGTCTTTGGCAATGCCGCCCGCTTCATATTTAGAGCCCACCATGAAGCCCGTGATGTTCTGCAGAAACAGCAGCGGGATGCCGCGCTGGCAGCACAGTTCGATGAAATGCGCGCCCTTGAGGGCCGACTCTGAAAACAGGATGCCGTTATTGGCAATGATGCCTATGGGGTAACCGTTCAGCCGAGCAAAGCCGGTGATCAGGGTGGTGCCGTAGAGCTCTTTAAACTCATCGAACTGACTACCGTCGACGAGCCGCGCGATGACTTCACGCACGTCGTAGGGTTTGCGCAGGTCCGTGGGCACGATGCCGTAGAGGTCGGTAGCGGGGTATAGCGGTTCGCAACTGGCTTCACGGGTTACCTCGCCCAGCTTGCGCCAGTTGAGGTTGGCGACCAGCCGCCGGGCCATGGCCAGTGCGTGCAGATCGTCGCGGGCGTAATAATCGGTGACGCCCGAGCGTCGTGAGTGCACATCGGCACCCCCCAGATCCTCGGCCGATACCACCTCGCCGGTGGCGGCTTTCACCAGCGGCGGGCCGCCCAGAAAAATTGTGCCCTGATTGCGCACGATGATGGATTCATCCGACATGGCCGGCACATAGGCGCCGCCTGCGGTGCACGAGCCCATCACCACCGCGAGTTGCGGAATCCCCACGCTGGACAGCGTGGCTTGGTTGTAGAAAATGCGACCAAAGTGCTCGCGATCGGGGAAAACCTCATCTTGGCGCGGTAAAAACGCGCCGCCGGAGTCCACCAGATAGACGCAGGGCAGGCGGTTCTCGCGGGCAATTTCTTGGGCGCGGAGATGTTTTTTGACGGTCATGGGGTAGTAGCTACCGCCTTTGACGGTCGCGTCGTTGACCACGACGACGCATTCCACCCCGCTGATGCGGCCAATGCCGGTGATGACCCCGGCGGCCGGGACTTCACCCTCATACATGCCGTAGGCCGCCAGTTGGGAACATTCGAGGAACGCACTGCCGGGGTCTAGCAGCTGATCGATGCGATCCCGTGGCAGCAGCTTGCCGCGTTTTAAGTGCTTGTCGCGAGCCTGTCGACCGCCACCGGCACTGATGCTTTCAACGCGGCCGCGCAGGTCTTCCACCAAGGCGCTCATGGCGGCGACATTCGCGCTGAACTGCGCACTTTGACGCTCGACGCGGGTTTTCAATACGGGCATGGGGACTCCAAAACTGGGAATGGGGCGCGGCCTAGGGCTAACGCAGGATTTTAGGTCAGTGCGAGCGGCAGTTGGCTGTCGTTGGCGGTGTCGGGTCTGATTTTCATGGCGGCTAAAACCTTGGCTTCTAATTCGTCGATGGCCTGCAGTGCGTCGTTGGCATCGGCGATGCGGCTAAGCAGTCGCTGGCGATGTTCTCTGATTCGCCCCAGTCGTTGCAGCGTGTGCCGGGCATCTTCCCCGTGCGATTCCGAACCATACAGGCAGGCAATCTCGCGGATCTCGGCCAGCGATAGTCCCAACCGGCGCGCGCGTAACGCGAAGGCCAGGCGGAGCCGGTCTTGTTCGGAAAATACGCGCGTGGTGCCCCGATGTGCCGGCTGCAGTATCCCTTCGGATTCGTAGAATCGCAGGGTGCGCGCTGTGACGCCGAACTCACGTGAGAGCTTGGTAATGGAATAGGTCATGTTCGTCCCTGTGGTCGGTCCGTCAAGACTGACCGGAACGTAAACTTTATGCATCTAGCGCGTCGCACTCAATCGGTTTGCACAATTTTCTGGTCGTCAGATGATGGGGCGCGGCAGAAAGGTGCGCCTCGCTGCTGGCTGCAGCCCAAGGCTGTTCGCTATACTTCCGGGCAAGTATTTAGGTTTGCACTGCCTCATTCGCCCGTGGCGATCGCCACGGGGTCGCACTACCCATCAGGAAATTCACCATGTCAGCACCCGTTACGTACAGCCGAGTCGGCAATATCGCGCTCATCACCGTGGACAATGCGCCCGTTAACGCGCTGTCTTTACCCGTGCGGGCCGGTTTGGCCAGCGCCTTTACGCAGTTGGCCGATGACACCGACGCTCAGGGCGCCGTTCTCATTTGCGCGGGCCGCACGTTTATTGCGGGCGCGGACATTACCGAATTCGACAAACCCATCCAAGAGCCTTGGTTGCCCGAAGTGCTGCGGCTCATTGAAGACAGCGTCAAACCGGTGGTCGCCGCGATTCACGGTACGGCGCTCGGAGGTGGTTTAGAAACAGCCATGGCTTGCCACTATCGCGTGGCGCTGCCGAGCGCCCAGGTCGGGTTGCCGGAAGTCACCTTAGGTTTGTTGCCGGGCGCCACCGGCACCCAGCGTTTACCACGCCTGATGGGCGTCAAGGGCGCATTGGACGCCATGATCAGCGGCAAACCCATCAACGCCAAACTGGCGCATCAGCACGGGGTTATCGATGAACTGGTGGAGGGCGACCTCCAAGCCGGCGCCATGGCTTTTGCCCAGCGCCTAGTGGCCGCGGGTACGCCACCGCGCAAAGTTCGCGAAATGCCGGTGGATGCCGCCAATTTGCCCGCGAATTTTTTTGCCGATTACCGCCAGGCGATCGCGCGTGATATCCGCGGGTTTTTCGCCCCCGAACAAATCATTCAATGTGTGGAGGCGGCCGTGAGCCTGCCTTACGCGCAGGCGGTGGCGGTGGAGCGTGACCTTTTTATGAAGTGCATGACCTCCACTCATTCCAAGGCGCAGCGCCACCTGTTTTTCGCTGAGCGCGAAGCGGCCAAAGTTGCCGATGTGCCCAAAGACACCGTGTTGCGCGAGATTAAGCAGGTCGCCGTGATCGGCGGTGGCACCATGGGCGGCGGCATCGCCATGAATTTCGTCAATGTTGGGATTCCGGTGCTGCTCAAGGAAATCAATCAAGTGGCCCTGGATCGCGGCATGGCGATCATTCGAGGCAACTACGAAGGTCCGGTCAAAAAGGGCAAGCTCTCGCAAGCGCAGATGGATAAATGCATGGCGCTGATCACCCCCACGCTGGACTATCAGGATATTAGTACGGCTGATCTGGTCATCGAAGCCGTGTTCGAAACGATGTCCATCAAGAAAGAAGTCTTCGCCAAATTAGACGAAGTCTGTAAGCCCGGGGCGATTCTTGCCAGCAATACCTCCACGCTAAATGTTGACGAAATTGCCGCCTGCACGCGGCGCCCAGAAGACGTCATCGGCCTACATTTCTTTGCACCCGCCAACGTGATGTCGCTGCTAGAAATTGTACGGGGCGCTAAGACCTCGAAAGACGTTATCGCCACGACGATGGCGATGGCCAAAACCATTCGCAAAATGGGCGTGCTGGTGCGCGTGTGTTTTGGCTTTGTGGGCAACCGGATGTTTTTTCCCTATGTTCGGGAAGCCCAGCGCATGCTGCTAGAAGGCGTGCCGGCCGAACGTATCGACCGGGTCGCTTTTGAATGGGGCATGGCGATGGGTCCTAATGCGGTCTCCGATCTGTCGGGCCTGGATGTGTTGTCCAAGGTCAATAACGAATGGAAAGAAAAGCCCGCCGATCCGGCGTACTGCCGACTGATCGAAATCTTGGTGGGCATGGGGCGCCACGGCCAGAAGACCGGCGCGGGTATTTACCGCTACGAGGGCCGTAACGCGGTGCCCGATCCGGAAGTCGCAGCCCTCGCGAAGGCCGAGGCCGTGCGTCTCAATGTGCCGCAGATCGAGGTCTCCGACGAGGAAATTATCGAGCGTCTGCTGTTCTCGATGATCAACGAAGGCGCGCTCATTCTGGCCGAAGGCATCGCCCAACGTGCCAGCGACATCGACGTCCTGTTCTGCCATGGCTATGGCATGCCACGCTATCGCGGTGGCCCCATGTTGTATGGCGACACGGTGGGTTTGCAAACCGTCGTCGCCGCTATGGAGAAATACCGCGTGCGCTACGGCGACCTCTACTGGAAGCCGGCACCCCTGCTGGCAGAACTGGCCGCGAGTGGCCGGCGATTCGGCTCCTAGCGGATCCGCGGTTGGCTGTGTCACCTATTAATCCGCCAGTTGCGCGCCCGCTTTCGAGCGGCCGCAGCGCGGCGCTCAGCACCCCCGAGGCACCGGGGTGCCGGCCGAAGTGCGGTGCGTGCTGTGTCGCTTTGTCGATTTCCACCCCTTTTCCCGGCATGCCGCAAGGCAAACCGGCGGGGGTGGCCTGCCTACACTTGACCTCACGTTACGCCTGCGGTTTGTATGAACATCCCCAGCGACCGCGCTGCTGTGGTGGATTGCAGCCCTCACGCGAGATGTGTGGGGATACCCGCGAGGAGGCACTGGCTTATCTCGAGGCGCTAGAGGTCGCCACGGCACCAGACACCGCAAGCCCACCACGCGTGCGCGCCAGAACACGGGTTCGCGCGGACACCTGAGCAATTGACCGCATGCTAAAAAAAATTCCCACTGCGCAACTGCAGCCGGGTATGTTTCTCAGCGAACTTTGCGGTTCGTGGATGGATCACCCTTTCTGGAACACACGCTTTTTATTAGAAGATCCGCAGGACATTTTACGTATCGTCCAGAGTGGTGTGAGCGAGGCTTGGATCGACACCGAAAAAGGCGCCGATGTGGCGGGCGGCGTCAGCGCGGCGGAGGCCGCTTCCCAGAACGAGCGCGACTTACTGGCGGCCACACGCAGCCCTAGCCCCATAGCGCGGGTGAGCGCCGCCTCTGAGGTGGTTAAAGCCGGAAAAATTTGCGCCCAGGCTCGCGGGGCGGTGGTCTCTATGTTTCAGGAAGCCCGCATGGGTAACTCCGTGGATGTGGAGGCTTTGGCACCACTGGTGGACGAAATCAGCGCCTCGGTGACGCGCCATCCCGGCGCGTTGGTGAGCCTCGCCCGGCTAAAATCCAAAGACGACTACACCTATATGCACTCGGTGGCGGTGTGCGGCCTGATGCTGGCACTCGCACGCAGAATGGGTTTGGATGAGGACACCACCCGGCAGGCTGGACTAGCTGGGCTGCTGCACGATTTGGGGAAGGCTGCGATTCCGATCAGCGTCTTAAACAAGCCCAGCAAGCTCACGGAAGTGGAATTCAGCAAGGTGAGAGGGCACGCTCAGGCGGGCTATGAAATGCTGAAGACGGGCGGCGGCGTGGGCGCCATCGCCTTAGATGTCGCCCTGCATCACCACGAAAAAGTGGATGGCACGGGCTATCCCGACCACCTGCTCGGCGATGCCATCAGCCGTTACGCCAAAATGGGCGCGGTGTGCGACGTCTACGATGCCATCACCTCGAACCGGCCCTACAAGCTGGGCTGGAATCCGGCCGAGGCCCTGCGCAAGATGAACGAATGGGCGCACGGCCATTTCGACCTCGCCATTTTCCATGCGTTTGTCAAAAGTGTGGGCATTTATCCACTGGGCTCGTTGGTGCGGTTGGAGTCGGGCTTATTGGCGGTTGTCACCGAATCCCACGACGACGACTTGCTTAAGCCGACGGTCAAAACTTTTTACTGCACACGTCGCCGTGAGCGGCTGTTTCCCAAGTTGGTCGATCTGGCTGGACCTGCTTGCGCAGACCGCATTTTGGCGTGGGAATCCCAAGAGAAATGGCAATTCCCAGACCTCGATGAGCTGTGGCGCGCGTCGTAGTGCGCGCAGTGAGCCGGCGTTAGGCGCTGCGGGTATCGGTTAAACCCAATTCGTCACTGAGTGCTGCGCGCATCACAAATTTCTGTATTTTGCCGGTGACCGTCATGGGAAAGGCGTCGACAAAACGCACGTGGTGCGGAATTTTGTAGTGTGCAATTTGGCCTTGGCAAAAGGCCTGAATCTCCGCCGCAGTGGCACTTTCCCCCGCGCGTAATTGAATCCACGCGCTCACCAGTTCACCCAAACGCCCGTCGGGCACCCCAAAGACCGACACATCGAGAATCTTGGGATGCCGGTACAAAAATTCTTCCACCTCGCGCGGATAAACATTCTCACCGCCCCGAATGATCATGTCCTTTACCCGCCCCACGATGTTGCAGTAGCCGGCCTCGTCGAGCACCGCCAAGTCGCCGGTGTGGATCCAGCCAGCAGCGTCGATGGTCTCTTGCGTGCGTTCAGGCTCGTTCCAGTAGCCCAGCATGACGCTGTAGCCGCGGGTACACAGCTCGCCTTTTTCGCCGCGCGGCACGGTGCGCCCATCACCGTCAACAATTTTGACCTGCACATGGGGATGGACCCGGCCGATGGTGGACACGCGACGGTCTAGTGGGTCGTCTAACCCGCTTTGAAAACTGACCGGGCTGGTTTCGGTCATGCCATAAGCAATGGTGACCCCGCTCATGTGCATGTCTTGCAACACCCGTTGCATCACCGCAACCGGGCAGGGCGCGCCGGCCATGATGCCGGTACGTAGGCTGGTGAGGTCAAAACGGGAGAATTCTGGATGGTCGAGTTCAGCGATGAACATGGTCGGCACGCCGTGTAAGGCGGTGCATTTCTCCGCGGCGATAGTCTCTAAAACCGCGTGAGCTTCAAAAGCCGCGCTCGAAAACACCATCGTCGCGCCGTGCGCGACACAGGTCAGCACACCCATCACCATCCCAAAGCAGTGATAGAGAGGGACGGGAATACACAAGCGGTCTTGGGCGGTGAAGCCCATAGCCTGACCGACAAAAAAACCGTTATTAACGATATTGAAATGCGTGAGCGTGGCGCCTTTGGGCATGCCGGTGGTGCCGCTGGTGAACTGAATATTGGCGGCGTCGTCGGGTTGCAACAGCGGCGCTATGGCGACGAGCGCGGCGCGATCGGCATCTTGGGCTAAAGCCGGCACGTCTGCATAACGAAAAAACCCAGCGTGCTGGGCGGTGTCGATGGCGATGACCACCCGCAGGTGCGGTAATTTAGCGGCGGCTAAGGCGCCGGGCACGGCAGTCGATAGCTCGGGCGCCAAGGTGCGCAACATCGTCAAATAATCGCTGCTTTTAAAGGCACTGGCCGTGACGAGGGCGGCGCATTCTACTTTGTTGAGCGCGTACTCAAGTTCCGACAAACGATAAGCAGGGTTGATATTGACCAGCACCAAACCCGCCCGGGCCGCGGCAAACTGCGTCACCACCCACTCCGCGTTATTGGGCGACCAAATCCCAATGCGTTCACCCCGCACTAATCCCAAGGCCAGTAGCCCGGCGGCCAGCGCGTCTACCTGTTGGTTAAGGTCTTGATAGCTCCAGCGGATATTCTGGTGGCGCACCACCAAGGCTTCGCGCTCCCCATGCGCGCCCACGGCGTTGGCCAGTAGCTCCCCCATGGTCAGGTAGAGCAGTGGGGTGGCGCTCGTGCCGTGGACAAAACTGGGTAATGCGCTCATACACAAGCTTCCTGCTGCGGTCGTTTGAGATTAAGGGGCGTCTTGCAACAGCGCGCGGACGCTGGCTACTTTGTCTGCCATGTGTTGGGTTTTATCCGTGCGGGTGCCGAGTTTTAGGGTGGTAAAAACTCTGGGCACGCCCGCCGCATGCAGCGTCTCGTGGCAGGCTTTGACACAGGCCATGACGGCGTCCCACTCGCCCTCGATTACCGTACCGTATGGATGCAGCTGGGAGGTCAGCCCCGCGGCCGCGATCACCCGCTGGCAGATGGCAATTTCTTTGGACAGCGACAAACCCACGCCGATGGGCACCACGCACAAGTCCACCATCACCTGCATGCTTAGAACTCCAAATGCCGCGGGGTGCGCGGGAAAGCAATAACGTCGCGAATATTGGTGATCCCAGTGGCGAGCATCAGCAGGCGCTCGAAGCCTAAACCAAAGCCTGCGTGCGGCGCCGAGCCAAATTTCCGCGTTTCTAAGTACCACCAGTAGTCGGCACGCTGCAGACCGAGTTCATCGAGGCGGGCGCACAAAGGCTCAAAGCGCTCTTCGCGCTGACTGCCGCCGATGAGTTCGCCGATGCGCGGCACGAGTAAGTCCATCGCGGCGACGGTTTTGCCATCGCCATTTTGACGCATATAAAAAGCTTTGATATCGCGTGGCCAGTCGTGCACAAAAACTGGCCGTTTAAAATGTTCTTCGGTGAGGTAGCGTTCGTGCTCGGACTGTAAATCACTGCCCCACACCGGGGCGAATTCGAAAGCACGACCCGCGTGTTGCAGAATATGGATCGCTTCGCCGTACTCGACGCGGGCGAATTCGGCGTGCCGTATGGCGTCTAACCGTGCTTGTAATTCGGGGTCGACGAAACGGGTAAAGAGTTCGAGGTCTTCGGCGCAGTCGCGACATAGAAAATCGAGCAGGCTGCGCACCATTTCCTCGGCGAGCTGCATGTCGTCGGCGAGATCGGCAAAGGCAAATTCTGGCTCAATCATCCAAAACTCCGCCATATGCCGGCTGGTATTGGAATTCTCCGAACGGAAGGTCGGGCCAAAGGTGTAGACCTTGCCGAGGGCCAGACAGTAGGTTTCTACCGCCAACTGCCCAGACACCGTGAGGTGCGCCGCTTGGCCAAAAAAATCTTGGCCGAAGTCCACGCCACCTTCGTGCAGCGGCACGCGGGCTAAGTCGAGGGTGGTGACTTTAAAGAGATCGCCCGCGCCTTCGCAGTCCGCACCGGTGATGATGGGCGTGTGGATATAGTGAAAGCCGCGTTGCTGAAAAAAATCGTGAATGGCCCACGCCAGTCGCGAGCGGATGCGCGCCACCGCGCCAAATTTGTTGGTGCGTGCCCGCAAATGCGCGATGGTGCGCAGAAATTCATCGGAGTGCCGTTTTTTTTGCAGAGGATAATCGTCAGGACATTCCCCCACTATTCGTAACGCGCTCGCGCGCAGTTCCCAGCGCTGCTCTTTCCCCAGCGATGGCACCAGTGCGCCTTGTACCACCACGGCCGCACCGGTTAGCGCGTGGCGAATATCTGCGTAGCCCGCACACTGGGCATCCACCACGCATTGCAGCCCCTTGAGACAAGAGCCATCGTTAACTTCTAAAAAGGAAAATTCTTTGGCATCGCGTCGCGTGCGCACCCAACCCCGCACTTCGACTTGCGCTACCGGCTCGCTGCTATTGAGCAGTTCTCGCACTGCCCGGCTGTTGAGCGTTTTCAATCGGGCTCGTAGCCAAGATTAGGTGCCAGCCAGCGCTCCGTTTCACGCACCTCCATGCCTTTACGCCGTGCGTAGTCTTGGACTTGGTCGCGGTTGACTTGCCCCACCCCAAAGTAACGCGCGCTTGGGTTGCCAACATACCAACCACAAACAGACGCGGCGGGATCCATGGCGAAATTGCTGCTCAGGGTCATGCCGGTATGACGCTCTACGTCGAGCAACTGCCATAACAGGGGTTTTTCTGAGTGGTCGGGGCAGGCGGGATAGCCGGGCGCTGGGCGAATGCCGTGATAGCGCTCTGCGATCAGGGCGTCGGGCTCAAGCGCCTCATCTGCGGCGTAACCCCAAAATTCGCGGCGCACTTTTTCGTGCAATCGTTCTGCCAACGCTTCCGCCAGCCGGTCGGCGAGCGCTTTGGCCATGATCGAATGGTAGACGTCGTGGTCGCGGTCAAAGCGCGCCACCAACTCGTTGGTGCCAAAACCGGTCGATAAGGCGAACGCCCCAAAGAAATCGTCAATGCCACTGTCTTTGGGGGCGATGAAATCTGCCAACGCGTAGTTGGGCTGGCCGGCGGCTTTGCGTTGTTGCTGGCGCAGGCTGTGCAGCAGCGTCACCGGCGGCTGCGCTGCGGTGTCGGCATAGACTTCGATGTCGTCGCTGCCCACGCTATTGGCCCGAAACAGCCCAATAACTGCCCGTGCCACGAACAGTTTTTCGCTCACGATTTGGTCGAGAAGTAAGAGCGCATCAGCGTGCAGTTGGCGCGCTTCTATACCCACCACGGCGTCGTCGAGGATGCGCGGATAGCGGCCCGCTAATTCCCACGCCGAAAAAAACGGCGTCCAGTCGATATAAGGCACTAAGTCTGCCAATGACCAGTCGTTGAAGACCTGCACGCCGAGTTGGCGCGGGCGGGTAGGGCGGTACTGGCTCCAATCGCCGTGAAAACCATTCTCACGGGCGGCGAGGATGGTGAGCCACTCAAAGCCTGACTGACGTTGCCGATGGCGTTCGCGCAAGGTGGCGTATTCATCGCGAGTTTTGTCAACAAAGCCCCGGCGTAAATCACGACTGATCAAGCTCGTGGCCACGCCGACTGCGCGCGAAGCATCTTTGACGTGGATCACAGGACCACGGTAGGCCGGCTCAATTTTGACCGCGGTATGCGTACGTGAGGTGGTGGCCCCACCGATGAGCAAGGGCAGATCTAGCCCGCGCCGCTGCATTTCGCTGGCCACGTGGACCATTTCTTCCAGGGAGGGCGTGATGAGCCCAGACAAGCCGACCATGTCGGCGCCTTCGCGCACGGCGGCATCGAGAATGTGATCGCAACTGACCATCACGCCGAGGTCGATGACCTCGAAATTATTGCACTGGAGCACCACGCCAACGATATTTTTACCAATATCGTGGACATCGCCTTTCACCGTCGCGAGTACCAGTTTGCCCGCTGCACGGCCGCCGCCCGCGGCCTTGGCGGCTTCGATGAAGGGCAGTAGATGCGCCACCGCTTTTTTCATCACGCGCGCACTTTTGACCACCTGCGGCAGAAACATTTTGCCGGCCCCGAACAAATCGCCCACGACGTTCATGCCCGCCATTAAGGGGCCTTCAATGACGTCGAGCGGGTGCACCGAGGCGGCCTGTGCTTCTTCGGTGTCGGCCACGATGTGGTCGGCATTGCCTTTCACCAAAGCGTAGGACAGTCGCTCAGCGACCGACAAACTGCGCCATTCTTCTACTTCTTGCCGCTGCCGTACTTCGCCTTTCACCGTGCTGGAGATTTGAATCAGGCGATCGGTCGCCTCGGCGTGGCGGTTGAACAACACATCCTCGACGCTCTCTAGCAAGTCGGCGGGTAGCTGGTCATAAATGCCGAGCTGGCCGGCGTTGACGATCGCCATATCCAGCCCCGCTTTGATGGCGTGATACAGAAACGCCGAGTGCATGGCTTCGCGGACCGGATTATTGCCACGGAAAGAAAACGACACGTTGCTCAAGCCACCGCTGACTAGCGCGTAAGGGAGGGTTTTTTTGATCAGGGCGGTGGCATCAAAAAACGCGCGGGCATAGTCGTTGTGCTCTTCGATGCCGGTGGCAACCGTGAGTACATTGGGATCGAAAATAATGTCTTCTGGCGGAAAATCCAGACGCTCGCACAACAAGCGATAGGAGCGTTCACAGATCGCAAGCTTACGTTCGGCGGTGTCGGCCTGACCTTTTTCGTCGAACGCCATCACCACCACGGCCGCACCGTAGCGCAAACACAGCGTGGCCTGGGCGAGGAATTTTTCTTCGCCTTCTTTGAGGCTGATGGAGTTGACGACACCCTTGCCTTGCAGGCAGCGCAGCCCCGCTTCGATGACGCTCCATTTGGAGGAGTCGATCATAATGGGCACCCGGCTGATATCGGGGTCAGAAGCGATGCGATTGAGGAATTCCACCATCAGGCGCTCGGAGTCCAGCAATCCTTCGTCCATGTTGACGTCAATGATTTGGGCACCGCTTTCTACCTGATGCCGAGCGACGGTGAGTGCGGCTTCTAGTTGTCCGTCGCGCACCAGCGCGGCAAATTTAGGCGAGCCGGTCACATTGGTGCGCTCTCCCACGTTGATAAAGCCGATTTCGGGCGTGAGATTGAGTGCTTCTAGGCCGGACAGGCGGCAGATGCGCGCCACCGTGGGCACTTGCCGTGGCGCCAGCCCCTTGATCGCCGCACCGATCGCGGCGATATGGGCTGGGGTTGTACCGCAGCAGCCGCCCACCATGTTCAGAAAACCCGCTTGCGCAAAGTCTTGTAGCACCGCCGCCATGTGGGCCGGGGTATCGTCGTATTCGCCAAACTCATTGGGCAAACCTGCGTTGGGATGCAGGCTCACGCAGGTGTCGGCAACGCGTGAGAGTTCCGCCACATAGGGCCGTAAGTCCTCGGCCCCTAACGCGCAGTTCAGGCCAATAAACAGCGGCCGCGCGTGGCGCACCGAATTCCAGAAGGCCTCGGTGGTTTGCCCGGTCAGGGTACGACCGCTGCGGTCGGTGATGGTGCCGGAAATCATTAGGGGCAGGCGGCACCCCGCACGGGCGCTGTATTCGTCGATCGCAAACAGCGCGGCCTTGGCGTTGAGGGTGTCGAAAATGGTCTCGACCAGCAGCAGATCAGCACCGCCGCAAACCAAGCCGTCTATGGCCTCTAGATACGCGAGGCGCAGTTCCTCAAAGCTCACGTTGCGGAAGCTAGGGTCGTGCACATCCGGCGATACCGAGGCTGTGCGATTGGTGGGCCCCAGCACGCCGGCCACATAGCGCGGGCGACCATCAGCCTGCATCGCCCGGTCCACCACCTCGCGTGCGAGGCGCGCACCCGCAAAATTGAGTTCGCGGGCAAGGCTGGACAGTGCGTAATCGGCCTGCGCGATGCTGGTCGAATTGAACGTATTGGTTTCGAGGATATCCGCGCCGGCCGCGACAAAGGCTGCGTGGATCTCGGTAATGAGTTCCGGCCGGGTTAGCGTTAGGAGGTCGTTATTACCCTTAAGGTCCACCGGATGAGCCATGAACCGCGCCCCGCGATAATCGGCTTCCG
>CAMAXW010000059.1 GCA_945862315.1 Klebsiella pneumoniae
ACCTCGCCACCTAACAGCGCCAGCACCTCTCGGCCAGGCACCGGGTGGCCTAAGGCTGCGGATTCGGCTTCGAATAGTTGGTCAAACTCTGCCAGCGAGACTTGGCTGGATTCAAACAACGCCCACGCGTTGTGTTCGTGATTACGCGCGTTAACCCCCCGCAGAAAATCTTTCGGCAGACCATTGGCGGCTTCGTAGTGCGCAAAATTGTCGAAAGGGGAGGACGTCAAGACGCCGCCGAAGTCCCATAAAATGGCTTTAACGCTCATGCAATATATATCCGTTGATCAATATTTGGGGACTAGCTCAGCGTGGCAAAACCAGCGCGGGTGGCTTGAATTTATGCGCGCAGCAGCGCTTGCTGGCGAGGGCGTGCTGGGGCTGGCACACTTTATCGGGCCAGCCGCAGAACACAACCAAACTCGACCTGTTTCGAAAGGAATTCCCCCATGCGCTATACCGAGCTTCGTTTTGCGGCCAATGGGCTGACCCTCGCGGGCCGTCTTTATCTCCCCACAACACCCGGCCCGCACCCCTTGGTGATTCTCTCGCATGGCTTTTCGGCCCTCATGGCGATGGGCTTGGGCGACTACGCCGAATACTTTCAAGATGCGGGTTTGGCTTGTTTGGCCTACGACCACCGCAATTTTGGCGCCAGCGAAGGCACGCCGCGCCATGAAATCGACCCCTGGCAGCAAGTGTCCGATCTGCGTGAGGCGGTGAGTTTTGCTCGTGGCCTGCACGGCATCGATAGCGCGCGCATTGGCTTATGGGGCACCAGTTTTGCAGGCGGGCATGTGTTGGTCGTCGGTGCGCTGGACCGTCGCGTGAAGTGCGTGGTGTCCCAAGTGCCACTGGTTGCCGGCAACGACACCCTGCGTGGCTGGGTGGGTGATGCCAACTGGGACAAACTGCAGGGTCGCTTTGCCGCTGACCGCGACGCGCGCTACGCCGGTGCTGCCGCGCGTACCACCCAGCCCGCTCGCCCCGGCGACCAAACTTCTGAATGGGTCGAGGCAATTGGCGCACTAGCGATCTATCCCAATGAAATCACCCAGCGCAGCCTAGAACTACTGGGCAGCTACGAGCCGGGCAGTTTTATCCAGCGCATTGCGCCCACCCCACTGTTGATGATCCTGGCCAATCAGGACACCCAAACCCCTTTTGACGGCCAGCTTGCAGCGTTCGAACTCGCCGGTGAGCCCAAGCAATTACGCGTCCTCGAGGGCCGCCATTACGACCCCTATACCAGCCTGCTCGCCCCCGCCGCGACCGCCGCACGAGATTGGTTTGTCAAACATCTCTAGCGCGACGCTGACGCCGCGCCTAGGCCAACAGTAGTTTCACCGCCACGGCACCCAAGACCGTGGCAATGGCATAGCGCAGCACCTTAAGCGGCGCACGGGTGCTGATAAAAGATCCCACCAGCACGCCCGGAATAGAGCCCACCAGCAAATTACCCAAGAGCGGAAAATTCACGTGCCCGAGACTCAGGTGGCCTAACCCAGCGACGAGTGCGAGTGGAATGGCGTGCGCCAGATCGGTGCCGACCAACTTGTTGGAATTCATCCGGAATGGGTAGAGATAGACCAACATCACCGTCCCTAATGCCCCGGCACCGATCGACGTCAGGGTCACGAGCACCCCCATCACGACGCCCGCAACCCACGTCAGCAGCGGCTGTAAATGTTTGAAGCGACTCGCATCGGTGATGCGAAACTGGCGCCCCCAACCCTGCAGCCGGTCTTTCAGCAACAGGCCCGCGGCGGTAATGAGTAGCGCGACGGCAAGCGCGTGCAGGATGAAGCCGTTTTTTAGCTGCGCCACGCCGTAGACGTGCATCACCCCGAGCGTGATGGCAGCGGCCGGTAAACTACCGCTGGCCAAGCGGCGCACCACCACCCAATCCACGCTGTTGTGCTGCTGATGCACGCCCACCCCAAACAGTTTGGTGATGGCGGCGTAGAGTAAATCGGTGCCCACCGCCGTCTGCGGCGCAACGCCAAAAAGCAAGACCAAGATGGGTGTCATGAGCGCACCGCCACCCACGCCGGTAACGCCCACAATCACGCCGACTAACAGTCCGGCCAGGCCGGTCAACACATCAAACTCCACGCTTATTCCTCTTTAAATTTGGTCAGCCACCTCAGCAGTGCGCCTCGCGCCGCGGTGACGGGTGCCGATTATGCCCACCCGCGACGCCGACAATTAGTCACTTGCGGCCTATCGATAGACGCTCATGGTGCACAGCGCGGGCGCTGAGTAGCCGCCGCACACTCCCGACTCGCCGTGAGGGTACGAAAATCATTTCTCGGCGCTCGAAATCAGGGCGCCCTCCCCTATACACTCAAGGGCGTCGCCGGCACCCGTTGGGCCCGCGCAACATTTTTAACGCTGGGATTCCTTAAACGCTAAATCAGAAAGGCACTTCACCATGGGCATGCAAGCCGCTAAAAACTGTATCGACATCGGCATCATTTGCCGTGACATTAAACAGAGCCTCGCGTTTTACCAAGATGTGCTCGGACTCAAAAAAATCGGCGAGTTGCCCATCCCTTTTGGACTGCTCCATCGTCTGAGTTTTGGCGACAGCTTCGTGAAACTCGTCGATCCCAAAGTCGTGCCAGCTGCCGGCCCCTCCGGGCTGCTGAGCCAAAGTGGTTTTCGCTACCTGACTTTTCAAATCGCTAACATTGATGAAGTCTGTGCGGCCTGCACGCAGGCTGATATCCCCTTCGAAATCCCCAAGCAGGAACTCATGCCCGGCGTGACCATCGCCATGGTGCGCGACCCCGATGGCAACGTTGTCGAATTCGTACAACGGGCTTAAACCATGGAAAAAACGGCGTTCTTTGCCCAGGCCCGGCGTGATCTCAAAGGTCCGCTGGAGGGTTTTACCGTCATTGAAGCCACGACCACCTGGGCGGGACCCATGGCCGGTTGCCTGCTGGCAGACTTTGGCGCACGGGTGATCAAAGTGGAACATCCGGCAGGCGAGGTGCTACGGCGGGTACCACCGGCTTATGAAGACTCCGCGCTGGCGTTGTTTCATGAGACGGTGAATCGCAATAAGCAAAACGTGTCGCTCAATTTGCGCCACCCCGAAGGGCGTCGTCTTTTTCTCGAACTCTGTGCCGAGGCCGACTGCGTCATCGAGAATTTCAAACCCGGCACGCTCAGCGCGTGGGGCGTGGGTTACGCGGATGTCGCCGCCGTCAAACCCAGCATCGTGTATGTGTCGATCAGCGGGTTTGGCCAGTTTGGCCCGTTGTCGGATCGACCGGGCTACGATCCCATCGCCCAAAATTTTAGCGGTTGGGCCTCGCTGAATGGCACGCCCGATGATGGCCCCACCAAGGCACCCACTTTTTTGGGCGATGACCTGGGCGGGTTGCATGGCGCGCTAGGCGCGCTAGCGGCCTTATTGCATGCCCAGCGCACGGGAGAAGGCCAGCACGTCGATATAGCGCTCACCGACGCACTGGTGTTCCAGAGCAATGGTTTGTTGGCTGCTGGCGCGTTGGGCATGCCGCTCAAACGCTGGGCCAACCAGTTTGCGATCGCCGCGCCCGTCAACCGCTATACCTGCACCGATGGCGATATCTACGGCGGCGTCTTGCTCGATTCGCACTGGCAGCAGCTAGCCAAAATTATCGGACGTGAAGACCTCGCCGACGCGCGTGGCCCGCAGCGTATCGCTCGTCGTGAAGAATTTGACCAACTGGTGGCCGCTTGGTGCGGGGCCCACACCACCGCAGAAGTCGTCACCCGCTGGAACGCGGCCGGCTTGGCCGTGACCCGGGTGAATAGTTTTGCCGAAGCCGCCCGCGAACCGCAGCTGCTCGAGCGCGATATGCTGCAAAACACCACCCTCAGCGACGGTAAAACCGTGCCGTTGGTCGGCCCAGCCGCGAAGTTCTCGCGTACCCCGACCCGCATCCGTCACGCGGCACCGGCACTGGGCCAGGACAACGTGGAAATTTTGGGTGGCTTGGGAGTGGACGCCCAAACCTTGGCGCAGCTGCGGGCCGACGGCGCGATTTAGGCGCTGCGGCATCGCGGACAGGGTGGCGTGGCGCCGGCCTACCCGCGGCAAAGCCGCCAGACAGCAGCGCAGTGGGCTGCGCTGATGTTGGCATGCCAGCGTGAGCCCCGCAGCCAAGGCCTACCCGCCTGGCGGGCGCGCGATGCACCATCGCCCGCAGCGGCGCGGGTAGACGGCCGAAGCCCCAAGGCTTCCTCACGGACCACGTCCGCAACGTGAGACCGCAACGCAGCGCTAGTCGCCCGGTCGCGCTGCGGGTGCTCGCTACCGCGTGCGCTCGCAAAGCCGTTTAAGCACACCTAGACGATTGCGCTTAGCGCAGCACAGCGACGGCAGTCGGTGCCATTGCGCGCGAGGTGTTCCATAATGAGGCTCACCACACGACTCCGCCTCACCTCAATCCCTGCGCAGATTAAGCCTTAGATTTGCGTGAATTAGGCTTGGATAGTGGGCAATTCATCCCCCCCGGCAATTTGCCTCGACCCGCTGATATAAAAGCTATGACCCTAAAAACACAAATTGATCACCTCGTGATCGTGGCAAAAACACTGGAAATTGGGGTGCAGTGGTGCGAAGCCACGTTGGGCGTTACCCCGGGCCTTGGCGGTGACCACGCACAATTTGGCACCCACAACCGCCTTTTTAAAATTGCCTCGCCCACCCACCCGTTGGCTTATTTTGAAATCATCGCCATCGATGCCAACGTGGCTTGGCCGTCTGATCCGCCGATCAAGCGCTGGTTCGGCATGGATGACGAGGCGCTGCGCGCCGCCGTGGACCAGCTGCCCCGTTTGGTTAATTTTGTGGTGAGCACCAGCGACATTCACAAAACTCGTTCAGCCCTCAAGCCACTCGACATCGACCCCGGCGCGGCCGTACTGACCGAACGCCACTCGCGCAAAGGATTACTGCACTGGCAGATTACGGTGCGCGAAGATGGCCAACGATTGTTTAACGGCGCCCTGCCCAGCTTGATTCAGTGGGGTAAGCCCACCGCCGTCGAGCCGTTGCGCCTGCACCCCAGAAACAGCTTGCCGCGCTCCCGCGTGACGCTGCGGAACATCGCCGTGACCCATCCCAACGCCGATAAGCTGCAAGCCGCCTACGCTGCCATCGGCCTTACGGGCATCGCGGTAGAAACGGGTCCCGCTGACCTCACCGCCACCCTGCAAACGCCCAAGGGTCTAATCACGCTGCACAGCGAGGGCTTTTAACCTTTGCGGCCAGCGGTGGGGCTGCACGGGTGGCCAAGTACTGAAGCAGGCCGTGTTGGGCTTCACGCCCTCGCCCTCGGCGTACGTCCCGCCATTTAGCGCCCCGTAGGTGTCCACCACGGGGGCTCGATGCGCGCCAGACCGCTTTGGGGTGTGCTGCCAACGCCGCCGGTGTGGGCGCTATCATGCGACTCGTTAACCCAAGGGGATGAACATGCTTGAAGGCATCGACACGGCCAAGGTCAGCGCTTGGCTGGCCGCGCGGGTGCCCGCGCTCACCCCACCGATTGACTATGCGTTGATCGCCGGCGGTCATTCCAATCTCACTTACAGCGCACGCGATGCTGCGGGTCACTGCTATGTGATTCGGCGTCCACCGCTAGGCCACGTGCTGGAAAGCGCCCACGACATGGGACGTGAGTACCGCGTGGTGCATGCCCTGCGCGAGAGCGGCGTGCCGGTCGCCGCTACCTATGGCCTGTGCCCCGATGCCGCGGTTAACGGTGCGCCATTTTTTGTGATGGATTTTGTCACCGGGATGGTGCCGCACGACGACAAAGTCGCCGCGCAAATTGCGCCCGCCGAAAGAATTACCCTGAGCACGGATGTCATCGACGTCCTAGCACGCTTGCACAAGATTGATCCCGACGCCGTGGGTCTGGGCGACCTCGGCCGTAAAGAAAATTACATCGCCAGGCAGTTAAAACGCTGGGCGAGTCAATGGGAACAAACCCGAACCGAGCCGGTGCCGGAGATGGAACTGGCCTTGCGTCTGCTGGGCGAACACCTGCCGCCCCAAGTCGGCGCGAGCATCGTGCATGGCGATTACCGACTCGGCAATTTTATTGTCGCCGGCGGCAAGATTCAGGCCGTGCTGGACTGGGAATTATGCACACTCGGCGATCCGCTCGCCGACCTCGGCTACTTACTCACTACTTGGATGGCCCCTGCCGAACGCCGCGGTGATGCAGAGGACAACCTGCCCACCACCGCGGGTGGATTCAGTAGCCGCGAGGCACTGGTGGCCCGCTATGCCGAACTCACCGGTTTTGACCTCCAACACATCGACTACTACCGCGCCTTCCAGCAGTGGCGTTTAGCGGCGATTCGACAAGGGGTCTACCAACGTTACCGCGCCGGTGTGATGGGCAATACGCAGGATTTTGATCTGGACAGTTACCAGCAAGTCATCGTGCGCAAAGCCCAGATCGCGGTGGCGTTGCTCGGCGGCTAAAGTCTGGTTTTCCGAGAGGGAAAGCCAACAACGCGCCGATCGCCATGCCACGCGGGCATTCCAGAAAAAAAAGTTTTTCACGCGCTCGTTGCGGCGAAATCCTGAAGCCCCGCGCGCCGCGCGTTTTGCAAACAACCTTTGAACATCGCGAAGGATGTCTAAAAGAAGGCGAAATCCACGCTCACCGGCCTGGACGGGTGCACGATAGCCTGGGTGACCAGCGTCACTGTGTGACGCGCGAGACGTCGGCGGTAGATCACGTGCCAGCAGGTTTTGTCCGCGAGTTAGAGGACCATGCGCCAGCCGCTGTCGCCGATCGCGCTCTGCTCGCGGATGTCGTCAAACACAAGCAGGTCCTCTACAGACCGCGCTCAAGTCGGGCGGACGCGCAGGTTTCGCGTTCCGCCAGCAACCCCTAGGTGATGGCACTGTCCCACGCCTGCCGGTTAAACCGCACCAGTTTGAGGTGCCCCTGCTGCTCGAGCGCGAGTGCTTGGTCAGTCAGACACCGCCAGTTAGACGCGCAGGTTTCTTTGTGCCCGGAGTGGCGGGGCCATGTTGGGTGCCTCGCCACTGTGGCCGCGACCTGCGCCTATCCTCAACTCAGGCGGAAGCCCGCGTAGCCCTGGTCCTTGCTGGCTTTGAACTCTTTTAGATACTGCGGCAGGCCGCCGGGGTACATCAGCATTTCGCGCTGTTTGCCCGGGATGTTCGCGCCCATGTACCAAGAGTCGGCTAAGGGGAAGAGCGTGTGCTGGGCGAGTTCCATGATGTGGTCGCGCCAGTGTTGCTCGGCCGCCGGTTCGGCTTCGATCCGGCGGTGGCCCTGCGCGCGCAAGTGCACCAGCAGTTCAACAATGCACTCCCCCTGATATTCCGCGCTCGACGGGCCATTGCAGAAGCCAGACGGCGACTGCGGGCCGTAGCTGAAGAGCAGATTAGGGAAGCCCGAAGTCGCGACACCCAGCTGGGTGCGCACGCCTTTGCGCCATTTGTCCTTGATGGTGGTGCTGCGATCAGCGCTGAGGATATCCATGCTGGTCAGCCCGCCGGTGACCGCGTCAAAGCCGGTCGCAAACACCAGCAGATCGAACTCGTGCACGCCCGCACTCGTGCGCAGACCGGTCGGCAGCACTTCTTCGATAGGGGTTTCTTTCAAAGAGACCAGCGTGGTGTTATCGCGATTGAACAAATCGAAATACCACTGCTCCAGCGACGGGCGTTTCACCGCATACGGGTGCGGCGGCTCCATCGGCGCCAGCATGTCGGCGAGCTTGGGGTCCTTGATGCGCGCGCGCACCTTGTTGCGCCAGAAATCATAAGCCGTGCGGTTGGCTTCTTCATTGGTGAAAATGTCGAAGAAAGTGCCCAGCCAGAAATTGAAGCCGCCGGCGGTCCACAGCCGTTCGTAAATTGCGTCGCGCTCTGCCGGCGAGTACTCCAACGCAGATTTCATAATGAAGTCGAAATCAAAACCGCCAAAGGTCTCGCCGCGGCGCTGGAAGTTGGCCGGCCAGGTGGCCTTCTTGCTGGCGTTGTCTTCGGCCGTTAGCTGCTGCTGGCCCATGGGCAGGAACATATTGGGCGTGCGCTGGAAAACCGTCACATGCGAGGAGACCTTGCAGGCTTCCTGCGCCACCTGAATGCCGCTCGCGCCGGTGCCGATAATGCCCACGCGGCGACCGGCCAAATTCACGCCGGTCTGCGGCCACAGCGCGGTGTGGTGCGCTTCGCCGGCAAAGTTTTCCATACCTTTCAGCTCGGGAATGTAGGGCTTGGAGCCAAAGCCGGTGCACACCACGACAAAGTTCGCGCTGAGCGCGGTGCCCTGATTGGTAGACAGCTGCCAGCGCTGGTTGGCTTCATCAAACTCCGCGTGTTCAACGCGGGTGTTAAAGCTCACATCGCGCGAGAGGCCCAGTTTCTCGTCCACATAGTCGAAGTAGCGGCGCATCTCCGCCCAACCCGGAAAGCGCTCGCTCCAGGTCCAGTCGCGCCACAGGTCTTCGTGCGAGAACTGGTAGATGTCGCAGTGGGTGTCCACGCGCGCGCCGGGATAGCAGTTCCAATGCCAGATGCCGCCGAGGCCCGCGCCGGCTTCCACCAGATGCACGCGAAAGCCCAGATCGCGCAGGCGATAAAGCTGATAAACGCCGGAGAATCCGGCGCCGATGATAACGATGTCGTAGTGGTTGCTGGTGTCGGTGCTGCTCATGCGGGGAGTCCTAAATCAAGGAATGTTCGAAGTGGCCGGCGTTGCCGCCACCTGTGGGCAGGCAGGTACGGGCGGGACGGGCGGGCACGATAATAAGGCGCGACGAAGCGCGGCCAAAATCGCTACGTCCGTTGCGGGGGAAACGGATCAATGCGGGCGTGAGAGTAGCCCCGCACGTGGGCTAGCGCCACAATTTTGAGTGCCATCACGCGCACTTCAACAGGCTCACTGCGAACGGCAGATTGCACCGACCAACGAAAACCCGTGTTCGGGCTCTGCCTGTCGAAGCTTGAACGGGCCGCGACACCAGCGTGTGCTTGGCATGAGTACCCCAAGGTCCCGTAATGATCCTCAAAGTCGCCCTGCTGAACATCCGTCCTGGTCAGACTGCGGCCTTCGATTCGGCGTTGAGCGAGGTGCAGGCGATCATCGCGTCCATGCCCGGCTATCTCTTAATTCTTGCATGATATAACGCGTTGTCTCGAGGACCCGCACTGATATCTCCTGCTGATCGAATAGGAGACGCTCGAAAGCCCCACGCTTGGATGCCACCAATCGGCGGCATACCTCGAATGGCAGCGGCTGTTGCACCACTTCTATCATTCCTTCCCGAGGGTCGATCACTGAAAGCCCGTGCTTGCAGGCGCGCGCGGCGCCTGACAGATCCAGCACGGGTGGTTCTCGCGTAAGGATACTGGAGGCCGCCCGGTTACGTGCCGGATTTTTTGCCTATCCATCAGGCCAACGCGATGCCGGCACCTCGCCTTATTTCCTGGAGCACCCTATGACTACCGAGCCTGCAAGGTCGACCGTGTACTTCGACGGCGCGTGTCCCCTGTGCCGTACGGAGATCGACTACTACCGACGCCGCGATCACACCGGCGCGCTCTGCTTCGTGGATGTCTCTGTGCCGGAGGCCGCAATGCCCGCTGATCTCGACCGGGTAGGTGCCCTGCAGCGCTTGCACGTGCGCGCTGAGGACGGCAGCCTAGTCTCTGGCGCGGCGGCCTTCGTCGAGGTCTGGCGGCGCTTGCCGGGGTGGCGGATAGGCGCCCGGATCGCGGCGCTGCCGGGCGTCCTAGGCCTGCTGGAAATGGGCTACCGCTTGTTTCTACGGGTGAGGCCCGGGATTTCTAGGCTCTTCGGGAGAATCCTCGCAAGACGCGCTGCCCGCGATGGCGCCGGACTCGAATGACGCAGTCAGATGCCGCAGCCGAACTCGTCTCCTTTCCAGCCGCAAGCATCGCCGTGGTCTTCGGCAGCACGGGCGGGATCGGGGCTGCGCTGGTCCAGGCGCTGCGGGCCTCGAACCGGTTCTCACAAGTGCTGGGCTTCAGCCGCAGCACGGCCCCAGCCATCGATCTCCTGAGCGAAGCAACGCTAGAGGCAGCCGTGAACTTCGCCGCTGCCTGCGGCGAGATCCGTCTCGTGATCGACGCAACGGGATTCCTCCACGACGAGACCCAGGGCCCCGAGAAGAGCTTGCGCCAGATCGACGCGGCGAAGATGGCCCGTGCCTTCGCGCTGAACGCGACGGGACCGGCGCTCATCATGAAACACACGCTGCCGCTGCTGCCGCGAACCGGCAAAGCGGTGTTCGCGACGCTCTCCGCGCGGGTGGGGAGCATTGGCGACAACCAACTAGGTGGCTGGTATGCCTACCGGGCGTCGAAGGCGGCACTCAACCAGTTGGTCCGAACTGCCGCCGTTGAACTGGCGCGTCGGGCGCCGCAAGCCTTCTGCGTCGCGCTCCATCCCGGCACGGTAACCACCCTGCTCTCTGCACCGTTCGTAGCCGCACGACTCGAGCTCCACTCGCCGGTGCACGCCGCGCGCAATCTCCTAGAGGTTATCGACCAGCTTCCGGCGGGCGCCAGCGGCGGCTTCTTTGATTGGCGCGGCGCACCGGTGCCCTGGTGAGGCCACGGCCCTGGCACATCGTAAGGCCCATCTGCCCGTGAAAACCTGCCCCGCCTGTGGCCGCGCTTTCGCCTGGCGCAAAAAGTGGGCGCGCGACTGGCCGCAGGTGAAGTACTGCTCACAACGTTGCAGCAGGGCACGCGCGTCCCCTAGCCCCGGCCCCGCGCCAGCCACCCCATGAGCGTCCTGCGCATCGTCCTTGGCGATCAACTCTCGGCAGACCTCACCGCGCTGGCCGATCTCGACGAGCAGCGCGACGTGGTGCTGATGATGGAAGTGCTGGAGGAGTGCACCTATGTCCCGCACCACAAGCAGAAACTCGTGCTGGTGCTCTCTGCGATGCGCCATTTCGCGCAAACGCTGCGGGCGCGTGGCGTGACTGTCGACTACGTGAATCTGGATGCTGCAGCCCAAACCGGGAGTCTCACGGGCGAAGTAGAACGGGCGATCGCCCGCCACCAGCCCGACCGCATTGTCGTCACCGAAGCCTCGGAATGGCGCGTGCAGTCCAGCCTCGAAAGCTGGGTTACGCGGTTCTCGACCCCGGTTGAAATCCGCGCTGATGCCCGTTGGTTTGCGAGCCGGGCGCGCTTTGCCGAGTGGGCGGGTGCTCGGCGCAGCTGGCGGATGGAGTACTTCTACCGCGAGATGCGGCGTGAACACGGGATCCTGATGAACGAGGGGCAGCCAGCGGGAGGTCAATGGAATTACGACCAGGAAAATCGTAAGCGCCTGCCGGCGCGGACAGTCCCGCCCGTCCGGCTGCGCTTTTCGCCCGATGTGATGACGCTTGAAGTGATGGCGCTCGTCACCCAGCGCTTTCCACAACACTTCGGCCAGCTGGAAAATTTCGGCTGGCCCGTGACGCGCGTCGACGCGCTCCGGGCGCTGGATGACTTCGTCGCGCAGCACCTGGCGCGCTACGGCGACTACCAAGACGCCATGAAGGCCGGCAGTCCGTTCCTGTTCCATTCCCTTCTGGCGCCGGCCCTAAACCTTGGCCTGCTGTCCCCCTTTGAAGTGTGTCGGGCCGCAGAAGCCGCGTGGCAAACCGGGGCGGCGCCGCTCAACGCCGTTGAAGGCTTCGTGCGCCAGATCCTCGGGTGGCGGGAATACGTGCGCGGCGTCTACTGGACCCTGATGCCCGGCTATGCCGACAGCAACGCGCTGCAGGCGACCCGCGAGCTGCCGGCCTTCTACTGGACCGGCGAGACCGATCTCCGCTGTCTGCGCGAAACCATCGCCAGCACTTCGCGAGATGCCTACGCGCACCACATCCAGCGACTGATGTTGACGGGTAACTTCGCCCTGCTAGCTGGCATCGCGCCGAGGGAAATCGAGCGTTGGTACCTCGCGGTCTACGCCGATGCCTTCGAATGGGTAGAGATGCCGAACACGCTCGGGATGGCCGTGTTCGCCGATGGTGGCAAGATGGCCTCCAAGCCGTATGCGGCCTCGGGGGCCTACATCGACCGGATGTCCGATTACTGCGCGGACTGTGCTTTCGATGTCAAGCAGAAGACTGGACCGCAGGTTTGCCCGTTCAATTATCTCTATTGGGCGTTCCTCATTCGGCAGAAGGACCGGCTCTCAAGCAATCCACGACTCGCCATGCCATACCGGACGCTTGCCGGGTGGCCGCCCGAACGCCAAGCGGCGATCCTCGCGGAGGCGACAGCGTTTCTGGATGGACTGGCGGCGCGCGCTTGAAGCGGACGGGCTGACCCTTCAAGCCAGCGCGCCAAACACCAGCGCACTGAAGACAATCGCGCTGAGCGGCAGCCGCAGCTTCGGATACCACAACGGCGCGTGCCCGAGTCGCGTGGCGCGCAAATCGACCCACAGCATGGCGGCGATGGCGAGAGCCAGCAGCATCAATCCTAGCTGTGCGCCGGCCAGCAAGGCGACCCAAGCCACCAAGGAGGGCAGCACGCTCAACACCAGCCGGGCTTTCAAACCATCTCCCGGTGGGATCTTGATCGCGAGCCCCCAGTGGACACCGCCGAGAAAGGACAGGATTGTCGCGCCGTACGCCAGGAGAGCCTGGACAACGAGAGGCTTTATACCCCCGGCAAGCCAGGGCAGCGCACCCGCAAGCCCAACGAACGGCACCGCGCCGAGCCCGCCGAGCCAGCCTGCGCTCACCGGTACATTTGTCTGTTCGGTCTCCACCCGTGTCCTCCTCTTCCTGCGTGTCTGTACGCTACTGCCAGTTGCCGGCGGCTACAGCCCGACGATATCGAAGTAGCGAAAAATCGCTTCGCCATCCACCATCGTCGAGAGGTGCTGGAGTACGCCTTGCTCTTGCCGCCATGCGAAGTAGCGCTCGTAGTGTTGGCGCGAATCCCACAGCTCGACGAAAGCGAAGTTCAGCGGGTCATCCTGATTGCGCGTAACGGACACCGAGACGCAGCCTTCCCGGCACCGGGTATCGGGCAGGATTTCGCGTAACCAGCCCAGCAGTTTCTCGACGGACTCTGGCCTGGCGCGGAATTCGATGTGGACCATGCAAGTCATGGGGTACCTCGGGCTTTCTCGGGGGGCGGTGGATGCACGTGACGGCCGGCGAGCGCATTGCCGGTCGTCCGGGAATCTGCGCTCACTGGGCGCGCGCTGGCAAGTGGGTGCGGCGGGTTAGCGTCGGATGCTGGCTCGCAGGCCACCGACTAGCACGCCAATTTTGGCCTTTCGCTCGACAATTAATCAGGTCATTGCCCTTATCCTTGTCCTTGCCCGCAAGCCGAGAACAAACCCCCTGCTGACGCACAACGCGCAGCGACGCACACGCCGAGCCGCGTCCAAGTCCAAGCAGCGCACAGCAGGCGCGCGGCTCAACACCCAAGTCGTCTGCATCCCCACTAGCTAGACGCCGCCATTATTGGCGACCCAAAAACGGCGCTATCTAAGGGCGCTATCCACGCCAACGAAGTCGACCTCGGCAAAACCATGAAGACCGCTTGATGGATTGCTTAACACTGGGCCCAGCGTCAGCGCCGTGTGCTCGTCACCACCAACCGGCAAACGCCCAAGGCTCTGGTGACGCCGCAAAGCGTGGGCGTGTAGCGGGGTTTTTCTGACGGCAGCAACGGCGTCACCGCGCGCGCCAAAGTGCCCGTAGTAATGCACGTTCCCTAAATCACGGTGCTCCCGTATTGCCAGCGGAGTGCGCTGCAGACCAATAAGCCCGATCGAATCGCCTCAATCACGCGCCGCCGGCAGCTGCAAATAGCCATTGATAAAATTGCTGCGCAGCCGCCGCCCCGCGCCCGTGATGCGCAGCGTGGGCAGGCGCGTTAGCAGTGCATCGAACATCAGCGCAATTTGTACTTCGGCCAAGCGATTGCCCACGCAGGTATGTTCACCGGTGCCGAATGCCAGATGTAGGCGCTGGTTGCGGGTGATGTCGAAGCGTTGCGGATCGCTAAACACCGCCTCGTCACGATTACCCGCGGCATACCACAACACCAGCTTGTCGGCCTGTTTGATGGGCTGACCGTTGATTTCCGTATCTCGCATGGCGGTGCGCCGCATATGAAAAACCGGGCTTGCATAGCGCAGAATTTCACGCACTGCCAGCGGCATTAGCGCGGGTTGCTCGCCGAGCAAGCGCCATTGGTCGGGGTTTTCTGTGAACGCCACCATGCCGTGGGCAATGGAATTGCGCGTCGTCTCGTTACCACCCACCAGCAGCAGAATAAAAGTGCCGAGAAAATCGGCCCGGCTGATGGGTTCGCCCTCCAACGTACCGTTAGCCAACAGACTCAGAATGTCGTCCTGCGGGGCGGCGCGGCGCAGGTCAAAAAGATAGCTCGCGTAGCCCAGCATGTCGCCCAGGGTCTCAGCCATTTGCGCGGGCGAGATGCGCAGCGTGGGATCGTCTTCGCCCACCAGCGCGTTAGACCAAGCGTAGAGTTTGTCGATATCGCTCGCCGGCACGCCAAACAGTTCAGCCAAGGTCAGCAATGGAAACGGGGCGGCAAGGTGTTCGATAAAATCGAATTCACCGCTGAGATCCATCACTTTGTCGAGTAGCCCGGCGATGCGCGCCTTGAGACGCTCGGTCATCTCGCGCACGCGGGTGAGTTTTAAACCCGGCAGTACGGTGGAGCGATAGGCCCTATGCCGCGGCGGATCGGTAGAAATAAACGGCACGCCAATAGCACTCGAACCCAAATCGCCAACCCCGCGCTCGTTTTCGTTAAAAATGCGGTGACCGCCGTTCGCGTAAGCAGACGAAAATGTTTTGGGATCTTTGGAGATTGCGGTGATGTCTTCGTAGCCCAACACGGACCAAAAACCTGCCCCGTCACTTTCGGGGTTCCAGTGTAGCGGTGCGGCTTTACGCAGCTCAGCAAATAGCGCGTAGGGCACGCCGTTGAGGTATAGGTCGGGGTCTTTTAGGTCAGCGCGAGGCATAGCGTCGTCCCGGTTAATGGTTGGGAGAGAGTCTACTGAGGTGGCACGCCGCGCAACACAGCCGCGCGCAAACGCCACGCGAATTGCGTTTGGGCGGGGCGTGTTGCGTTCAGTATATTTTTTTTTGGGGGCCGCGGGCGCGAGACTAAGGCGCGCCGCGGTGTTACCACAGCGCGTCGCCGCGCAACCGGTCTACCCGCAACACATCCAAACGTTTCCAGCGCGCCTGCCACTCAATGCGCGCCACCGGGGTAATGCGCACCTTAAGATCTGGGTGTAGCCGACTCAGGAGCATGTTTTCGAGGGCGTGGATTTCCGTCGCCAGCAGGCTGCGCTCGGTGGTGACAAAGGCCTCTATTTCGCCGTCGGCGTACTGCACCAGACGGTACTCCCGCACCGGGGCGATGCTGCGCCAATACTCGCCGGTGAGACGGGCTAAGCGGGTGGTGCCGTTGGGCAGCCGGATAAAACTGCGCTCGCGGCCTAATATTTCTTGAATCACCGGCAAGTGAATACCGCAATCGCACGGCTGGCCTGCAACAGCGTGGTCGCCGATGTCGTAGCGAATGATGGGCATGGCGTATTGATGGAGCGCGGTCACCAACACGCGCCCAGTCTCGCCTGCGGCCACCGGCCGATTATCGTCATCCACGATTTCAAGATGCGCGGTGCCGGACAGCGCGTGGTAGTGATCGTGCCGGGGACATTGGAAGGCCAGCCAGCCCATTTCTTCAGAAGAATAGCGGTCGATCAGACGCGCGCCGAACGCCGCCGCGACGGCCGCGCGATGTTCCGCCCGCACCACCTCACCAAAAGTTACAACGGCCTGCAGGTGCCGGCGGCGGCGTGAGTCGGCGCGCGCAATCTCCGCCAAGCGCAGCGCCATGCTCGGGCTGGTAAACAGATAAGGTGCTGGCTGCGTCAGCACCCATTCCCAGATTTCCTCGGCGTCGTGCGCCACTAAATTTTTGCTCCACGCACGCCCCGTGGGCCCCGCCTCGCTCAGGGTCTGCCCCCAACCACCCACCTGCACGCCCTCGGGCAAGTCTTTAACCACCAACAGGTCTTGGGTAGCGTCCAATGCATGCCAAGCGTGCAGCCGCAGGTATTGCGCTTGATAGAGCAAATTGAATAACGGCAAACCCTTGGTCACGCTCACCGGCGTACCGGTGGACCCGGAGGTCTGCGCCACCACCGTGTGGGTGGTGTGGGGCAGCGCGGTGCCGGGTTCCGCCACCAGCGCAGCGGCGTGGGTCTGCAAATCTGACCGTGTCAGCACCGGCAGGTCGGCGAAGTTAAATTGGCCGGCAAACGGCGCCAAGCGCTCGCGCCAGTAAGGGCAGGCGCGCTTGGCGTGCATCACCATGGCGCTCAACTGGCGGTCGCGCAACTGCGCCTGTTGGGCCGGCGGCGCGCGCTCAAAGGCTGCAAATTGTTGTGCCAACTGGCCCACCTGCGCTGCAAATGGCGAGAGCAAACGCGGGAAAACCACCTCAACCATGGGCATTCGCCACCTTGCGCGCCCGGCCTTGTCCGGCAAACAACAGCGCCAGCAGCGCGTAACACACAGGGATCGCCAAGCCTGCCGCACCCCAACCGAAGCTTTCGACCGGGCCGGCCGCCGTTAGGCGATAGCCATGCATCACCCCACACGCCGACAACCCTGCGGCGACACCCGCCCACCCGGCGGCCAGCCTAAATTGCTGATCGATGAGGGCACAGGCCATGGCCGCCCACACCGTGCTGGTGAATAAAAACCCTGACCACAAATGCAGCGCACCGGTCATTGCGAAGGCACCGGAGGCGTCGATTAGCGCCAGATGCGCGGCATCTGGTACCACGCCACTGGCACGCAGCGCGCCGGTGATCGAGAGCACGCCCCACGCAGCCAGCGCCGGGAACAACCCCAGCGCGATGGCTGGGGCATGTCGTCGGGGGGTGGCCTGGAACGCTTGCGCGGTGATAACAATCGCAATCCACACCACAATACCCGCGCCCGCCTCCACCGGCACATAGCGCACGAGTACGGGCGCCAGCCCCCCGCAAATGACCAACAGCCAGAACACCCCATTTGCGATGGAGTATCCAGTGCGGGCACCCATGGCCTTCCACCCTGGATGTCCAATGTAGACGGTAGTTGGGAAGCAGCTGCCGAAACAAGCCGCCGCCAGCGTGGCCAGCCCGTTAACCAGCATCGTAGGCGCCACGGGATAGGAATCCCCAGCGGCGTGCGCGCTCTCGATGTTTTGCAGCGTGCCCAGAACGTTCAGCAAGCCCATGGAGATAATCACCGACCAGGCACCATCCAAAGAGGGCAAGCTCAGGCCGCGCAGCAAATCGGGTAGCACTGGCCAAGGCAGGGCCAAAGCCCACGGCACCTCGAGCGACGGGGCTTGAGGTGTTTTCAGCCAAAAGGCCAACGCCGAACCGGTGACCACCGCCAGCAAACCCGCCGGCACGCCGAAGGGCAACGGCCGGCGCCCCATGTAATGGGCCAGTACAAAGCCAAAGCCCAGCAATCCCACCAGTGGGTAGCGAAAAATTCGCAGCATGAAGTCCATGGAGATGAACGTGAGCGCGATGCCCGACAGCGCCGCCAAGAGTGCGGCGCGCGGGGTGTAGCGGCGCAGTCGCGCGCCGACCAGCGCGCCCAGCGCCTCGATGACGCCCGAGAAAAAACACGCCGCCAGCCCCGCCTGCCACGCCCGCGTGGCGCGTTCGTCGGGCGGCAGGCCCTCCCCCATCAGCCACACTGGCAGCATCACCAGCAATACATAAGCGAACACCGAAGGGGTGTTGATGCCAAAGGGCAGCGCGGTGACATCCGTGCGCCCGGTGCGTGCCGCGAGCTGCCGCGCCTGCCAACCGTAGTACAGATTGCCGACCAACAAACTAACCGCCACCCCCGGCAGAATGCGCCCAAAAACCAGTGCATCGGAGAAATGCAGCAGCTCGCGGGTGAGCGCCACGATGATGAGAATTTGCACCAGATTGTCAACCATCAAGCCAAAGAATCCGTCCAAGTCACCGCGTACCCACCCACGTTGACGCATGCTCGCTCCTTACTTTACGCAGACGCACCAGGCGTCGTTTAAGAATTTGGCTGTGGTTGATTTGGCACCGCCCGCAAATTGCCGGCGGCGTGGCGTGGCGTGGCGGCGAGCGGACCAGGGTCGCCGGGCCGCGCTAGGCCTTAGCCTTAGCCTCGGCAGGCTAGCTCGCGTGGGAAGACCGCGCAGGTGTTTGTGCCGCTCGCCCCAGTGTAGTGGAGCCCGGCGCTAACCGGGGTGTTTGATGCGCGGCTGAATCCATCTGGCAGGCATTTTTGCAGCGCCCGGCGC
>CAMAXW010000060.1 GCA_945862315.1 Klebsiella pneumoniae
ATGAACACTCATCAACGAAAAATATCGGTCGTGGGGCTGGGCTATGTGGGCCTGCCGGTTGCGGTGGCGTTTGGTCGGCATGACCGCTGCATCGGGTTTGATATCAACCTGCAGCGCATTGCAGAACTTATGCGTGGCGAAGACAGCACGCTAGAAATCACGCCAGCCGAGCTCAACGCGACACAGATTACTTTTACGGCGGACGCGAACTTACTCAAGCAAGCAGATTTTCACATCGTGGCTGTGCCCACCCCCATCGACTCGGCCAAGCGCCCGGATATGACGCCCGTGTTGCGCGCCTCCGAGACCGTTGGTCGTATTCTCAAGGCGGGCGATATCGTGGTGTACGAATCTACCGTCTACCCCGGCGCCACCGAGGAAGACTGCGTGCCAGTGCTGGAGAAACATTCCGGGCTGCGCTGCGGGGTGGATTTTTTTGTGGGCTATTCGCCGGAGCGGATTAATCCTGGCGACAAAGAACACACGTTCACCAAAATCACCAAAGTGGTGTCCGGTCAGACGCCCGAGGTGCTGGAAATTGTGGCCCGCGTGTATGAGAGCGTGGTCACGGCGGGCGTACATCGCGCCGCCAGTATCAAAGTGGCGGAAGCCGCTAAGGTTATCGAGAACACCCAACGCGATCTCAATATCGCCCTGATGAACGAACTGGCGCTTATTTTTCAGCGGCTCGGCATTGACACTCGGGATGTACTGGCCGCGGCTGGCACCAAATGGAATTTTCTTAAATTTGACCCGGGCTTGGTCGGTGGTCATTGCATTGGGGTCGACCCCTATTACCTCACCCATCGCGCGCAGATTGCGGGTTATATCCCGGAGGTCATCCTCGCCGGCCGCAGTATCAACGACAACATGGGGCGCTATGTTGCCCAGCAAACCATCAAGCGGATGATTCAATCGGCCATGCCGATTCACGGTTCCACCGTCACGGTGCTGGGTTTCACTTTCAAAGAAGACGTGCCCGACCTGCGCAATACGCGGGTTATCGACATCATCGAAGAACTGCGTGATTACGGCGTTAACGTGCAGATTCACGATCCCAGCGCCTACCCCGCAGAAGCACACGAGGAATATGGCATTGAACTGCTGCCGCTCGAGGCCTTGCAACCCGCGCACGCGGTGATCTTGGCGGTGCCGCACCGGCAGTATCTCGCCGCCGGTTGGGCGGGGGTTACGCGTTGTCTGTTGCACGGGCAGGGCGTGGTGACGGATGTCAAAGGCAAACTTGATCGCACGACTTGCCCCGCTGGCGTGCTGCTCTGGAGGCTCTAGACGATGAACGTTGTGATGATAGGCACGGGCTATGTGGGGCTCGTCTCCGGTACCTGTTTTGCCGAATTTGGCGCCCAGGTGACGTGTGTCGATGTGGATGAGCGCAAGGTCGAGCGTCTGCGCAACGGTGAAATTCCCATCTACGAACCGGGGTTGGAGAGCTTGGTCGCCAAGCACGTGCGCGAAGGACGATTGACCTTCACTACGCAGTTGGGCGAGGTGGCGGGGGCGGCCGATCTCATCTTCATCGCGGTGGGCACGCCGAGTCGCCGTGGCGATGGATTTGCCGACCTCTCTTACGTGTACGAAGCGGCCCGCCAACTTGCCGGTCATTTGCGCGATTACACGGTGATCGTCGATAAATCCACGGTGCCCGTTGGGACTGCGCGCAACGTCGCGAGGCTAATCCGGGAAACCAATCCCGAGGCCGATTTTGACATGGCCTCCAACCCTGAATTTCTGCGCGAAGGGGCGGCCCTGTCAGACTTTATGCGCCCGGACCGGGTGGTCATTGGGGTTGAGAGCCCGCGCGCTGAGAAGCGTCTGCGGGAACTCTATCGCCCCCTTAATTTGATCGAGGCGCCAATTTTGGTGACGGATCTGGAGAGCGCGGAGCTCATCAAATATGCAGCGAACGCTTTTCTGGCCACCAAAATTAGTTTCATCAACGAAATCTCTACACTGTGCGAGGCCGTGGGCGCTGACGTCCATTCAGTGGCCAAAGGCATGGGCATGGATAAGCGCATTGGGTCAAAATTTTTGCACGCGGGTCCCGGCTACGGTGGTTCGTGTTTTCCCAAGGACACCCAGGCCTTGGTGCGGATAGCACAGGAACACGGGGTTTCCAGCCGCATCGTGGAATCGGTCATCGAAGTGAACGCCGCGCAGAAGGCGCGCATGATCAAGAAAATCCGTGACGCCTTAGGCGGCAGCGAGACCGGTAAAACTATCGGGGTGTTAGGTCTGACTTTCAAGCCTGAAACCGACGACATGCGCGATGCGCCGGCGTTGTCGATCCTCCCGCCGCTCTTGGAGAAGGGCGCCTTGATCAAGGCGCATGATCCCCAAGGCATGCACGAAGCCCGCGGCTTGTTGCCTGCGGCAGTGACCTACTGTGACGAAACCTACGAAGTTTTTCGCGACGTGGACGTGGTGGTCTTGATGACCGAATGGAACGTCTATCGCGGCATCGATCTCGAGCGCGCCGGTCGTCTCATGCGCGCCAAGGTGTTTGTCGATCTCCGCAATGTGTACGAGCGGGAAACCATGGAGGCCGCCGGGTACCAATATTTTTGCGTCGGACGGTGAGCCTTTACGGGTTGTGGGCCGGTCAGGCGAGGGCCATGACGGCAGGTCGAAACGGACGAGATTAGCACCAGAATTTGGATAAACGTATGGAATTTATTGATTTAAAATCCCAGTACCGGCAGCTGAAGCCAGAAATTGACCGCCGCATTCAGGTGGTGCTGGATCATGGCCAGTACATCATGGGACCTGAGGTGGCGGAGCTCGAAATCCAGCTCGCAGCCTACGTCGGCGTGCGGCATTGCCTCGCGGTGGCGAGTGGTACCGACGCCTTGCTCATCGCCATGATGGCCTTAGGCATTAAGGCTGGGGATGAGGTTATCACTACCCCCTTCACGTTTTTCGCGACGGGCGAGATGATCGCGCTGCTCGGTGCCGTGCCGGTATTTGTGGATATCGACCCCGCCACGTACAACCTCGACCACACCCAACTCGAAGCCGCGATCACGCCCCGCAGCAAGGCCATCATGCCGGTCAGCCTGTATGGTCAGTGCGCAGAGTTTGATGCCATCAATGCCATCGCCGATCGACATGGGCTACCGGTCATTGAAGATGCCGCGCAGAGTTTTGGCGCGAGCTACAAGGGCCGCAAGTCTGGTGGTTTGGCGCTGATCGGCTGCACCAGTTTTTTCCCGTCCAAACCGCTGGGTTGTTATGGCGACGGCGGCGCATGTTTTACGAACGATGATGCTCTCGCCAAGTTGATGGGCGAAATCCGCGTGCACGGGCAAGACCGGCGTTATCACCATCCGGTGATTGGGGTGAACGGGCGCCTGGATACCATTCAATGCGCGGTGCTGCTGGCCAAGCTTCCATCGTTTCCCGATGAAGTGCGCAAACGCGGTGAGTTGGGCGCGCACTACACCACGCTGATCCGCGATGCCAGTAGTGCCGTCACGCCCCCGTGCGTGCTGGACTACAACGCGTCGGTCTACGCCCAATATACGGTGGAGGTGGATGACCGCGAGGCCGTGCAAGCACAACTGCAGCGACAGGCCATCCCGACCGCCGTGCATTATCCAACGCCGCTCCATCTGCAGCCGGCTTTTAGCGGCTTGGGCCTGGGCGTCGGCGCTTTCCCGCTGGCCGAACGCGCGGCCCAGCGGGTGATGAGTTTGCCCATGCACCCGCTATTGGAGGAGGCCGATCTGGAACGCGTGGTAGCGGCGTTGATGGTCTGTACGGCTGCGCCCTAGCGAGGAGGGCTTGCGTGGTGCGGTGGGTCTGGTTTTGAGATCCACCCGCCTAGAGGCGCGGTATCGGCCGGCGCGTACGCGAGCAAAAAGGCGGCGGGATTGTGCACAGTCGCTGAGCCGGTGGGATGTTTCGCCATTGCCATCACACTGACGGCACGCCTCTATATCTTGCGATACACATATTCGTCACAGCCCGAACCTAACAACCCCAGCTTGCCGCGGGTATCCAGAAAAGAGCGCACCGGTGTAAAGCCCAACTCGCTCATGGCTTGCGCGGTCTGGGCTGGGGTGATGGATTCATAGGGCCAACCCCCCATCCAATCGTGGACATCATGGGCGAAATCCATGCCCCGGTTGGTTTGATATTCTTCAATGTGACGCTTGAGATTGCGGCCAGTGAGTCGCAACGCCAGTCTGTACAGTGCGATATAGCCTGCCCGCAGCAGGCGTTGGGTGCGCGGCGAGGCATGGGCGTAGAAACGTTTTTCCAGTTTCCACAGCGAACACAGCGGGGTTTTTCGATACAGTGCGAACACCAATAGCCCGCCAGGGGCGACCGCGGCGGCGGCCGCTCGCAGTGCGCCGGACAAATCGCCCGTGTGGTGCAAAACGCCCCAAGAGTACACCACCCCAAACTGACCAAACCCAGCCTGTGCGAGGTCGAAGACGCTGTGTTCACGTGCTTGCCAGCGGGCGGTGGGTGCCAAATGCGTGAGCAGCGCGCGGGTGGTCGTCACGCTGTCCGGATCCAAGTCCGTTGCCACGACTTCTGCCGCACCCAGCTGCAGAGCGGCCAAGCTGTGCAGGCCCGAGCCACAGCCCACGTCCAACCAGCGTTGGCCAGTCAGTTCATCGCCCACAAGGCGTTTCAGACCAGCCACGGCCTCGGTTATCTTGGCGGGTGTGACCAGTTCAGCATAGCTAGCCCAATTTTTACCAAAGGCGAAATGGGTCTTTTGTTGCAGGAGATCGGCGGAATGATCCATCGTAGTGAAGCCTTGACCAGAGTGAGCGCGAGCGCAAAGTGCGCACGCTGATGCATTTGGCCGGAGCGGTCAAATTGGCTGACGTGCTGGGGGGGACGCCCGGGCCGCGCGGGCGGCTTGGGTGAGGCCTCCCGTGCTCACCATTGTCCATTTGATCCCAGCGCTGGACGCGGGTGGGGCGGAGCGCTCGCTGACCAATCTCGTGACTCGGCTTGACCCCGCGCGTTTTCGCAATGTGGTGATCTCCATGACCGGGCGTGGGGTATTTGCCGAGTCTATCGAACGCGCCGGCGTGCCGGTCTATACCTTGGGGATGCAGCGCGGCCGACCCTCATGGGGTGCGTTGTGGGCGCTACGCAAGCTCCTAAAAGTACTCGCGCAAGACGCCCCGGTGGTGTTGCAGACTTGGCTTTATCATGCGGACCTGCTGGGGCTTTTTGCCAGCGGTTTCGGCAGGTCAATAAACCTCGTCTGGAATGTGCGCTGCTCTAACATGGCACTGGGACAGTATCGGGTGCTGACCCGCTGCGTGCTCTGGCTGTTGGTGCGGTGCTCTGCCGCGCCGCGCGTGGTGGTTTCAAACAGCGAGGCTGGACGTCGTCATCATGTGGCGTTGGGTTATCGCGCACCTTGCTGGCGGGTCATCCCCAATGGCTTCGATCCCGAAATTTGGCGACCAGACCCGGTCGCGCGGGCCACCATCCGCCAGCAACTAGGCATCGCTGCGCAGGCCCCCTTGATAGGCTTGGTCGCACGGCGTGACCCCATGAAAGATCACGAAAATTTTCTGGCCGCGGCGGCCCTCATTTTGGCCGCGCGCCCTGCGTGTCGCTTTGTTTTAGTGGGCGCCGGGAGTGTAGCGCTACACGCAGAAATCGCCGATCCGGCGCTGCGCGCAGCCTGTGTCTCGCTGGACCATCACCCGGATTTGCCGGGGCTTACTGCGGCCCTGGACGTGGCCTGCCTGAGTTCTGCCTGGGGTGAAGCGTGCCCTAATGTGGTGGGTGAGGCGATGGCGTGCGGGGTGCCATGTGTCGCGACCGAAGTGGGTGACGCCGCTCTTTTACTCGCCGACACTGGCCGGCTGGTACCTCCCCAAGATCCCACGCGGCTGGCCGGAGCGTTGCTTGAAATCTTGGCGCTAGCGCCAGCCCAACGCGTGGCACTAGGCCAGCGCGCGCGGGCCCGTATCCTCGAGCATTACACTTTGGCGCACACCCTTGCGGCCTATGCCGCGCTGTACGAGCAGCTGGGTACTCGTGGTGCACACGCCTGAATACGCCCGTGTCAAAGGGTCTTGGGTCGACGGGTGGGCAGCTGCCGCAGCAGCCTGCCGGCGTCGCGGTCTTGTTGCTGCTGCGCTCTCTGCAGATGGGGGGCGCTGAGCGACAGCTAGCCTTGCTGGCGCGCGAACTCAAACATCGCGGACATGCGGTGATGGTGCTCAGTTTCTACGCAGGTGGTGTGATAGAAGCAGAGTTGCTGGCCGCAGGAGTTGTGGTGAGATCGCTCAATAAACGGGGCCGTTGGGATCTTGCACGACCACTGATCCGGCTGGCGGGGATCCTTCGCGAGGCTGCACCGCAGGTTATTTACAGCTTTATGACGGTGGGCAATTTGCTGGGCGTGTTGGCCTCTTGGCTGGCGCCCCGTGCCCGGTTGGTGTGGGGTATTCGCGCTGCAGATCCGCACTTGGCGCTGACCAATGACCGCTTTGCACGGTGGGCCGCGTGGCTGGAAGCCAGCGCGGCCGGCATCCCCTCGCTCATCATTGCTAATTCACAGGCCGGTGCCACTTTCCATCGCGGGCTGGGCTTTCCCGACGCTCGCCTGCGCGTCGTGCATAACGGCATCGATACGGCACGGTTTTGTTTTGACGAGGCGGGCCGCGCGCGCTTGCGGGCCGCTTGGGGAATTGCTCCGGACGATATCCTGATCGGTTTGGTGGCGCGCCTCGACCCGCTGAAAGGCCATGGCTATTTCATTGCCGCGGCGGCCGAAATTCTGGCCCATGAGCCACGGGCAAAATTTGTCATCGTGGGGTGTGGCGATCCGCTGTATGCGCAAACGCTGCGCCAGCAGGTGGTGCGGGCCGGGGTAGTGGATCAGCTGTTATGGGTGGATGAGCACGCGGATATGGCGAGCGTGTATAGCGCGCTAGATTTGCTCACACTGCCCTCGCTCAGCGAAGGGTTTCCCAACGTTCTGGGTGAGGCGATGGCGTGCGGGCTACGCGCGGTGGTGAGCGATGTAGGCGATAATGCCTGGCTGCTGGGTGAGACGGGCAGTGTTGTGGCGGCCGGGGATGCTGCAGCTTTGGCGGCTGCGACGCTCGCGCAAATTGCGGCGAGCCACCCAGCATCTCAGGGCCAGCGTGAGACAATTCGCGCGCGCATCATCGAACGTTTTAGTGTTTCCAGCATGGTCGATCAGACCCTCTCACTCCTTAATTTGCCGTCATCAACATCAACCAATGAGCCCTAAGCCATGTGTGGAATAGCCGGATTATGGTCCAGTGGGGCGTCTGCTGAACTGGCAGAACTTCGTGCAAGCGGGCTCGCGATGACCGCCAGCCTGCATCATCGCGGTCCCGACGCGGGCGCGGTGTGGGTAGATGCAGAAGCGGGTTTGGTATTGGGTCATCGTCGCCTGTCTATTCTGGATCTCTCGCCGGCGGGCGCCCAGCCGATGCAATCCCGGTGCGGGCGTTATGTGTTGGTCTTTAACGGCGAGATTTATAATTTCGCGCGCCTGCGCGAAGAACTGTTGCGCGGTGGGGCGAACTTCAAGGGTCATTCGGATACCGAAATCCTGTTAGAAGGGTTTGCCGCGTGGGGCTTCGAAGCCACGCTCAAGCGTACCAACGGTATGTTTGCGCTGGCGCTGTGGGACCGTACGGAACGCGTACTGTTGCTGGCGCGCGATCGTCTGGGCGAGAAACCGCTGTACTACGGCTGGCAGGGCGGCAAATTTTTATTTGCCTCCGAACTGAAGGCTTTCCAAGCCTTGGATAATTTCACCCCGCAAGTCGATCGGGACGTGCTGGCGCTCTACCTGCGCCACGGTTATGTGCCAGATCCCTTTTGTATTTATCGTGGATTGCGCAAATTGGGCGCCGGGCAGTGGCTGGCTTTAAGCGCACCGATCGCCGGCCAGTTACCCGCGCCGGTCGCCTATTGGTCCCTGCAGGCAGCGGTCGAGCAAGGCCGCGCGGCGCCATTCTTAGGGGATCAGCGGGAGGCCGTCGACGTCTTGGAGGCGGCCCTCGATCAAGCGATAAAACTGCGGATGGTGGCGGATGTGCCGCTAGGGGCGTTTCTCTCCGGGGGCATCGATTCCTCGACCATCGTGGCCCTGATGCAACGTCAGAGCAGCCAAGCTGTGCGGTCTTTCAGCATTGGTTTTACGGTACCCGAGTATGACGAAGCGCCCTATGCCCGCGCGGTCGCAAAGCATCTGGGTACTCAGCACACCGAGCTGTATGTCAGCCCCGAGGAAACACTCGCGGTCATTCCGCAACTTGCCACGATGTACGACGAGCCCTTTGCGGATTCCTCGCAGATCCCTACCCATCTGGTGTGCGCGCTTGCTCGGCGCCATGTCACGGTGGCGATGTCGGGGGACGCCGGGGATGAGTTATTTGGCGGCTACACCCGCTATTCCATCGCCGAACAACTCTGGCGCCGGCAACAGCGGCTGCCGCATGGCTTACGCGTGTTGGCCGGGCGTTTGCTGCGGGCTGTATCGACCGCCCATTGGGATCGGCTGTTCGCGCTGTTGGGGCCCGTATTGCCGCAGTTTCTACGCCAACCGATGCCGGGCGATAAACTCCACAAACTGAGCCGCTTGTTGGCGATAGACGATCCACTGGCCATGTATTTGCGGTTGATTTCGCTATGGCCGGTGCCAACGGACGTCGTGTTGGGCGCACAGGAGCCGGCGAGTGTGCTGGCGCTGGCCGCCACTAGCCCGCGCGGGCTCAATACGGTGGAACGCATGATGTATGTGGACACCCTGCACTATCTGCCCGGTGACATTCTCACCAAAGTCGACCGCGCCAGTATGGCGGTGAGCCTCGAGGCACGCGTGCCGTTTCTGGACCACGAGCTAGTGGAACTGGCCTGGCGTCTACCGCATGCCTTCAAAGTGCGCGACGGCGTGGGGAAATGGGTGCTTCGAGAAGTGTTGGCGCGCCATGTGCCGCGGCCTTTGTTTGAGCGCCCGAAGATGGGCTTTGGGATCCCCATCGACGTGTGGCTGCGCGGGCCTTTGCGTGACTGGGCAGAAACCCTGCTGGCGCCCGATCGTCTGGCCAACGCGGGTTATTTCGATCCGGCCAGGGTACGGGCCGTGTGGCAGGCGCATTTGGCTGGCGGCCAGAATCAGCAATACCTGTTGTGGGGCGTGTTGATGTTCGAAGCTTGGCGTGAACAGTGGACACGCTGAGCAAGCTGCTGCGCGAACTGTGCTGAAACCCCAGCAATGCTCGGGGCACCGCCGTTGAAGTTGCTATTCGTCGTTACCGAAGACTGGTATTTCGTTTCGCACCGGCTGCCGCTCGCAGTCGCGGCGCAGGCGGCAGGTTTCGAGGTGGCGGTGGCGACCCGCGAGGGACGACAGGCGGACGTGGTTCGCACGGCGGGGATTCGGCTCATCCCTTTTGAATTGTCGCGGCGCGGCGGCAATCCGTTGCGTGAGGTGCTGGCGCTGTGGCGATTGTATCGCCGTGAACAACCCGATCTGGTGCATCACGTGGCCTTGAAGCCGGTGATGTTGGGCGCGCTGGCGGCGTGGCTGGCGCGCGTCCCCGCGCAGGTGAATGCGGTGGCAGGGCTAGGCTGGCTGTTCACATCGTCCAGCGGGATAGTGCGCTTGGCGCGCCCGGTCTTGCGGTGGGTGTTGGCGCAGTTGCTCAATCAACCGCAGAGTTTAACGATTGTCCAAAACCCAGAAGACCGGGCTTTGCTGGCGCGTTCGGGGGTTGCTGCCACCCGTTTGCGGCTGATCCGTGGCGCTGGTGTCGATGTGCAGATTTTTTATCCTGTCGTGCCACCGCCCGCGCCGGTTTGTATTGCGCTGGTGGCCCGGATGCTCTGGGACAAAGGTGTGGGCGAATTCGTTAAGGCGGCACAACGCCTGACCGAGGCGGGCGTGAATGCGCGGTTTATCTTGGTGGGCGATCCCGATCCCGCTAACCCGGCCGCGGTGCCGGCAGCAATTTTACGCGGCTGGCATGGCCAGCACGGCGTGGAGTGGTGGGGCCGGCGAGAAGACATGCCGGCGGTAATGCAAAAAATGCATATTGCCTGTCTACCTTCGTTTTATGGTGAGGGTTTGCCGAAATCGCTGCTGGAGGCGGCCGCCTGTGGTTTACCGATCATCACGAGTGATGCGCCGGGCTGTCGCGAAATAGTCCAAGAAGGCGTGAATGGCTTATTGGTGCCGGTGCGTGATGTAGATGCCTTGGTGGTGGCCTTGCGGAAACTCATTGATGACCCGGGACTACGTTTACGCATGGGTGAGCAGTCGCGGTTGCTGGTTGAAACGGCGTTTTCTCTGGAGCTTGTGCTCGCACAAACGCTCGCCGTTTATCGTGAGCTATGCGCATGACGGTGCCGGTAACAGGGGGCTCGCGAGCTTTGGGGGTGCGCGCTGCGCAGGCGCTTTGGCCGCTGCCTGTGGTGCGGTGCTATCTGCCGCGCTCAGCCACGCTAGTTTTTAAAAATGCGGCTAAAAACGCGGCGAGCGGTACCCAGCGCAACCGGTCCAGCAATCGGCGAGCGGCCGGGTGGGTGGCGGTCGCGTTGCAGGCCGCTGCCCACCGGCTGGTGGTTCGAGCATTGGGCGCACAGGTCATCCATGCGCGAACAATCAGGCGTAATGCGATGCGGTTGATGCTCGCGCTTAGCCAGGCGATGGGTGCTCAGGAGGGCGCGCGATGCGGGTCTTGATCACCGGCGCCAATGGTTTTGTGGGCACGCATTTAGTTCCATTGCTGGCGGCCCGTGGGCATGAGGTCATTGCGGCAGTACGCACACCTGGCGTGACGGTCGTGGGCGCTAGCCGCACGCTCGCGGTGGGCGATATCCATGCGCGCACCGATTGGCGCGCCGCCGTTGCGGGCTGCGCTGGCGTTATTCATCTGGCTGCGCGCGCCCATCGCGGCGAGCCCAGTACCGCTGCGGCGAGCCAAGCATTTAAGCGCATCAATCTCGAGGGTACGGAGGGGCTTATCGCGGCGGCACTCGATGCCGGCATTGGCCGCTGTGTTTTTCTCAGTTCAAGCAAGGTCTACGGCGAGTACTCGCCACGAGACGCCAACGGGTTGCTAACGACTTTTAGCGCGGACTCGCCCCTGCAGCCTAGCGGACCTTACGGGGAGTCGAAAGCCGGGGCTGAGGCGTTGCTGGCCGCGCGTTGCGGCGCGACCAACACGCCGTTGATTATTCTGCGTCCGCCGCTGGTGTATGGTCCTGGGCATAAAGCCAACCTATTGGCGCTGATGCAGGCAATCGCGCGCGGTTGGCCACTGCCCTTGGCCGCCATCCACAATCAACGCAGCTTGATTTACATCGGCAATTTGGTTGCAGCTTTGGCGCTCGCGTTGGAGTCCACCACCACGGGCACTCGGTACTACCCGTTGAGCGATGTGGACCTTTCTACCCCCGACCTCGTGCGGGCCTTGGCGCGGGGCATGCAACGGCCGGCCCGCTTAGTGCCGGTGCCCGCCGCGCTGTTGCGCCTCGCGGGAATGCTCACCGGACGTCGTGCGGCGATCGCGCGGCTGACCGACTCGCTGCTGATTGGGCACGCCGAAATTAGCCGCGATCTGGGCTGGTCGGCGGGTACGCCCCTGGCGGACGCCATGCGCTTGACCGGCGAATGGTTTGGCAAAGACCCATGCGCTTCGCGCTGATTTTTGTCGGCGCGATGCTGAGCACCCTCGCCTTGACGGCGTGGGTGCGCGCCTACGCGCTGCGCCGACGGGTGATGGATATCCCGAACGCGCGCAGCCTGCATCAGACCCCAACGCCGCGCGGCGGCGGGCTGGCGCTGGTGGTGCCCGTATTGTTGGTGGACGCCGTGGTCATCCGCGCGCAGTGGCTGACATGGCCCGTGGGTTTAATTCTCCTGAGTGGGCCGAGTGTGCTGGCACTGCTGGGCTGGTGTGATGACCGTCGCCCGCTCGGTGCGGGTTTGCGTTTTGGGGTGCAACTTGGGGTGGCAGGCACGAGCTGTTTGGCGTTGTGGTGGTTGGGGGGGAGGGCGCTGCCCGGATATTGGGTGCCGGCGTTAGCGCTGGGGATGGTGTGGTTTATTAATCTTTTTAATTTCATGGATGGCAGCGATGGTTTGGCGGGTTCGCAATCGCTCGCGGCGGGTCTGGGTCTGGCCGCGTTAGCGCTCCAGAGCGGCGAGACGGCACAGGCTGCTGGCCTGCTCGCCTTGGCCGGCGCGAGCTTGGGTTTTTTGGGCTGGAACTGGTCGCCGGCGCGCATCTTTATGGGCGATGTCGGGAGTTGTTTCCTCGGCTGCGCTTATGCGTTGTGGGGTGTCCTGGCGGTCCTGACCGGCACCCATAGCTGGCCTTTTCTTATTCTGTTCGCCCCGTTCATCACCGATGCCACTCTCACCCTATGCTGGCGCATGGGGGTCGGCGAGCGCTGGTGGCAGGCGCATCGCTCGCACGTCTACCAACGTCTGATTTTGACCGGTGCCACCCATGCCCAGTTGGCGCAGGGTTGCTTGGCGTTGGTGTTAGTACTTTTCCCGCTGGCTTGGTTGGCCCAACACTGGCCGGCCAAAGCTGGACTCGCCACAACCCTTGCCTATGGGCTAACGGTGGCACTTTGGCTTAGCATCCGCTTCCGCATGCGACGCAAATCCCACCCGTGAAGCCTATGGCGAATATTCGAACCCTCGTGGTGTTGCACGACCTTGGCATGATCGCGCTGGCGTGGGCGTTGGCATGGTGGGTGCGCTTTAATTTTCACATGCCTCCGCCGGCGAATTGGGATTCCTTCTTGTTGGCGTGGCCGGTGGTGGTCATGGCGCAGGGCGGGGTTGCGTGGTATTTCCGCCTGTATCGCGGGCTATGGCGGTTCGCGAGTCTGCGGGATTTAGGCAATATTGTGTTCAGTGCCGCGCTGGGCGCGTTATGCATTTTGCTCGTGCTGTTCACGCTGACGCGTCTAGATGGCGTGCCGCGCACTGTTTTTGTGTTGTACCCCATTTTCCTCATTGTTTTGCTGGGTGGACCCAGACTGTTTTATCGCCTTCTCAAAGACCGGACGTTGAATTTACGCCGACTAGATGAGGGCGAGCGGGTGCTCATTATTGGCGCGGGTACGGCGGCTGAAACCCTGTTGCGGGATATTTTGCGGCAGGGCAGCTACAGCCCCGCCGGTCTGTTAGACGACAACACCAGTCTGATGCGGCAGCGCATCCACGGCGTGCCCGTGCTGGGTTCAATCGACGACCTGCCAGCACTCGCAATGACCCTGCAGATAAAACTTATCCTCATTGCCATTCCTTCGGCGACCAACGCGCAAATGCAACGCGTGGTGGAACTGTGCGAACGCACGTCGGTGCCGTTTAGAACCTTGCCGCGGTTGCAGGGTTTGATGACGGGGCCAGCCGATTTGGGCGCGGTTCGCGAAGTGGCCATTGACGACCTGCTGGGGCGCAGCGCGGTGGCCCTGGCGCTGGAGGGTGTGCGCCGAGCGCTCGCGGGGCAGATAGTGTTAGTGACCGGCGGTGGCGGCTCGATAGGTGCTGAACTGTGTCGGCAACTGGCCGGTATCGGGGTGGCGCGTTTGGTGATTTTCGAGCGCAACGAACACAATTTGTATCTCATTGACCGGGAACTTGGCGAACGTTTCCCAGAGATTGCGCGCGCGAGCGTGCTGGGGGATGTCTGTGATGACGCGGCGTTGCACTACGCCTTTCAGACCTATTGCCCTACGTTGGTATTTCACGCTGCCGCCTATAAGCACGTGCCGATGGTCGAAGCGCAGATTCGCGAGGGCGTTCGCAACAATGTGCTGGGGACAACTGCGGTTGCTGCGGCCGCCGTGCGCTATGGCACGGCGAGCCTGGTGCTCATCTCCACCGACAAAGCGGTACGTCCCAGCAGTGTGATGGGGGCGACCAAGCGCCTCGCAGAAATGGTCTGTGAGTGGCAAAACCAGCGTAGCGCCAGCACGCGGTTTGTGACGGTGCGCTTTGGTAATGTGCTGGGCTCCGCCGGCAGCGTCGTGCCGCTATTCCGCGACCAAATCGCACGCGGTGGGCCAGTGACGGTGACGCATCCCGAAGTCACCCGCTACTTCATGACCATCCCCGAAGCGGCCCAGCTCATTTTGCAGGCGACGATACAGGGTCAGGGTGGGGATATTTTGGTGCTCGATATGGGCACGCCCGTGAATATCACCTATCTGGCGGAGCAAATGATCCGCCTGTCAGGCAAAGTGCCGGGCGCTGATATCCCCATCATCTATACCGGCCTGCGCCCCGGTGAGAAACTGCACGAAGAATTATTCCACGTCGCTGAAAACCTCCGCCCCACCCAGCACCCTAAGCTGTTGCTGGCAGCTCAGCGTGCGCTCGATGGGCCGCGACTCGACGCGCTGTGTCAGCAGCTACACCGGGCGTGTGAAGATTACGACGAAGCTAGGCTGCACGCTTTGCTGCGAGATCTGGTGCCCGATTTTATTCAGGATCAGCCTCCACCGATGGCGGTTGAGCAAACCGTTCTACCTTTGAATTGGAGTTAGTTGTGTCCATTAAAGTTCGTAAAGCCGTCTTCCCCGTCGCCGGGCTCGGTACTCGTTTTCTGCCCGCCACCAAAGCGAATCCGAAGGAAATGCTGCCGGTGGTCGACAAGCCGCTCATCCAGTACGCCGCCGAAGAAGCGGTGGCGGCGGGTATCAAAGAGCTGATTTTCGTCACCGGGCGGGCGAAGCGTTCTATCGAAGACCATTTCGACAAGGCCTACGAGCTCGAAGCAGAACTCGAAAAACATCAAAAACAGCAGATGCTGGATATCGTGCGCAATATTCTGCCACCCGGCGTTTCCTGCATTTACATTCGGCAGGCGGAGCCCTTAGGTTTGGGGCACGCGGTGTTATGTGCCAAGCCCGCCATCGGCGGTGAACCCTTTGCGGTATTGTTGGCCGATGACCTCATAGACGGGGGCGCGCGCGGTTGTTTGGCGCAAATGGTGGAGGTCTATACCCACTACAACAGTGGGGTGATCGCGGTGCAGCCAGTGCCGGCAGCGGATACCGACAAATATGGCATTGTCGAGGTAAAAGCTATCGACAGCCGCGTGGCGAAAATACAGAGCATCGTGGAGAAGCCCAAGCCGGCGGTCGCACCGTCTACTTTGGGGGTCGTGGGGCGCTACATTCTGCCGCCGGAAATCATGGGCATTTTGGAACAAACCCCGCGTGGGGCGGGCGGTGAAATTCAGCTCACTGACGGCATCTCTACCCTGCTAGCCCAACAACAGGTGCTGGCCTATGAATTTGAAGGCCGGCGTTATGACTGTGGCTCGAAGCTAGGCTATCTAGAGGCGACCGTGGAATTGGCGCTCCAGCATCCCGAGCTGCAGGCACAGTTTAGAGCGTACCTAAAGGCCCGCTTGCCCAGTCTTTAACCAGCCCTGCAGGGCCGGTTGGCCCCTACAGGATGCGGGCGAGGATGCTGCGTTTTTTCACCAGCTCGCTTTCAAGGAACGTCAGCGCACGTAAAGAATGTTCGTCGTCCGGGTAACCCGCGGCGGCGATCAGATCCTCGAGCTCGGCAATTTCTTCCAAGACATCCTCGTGCTCCGCGCCCGAGGCTAATAACGGAAAAAAAGCTTCCAATTCCTTCAGCTCCTCAACCAATGCACTCCAGCCTTCCGACACCATGCCCATTGCCATGTGGTGTTCTCCCTAGCTATTTTTTTTTAAATTTAGACGCTTAATCTGATTAGTTTTATCACTGCTTTAAATTAAAACACTGATCTTGAAGCCGATACTATATTAGTAAACTAAAACACATCAACTACTCGATGTAACTTAATGAAAAATATCGCCAGTTCCAGCCCAAGGATGCGTTCTTTATGACCCTGCCGCGTACCGTTGTTGAAAGTTCTTCTATGGTTCCTGGAGGCACGTTGGCCGTGCTGTCTCAGGCCGAAGTGAATGATCTGTGCGTTGCGACCCGTGGTCCGCTGTACGCCATGTTTCGCCGATGTGCGCTGGCGGCGTTGACCTGCGGCATGGAAACCGACAGTGCACTAGAGCTTTTAGCGCTTTATCCTAACTTTGACGTCAAATTTGAACAGGTCGATCGCGGTGTGCGGCTGCATTTGCTCAATGCCCCTGCGCATGCCTTTGTTGACGGTAGGATGATTCGCGGCATCCGCGAGCATTTGTCCGCCGTGTTACGTGACATCGTTCACATCGCTCGCGAAAGTCAGGTGCTGGATGGTGTCAAAGACCGTGGGCCGAGCGGGATTACGCACCAAGTTTTCAAGATCCTGCGCCACGCGGCGCTGTTAACACCGGGCCCGCAGCGGGGGCTGGCGGTGTGCTGGGGCGGGCATTCGATTACTCGCCCGGAGTACGACTATTGCAAGGCGGTGGGCTACCAAATGGGCTTGCGGGGATTGGAGATTTGTACGGGGTGCGGTCCCGGTGCGATGAAAGGCCCCATGAAGGGGGCCACTATTGCCCACGCCAAGCAGCGAATAACGGATGCCCGGTACATAGGGATAACCGAGCCGGGGATTATTGCCGCTGAGGCGCCTAATCCTATTGTGAGCGATTTGGTCATCATGCCGGATGTGGAAAAACGCCTAGAGGCGTTTGTGCGGCTGGGTCATGGGGTGGTGGTTTTTCCCGGCGGGGTGGGGACCGCGGAGGAGATTCTGTTTGCCTTGGGGGTGCTCGCACACCCGGACAACGCCGAGTTTCCTTTTCCACTCATTTTGACCGGCCCCGCCGCCAGTGCCGCTTATTTCAACCAGTTGGACGGCTTCATTCGTCGCCTGCTGGGTGACCGGTTTGCGCAGCGCTATCAGATCATCCTCGATGACCCGGTGGGTGTTGCGATGGCGATGCGCCGTGGCGTCGACGCGGTGTTGGGTTTCCGGGAAACCCATGACGATGCCGCCTATTTCAACTGGTCGCTGCGCATCGACGAGCGCCTCCAATCTTCTTTTAGCGCCACTCACGAGGCGATGGCCGCGCTCGAACTCACGCGCGATTTGCCCCTGCACGTGCTGGTGTGCAACCTCCGTCGGGCATTTTCGGGGCTGGTCAGCGGCAATGTGAAGGAGGAAGGCATGCGGGCCATTGCGGCGCATGGGCCCTTTGAGCTGCGTGGCGATCCCCAGCTGATGGCGGAACTGGACCAGCTGCTGGGTGCGTTTGCCGCCCAAGGACGCATGCGTTTGGAGGGTCGGCCCTACGTGCCCTGCTATCGCCTAGTGCCCTAACGCGCGGCCTTAGCGGGTGTAACCGGTGAGTTCCAGATAGGCGCGGCCGCGGGTCTGGGTGGGCGCTGCGAAATCGGTGACGTGCATCGCACCTTCCCAGTAGCGCAAGGATCCCGGCCACTCTTGGGCATCTAGCACCGCCTCCAACCGAAGGTCGAGCTGTTCGCCTACGCAGACCACTCGCCAGGCCACCGGATAGCGGATGCCGGTGACCGGGCTACGCCACCAGCGCAACGGCGTCATTTGCAGTGCCGGGAGGTCGAGTGGGCGGGCCTCGCCGTTGGGGCTCACCACCACCCCACGACTGAGCGCGTCGGCCCGACCATCCATCTGGCGTAGTCGGTAGAAACTCAGTTCTCGCCCATCGTGGAGTTGCAGTGCGAACCAATCCCAGCCGCTGTGGGCTGCGCCCAGCGCACTGGTGCCCCATTCATGATCCAACCACGCCGTGCCGCGCACACTCACCTGGGTATCGCCGCGCTGCAGGGTGCCGGTCACCGCCAAGCGGGGAATGGAGTAGTAATGCGAGGCGTTGCCGGGGGCCTCGCTCTTGCGGGAGTAGCCTTGGTCACCCTGCAGAACCAGCGGCTTGCGGGGTTGTAGATCGAGGGTGAGCGCGGTGTCTGGGGTTGTGGCCTGCAGTTGCCAGCCGCCGGCCGTGCCAGTTTGCGCCAAGCGCCAGTCGTGCAACCAGATTTCCCCCACCGTCTCGCTGGCACCCGCCAAGCCGAGCGCTACCCGCGCGTGCCGCTCGTGGTGGATAAAACGCTGGGTGGTTTCGTCGGTTAGCGCGAAATGTGCGAGCAGCGCTTGTTGGGTCCGCCAATGCGATCTCGAGACGACTGCCTGCGGGCTTAAAGCGTACCGAAAGAAGGTCAATTGAAAGCCTTGTCGAGTACCGTCTGCGGCCTCTAGATGGCCCGTGAGATACCACCATTCGTGGCGATAGTTGGGATGGGCGCCATGGTCGCGCGGGAACTCAAAAGCTCGCGGGCCGAGGACTCGCGCATAGCC
>CAMAXW010000061.1 GCA_945862315.1 Klebsiella pneumoniae
TCGATTCTGGGCATTCTTTTTGAATTCATCCAGTACCCAGAGGGCTATCAAACACCCTGACGCCGCACGGCATTTCGACTAGGGGTTTACACCACCGGCGGCCAAGGCGCGTCGATATCTGCGGCGATCAGCAGGGCTTCAGCGCTACCCGTTGGCGGATAAATCCACTGGGTGTTGACCATCTGTTTAAGCGCTTTGACCTCAGGCCCAGCCTGGTCGATTTGGCGATCCCATCCTTGCGTAAAGATCGCGCCGTAATCGCCCAGATCCAAAACCGTCACGTATTGGGGCTGGCTGTAGGTGCGTAGTGGCAACCCCAGGAGGTCGCGCGCCGCGTTGTAACCAGCATGCTTGCCGGCCGGCACCGCGTGCTGGCAAGACATCAGGGTGGCATGGGTGGCGTCGGCCATGGCGTGGGCCACGTCGCCGGCGGCAAACACCGCGGGCTGCGAGGCCACGCGCAAATGGGCATCTACCACAACGCGTCCAGAGAGATCAGTGGGTGCCCCCAAGCTGGCACCTAGCGACTGCGCGCGTAAGCCGGTAGTGAGAACCACGGTGGCGACGGGGATACGCTCCCCGTTTTCCAGCACCACCGCCGAGCGCTCAATGCGCGCCACGCGAGTGCCCAAACGGACTTCCACCTGCGCGCCCAGCAAGGCGGCTTCAATGTGGGGACGGGGCTTGGCACCCAAGTCAGGTCCAATGATATTCGCCTGCTCGATCAGCAGCACACGACTCGCCCGCGCAATCTCGGCGTTGCTATGCAGGGCAATTCGGCGGCGCATCTCGGCGGCGAGTTCGATGCCGGTAAAACCGCCACCCACCACCACAAAGGTTAATCGGCCGGGTGTGTCGGGTGCTTCGAGCGTGCGTTTTAGGTGTGCGTCAAAAGCTTCGGCGCCCGCGAAGGTGTCGATATTCAGCCCAAACTCGCTAGCGCCCGGCACCGCCAGCGGGATTTGTTCGCTGCCCGTGGCGAGTATCAGACGGTCGTAGGACAGGGCATCCTCGCGGCCATTGGCATGGCGCAGGCTAACGCGCTGTGCGTCGAGCGCCACCGCAGTCACTTCAGCGGCCACCAGTTGGACGTTCAAGGGCGTCAGCGTGGGGGCCAACGGCGCGCGCAGGCATTCCTGAAAAGCTTCGTAGAGCCGCGGTCGCACGGTGAGAAAAAGATCGCGCGACACCAGCGTGATGCCGATGGCGGCTGTGGCCTTGGCGTGCGCAGCTTCCCGCGCTGCCGTCAGGGCGGCCCAGAGGCCCGCGAATCCGCCACCCAAAATGACAATATTTTCCATCGCTAACTTCCTTTTATGTGTGGTTACGCGGCGACCCTGCCAGTCGCCTTTTTCTAGCCGTCAATCTGTGCGTCAGGTCGTGCGCCTAAGCCCCGGTTATGCGCTTATGCTGATAGACCGTGGTCTCAAAATCGACATAGCCGGGGTAAGAACCCATGTCCAAGAAGGGCAGTATTTGTGAGCACCACATACCGCCGACACCATTTTTCCGGTCGATCCAGTAATAGCAGTTGGCCAGTCCGGCCCAACTCAGGGCACCCGCTGGGCGACCGGTCGGCGTGTCTTCGTCGTTGACCTGAAAGGTATAGGCCCAGGATTTTTTGAGTCCGGGGAAGAAATCGCCGCTGTTGGCGAGCGTCGGTGCGGCGGTTTGCCAGGCGCCGCTGTGGAGGGTGCCCAGACCGTTCTGGCACATTTCAGCCACGGTTTCCGGCCGCAACACCTGACCCTGCGGGCCCGCGCCATCGTTGAGAATCATGCGAATAAATTTGAGGTACTCGCCGGTGCTGCCATACAGCCCCGCACCGCCCATGTGCATCGTGGGCGGCTGCGGCAGCCCGAGTTCCGGGACTGGGGTTAACTTGCCATCGGGCGCGCGCTGATGAATGGTGGCCAACCGGGCCCGCATAGCGGGGGTTAGCTCAAAAGCCATGTCGTGGATGGCCAACGGATCAAACACGCGTTCCTGGAGTACTGCGCCTAATTGTTTGCCGCGCAGTTTCTCCACGATAAGACCCAGCCAATCGATGCTGGGCCCGTAGGTCCAGCGTTCGCCAGGGTCGTGCAGCAGCACGCTGTTAATGGCGGCAAAATTACACGCCAAGGTGCTGGGCAGCCCTGCGACCGCGCGGTAGCGCTGCTCGTCGGCGCTGAAGAACTCATAACCAAAGCCGGCCGTATGGAGCATGAGGTGACGCAGCGTGATTTGCCGCGTTGGCGGGCGTAGCTGGGGCTGGCCAGCGGCATCAAAACCGGTGAGCACCTGACACTGGGCAATTTCTGGGAGGTAGCGTCGGGCTTCGTCGTCTAGGCTTAGCGCGCCTTCTTCTACCAACTGCATGACCGCAACCCCGGTGATGGCTTTGGTACACGACGCCATCAGCATCACAGAATCCAGCGTCATCGGCTGTGCGCTGCCGAGTGCGCGCAAGCCATAAGCGGCTTCGTAGAGGTTGTCGGTGCGGTCGGTGACCATCGCCACCACGCCGGGTGCGCCACCGGCGCTATTCACGGTGTTGGCTAAGACAGCATCCAAAGCAGTTTTGAGGGCGTGTGACATGCGGTGATTTCCATCCTAGCGTTAGAGTGCTGAAAGCTTGCCACCTAGCCAGCTGATGCGCTATCCCAAACAGCGTGAGGGGTCGTGCGCAACCCCGTTGCCAAGGATAATGTCCAGCAAGCTTGGCTCACATCGATACTCAGGAGAAAATTAGGAATGCCCGTTCACTGCACGCTGGAACTGCTGGAAGAGCCCTTAGATGTCGCCTTTGAGGATATTCGCAACGCCCGTTTGAACGTTTTTTTTGCGCTGGGCACGCTGGATTCCGAGCGCCCCAGTTGGTCGTGCGTGGCCACCGTGGGGGAATCGCCGGCGGGTGAACCCCAGCCCTTGCTGACGGTGAGGCTGGATCCTTTTGGCCAACGAGTGCAGCAGGCGGGGTGGTTTAGCGTGGGTGAAGTGTGGAACCCTTTGCAGGTATTCCCGCCCTTATTGGCCCGCGTGGGTGACGCTTCGCCAGCACTTCTATTGCTGGGGGAGATGGTGAGCGTGGAGCAACGCAGTGCGGTGGCGGCTAGTTTGTTTGCCCATTTTGGTCATGCCCCGGCGCTGGCGCGTGAACTCGCCGAGCAGGCATTGTCTGCGGCCCACGTGTGGCCCACGCTCAACGCGCTGCTGCAGGCTTGGCAGAGCGCCGGCGAGGTGTCGGTGCTGCCGGTCGCATTCCCCGTCGAGGCTTTTCAGACCTTTCTCACCGACACCCTAGTGGCTAGTTTGTGGTGGCCTGAGCCGCCCTCCGACCACGCGCCACCCGCCGCTGCCTGGGCGCCGGCCTCGGCACAGGAAGTCCGACAGCTGCTGCGCAGTGGCACGTGGCGTGATTTGGTGGGAGAGGAACTGCTCAATGTGCTGCGCCACTGCTTGATGCTCTATGGCCGGGAGGTCGATGCACAGGATATTGCACCGCTGGCCGCGCTATACGGCCACGCCGTGCCGCTCACCAGCGCCGACCAGCGCACCCAACTGGCGCTGGAGCTGGCGGGTTATATCCAAGATGCCTCGGTGCACGCCGTGGTCCTGCTACCCATCGTGGTGAAAGATCCCACCGCGCAGGTGGTAACTACCGCCACTATCGATTTTATTGCCCACTCGCCGTGGTTAGAAAACGGGGAGTCGCATGCGCTGAGCGAACTGCGCGAACTCCTCAAGCACGGCGGGATTACCAATCCTGGTGCGGCGTTTGGCGCGCTGGTGGCGATGGGCGAGCAGCGTTTCTGGCCTCAGCAGGATGCGTTGCGGGTTTTGTTAACGCCCGAGCAAATCGCCGTGGCAGCGCAGGTTCATACCGCGCTCTTGCGGCACGGGGCGGTGGCTTACTGGTTGCGTTGGGCGCAGGCACAAGTGGCGTTGGGGGGGGAGGTATTTCGCCATCTGTGCACAGCGCTGGTGCTGGCCCGCCGCCGTGACCAGAGTGGCCAGGTGATCGACACCGAGCGCGACCTGCCCATTACCGGACGCCCGCAGCCTTTTAGCATCAAACAGGAATGGTCCCTCGAAGATTACGCCGCTTATTTGGCCCCCAGCCTGCGCGACCTAGCGCTGCGTGAGGACAACACGGCGTGGATGCTTGAGGTGCTACAAGAATGGCAGGTGATGCCCCACTAGCAGGCCTAGGGAGCCGGCTACCCGCGAGGGGAAACGCCTTGGCGATGCGTCATCGTTTCGTCCGGCCAGAAGGGGCGGGACATGCCACACGCCCCGGGCTTCCACGACCACCCACGTATGCGAAGGCGAGACCAGATATGAAGATCATCGATGAATTGAAGCGCGGCACTAAGGTTTTAATGTTCGATCAGTACGGCACTATCGTGGATATTCAGGGGGGGCTAATTGAAGTCGCGACCCCTTTCCTGAAAGACAAAGGCTGGGACGGACGGCCCGATGCTTTCGTTACGTGGTGGCGGCGCACGCATTTTGAAAACTCGATGATCGATGCGCTGCTGCAGCGCGATCACATCTCGTACCGCCAGATTGGGGAGATTTCCGTCGCCTACACGCTCGAACGCGCAGGTATTCCACACACCCCGGCCGAAGTGAGCTGGCTAGTTGCACAGATTGAAAAATTAAAGCCGTTCCCCGATGTCCCGGCCGCGCTGGAAAAACTGCGCCAGCGTTACCCGTTGGCCATCCTGTCCAACGGAGACCCGGACATGCTGGAGGCCGCGCGTGCGCATCATGGCCTGCAGTTCGATCACATTATTTCAGTAGCATCCGCCGGCGCTTTCAAGCCGCACCGGTCAACTTACACGCAGGCCGCGGCCCTGGTTGGCGTCAAAATGGACGAGGTAATTTTTGTCGCCAATCACGCCTTCGACTGCATCGGCGCCAAGGCGGCAGGCATGCAGACGGTGTTTATTGATCGCCGCAAGCGACCATTTGGTGATTGGCCTTACCAGCCCGATCTGATCATCGAAGATTTCAAATCGCTGGCGGAAGTGTTGGCGTAACGCGCGGCATTGTTGCCAATAACGGCGCGGCGCCAATCAATAGCGCAAAAAATCTGGGTGGGTGGACACCCGCCTAAGCAGCACCCGGACCCTGCCCCAGATCCCTGCGCGCCTAGGCGGGTCTCGCCGGCCAGCCGCTGCGCCGATTATTTGGCGGAGCGCTTAACTGGGGGATGCGCCTTGGGTTGCGGTATAGACGGCGTAAATAGACTGGCTCGCGATCATGAACAATCGATTGCGCTTGGGGCCGCCGAAGGTGACATTGGCGCAGACTTCGGGCAGGCGAATGCGGCCGATCAGCTTGCCTTCTGGGTTCCACACCGTGACGCCGCTGTAACCCACCGCGCGTCCGGCGTTGCTGGCGCACCAGAGATTGCCGAACACATCGGCACGAAAGCCGTCTGGACCACACTTCACGCCATCGACCATGCAATCGACGAACAGTTTTTGGTTAGAGAGCTTGTTGTCTGATCCGACATCGAGAACCTGAATGTCATTCTTGCCCGCGGGGCCGGTGCTTGAAACGTAGAGTTTCTTGAAATCCGGGGAGAAGCACAGGCCATTAGGATTCGGCACTTTATCGTCAACGATCACGGCGTCGAGTTGGCCGCTGGGGTCCCAGCGATAGACTTGGGTGGGGAGTTCTTGCCGTGCATCGCCGATCCCCGCAGGCTGGCCAAGTTTGTTGTTGAGCTTGCCTTGCAGGTTACTCTTGCCGCCCAACGGATCCGGCGTGCCTTCGTAGAGTTGCGCGCCGTAAGGTGGATCGGTAAACCAGATACTGCCATCCGGATGCGGTACGACGTCGTTGGGTGAGTTGAGTCGTTTGCCTTTGAATGAGTCGGCGATCACGGTGATGGAGCCGTCGAGTTCGTAGCGCACAACGCGCCGTGTCAGGTGTTCGCAAGATAGCTGCCGGCCTTGGAAGTCGAAGCTGTTGCCGTTGCTGTTATTGGTCGCGGTTCTAAAGACGGACACATGGCCGTCATCCTCCAGCCAGCGCATTTGGCGGCTGTTGGGAATGTCGCTCCAGACTAGGAATTTGCCAACGGCGTTCCACGCCGGGCCCTCGGCCCAAGCGGTCCCAGTCCACAGGCGTTGAATGGGGGCATTAGGCTGGGCTAGGCCATTGAATGACGGCTCGACTGCCAGCACATCCGGATCCCAGAAGTACGTGGTGGGTGCGCCATTGGGGCTGAAATCACGCGGTGGGTTGGTGATGGTGCTCGGTGGCGCGCCGGGTTCTGTTTGGCCCATCACGCGCCCGGATCCCAGCGCAACGGCGCCGGCACCTAGCCGGGCCAGAAACCCGCGGCGGCCGATGCCGGTTTCGGGGTTGGGTTGTGGCGGTTCGCCGTTATTGAGCACGGTCTGGCTGATGATCGTTTTCATCTGTGTGCAATCCTATTGTTGACATTATTTTAGATCGACTATTTTTACGCACGCAGCCCAAGCCTACGCGGGGGTGAGGCTCCAGAGTCTAAAGCCATTGGGCTCCGGGTCGGGGTTTATTTTGGTGGGCGAGATGGGCTGGGTGCGGCGAGCCAGAATGGGCGTGACCTAGCGGCGGATATTGGCCGCATGCGCAGACGACGAAGTCTGCAGCAATGCGGCACCTTTGAATTCACGCCGCGACCATGCCATGGTAGCCCGAGCCTACCTACTGTGGAGTTTAAGCGATGACTGACTCTCTGCCGGTTAACACCACCACCACCACCACCACGCTCGCCGGGCGCACGGCTTTCGTTTCGCTGCTGGCATCTGAAGGTGTGGCGCTGATGTTCGGCAATCCTGGCACCACCGAACTCGCCATCATGCAGGCGCTCACGGAGCAGTCGCAGATTGGCTACGTACTGGGGTTGCAAGAATCCATCGTGGTCGGCATGGCCGACGGGTATGCGCGCGCATCCGGACGCCTGGCCGCTTGCAATGTGCACGTGGCGCCGGGGCTGGGTAATGCGTTGGGCGCGCTCTACAACGCTAAATTTTTTGGTTCGCCAGTATTGGTGACCGCCGGTCAACAAGAACAAGGCTTTGGCCTTACCGAGCCCATGCTCTACGACGCGCTGGTGCCGATGGCGGCACCCTACGTGAAGTGGGCGATTGAGGTCACCCGGGTACAGGACTTGCCGCGCATCATCCGACGCGCGGCCAAGGTCGCGTTAACGCCACCCACGGGGCCGGTTTTTTTGAGCCTGCCCGGCGATATTCTTGACGCCAGTGCTGAGCTTGAACTCGGCGCGCCAACACGGGTGGCGGCGGCAAATCGACCCAACGATGACCTCATCGCGCAGCTGGCGGCAGCGCTCCAAGGCGCGCAGCGCCCGGTGATCATCGCCGGCCATGAGTTGGCGACGCGCGAGGCTTTTGCCGAAGCCAGTGAACTGGCCAACCTGTTGGGGATCCCGGTCTATCAGCAGACGGTCCCCACGGGCGCGCATTTTCCCTCCGAGCATCCAGCCTATATGGGCTGGATTTCGCGCAGTCAGCCGCAAGTGCGCGCGGTCCTCGAGCAACATGATTTATTGCTGCTGCTAGGCGCCGAGCAACTGCGCATGGCGGTGTTTAATCGCGTTGAGGCGCTCCCAAGTGGGCTACGCATCGTGCAGATCTCCGAACGCGACTGGGAGCTGGGCAAGAACTATCCCACCGAACTCGCCGTGCTCGCGAATGTGCGGGAGACCTTGCGCGCCCTGAACGCAACACTCACCCGCGCACAGACGGCAACCACTCGCGAAGTTGCCGCGCAGCGTTTGCGCGCGCTAGCCGCAGACAACTGGACGGCACGGCGTCGCCGCGCCATAGACGATGGCGTGCAATTGGCGAGCGTGCGTCCGTTCGATCCGCGCTTTCTGATGATGCGGCTTGTTGAATGTTTACCACGCGATGTGGTGGTGGTGGATGAAGGCCTGACCAGCACCGCCAGCTTGCTGAATTTTTTGCCTTATCGGGATTCGCAGGGTTATTACGGTCTGGCCAGCGGCGGCATTGGTTTTGCTATCGCGGGTGCGATTGGCATCAGCCTTGCGCTGCGCCCGCGCCCGGTGGTCGCCATCATTGGCGACGGTAGTGCCATGTACAGCATTCAGGCGCTATGGACGGCGGCGAATATGAAACTGCCGATCGTCTACGTCATCGCGAATAACCGGGGTTACCGCATCATCAAAGAGCGCATGAAAGCCATGCGCGGCAGCGAGCATTTTCTCGGCATGGATTTTCGCGATCCCGAGATTGATTTTGTAGCGCTGGCGGAATCCATGGGGGTGCCGGCTTTGCGGCTAACCGAGGCGGAGCAAATTGGGCCCGCGATGGCAACGGCTCTGGGCCGCGCGGGGCCAACGCTGCTGGAGGTGATGGTGGCGGACGGGTTTGGTGGCCCACCGCGCTAATGTAGCGGGCCTGCACTTGCCAGCGGCTGTTGGCCGCGGTGGCGGGCGGTGCGGCTAGCCGCGTGACAGGCTAGTTCGCGCCGCCCCTCAATCTGGCTTGCGCCCGAGGAACAAGTAATAGGGCACTTTGAGGCCAGGCAGGTAGGGCACGGATGCCAGCTGTTCGTCTAAGTCCAGGGTCTCTAGGCGCGCGCGCAAATACGGCAGATGGTCTGCCGACAGGTTAACCCCATCATGCCCAAACCACGCCGGCCATAACGCGCGCTGCCAAGCCGCGTGACTTCGCAGGCCGGCCGCGGGGTGGGCGCGCGAGACATAAAAATCCACCACACCCAATATGCCACCGGGACGCAATAGTGCGATGGCGTTGTCGATGGCTAAAAACCACTCGGGGATCATGGTGAGCGCGTAGGAAAAATAGGCTTTGTCCATCACCTCGAGTGGCCGGTAATGCGTGACGTCGGCTTCAATAATCTGGGTATTAGGCCAGTGCTGCGCACGCCTACGGGCTTGGGCCAGTAGCGCCGGACACAGGTCGACCAGCGTCAGCGAGGACAGGGTAGGGATGCGCTCGGCATAGTACTCAGCGGTGCGACCCGTGCCGGCGCCCAACTCGATCACCCGCTCGCCGGGTGCCAGGTTGAGTTTTTCCACCAGCGCCTGACGGCCATGGAGCAAGCGCTCGCGGAAGGCGTCATAGCGCGTTGCCTGCGGGCCGTAGAAACCTTCCAGCCGCTCGGCGTGGGTGCCGCTCGTTGGCAACCCTTTCAAGAGTTGACTTAAGACCCGCAGCTCGGCGCCCAACATCACTCAGCTCAACACGTGGGCGATGTGAAATCCGGCGTAAGTATGGACGCGGTCTTGGTCCGTGAGCGCCGCTGCCCGCTCGGTGTCAAAGCGTAGGAGGTCCCGCAGCGCCAAGCCGCTGTGTGGCAGGCGCACGTGGTCTAAGTAGGTCGGATCGGCGTGGGCACTGCGAAAAATAATCCGCGCATCGGGTGTGGCACGGGCAAAAATGGCGGCCCATTCTTCGGCCAGCGCTTGGGGATAGTAGGAGCTCATCCAGTCCATGTGGTCGAGCAGCACAAAGCGCGAAATAGGCGTGCGCTGGTGTTGAAGAAATTCCGTGACCGTACAGGTGTGCGGCACGATTCGCGCCGCGAGGCCGGCCTTAAGGCGGGCAAACTGCGCGGGCTTTAAATATTCTGGACAGCAGTCCGGCTGATATTGCCCACGGACATAGACCGCGTAGAAATAATTGTCCCGAAAGGGCAGGTGGTGCGCCAGAAAGGTCAGTGACTCGCGCACGAAACCAGCAACCCCCGCGTGGTGCTGCGCCACCACTTGGCGGCGCTGCGGATGCGGCACCCCCAACATTGAGAGGGTGAGTTGGCGCGATAGCGCCCAGTTGAGGCTGCGCGTCCACAGCAGTGGTGCCACGTGGGCATCGTAGCGTTCGCGTTGCTCGGCGAGTGTCGTGGCGTTGAACAGCGCTTCGATATGCCCCGCCAAACGGGGTCGCATCCGCAGGTAGGCGCGGAAGACTCGTGCGACGGTGCCGGATAGACCATGAAAATAGAAACCGCCCCCGCGCTCGCTGAACCACGCGCCCCGCGTGTCCCAGAACTGGCGGGTCGCAGCACTCAGCACGGGCCGCAGGCAGTCCTGATAGATTTCACCAAAGCGTGGATGACGGCCAACGCCAAAGATTTGAAAAAAATCGGCGTGGGCGAGCGTTTTGATCCCGGCGAGCTTCAATTCTAACAACGCGGTCTGGCGTGGGTTGGCGTCCACCGCATCGATACTGGCCGGTCCCGCCAAGGCGTAGTCCAAAACGTTGCATCCAGCGCTGGTAATCACCAGTAGGGTATCGCTGCCGGTGAGCGCCAGCGCCTGACGGTCGACGGCGGGATCTTCCCAGCAGGCGTTGTAGACCAGCGAGCGGGCGTAAATGGCGTCGAACAATTTCTGATCGATACGATCATGTAGGGTCAGCGACGGTATCAGGGCGCACTCCTTAGAATTGGCCGCGGCGCGGCCAGCTAATGCCGCAAACGGTATGCCGAGTGGATGACAAGGCCACGAAAACTGGGTGACAAATGCATGACAAAAACTACCGTCATGGTTTGGTCATGCACCTGTCACGCGCACGCAACAGCCGCTGGTCATGGTCAGCGATAGTCAAAAAGCGTGGGTTCCGGCAATGCAAAAAGAACTGCTGATGGTGCTGGATTTTGATGGATTTCTGGTTAATTCCTACGCGGTGATCAACGCCACGATGGCGAGTTTCGGGCTGGATATCGGCGATGAGTTACGCTTTAAGAATCGTCGAAAATTCCTGAAATATTTTGGTGGCGGCAAGGAGCTGCTCACCAATTTAGTGGGTTTCTCCCTGCCGAAAACCCGCAAGCTGCGGCTGCGCTTGACGGAATGCTATGCCGAGGAGGCGCAGGTTTACCCTGCGTACACGGCGTTGCTCAACGCCATGATCGCGAACCCCAAAATTCACTGTGGGATCCTGAGTCGCAACTATGCGCTAGAGCCGGGCCCGATCATCCGGGCGGTGTTACGGCGGAGCGGGGTAGCGGAAGAGGAACTGGATTTTGTCATTCCTTTGCCAGCGGGCGTCAAAAAGGGCGAGGTACTCGCGGCCATGCGCAGTTCCCGTTACCGCGATTTGGTACTGGGGGCCGATGAGATTGGCGACTACACCGCAGGTGCCGCCGCGGGCTATGAGTGCCTGATCGGCAGCTACGGTTTTGACACGCGCGAGCGCTTGATGGACCACGGGGCGGTGCCGGCCACCTGTATTTTTGACGACCCCGACACCCTCGCGCTGGCGCTGCGCCAGCGGGTGGCACCGCACACGGCGTTTGGCGTGGACTGTCGCGCCGTCTAGGTTGAACTCGACTATCCGTCGACGGCCTGCGCCGCGCAACGCACCCCCCGATCAGACCCGGGGTAGCGCTGTCGGTGGGTCGTAGGCGCGTTTCAAATCCGCCCCCTGCGCGGTTGGGCCGGCGTGCTCCGGGGCGAGATAGCCGAAAAAATCTGCGGTGCAACTGCGCCAGGAATAACGGGCAGCCAAGGCACGGCAAGCCTGGCGTGACAGCCCCAACGCCTGCTCCAGCGCGCGGCCCAGATCCTCATCGAGGACACCCGTTTCACCCGGGGTGACGACGTCTACCGGACCTTGCACCGGGTAGGCCGCAACGGGGAGCCCGCAAGCCATGGCTTCGAGCAGCACCAAGCCAAAGGTGTCGGTACGGCTGGGAAATACAAAGACGTCGCCACCGGCCAAGTGCTGCGCTAAATCGCGGCCGTAACGGGGACCCAGAAAGAGGCAGCGTGGGTATTTTGCGCGCAGGCGAAGCAAGTCTGGCCCTTCACCGATGACCACCTTGTGGTGGGCACCCGGCAGCTGCAAAAAGGCCTCGATGTTTTTTTCCACCGCGACTCGACCCATGTAAATAGCAATCGGCTGGAGGAGCGCGTATTCGCTGGCGTAATCGATGGGATCTGTCGGGTTGAACACCTCTAGATCCACGCCGCGCGACCACACGTGGAGATTCTGAAACCCCCGCGCTAGCAAGTGGTCGCGCTGCGTGGGCGTGGGTACCAGCGTGCGCACCGCCGCGCCGTGAAACCAACGCAGATAACGGTAAGTCCAGTGCAGCGGAATGGGCACGCGCAGCCGCAAGTATTCCGGGAACTGGGTGTGGAAAGAGGTCGTGAACGGCCGCCGGTGGCGCAGGCAGTAGCGGCGCGCTGCATGGCCTAAGGGGCCTTCCGTGGCGATATGGATGGCCTCTGGCTGGAAGGCCGCAAGCCGTTTGGCCACGCCGCGTCCTGGCCACAACGCCAACCGGATGCTGGGGTAGGTTGGGCAAGCCATGGTGCGAAAATCGAGCGGCGTAATCGCCAGTACGGTATGGCCCAGCGAGGTAAGGTGGGCCAGCGTGGTTTGCAGAGTCCGCACCACCCCATTGACCTGTGGCTGCCAGGCATCGGTGACCAGCGCTATGCGCATGCGGGCGTCCAGCCGTGGCGTTGTGCCCCGCCCACAGTGGGCGGAAAAACCGCACTGCGTGCCGATAATGCCGTTGCTATGAAGCTATTTGTCACGCCCGCAACCCTAGCGGGCCAAGATGTAAACCGTATGACGAGCGGCTGAGTTTTTGCTGACGGCGCACCGGCTGGGCAGAAAATTTTCGCGGCGTCCCCCGCCTGAACCCGCAGAATTTTTTGCCGCAGCGCGGCGGGGTGAGCGCAGGCAGGTGGCGCGGTGGCCGCGCCGCGCCTTGGGTTTAACGGCCCGCGTGGGTTTTAGCGTTTGCGTGCGCGGCTGAGTAGAAAATGTTGGCGCACCAGGTTATCGCGCGTGTAACGGGTGATCAGTGCCTCCAACTCATCGCGGAAGCTGCGCAGCCGCGCGGGGTCATCGGCCAAACTGGCCACCAGTTTTAGGAGGGGTGCGGCGGTGCCCTCGATCATCGTGCGGTAGTGCGTTGGGCTCAGGCAGGGGGCGAGGATGAGGTCGCGCTCAAACTCTAGCCCTTCAACCGCCTCGCCCAGACGCGCGCGCACCAGATCTGGGTTGCCCCAGTCCGGCGTGGGTAGCAGACCCGGTGGCGGCGGCAAGTATTTGGCCACCAGCGTGAACATCAGACCGGTGAAAAGTTCGGGTGGCCAAGTGCTAAAAGCCATGCGACCACCGGGCTTCAATACGCGCAGCATTTCAGCGATGGTGATTGCCGGCTGCGGGCCAAACATATGGCCAAACTGGCTGACGACCACATCGAAAGCGGCATCGGGGTAGGGCAGTGCCTCCACGTCACCCTCCACAAACTCGATGTCTACCCCGGCCAGTGCGGCGTTAAGACGGGCTCGCTCCAACAGGGCTGGGGCGAGATCTAATGCTTTGACCTTGGCCCCGCGGCGCGCGGCGCTGATCGCCACGACCCCCGTGCCGCAGGCCACATCCAGCACGCTGTGGTGGGCGGCGATCCCGGCAAATTCAACCAAGGTCGCGGCCGCCGGTGTGGTCAGACTCTCCAACGGTGCGAACAACGCCCAACCTTCGCGTTGGGCGACTTTGAAGCTGGCAAATGGGTCTGGTGTCATGGGGTGTTCCTCAAGGTTAACAAGTGGGGCCGCGAGGACGACGGGCCACGCTCGCCCCTGTTGACTGCGCTCGCAGACTAGCTGCGAGGCTGTGCGGTTGTCCACGCAGGTTGGACCTCCCGCGCAATTTTTGGCGCGCCTGCGGGCGGCGGGTGTTGACGTTCCCGCCACCGGGTGGCTTTATGGGATTACATCGCCAGCAATGAGGTAGACGTTATGGCCAGTGCACCGCTCCATTATTGGGACCTGTTGGAACTCGCCGCCGCGCTGAGAACCGGCGCGGTGTCGCCGGTCGCCGTGACCGAGACCCTGCTAGAGCGCATCGGTGCACTCGACGCTAATCTGGGGAGCTATGTCACCCTGATGGCCGACCACGCGCTGGCTGAAGCACGCACCGCCGCCACCGAAATTGCCGCGGGTCGCTATCGCGGGCCACTCCACGGTGTGCCGGTGGCAGTGAAGGATTTATGCGACGCGAGTGGTGTGCAATCAAAGGCTGGTATGCCACGCATTCGCGGCGCGGTCGCGCCCGCCACCCGCGATGCCACCGTGGTCGCACGGCTGCGCGCCGCCGGCGCCATCGTGCTCGGCAAACTGCAACTGACCGAAGGCGCTTGCGCCCACCATCACCCCGACGTGACGCCACCGGTGAATCCCCATCATCCAGGTTACTGGAGCGGGGCTTCGTCGTCGGGCACTGGGGTCGCGGTCGCGGCGGGCTTATGTTTTGGTGGGCTCGGCTCGGATACGGGCGGCTCCATTCGTTTCCCGTCTTTTGCCAACGGGGTCACTGGGATCAAACCCACTTGGGGCCGCGTCAGTCGGGCCGGGGTGTTCCCGCTCTCACCATCGCTCGACCACATCGGCCCGATGGCCCGCAGCGCGGCCGACTGCGGGGCGATTCTCGGCGCTATCGCCGGCGCCGACGCCGATGACCCCACTTGTTTGCGCGCCGCTGTGCCGGATTATCTCGCCGGTCTGGACGGCGATCTGCGCGGCCTGCGCATCGGCTTTGATGAGCGCTTTGCCTGTATCGGTGTGGAAACGCAAATCGCCGAGGCCATGCGCGCGTGCGTGGCGGTGCTCGAAGCCGCCGGCGCCACCCGTGTACCGCTTAGTTTTCCGCCGATCGACGAGGTGGTCGGCGCTTGGTTTCCACTGTGCACCGGCGAGGTGGCTGCCGCACACGCGCAGGATTTCCCCTCGCAAGCCAGCCAGTATGGTCCCGGCTTGATCGGCTTATTGGAGGCCGGCCACGTGGCGAGCGCGGTGGATTACGCGCGTGCTCATGCTATTCGGCAGAATTTTCAGGGCGAATTGGCGCGTGTGTTTAGTACCGTGGATGTGGTGGTGGCACCCGCGTGGCTGCGGCAAAACCTGACCCTGGCGGAGTTTTCCCGTTTTGGCGAGCAGGCCACCGACTGGCCGGAATTTATCCGCTATACCAGCCCGTTCGATGTGTCGGGCACGCCGACCATCTCATTACCCGCCGGCTTTAACGCGGCGGGCGCGCCGTTTGGTTTTCAGCTGGCGGCGGGCCATCTCAACGAGGCTGTTTTGGTGCGCGCGGGCCATGCTTGGCAGCTGGCAACGAGCTTCCACCGCCAGCGTCCCCCGCTGTAGCCCCTCGCCTGAGGGATGGCCCTATTATCGCCGCGGCGCCGGCGTACAAACCTAGTGGCAAGGCCCGTGGTAGCCGACGGCGACAACGTGAAGCGGTCCTTGGATAATCTCTCGATTGGACTTTGTTGGCGCTTGTCGGCATTCGCAAGCGGCACCGTTCTTTAGTCATCTCCTCATGGTGTACTGCCGAGAACACCTTCGGCGGTGCGGCCCGCCCGCGGAAATTAAGCCAGCTTTTACCCTAAATATTCTGACCTTAGCGCGCTGCCACGCGCGCCTGCGCCCGCACGCCTGACGGCCGGTGGCAGCGTCACGATCCCCGCATAAAGCTGCTTTGACAATAACTGCTTAGGCAGTAAACAATGCGGGATGGTTGTGACGACAGACTCCGAAAAACCCCGCCCGCGTGCCGCCCGCGGCACCGCGCCGGCTCGCCCGCTGCGGCCGGTCGCCCACTACACGGGCGAGCGTTATGCGGTCGACGACTCCTACGGCTATCTGATGCGCCGGGTGCAGGCCTCCTTACAACGCCACATTGAGCGCCGCGTGCAAACCCTCGCGCTCACGGCGCTGCAGTGGAGCCCGCTGCTGTTGATTGCGCAAGGCAAGGGCGATACGGCCGCCGCGCTGGCGCGCAGTTTGGATACCGATACCGGGGCGGTTACCCGCATGCTCGACCGGCTAGAGCGTAAAGGCCTAGTGCGGCGTCAACGCAGCACGGGCGACCGGCGGGTGATTCATTTGGCACTCACGGCAGAAGGCCGGCACGCCATCGGGCTGGTGCCATTCGCTATCGCCGAAGTACTCAACCTACATTTGACCGGGTTTTCAGAGCGTGAAGTGGATCAATTAAAAGACTTTCTGCGCCGGATAATCGCCAATGGCCATTCGGATGCCGTAGAACCCGCGGCCGATGAGCCTTAAACCGCGCGCCCCGGGCGCCACCCGCGGGTCGTTGACCGTGCGCACTGCGGGGTGCTTGTGCATCGTGCTATTGGCCGGCTGCGTGCGATCCACGGGGATAGATCACCA
>CAMAXW010000062.1 GCA_945862315.1 Klebsiella pneumoniae
GAATTAAGCGAGGACACCCACCGCGAAATTAAGCGAGGACACCCACCGAATTAAGCGAGGACACCCACCGCATGGGAATTAAGGAATTAAGCGAGGACACCCACCGCGTATTTGAACGAGCGCGAACGAGCGAGGACACCCACCGGACAATTAAGCGAGGACACCCACCGTATTTCGCGCAACGTCTTGAACGAATAGCTCCGCCCCAGTACCGTTAGCGAGACCGGCATGGACGTCGGTTGTTTCCTGGGAGAATCAAGGATGACACGCCCCCGCTCGGCACTCGTGTCCGCGAGCGACACGCCCTACTACCACTGTATCGGTCGCTGCGTGCGGCGCGCCTTCCTCTGCGGGCAAGATCCAGTGTCCGGAAAATCCTTCGATCACCGCAAGCAACTCATCTTAGAGCGACTCTCGTTGTTGACCGAGGTTTTCGCGATCGACCTCTGCGCCTACGCGCTCATGAGCAATCACTACCACCTCGTGGTGCATCTCGCAGTAGCGCGGGCAGCCACATGGACGGCGCGCGAAGTGGTCGAGCGGTGGCGACAACTCTACACCGGACCGCCCTGCGCCCAACGTTTTCTGGATGGGGGCGCGTTGGATGAGGTTGAGCACGCGCTACTCCACGAGTGCATCGGTCGTTGGCGCGCCCGACTCAGCGATTTAAGCTGGTTCATGCGATGTCTAAACGAACACATCGCGCGCATGGCCAACGCCGAGGATCAGTGCACTGGCCGCTTTTGGGAGGGGCGCTTCAAATCTCAGGCCCTGCTCGACGAAACAGCGCTCCTGATGGTCATGGCCTACGTCGATCTAAATCCGGTGAGGGCAGGTCTTGCCGAATCAATCGAAACAGCAACCTTCACTTCCGGCCAGCAACGGCTCGCGGCGGTAATGGGCAATGAAACCACTTGCCCTCAGAGGAGAGCGCCCCGGCTACTACCGTTCGTGGAATCTATGCGACACAACGCTGCCGAGGGGCTACCGTTTAACATTCAGGACTATCTGGACTTACTGGATACCACTGGCCGACAAGTGCATCCGATGAAGCGCGGCGTGATTCTGGCGACCACTCCCACGTTGCTGATGAGCCTTGGCGTTTCGTCAGGCGAATGGCTAAAAAACATCACCACTTTGCACACGCGCTACCGACTTTTCATCGGCGCCCCGCATCGACTGTCGACACTCGCACGAAAACATGGCTGGCGCTGGATTCATGGGCAGTCGGCAGCGCGACGACTGTATTGCCGGGTCAACGCATAAGGCCAAAACCCCAGCACGTTCAGCGATTTAGAATCCCAACGCCGCTCCCCGCAAGCTAACGGGGCGCCCTCGGGCTAAGGGGCTGTTACCTCGCGTTCACAGTGCGCGGATCTCTCCAATAGCAATGGGCTAAATGGGAAGGCTAAGCAGCCGGCCGGCAATCTGGCTGCGTGATCCTGTTCAAAAGCGTGGGTGTCCCCGGACAACGTGTTCCTCGGAAGGTGTCCTGAACCTAAGGCTACTGGTGGACTGGTGGGTGTCCTGAATCTGCTGAATCTGACTGAAGGTGTGGACTCGTGGGAGTCCTGAATTTGTGCTGTGTGACTTGCTTCGGGTGTGCTTCGGGTGGGTGTCCTGAATCTACTGTGACTTGCTTCGGGTGGGTGTCCTGAATCTACTACTGTGACTTGCTTCGGGTGGGTGTCCTGAATCTACTGGTGCAGTTATAGTTCCCATCCGTCGACACTGGCTCTCGAAACTCAGGCGTCACGGTGGGTCTGCCCTTCGCTGGCCTATCGTCCCGGTGCGTAGCGCGGCTGCTGTCTTCCTGACCCACCAAGCGGCGAGCAATTAACCAAGCGGAGAGCGCCTAGGCGCCATGCGGGAGATGTCGATATGTTACTCAGGGGCATTAGAAGTAAGCCGGTGTACGCCCCGCTCGCCCCCGATTTTGCCGGGCGCACTCACTTATTAGTGGGTTATGGCGTGGGCGCAGAGCCGCTGACTCGCCTGCTTGCTGAATGTCATCAGGGCGGTATCCATAAGGCTTCGCGTCGGCTTTTGTATGTCATGGATGAGACGACATCCACCGCCATGCATAACGCCATGCAAAACGCCGATGTCGGCGAAATCCAGCTCTTCCCTGACTCCGCCGCCGCACTGGCGCAATTTGAGACCATCCTCGAAAGCTCAACCATGGGGACCCGACTTTATGTCTCCGGGCCTGAAGCCTTTATGGGCCTCGTGATGCGAATTGCTGGACGTTTTAATCTCAACAGCGATGAAATTCGCGCGGAGGAATGTGGGTCCCTAGCACGCCGCGTGCATTGCATTCACTGCCGCGTCGCGACTGAGCAGGTGACCACCAATATCGTCCAATGTGAGGGTTGCCAGCGTTGGCTCGTTGTACGAGATCATTATTCACGGCGCTTGGCGGCTTATATGGGGGTTATGGTAGACGCCGAAGTGCGCGGCGAATTACCGCCAATTGAGGAGGTATTCACTTGACTCAAAAACATACGCTTGCCGTGCACGTCACCGCGGTCACCCAAGTTACCCCGCTGATCAAACACTTCATATTGCAGGCGGCTGATGGCGCGCCCATGCCAGCGTTTTCAGGCGGTTCGCATGTGATCGTCGTCACGAAAGATGCCGCTCGGGTCTATCGAAACCCCTATTCTCTCCTCAGTTCGCCCAATGATCTCAGCGCCTATGAAATCGCTGTCCGGCGTGCGGATGAGTCGCGCGGCGGATCCGTATTCCTGCATGACCAAGTCACCGTCGGCATGGCGTTGCAGATCACCCATCCGGTGAATTTATTTCAGCTCGATAAGCTCGCCCGGAAACACGTGCTCATTGCCGGCGGGGTGGGTATCACGGCCATCGCAGCTCAGCTGGCAGATCTCAAAATGGGCTCAGCGCACTATGAGCTGCATTACTGCGTGCGAGGACCTGAACATGCGGCTTTCGCTGACCGCTTAATCGCGCAACATGGCGAGCGCGTGCGGATTTATCACGACAGCGCCAATCAGTGGCTAGACATCGAAGGATTAGTGGCAGCCCAGCCACTGGGCACGCACCTTTATGTCTGCGGCCCCACCCCTATGATCGACCGGGTCATCGCCAGCGCGCGAGCGGCGGGCTGGGCCAACAGTCATATTCATTGGGAGCATTTTACCGCGCCTCCCGTCGGTGCCCCCTTCGAGGTTTTCCTCAAAAAATCCCAGAAGACTCTCAACGTGTCGCCCGATCAAAGCCTGCTTGATGCCATTGAGGAAGCTGGTGTCGAGGCGCCTTATTTATGCCGTGGCGGCGTGTGTGGTGAGTGTAAGTGCCAAGTGCTGGAGGTAGATGGCACCTTGGTGCATAACGATCATTATTTGTCAGACGAAGAAAAAGCGTCCGGCACGCTGATTATGCCGTGCGTATCGCGCGTGCTAGGAAAAACCCTCGTGCTGGATCTTTAGTCAGGACAGGAGAACATCATGAGCGCTGTATTTAAAACAGATGAGACTTTCCGGGATGATTTCAAATATTCCAATAGTCCCGCGGCCATTCGTCGTTTCCCGCTGCCTTTTAGCGAAGATAAATACATGTACTCGGTTAATATCGAGCCGCATGTTCCGGGCCCCATCGGATCGGTCACTGAGTTTCAATTCGATGTCGATGAACACTACATTGGGGAGTGCCGGGACCACGACCTCGTCTTAAAAGAAGACCCGCGCCGTTATCAGGCGCTGCCGCACATGATGACCGCGCAGTGGGATGTGCTCGAACTGCTCATGGATAACCTGTCGAAAGACTACCCTGCGCAGTTCTCGCTCACCAAACAGGGCAACCGCTGGATCTGGCATAACCAGTTGCTCGGCATCCGCGATGAATTCACTTTTGGTGATCCCAGCACGCTGCCAAGAGAGCCGCTCGATTACATCGCCCGCCAAGCGCAGGGCGATTTGGTGGTCATGGACCAACGCGACGGCGATTTCTACCTAGAGGCCGGCATGGTGACTACCCAAGCGGACTGGTCCCTAGACTTTGATCTCGGCATGACGTTTAAAGAATGGCATGGTCCAGTGCCCTTAGCCCACGAACTCCACATCTTTGATCGGGCGCTCAAATTTTTGCTCGATCTTCGGATCAACGCGCCGGTGCGGCGCTTGAACTGGACAATGACCATCAATCCAAGACTTGACACCTCGCCCGAGTTTTATCCGCGCTGGGGCCCGGACCGAACAACGGTGACCGCTGAGAATGTCGCCGACAAAGCGCACCTGCGAGTCGAGTTACAGGGTCTGTGGCGGCTACCGCGCAGCAATGCGATGTTGTTTGGTGTCCGTGGTTACCTGATCAGCGTCCGCGAATTAGCGACCATCCCTAAGTGGGCGCGCCGCACCCATAGAACCCTGCGCGACCTGCACCCGGCACTGGTTGACTATAAAGGGCTGACACGTTTTAGGGACCATGTCGTTAACTGGTTAGCACCATTAGATGACGGTTCTCCGACCACTCCCGGGGGTGCGCCAGAGTAATTATCGTTTTTGATTATTTCTAAATAACCCGCAGCGCGCCTGCGCGAATTCTTCAGAGGAGTAGAAAAATGGCACTTATTTGGCGTACCACTGTTTTAGCTGACCGGCATCGGGCGTTGGGATCACAGCTCGAAGATTGGAATGGCATGGGCACTCCCTGGACCTACAACAGCAACATGGTCGATCACCACGTTGCCATCCGCACCAAGGCCGGTCTGATGGATGTCTCTGGCCTTAAAAAACTGCACCTCGTAGGGCCGCACGCGTCCGCGATTTTGCAATATGCAACCAGCCGCAATGTCGACAAAATTTACCCGGGTAAGTCGGCGTACACCACCATGCTGGATGAGGCTGGGCATTTTATTGAGGACTGCGTGCTGTATCGCACCGGGCCCAATGCCTGGATGGTGGTCCACGGCAGTGGGGTTGGGCATGAGACCTTAACGCCGTTAGTGACTGGCCGTAACGCGGCCATATTATTCGACGACGACCTGCATGACCTGTCCCTGCAGGGTCCGATAGCCGTCGATTTTTTAGCCAAACACGTCCCGGGCATCCGGGACCTCAAGTATTTTCACCACACCTCAACCACCTTGTTCGGTTGTCCGGTGACTATTTCTCGGACCGGCTACACCGGCGAGCGTGGCTATGAGATTTTCTGCAAGGGTGCGGATGCCGGCGTCATTTGGGACACCATCCTGAGCGAAGGCGAGTCGATGGGCATCGTGGCCGCGTCTTTCTCAACCCTGGATATGCTCAGGGTCGAGAGTTCGCTGTTGTTCTACCCCTACGATATGTCGCAAATGTACCCCTTTGATAACGATCCGCCGGGCGACACGCTGTGGGAGTTGGGTCTAGATTTCACCGTAAGCCCAGGCAAAACAGATTTCCGCGGCGCCGAGCAACATTGGCGCTTGAAAGGGAAAGAACGCTTTAAGATTTTTGGGCTGCTGGTGGACGGCAACGTGGCAACCGATATGGGCGATGAGGTCTATGCGGGCGGCAAGCGCGTCGGGGTGGTCACCTTTGGCATGGTGTCTAGTCTCACCCATAAATCGATGGCGATTATGCGCATTGAAGTGCCATTCGCCGTGCATGGCACCCAGCTCGAGGTGCGGGGTAAAACCGTCAATGGCGCCGCCATAGCGCACACCCTGCCCTTTGATGACCCAGAGAAAAAGAAGCGGACGGCGGTGGGCTAAGCCACCACGGCATTGAGATGATCACTCGGGGCGGCCAGTGCCGTCCCGAGTGCCGGTGGGCCGCTCATAAGAACCACCGCTAAGATTTCGCCGCGTTCAAAAATCCGTACCACCTCAAGCGGTGCGATCACGCCTACGCGTGCAACCCGCGTAGCGTCACCTTGTCCTTCTCAGAACCTTGCCGCGAATCTGCCAACGAGCTACGTGCGACTGGCGGCGTTGCACACCAGCAGCCTCTATCCTCTGAATAGCGCGGCATAGACGTCACCCTCGCACCCCACGCGGTGGGCTTTGCCGCTGCACGACCTGACTCCCGCTGAAAGACCGCACCTAAGGTACCGGCACATTGTTTTCTGGGTAGTCAGCGGATCAACGGCGGCTATCCGCATCGGCTAGCCCACAAAACACCGCCTCACTCCGGCAATAGCGAGCATTAAGCATCTATCGCGGCAGCGCCACTTCTGGGGGCCAGCGGAGTCGCAGCAATACCCACCCCGTTTGGCGGCGGCAATCCCGTGCCATTGCCGGTGTTCCGGTAAACACCTCACCGCGCACAAGGTGAGTGATGCGCCAAGACCGCGCAGCTTGCCCTATGAACACCCGCAGCCCCTAGTCACTCAGGGTTAGCTCGCTCCATAGTTGTATCTGCAACCATTCTCGCTACAATCGCCGGATGAACCAGCAAACGCCAGGCCCACGTGGCTGTACCAATTTTAAGCTGCGGCAACTACTGCGCAGCGTGGCGCGCCTCTATGACGCTGAACTGGCACTGGCGGGGCTCAAAACCACGCAGTACTCGCTGCTCTCGCAACTGCTCAGCCTGGGGCCGATAGCGCCGGGGGCACTGGCACTGCAACTGGGCATGGATCCTTCAACGCTCACTCGCAACGTCAAAGTATTGGTGGACCTGGGATGGGTAGCGCAAGGTCCGGGGACCGATACCCGCAGCCGCAGTGTGGCGATCACACCGGCCGGACGCCGCAAGCAAGCCCACGCTAAAGCCCATTGGAAGCGCGCGCAATTAATTTTAAACGAGCGCCTGGGCACACCCCAGGTGGCTGCCTTGCATACCTTGATCGACGGCGCGTTAGCCCAACTTGGCGCAAACCCGCCCCACGCCAGTGAAAAATAAATGCCTGTGAGGAATAAACCATGAGCACGCCCGTTTGGCACAAGACCGCTTGCAACCTGTGCTACGTCAATTGCGGTGTGGAAGTTGCTATCGATGGCCTTGGCAGCGCCGCCCGCCTCACCCGAGTGCGCGGCGATGATGCCAACCCTAAATCCAAAGGTTATTTGTGTAATAAGGCGCAGGGCATTCCGAGCTATGTGCATCATCAGGATCGCCTCACCACACCGCTGCGCCGGCGGGCCGATGGCAGCCATGAAGCCATTGACTGGGATACCGCTATCAGCGAAATCGCCGCGCGTCTGCGCACGATTACCACCCGCTATGGGGGCCAAACGCTGGCGCTGTATGGCGGCGGCGGTCAGGGTAATCATGCGGGCGGCGCTTATTCCACGGCCCTGCTGCGCGGGCTCGGATCACGCTTGGTCTTCAACGCACTGGCCCAAGAAAAAACGGGCGACTTCTGGGTCAACGGCCATTTGTTCGGCGCGCAAACCTGTCATACCGCCGAGGACGTCGCACACTGCGATCTCTTGTTGGTGATCGGTGCCAATCCTTGGCTTGCGCACGGCTTTGCCAATGCACGTGCGGAAATCAACGCCATCGCCAAAGACCCCGCGCGCAAACTTATCGTCATCGATCCACGACGCAGCGAAACCGCCGAACACGCGGACCTCCACCTCGCCGTGCGCCCGGGGGCCGATGCTTATCTGCTCTGCGCATTGCTTGCGCTGCTGGTGCGCGACGGTGGTGTAGACCACGCCTTCATCGCGCAGCACACCACCGGCTACGCCGCCGTGGAGGCGGTGTTGCGGGCGGTGCCCATCGCGCAATTTGCCGCGGCCGCAGATGTCACGCTCGCCGAACTACACAGCGTGGTGGCGATGATCCGGGCCGCCAAAGCCATGGTGGTGCGCGTGGAGCTTGGTCTCCAGCAAGGGCGTCATTCGACGCTCAATTCCTACTTGGAAAAACTGCTGTTTCTGCTTACCGGCAACTTCGGCCGGCCCGGTACCAATGCGCTGCATAGCTGGTTGCAGCCGCTATGGGGCAATGGGCGCGGGCAGCGCTATGCGCCGCTGGGCGTGGAAATCATCGCCGGCCTGCTGCCTCCCAATCTATTACCCGACGCCATCGAGAACGACCACCCCGAGCATTTGCGGGCGCTGTGGGTAGACAGCAGCAACCCTGCCAACACCGTTGCAGACACCCAGCGGGTAATCGCGGCGATGGCCCAGTTAGATCTCTTGGTCGTGGTGGACGTAGCCTTTACCGAAACCGCAGCGCTCGCCGACTATGTGTTACCTGCGGCATCGCAGTTCGAGAAATGCGAGTACACGCTATTTAGCTTCGAGTACCCCAGTAATTACGTGCATGTACGCCGCCCGGTATTGCCGCCGCTGGCCGGCACGCTGTCCGAGCCAGAAATCTATACCCGGCTGGCGCAGGCACTTGGCTTATTGCCACCCGCCGCAACACTCGCTGAACTCGCCGCCGCGGCCCAGCGCAGTTACACCGAATTTGGCGCAGCCCTGGAAGCTTTCATGGCCGAAAACGCCAACAGTGCTGCTGGCGCGCCGCTACTGCTCTACAACACGTTGGGCACGGCGATGCCAGCCGGCACCGCTGCCGCAGCACCCTTATGGGCCGCGGCACAGCGCTTAGCGCGAACCCGCCCGGCCACGGTCGCCGCGGCCTTGGCAGTTGCCGCAGACCTACCAGCCCGCGAACTCGCCGCGCGTTTGTTTGATCACATCATCAACGCACCCTCGGGGGTCGCATTCAGCGTGGAGACCAGTGTCTGGGGCTTACTGGAAACCGCCGACCAAAAAGTACACCTCGCTATCACGCAACTGTTGGAGGCCATGAGCACGCTCGACCCACAGGGCATACAGCCCAACCCGGACTACCCTTTTGTACTCTCCGCGGGCCAGCGGCGCGCGCAAAACGCCAATCAAAACTTTCGCGATCCGGCCTTCCGAAAACGCGATCCTGACGGCGCTTTGTTTATCCATCCCGACGACTTGGCGGGCCTCGCGCTAGCCGACGGTGCTTGGTTAGTGGTGGAAAGCACGCGCGGGGAATTGGTGGTGCGCAGCCACGCCGACGCCGGCTTACGCCGTGGCTACGTGGTGCTGCCGCACGGCTATGGCCAAGCCTACCCTAGCGCCGGGGGCGAGCGTCTGGTGTGCGGGCCACGCATCAACTGGCTCACCGATAGCCGCCATCGCGATCCCATTGCCGGCACACCCCTACACAAAAATATTCCGGTACGGCTGCGCCCCGCCGGCATCGAACAGGCCGCGGCGGCCGAACATAATTCGGTAAAAATTCGCCTCAGCGCGCGTGCTACTTAAATGCCCGCACTCCGCATTTTTTGTTATCAACCCAGTCCACGGGTCTGGAAAGCCACCATCGCCGCCAGGCTCAACGGCGTGCAGGTAGAAGTGCGCGGCGCAGCGCCCCACGAACTGGCGGATTGGTTATGGGATTTCGACGCCCACCCCTTGAGCGACGCAGAGCGCGCGGACCCCACCCATCAACAAGTAGGCCGCGTGGGATTTAGCGGCCTGCCTTTGTACAAAACCGCCGCCTTCCTCGACGCCCATCCTTTTGGCACCGTGCCCGCGGCTTTCAGCGGCGATGGTTCAACAGGTATTTTTGAGTCCAACAGCATTCTGCGGGCCGTCGGCCGCTTGGGTGCGGCGCAACTGCCGCTGTATGGCGAGGATGTCTACAGCGCTTCACGCATCGACAGTTTTCTAGATGCCAGCCTGGTGTTTGGCCGCGACACCCAGCCCTATTTATTGGCGTTGCGCGCGGGTCTACCCACGCCTGCCACCCACGCCACTGCGGCGGCCGCATGCACCACCTACCTCGCCGGCATGGAACGCGCACTGGCCCCAGCGCGTGAATTTTTGGTGGGCGCGTGCTTGAGCCTGGCGGATATTTGTTACGCGTGTGAACTCACCATGCTCTGGTCCGAAAAAGCGCACAGTGCGTTGCTCAAAGCACACGAACTGGCCCCAACTCTACCCATCGATATGGCGGCAATTTATCCACGGGCCGCACGGCACTTTGCTCGGCTGCGCGAGCACCCGGCTTTTGCGCCCGATCTCGCCCCGTACTTGGCCAAACTCGAGGCGCGGGCAACCGCTGGCGGCCCACCCGCCGGCACCGGCTAGTGCGCGAGGTCTGCACTGGCCCTAACGCCACCCTAGCGCCCCCCCCGCTCGCGTGGTGGACCCGCAAGCCACGCCGCCAGCACCGCCGGTCATTGCCCTGAAACCGCTACGCCACAAGGAGCCTTAACCCATGACCCAGACCCTTCCCGTGGCCTTGATTACCGGCGTTGGGCCCGGCACCGGGGCAGCGCTTGCCCGGCGTTTCGCGGCGGGTGGCTACGCCGTCGCGATGTTGGCACGCAACTCTGAACGCTTGGCCGCGCTGGCCACCACCCTCACCAATACGCGGGCCTATGTGTGCGATGTGATCGACCCAGCACAAATAGACGGGGCACTGGCGAGTATTCGGGCCGATCTTGGCGAACCCGAGGTCCTGATCCATAACGCCGTGGGCGGATTCTTCGGTAATTTTCTGGAGATCGATCCGGCGGTTTTAGCGCGCAATTTTCAAATCAATACGATGGCCTTATTACACCTGGCACAACGTTTAGCGCCCGCGATGATCGCCGCAGGCCGTGGCGCCATCCTCACCACCGGCAACACCTCCGCACTGCGCGGCAAGGCCAATTTTGCCGGCTGCGCACCCACCAAAGCGGCCCAGCGCATTCTGGCCGAAGCCATCGCACGCGAACTGGGACCGCGCGGCGTGCATGTGGCCGATGTGGTTATCGATGCCGTGATCGACTTGCCATGGAACCGCGAGCGTTGGCCAGAACGACCTGACCCCTTCTTTATTAAACCCAGCTCCATAGCGGAGGAAATTTGGCATATCGTTCATCAGCCACGCGATGCTTGGTCCTTTAATGTTGAACTGCGGCCGTTTGGTGAGGCTTGGTAAAACCGCCTTTGCCGAAGCGGCCAAGAAGGCTGCAGAATCGCCTACGCTGCGATCACGCAGCATCCTCCAAACAGGGGCAAAGCGAATGGGTTTTTTTGTCCCCGGCGTAGGCGCTACACTGGCAGCAATCCTACACACAGGTCTCCTGCCATGAGCTACGTTGATGTCGTCGACAAAGTTGCAGTGCCGCATCCGGACCGCTACTACACGCCACCTGCGTTCGAGCAGGTTTCCGGGCTGCCCATTGCGTACCGCCGCCAAGGCAACGGCGAGGCGGTGGTGCTGTTTCATGGCGCGGGGTTTACGCGCATGTGGATTCCCCTCTACGAAATGCTCGCGCAGGCCTGCGATTTTATCGCGCCGGAACAACCGGGTTTTGGCGAGACCCCCATGCCGAAATGGTTCCGCAACTTCGACGACCTCACCATCCTCTACGACCAATTCCTCGAGCAACTGGGGGTTGATCGTATTCACCTCATCGGCTTTTCCATGGGTGGCTGGGCGGCCGCAGAATTTGCCGCGTTTTATCCTCGCCGGCTGAAATCGCTATCGCTCATCACCCCGGTGGGCCTACGGCTGTTAGACCATCCGGGCGTGGATATTTTTCAGCTCTCGCCCGCCGAACTCATGGACCGCTTGTTTAAAGACAAAGCCGTGATGACGGAATTTTTGCCCGATATGGATAACTTTGAGGAAGGTATTCATCTGTACTCGGAGTTCTCGGCCGCGGCCCGCGTGATGTGGGCGCCGCGCTACAACTTGGCGCTCGAACGGCGCCTGCAACGGCTGACGTGTCCCACGCTGGTCATAGGTGGCGAAGACGATCGCCTCGTGCCTAATGAGATGTCTGATCGCTACGCGCAGGTGCTGCCCGGCGCTCGACTGGTGCGTATCCCGGGCACCGGTCACGAACCCTGCCTCGAGCGGCCGCGCGAACTGGCCGACATTTTAATCGGCTTCATTCAGGAGGCGTCCCGATGAATTCACTGCGCTTTTATTTCTTCCAGCTCATGCCCTACCCCTACGTTCCGCCGACGGCGGAATTTCCCTCTACTTGGGTCTCGCTGTCCAACAAACACTACGATCCGCAGCGCGGCCGCGTGCTGTACCAGGAATACATCGATCAACTCGTGGCGGCCGAACGCTATGGCTTCGATGGCGTTGGCGTTAACGAACACCATGCCAATTTTTACGGCACCATGCCCTCGCCCAATATTATTGCGGCGATGCTTATTCAACGCACCACGCAAATTCCTATCGGGGTAATTGGCAACGCTATCCCGCTGCACGGCAATCCGCTGCGGGTGGCCGAAGAAATAGCCATGTTGGATGTTATTTCAGGCGGACGAATTATTTCGGGTTTTGTGCGTGGCATAGGCTGCGAATATTTTAATAACAGCGTGGTACCCAGCGACTCCATCGCGCGCTTCGATGAAGCCCATGACCTCATCATCAAAGCGTGGACCGACGATGGCCCCTTCACCTGGCAGGGGGAACACTTTTACGTGCCAAACGTTAACCCGATCCCACGCCCAATTCAGAGCCCACATCCGCCCATTTGGATTCCCGGTCAGGGCTCACTAGAGACCCTGCAATTCATCGCCCGCCACCATTACACCTACATGATGGTGTTCTCGCCAATGTGGTTCACCAAAATGGCCTTCGATGGCCTGCGCGAAGAATGTCACCGGCTAGGCTACGAAGCCCCCAAAAGTATGTTCAATGCCTGCGTGCCGACGTATGTCGCCGAGACTGATAAACAGGCCCATCGCGAAGCCAAGGCGCATTTATCGTGGGTGTTCAACACCGGGCTTAAAATTCCCGACCAACTGTTTTTCCCACCCGGTTACATGAGCACCAAGTCGTTTCGCAATTTCATTGGCGCGCTGAAGGCCGGCAAGGTCAAACCCCAACAGCAGTTGAGCTACGACGAACTGGTCGAAGACCGCTACATCATTGTGGGTTCGCCCGAAACCGTGAAAAACCAGCTTGGCGAGTACTGCAATACCGTTGGGGCTGGCGGCATTCTCGCTGTGGGTTCGTCCTACGGGCCAATGCCCAACTGGATGGTGAATAAGAACATGCAGATTTTTTCCGAAGAAGTCATGCCGGCGTTCCGTGCCCCAGATGGCAAGCCGGACTATCTGCGCCAAGAACCATTGGCGCCGCGGACGCGCTCCGAATTAGCGGCACTCAAAGGCCCGCCACCGGAGCCCGCGCGCTCTTTGGTCACCGGTTCAGAGACGCTCATCGACCACCGCGTAGCGCATCTACCCGAAGTCATCGACAAAACCCTGCAAGGGCACGAGTGGCTGCGCTAAACGCAACGCCCCAAGACCACAGCGAGGCGGGCGACCGACTCTCTGTGCCACCACAGCCTAGGCTCGGCCACAGCGCCCGGGAAGATGGGTGCGCGGCCACGGCAATGGCCGCAAGCGCGCAGCACGGCAGATTCTGGCGGGGTAGGTTCCCGGTGCTAGCCGCTTAGGGCCGCCGCGCGGCTTTAGGCGATACTCTCCGCGGCGGGAATTTCGGTTAACAGCACGTTGAACGCAATGGAGATGCGCTCGCCGCTGCCGGCGAACGGATGGACGAAATGGCTGAGCCAGCCCGGGAAAAGCAGCATCAGGCCGGGTATTGGCTCAATGACGTAGCGCGCCGCAAACACCGAGCCCGGTTGATGCAGCATGTTCACGCCAACGCGGGGGTCTAGCAATTCCAGCCGGCCGTTATGCGGACCGTTGTTGTCGGGCACACCATTCGCCACGTAATACACCCCGGACCAAATGGCATTGGGATGGTTATGCACGGTGTTGTAGGCGCCCCGCCGGCTGATATTGGCCCAACCATCCAACCGATAATTGAAGCTGCGCGAGGGCGCCCCATCTTGCGGTGCCGCCGTATTGGCCGCCGTCATGGCGATAATGGCCTGCTCGATGTACTGCCGCAACGTGACGATAGCGGGGTGTTCCCAGCCAAACAAATCTGGCGAGGAATGCCAACCCGCCACGTTGCTGCGCGTAATGCCGGGGCTGTTTTGTTCACGCGTCAAAATTAGCGCGCGCAATTGCGTGTTAAGCGCCTCGCTGTCGGGCCACTGGTGGGCCATCAGCGGCGTGCCAAAAATATTGGCCGTGTGCTGGGTCAACGCAGCACGGGTAGCGGGCGCGCGGGGGGTGCGAGGTTTAGCCATGGGGTTGCCGGTCAGAAGCCAATACGGGGACGTGGGCCTGCCGCCAACGCTGCCCCGCGTTAGCGGCGTGGTGCCTCGCGCTTAGGACTTGGCGGCTTTACGCCGACGCTGCACGCCGAGCATCGCCAAGCCCAAACCCGTGAGCGCCAAACCGGCAGGCTCTGGGATGCTTGGGCCGGGTGGCTGGGTGGGTGCCGTGTAGTCGTAGGTCAAAGTGAATTGGCCTTGCCACAAACTGCCATCCGGGTTTAAACAATCATACGAGGTGTTACCTTCGGTGCACTGGGAATCCATACTCGCCACCAAGTCGAATGTATTAGTGCCAATCCAGTCAGTGCTCGGAATTGGCGAGGCGGTGCCCTCAATCGACCTCTCAGCCACCCCAACCAGCGCTGTTTGATTAAAAGATTGAAACGCTGTGTTGATGTCGGAGAATCCCGCGACGCTAAACGACAAGGTCGAAACTTTGCCCTCATAAGAAGCAAAGACTGCGGGCATAGGCTCCGAAGAATTCTCCCAACCGGTTAACGCAATGCTAACGCTGTCCAACGTGCCCAGCGACCCATCAAATTGCGTCCAACCGCTTAACGTCGTCGTCCTACTGAATGTCGCAATCTGATTCTTTGTTTGCACGATTGGCACCGCTACCGCCACTTCCATGCCGCCTATCAGCAGGGAGACGCCGGCGAGAAACTCGGCACCTTTGATGCGAGCGTTCTTTGGGGCGCGGGGGATTTTTACCGCGCATCCAGGCTGAGGGGCTTTGCTAGGTTTCATCTTAAGGTGCTCCGATAGCGCGGGTTTAGGCGGTCTGTTGAGTGACCAAAGCCTACCGCAGCCCCCCCCCCCCTCCGCAAGACAAAAACTGAAATCAAATGTGAACATTTGTTAAATCTTTGTTGCCCGGCTCCAAACGGCACCACTACCGCCGCGTTGTTACGCCGCGCACGGCCGTGGTTGGCCTGCGCAGATGCGTTAGCGGTGGCTTGAGGTGACGCACCAACAACTGGTTGCCCGCTGTAACAGCCGGGCCACGGCGCCACCGCGCGGCGATACCGCGCTGAGCGTCCTTGGCGGCATGCCCCAAGCTCACCCAGCCCACGGCCAGACCCCAGCTGGGCCCAATCTTGCAGCCCGCGCCGGCAAAACCGTTTAGGCTGTGTGCGGCCATAGCAACGCGGCTGCCAGTCCGTCTCATCATCGCCACCACGGGAGAGCCTCATCATGACCAGCCCGCACCCCGAACTTATTGCAAGCTACTGGACCCTCGCCGGTGAGGTGGTCCCCTTGGGGCCACCCGAACTAGAGGCCAGCCGCATCGATTTCAAAACCCGAGTCGCCGCGGCCGCGCAAGCCGGCTTTTGCGGCATCGGGCTCATGCTCTCCGACCTACAGCGTATTCGCACGCAATACGATTACCCCACCCTGCGCGCCATCCTCGCCGACCACGGCATGCGGCATTTAGAGTTCGAATTTTTAGTGGGCTGGATCGAGGGCGGTGAGGCCGGCGCGCTGGCGCAACAAACCTTAGAGGAGTTGCTGGACGCCGCGGCCCAACTGGGCGCCCGGCATATCAAAATTGGCCCCGACATGCAGGCGAAGGCTTGGCCAGAAGCGCTGATGGTTGAGCGCTTTAGCGACGTGTGCGCGCAAGCACAACGCGCCGGTACTGCGGTGGCCTTAGAAATTATGCCGTGGAGTAATTTGCGCACGCTCGCCGAAGGCCTCGCGGTGGTCGCCGGGGCCGACGCGCCCAACGGCGGGTTGCTGCTCGATGTGTGGCACCTTGCCCGCGCGGGAGAGGCGTATAGCGAGATTGCCAAAATCCCTGCGCGCCATATTCGCTATGTAGAAATCGACGACGCCGACGCCCAAGTTGTGGGCACTCTATTAGAAGACACGCTCGATCGCCGCCGCCTCTGTGGCGAGGGCGCGCTCAACGTGGCGAGCTTTATAAAGGCCGTGCAATCCACCGGCTACACCGGGCCCTATGGGGTGGAAATTATTTCGACCCAACACCGG
>CAMAXW010000063.1 GCA_945862315.1 Klebsiella pneumoniae
CGGCGGGGTGTGGTTGGCAACTCGATAGGCAGTTCGGTGGTGTATTTGACTCGCCGCAGCGCGGGGCTCGATTTGGTCTCCTTAATGCCCTTTATGCGATGCAGTTTGTCCGTCATGAAGCGTTCAAACGCGGCGACATTGGGGACCTCTACGCGCAGTACATAGTCTGCGTCGCCCATCATCAAATAGGCTTCCATCACCTCTGGTAACGCGCGCAGCGCCCGGTCGATTGCGCGAAATAATTCCGAGTCGTGTTTCTCTACTTTGACGTGCACGAACACCGTGGTTTCAATCCCGATGGCCGCGCCGTCTACCAACGCTACCGTGTGGGTGATGACGCCCGCTTTGCGTAACCGCAAGACGCGCCGCCAGCAGGGTGTTTTAGACAACCCCACTTTCGCCGCCAGCCCCTCGGCCGACAACGTGCCGTCGTGCTGCAGCTCCTGCAGAATTTTGATGTCGTAGGGATCTAGATGGTTCATCGGGTGATCTAAACTTTAAAGATTGCCAAAATTAGCACAAACGTTCTCATTAATCGGCAAAAGAGCCTATAAAAAGGAACAAATTTCACCTGCGTTTGGTGCAATATTTCTCACCTAGATTGCTGGAAACCAACGCCACCTTGTTGAGTCTCCACCGGTCGTTCCGCGGCTCGCCAAAAGTTGGCCCGGTGACGATCTTGGCAACCACTTCCCAGGCAGTGGTTTACCCAAATCAGGCTCGCCCTGGTTACCCCGGGGCGAGTTCATTTAATTTTTAGGAGACCCGTTATGAGCAGCGGAAAGACCATCGGCGCCTACCTCATCGAGCGACTGCAAGCGCATGGGCTGCGCGACATTTTTGGCATCCCCGGCGATTTTGTCCTCGGCTTCTATCAACTGCTAGAAGCAAGCCCCATCCGGGTGATCGGGACCTGCAACGAACTCAACGCCGGCTACGCCGCGGATGCCTATGCGCGCATCAACGGCGTGGGCGCAGTGTGCGTCACCTACAACGTGGGCGGCTTGAGCCTGGTCAATGCCATCGCCGGTGCTTACGCGGAAAAAAGCCCGCTCGTGGTGATCAGCGGCGCGCCGGGTGTCGGCGAACGTTTGAACAATCCGCTGCTGCACCATCGCGTGGGTCCCTTCACCACGCAACGCGATATCTTCGAGAAAATTACCCTTGCCGCCGTGGTGCTCGACGATCCCGACACGGCCTTCCGTGAAATTGATCGCTGCCTTGATCTTTGTCTCACCCACCAGCGGCCGGTCTACATTGAACTGCCGCGCGACTGCGTTGCCGCCGTGCCGCCCAATCCTTATGTGCGCACCTCCACTCGCCCCACCAGCAACGCGCCGGCCTTAGCCGAGGCCCTGGCGGACGCCGTGAGCCTGCTGGAACGCGCCCGCCAGCCGGTAATACTCGCAGGCTTAGAGGTGCATCGCTTTGGCTTGAGCGACGATCTCATGCGCTTCGCCGAGCGCCATCAAATTCCCGTGTGCTCCACGATTCTCAGTAAGTCGGTGGTGAGCGAGCGGCATCCGCTGTACTTGGGTGTCTACGAGGGGGCCATGAGCCAGGATGCGCTGCGCGAGTATGTCGAGGCGAGCGATTGCCTCATCTTGCTGGGCGCGTTTATGACCGATATGGAACTCGGTGCCTATACCGCCAAACTGGCCCCGGAAAACTGGATTTTTGCCAACATTGAAGAGCTGCGCATCCGCCATCATCATTTTCTTCAAGTGGCGTTTGTCGACTTTCTGGCGGGGCTGTTTACCGCCGAACTCCAGCCGAGCACGCGCGCTTTGCCGATAATGCCTAACGTCGAACAGGCGCCTTATGTACCGCAGGCCGCGACCCCCATCACCAACAAGCGTTTGTTTCAGAAGCTGAATGAGATTCTGGACGCCAATATGGTGGTGGTGTGCGATGTGGGCGATGCACTATTTGGTGCCACCGAACTGGTGACTTACGGGCAGACCCAATTTCTGGGCCCCGCCTATTACACCTCCATGGGTTTTGCCGTGCCGGCTGCGGTGGCGGTACAAGTGGCCAACCGCCAGTTGCGGCCACTGGTCTTGGTGGGTGACGGCGCGTTTCAGATGACCGGACAAGAGCTCAGCACCGCAGCGCGGCTACAGTTCAATCCCATCGTGCTCGTGCTCAATAACCGTGGCTACACCACCGAGCGCTTTCTCGCCGAGGGTGACTTTAATGACATCCACGAATGGCGCTATCACCGCATGCCCGAACTGCTGGGTACGGGCTTAGGCTTTGAAGTCCGCACCGAAGAGGAACTCGAAACCGCCCTCAGCGCGGCACTCGCCAATCTCGAGTCTTTCAGTATTTTGAATATTCATCTGGGCCAACTCGACATCAGCCGAGCGTTGGCGCGGCTGACCAGCGGGTTGAAGGCCTTGGTTTAGGCTCCTTGCACCAGCGGGTGGCGCTTACTTCAACACCTCAAACAAGTTGTTGAAGTCGTCGGTCCACAGGGGCAGGCCCGGAATGGGCGTGATGGCCGTGGTGCGGTCGCGAATCGCGGCCTGCTCGAGGGTTGCAGCGCTGCGCGACACTAACACCCAGTCGGTTGTGCGCAGCGTGGGCAACTCGGCGTCATCGTGAATTAACGCCACGTGGAGGTTTTGATTGGCAGCAATGGTGGCGATCACTGGGGCCAGATTCAAAAACCGGTTAGTGACATGGAAGGCCACGATACCCGCGGGTTTTAGATGCCGTAGGTAGACCGTCATGGCTTGCGCCGTGACGAGATGCACGGGGATGGAGTCGCCTGAGAAAGCGTCGACGGCAAGCACATCGAAGGCCTGCGGGGGCTCGGCTTCCAGCGATAGCCTGGCATCGCCGATGACCAACTCCACGTGGGCGGGACTGTCAGCAATGAAGCTGAATTCCGTTTGCGCAAGGCTCACCACCGCGGGGTTAATTTCATACAGGCGATAGGTGTCACCAGCTTGGCCGTACGCCGCCAGCGTCCCGGCACCGAGTCCGATCATCCCCACTTTTTTCCCTGCGGCTGGGGTGTTGGCAAGGGCCAAGCCAACGCCAGAAGTAGCACCGTAATAAGTCGTTGCCTCGCGCCGGCGGGCGGGAGCGAGGAACTGTTCCCCGTGTTTGATGGAACCGTGATAGAGCTGCCGCACATCGTTATCTGGGTTTTTTCGGTGGGCGTCAGAGGTCGATAAGGTGCCGTAAAAATTGCGCTCCAAAAGACGACTGCCCCGGACATCCTCAACAATTTGTCCGTACAAAAAGTAGCTGCACAACACCGCGAGACCCACCGCGCCCACGCGCAGGCTGGGATTGATTTTTGGCAGCCCCAGCACCAGCAATGCCGTGATCACAAAACCAATGCCCAGCTCGTAACAGGCCGGCAATACCCGCGGCGCAATCAAGCCCACCGCAATACCACCCAACGCGCCGCCTAGCGACAACATCAGATAAAAGCGGGTGAGATGGCGCGGCCCGGGCCGCAAACGGGCTAATTCGCCGTGTAGAAACAGGCAAAAGAAAAACAAGCTGGCGCTGTACAACGGCACCGCCACCCAAATATTGACGCCGATGCTGCTGTGCTGGAGCCCATAGGCGCAGCAGATCAATAGCACCGCGACAATCGGCAGCACGACCGCACGGCGATACCACCGGTCACTCTCAAAACACAACACAAACGTCAGCAGGTACAGCGTGAGTGGCAGTACCCACAAGAAGGGCACCGAGGCCACATTTTGGCTGATGTGATTGGTGACCGCTAAGAGCAGCCACGAGCCCATCGCTGCGGGGACTAGCCAGCGCAAATAGTCACTCAGCGGCAGCTGGGTGGGGGCTGCTGCCAGCGCGCTGTCCGGTGCGGCATGCCCGGCCGGCGGTGCGCCCGCACGACGCACAAAGAAATAGCCGGAACCTGCGCATAAGAGGGTGAACAAGCCGTAGCCCACCGACCAACCATAGGCTTGGCCTAAGAGGGCCGTGCGCGGCTCGATCAAAAACGGGTAGCCGATGAGGGCGAGCAGTGAGGCGAGATTAGATAACGAGAAATATCGGTAGACCTGGCTATCGACAAACGTGCGTGAAACCCACGACTGGATCAGCGGCCCGGTCGTTGAGAGTAAAAAATAGGGCAGGCCTATGGTGCTCAAAAGCAGCCGAATGATCAGCACGGAGGGATCGTCGTCGGCAGTCGGCTTCCAGTTGGCGCCGGCAACGATGGGCAGGAAGGTCAAGCTAAGGGCCAGCAACGCGACGTGCAGCAGCACTTGGTGGGATGCCTTGAGGTGACGCGAAATCCAATCCGAGTAGGCATAACCGGCGAGCAACACAATTTGGAAAAACACCATGCAGATGGTCCACACCGCCGCCGACCCACCAAACCACGGCAGAATTTGTTTGGCGATGATGGGTTGGACCAGAAACAACGCAAAGGCACTGGTAAAAATAGTGCCTGCGAATGCGATTTTGGCGGCGGATACAGGCATGCGGTTTTCCCAATTAAGCGGTTGGTGAGAGCGGAAACTGGCGGTGTGGCAGGCCCAGTGCGGTCCATGCGTCGCTGGCTGCAGCCCACGGCAAGCTGGGCTGTGCTTCGGCAGTACCGGCGGCCGGTGCGTTAGGTGCACCTAAAACCGGGTCGACTATAGCTGCCGCCGGAGAATACGCGATTGTCTCGAAACCGACAGCGTTCTGCTAAATCAACGCATGCAGGTGGCAGGTTGAAGACCTCGCGCGTTGCCTTGTTGCCGGCACCGCCATAGCTTGCCGGCTTACCCGGTGCGCTGCTCAAATCGCATCACTTGCCCTACCGCGAGCACGACCACCCAGGGCACCTACACCTAGCGCGGCCAACAGGCGATCGATGTAGGCGACCACGCGCCGCGGTACTGGAACATCGGGCGACTTTCGTTCTATCCACGCAATGCTCGATTTATCTTAAAAGGACAGCTATGGTTCCGCCTCACGGGCGAGTATCTGGGCCAGCCCTGCCCGCCGTCGCGCGCCCAGATGGACGCCACCCACGAAGAGGGTCTGATGAAACTACGTACAAAAATTTTGCTCTGCAGCAGTTTGCCGCTGTTAGTGCTGGTCATGCTAGTCGCTCAGGTGCTGCTCGCGGAGCTCTACGCAAACCGGGTCGAACTCGGCCAACAGCGCCTGCTGGATCAGGTGGCCAAGGTGGCCGCGCGGGTTAGCGAGAAAAATGACTATTCCAACCGCGTAGCCCGCGTGATGGCGGTGGCCCAAGAGCAGGGGATGTTTAATGACCACCCAGCCACGCTACGTTTTCTGCGGGGGCTCGCAGTGGCCCACCCGGAGTTGGACGGCGTGTATGTGCTGCACGAGCCGCCCACCAGCGCGACGGAGAAGGATCCCGGAGCGTCGCCGGACAACACGACCAACGGGCGCTTTTTACCCTATTTTTACCGCACCACGCGCGGTTCTAAGGAAATCCTGACGGCAGCCGCGGTGGGAATGGACAACAGCTACTACTACCGTGGTGTTAAAAACCAGATGGAAGGCAAACCCGAAGACGAGGGGGTCCAGCTGGCCGGTGGTATCAGCACGCTCTATCGATCGCCGCCCGCGGCGGCCCTGCGCGAAATCCGTGAAATGGTCACCGAGCCGTTTACCTACGAGGGCGAGCCCCACGTTGCGCAGGTTTCTCCCATCTTTATCGAAGGGCGTTTTGCGGGTATTGCAGGCGTCAACTTAACCATGAACGACATTGATGCTTTTATGCTCGGACAGCGCAGCTACCAGTCGGAACAATTTTTATTGGTCAGTCAGCGCGGTCGGGTGATTTCAGCCACCATGGAACCCAAACTGCGCTCAGCGGTGATCGAGAGCACCCCCTACGCGGCGTTCATTAAAGACTTCTACCTGAGCAAGGAAGCCCAAACTATCTCCATCATTGAGGACCCAGTGGCCGGCGAGCGGCGCTTTCTGGTGGGCGCACGCGTGCCTACCGGTGACTGGACGCTGTGGATGACGGTGTCAGAGAGTGAAGTGTTGGCGCCGGCGGCGGTCAAACAAGCGTTGGTGAAATCCAGCATCCTCATCGTCATTGGCACGGCCATAACCCTGCTGATTGGCTACTTTTTCTTCCGCCGCCTCATTGGCCGGGTGGAACTCGCTGCTGCGACCACTACCCGCGTGGCGCAAGGCGATCTGACGGTCGAGGTGGATTCCACCGTGCAGGACGAGTCCGGCGTTTTGCTGCGCGCGATCCGTGCCATGGTGGCATCTCTGGATGCGCTGGTTTTAAATCTCAAAGGATCGAGTGTCGAGCTCATTTCGACCGCCAACGACGTGGCGATGGCGGCGCAGACGCAAAAGGTCTTTAACACGGACTTCGGTGCATCGACCAGCCAGATTGCGGCCTCTATCCAAGAAATTTCGGCGACTTCGCGGGAGTTGCTGGAGACCATGCGGGAAGTCAACGACGCGACCAGCCAGACGGCGACAGTCGCCGAGCGGGGCCGTCACGATCTCGACCGCATGGAAGAAACCATGCAACACCTGTCCAGTGCCACGGGATCTATTTCTTCGAAACTCGGCGTTATTGCGGAGCGGGCGAGCAATATCGGGACGGTGGTGACCACCATTACGAAGGTCGCCGAGCAAACCAACCTGCTGTCCCTAAACGCTGCGATCGAGGCCGAAAAAGCTGGCGAGTATGGTTTAGGATTTTCGGTCATTGCTCGCGAAATTCGTCGCTTGGCCGATCAAACCGCGGTGGCTACCCTCGACATCGAACGGATTGTGGCGGAGATGCAAAGCTCGGTGTCCAGTGGCGTCATGGAGATGGATCGCTTTGGCGAACAGGTTCGCAACGGCGTGAGCGAAGCCACCCAGCTGGGTGAACAGCTCGGGGCCATTATTTTGAGCGTCGAGAAACTTAAGCCGCGTTTTTCCTCGGCGCACGAGGGCATGCAGGCGCAGGCGCTGGGAGCCGGGCAAATCAACGATGCCATGTTGAGGCTACGCGAGGCGGCGCTAGGATCAGAGGAATCTGCGGTGGGTTTAGAGGGCACCGCCCAGCAGTTGCTGAGGGCGGTCGACGCGCTAAAACTTGCAGTCAGCCGTTTCAACACGGACTGAGCGCGCCCTATCACCATGCTACTGGTCCTTTTCAAGATCGGCACCGAGCGCTTTGGGCTCGACGCTCAAGACTTAGTGGAAATCTTGCCGGCGGTGGCCTTGCGACCGGTGCACGGCATGCCCACCTGTGTTGTGGGGTTGTTGCTGTATCACGCCATGCTGGTGCCCATTATCGATGTGAGCCTGCTGGCCACCGGCCAGCCCTGCGAGCGGCGGTTGAGCACCCGTATCCTGTTGGCGCCCTATCGGTCAGGCCCGCCGGGGGCGTGTGTTGGCTTACGCGTTGACGGCGCCAACGACGCGGAAAACGTCAATCCCGCCGATTTCATCACAACCGGTCTGACTGCCCCTGAGCCCCCCTATTTCGGCGCGGTGCTGCGTCGGGGCTTGGAGACGGTGCAATTGGTGAAGCTGGAGCAACTGCTGCCAGAGGCGGTCCGCGCTTGTCTTTTCGTTCAGGCGCCGGCCGCCTGAGAGCCAAGATGCGGAGCCTTTACCCAGTCGAAGACAAGGGGGGGAGTAACCCAGCCGCCCCGCGTGACACCTCATTGGCGAGCGTGGCGTCGCGGCCACACCGATTGGGTCAAGACCTGACCCGCATGGCGCTAGATAGCGCATGAGCGAGCTGCTGGACCCCAAGGAGGATGGCAGCTGCCGCAACATTATTGGGGTGTGGGGGGACCGCAGCTGTGGGGAGCTGACGCAACACACGCACTGTCGAAACTGTCCGGTCTATGCGCAGGCCGGTCGCCGCTTGCTGGACCGCGAGGCAACGTCTGACTACATCGAAGACTGGCAGGAACGCCTCGCGACGGTGGTGGAAGCCGTGGGCACGGCGCAGCGCTCGGTGCTGGTGTTTCGCGTTTGCGGCGAATGGTTGGCGCTACCTACTCGCTCGCTGCGTGAAATTATCGAACCAGTCGCAGCCCACCCGGTTCCGCATCGTCGCGACCGGCGTTTTGGCGGTTTAATCAATGTGCGCGGGGAATTAATCCCCAGTATCGATCTGGGCCCACTGTTGAGCCTAGGCACCGAATTCGCGAGCAATAGCCGAGCGTGGGCGCGGGTTCTCATCGTTGAGCGCGCTGGGGCCGTGTGGGCCTTCCCGGTGGATGAAGTCGACGGCGTACATCGGATCCAAATCAGCGAGCTACGCACGCCGCCGGTCACGGTGGGCATAGGCTCGCTGTCGTTTACGGCGAGCGTGTTTAGCATAGCCTTCGACTTTATTTATTTGGCGAGCACATCTGCCGGTGCGAGCGGTGGCGCAATCTCTGGGCGGGGGGTGAGCTTGGAGGCTGTACGGTCGTTGGTGAAAGAGGCCCGTGGTGCGATTAAAGTCCACAGCGCAACCGGTGACGTGGGCTTGCTCGACGAGGATCTGCTACTGCGTGCGGTGGCGGACGTTTGCCAATGAGCGGGGAAGACGATCTCGGCGATTTCTCTATGCTCGAGCTGTTTCGGGAAGAAGCCGAGACGCAGATTGCGCTGCTGTCCGAAGGATTGGTTGCCTTGGAGCGCGCCACCGAGACTAAACCGCTGCTGGATGAACTGATGCGTGCGGCCCACTCGATGAAGGGCGCAGCGCGCATCGTCGGGCTCGATCCGCTGGTGAAGCTGGCGCACGCGGTGGAGGACATTTTTGTCGCGGCCCAGCGCGGTGAGCTCACGGTAGGGGCACCCGAGGTGGACGTGCTGCTACGCGCTGTGGACGCTATTTCCACAGTGGCCTACGGCGATGCCGCAGGTCTCGACGAACTGGAGGCCAAGCTGCCCGGCCTTCTCGAGAGCCTAGCCTTATTGCGCGCGGGCCAGCTGCCAGAACGCACCTCCGTCGCCCTCGCGCCTGCCCCTCCGGAAGTTCCCCCGCTCGACACGGTAACGCCGGCTGCCGAGTTGGACGTTGCGAGTGAAAATGCCGCGCCAACGCCAACGCCAGCGCCAGCGCCACCGCCAACGCCAACGCCAGCGCCAACGCCAACGCCAACGCCAACGCCAACGCCAACGCCAACGCCAACGCCAACGCCGACGTCGACGTCAAAGCCTGCTCCTGCGCCGCCCACTGCCGCGCCGCGCGGCGCCGAGAAATCCATCCGGATGACCACCGAGGCGATCGAACGCCTGACGGGTCTCACTGCTGAGACTGTGGTTGAGGCCACGCGTCTTGAGCATCTCATGGATGACTTTGGGCGGCTCCGCGACCGGCACCGCGACCTGTACAAAATTTTGGCCAGCGCGCGCGGCGAGGTGGAAAATGGCAATGACCAGGAACGCTTAAGCAGCGGACTCACGCAGGCCTTAGCGTGCCTGGAAGAATGTGCGCGCCTGCTCGGGGAACGTGATGCTCGGTTAGAACAGTACGCGCGGCGCTCGGCGAATCTGGCCAACCGCCTGTCGCACGAAACGCTGTCGAGCCGCATGATGCCCTTCGGCTCTATTCTGCGGGGCTACCCCCGTTTGGTCCGCGATTTGGCGCGCGATCTCAACAAAATCTGCCGGCTGGAAATTCGTGGTGAGGCCACCAAAATCGATCGTGAAATTCTTGAGCGCCTCGATGCACCGCTCAACCACATTGTGCGTAACGCGCTGGATCACGGCCTTGAAAGCGGGGCAGAGCGGGCGCGCTGCGGGAAACCCGCCGAGGGTCGGGTGACCCTAGAGGCCTATCACCGAGCGGGCCAGTTACGGGTGGTGATCAGCGATGATGGCGGTGGCATCGATGTGGAAAGGCTCAGGGCGAAGGTCGTCGAAAAACAACTCGAAACGCCGCAGCGGGCCGCTGATCTTTCGCAAAGCGAGTTGTTTGAGTTTCTATTTTTGCCGAGTTTTTCTACCACCTCACACGTGACCGAGATTTCGGGGCGTGGGGTGGGCTTGGACGCGGTGCGCACGATGGTCCAAGAGGCGCGTGGCTCGGTCACTATTCGCAGCATCGCCGGACAAGGGACGACTTTCGACATTGAGTTGCCGGTGACGCGCTCGGTGTCCCGTGCGCTGTTAGTCAAGATTGGCGGCGACAAATATGCCATTCCTATTGCGCGCATCGAACGCGTGCTGGAGGTTGCCAGCAAATCGCTGCATACCGTTGAAGGACGTCCGTACTTCGGCTTTGAAGGCATCGATATTGCGCTGGTCCCGGCCGCAGAAGTGTTGGAACTCGGCGACCCAGACTGGCGGGCCGAGAGCTTGTCGGTGGTGGTGATTCGCGACACGGGGCGCGTGTACGGGTTGGTGGTTGAGAGCTTTGCCGGCGAGCGCGATTTGGTGGTACGCCCGCTGGATACGCGGCTTGGGCATTTGCCGGATGTCGCCGCCGTGGCCACGGATGAAGCGGGCGGTGTGGTGCTTATTTTGGACGTAGAGGAAGTGGTGCGTGGCATCGACGCACTGATTACCGGAGGTGGTTTGCGACGACCCTCCACGCAGGGCAAGGAAGCCAGCGAGCGCTTGGTCAAGCGCATTCTGGTGGTGGATGATTCTTTGACGGTTCGTCAGGCCGAGCGTCAATTGCTCGAAAGCAATGGTTATACCGTCGATGTTGCGGTGGACGGGATGGAAGGTTGGAGCGCGGTGCGCCTGAAAGATTACAACTTAGTCGTGAGTGACGTGGATATGCCGCGCATGAATGGCATTGAGTTGGTGCGCAAAATTCGCGGGGAGGCACGTCTGCAGAACCTCCCAGTGGTCATCGTGTCCTACAAAGATCGAGCGGAAGATCGTCTGCAGGGTCTGGAAGCCGGGGCCAATCATTACCTCGCCAAAGGGGGCTTTCGCGACACTGCCTTGCTGGAGGTGGTGGTGGATCTGATTGGGCCGGCCCGAGAAGAACCGGCGCGCTAAAGTCCTAGCGTCGAACGGCACCGCCCCTTCTAAATGTTGAATTACCCTGCGCGCATCCACCACACCTTGGGCGCCTTGATCCCCGCCGGTAGCCCGCTCGCGCGTTTCGATTTTCCCAATTATACGAATGTCGGCGATAGTGCCATCTGGTTAGGCGAGTCCGCCTACTTCGACACTTACCACCGCGCCTCACGCTTGTGCTGGGTGTCGGATATCGACTATGCGCGTCGCTACCCACCCACCCTGCCCGCAGATTGCGTTGTCCTCATCGCCGGGGGCGGCAACTTCGGTGACCTCTGGCCGGCTCATCAAGCCCATCGCGAATGGCTGGTCGGTCAATATCCTCAGCACCGTATTATCCAGTTGCCCCAGTCGATCCACTTCGCAGATGCCGTCGCGCAGGAACGCAGCGGCAAGATTCTAGCCGCCCATCCAGATTTCCATTTGGTCGTGCGCGATCAGCCTAGCCTCGCCATCGCGCAGCGCCTGCTGGGTGAGCGGGCGTACCTGTGTCCCGACATGGCCATGCACCTCAAGCCTTATCTGCGACCGGTGGTACCGCAACACGACATTCTCGCGCTATTGCGCACGGACAAAGAGGCTCTGGCAAAAGCTGCCCTGGGGGCGCCGCCGGCCAATCTGCACTGTGTTGACTGGCTTGCTGAACCGCGCACTTGGGCCGCCCGCATCGATGCGCAACTGGCGCGATCACAAGGCCAATATCCTCGGCATATGCCGAGTTTGCAGGGCCTTCGTCGCCGGCTTTTCAACACGCTCGCGCACCAACGTTGGCACCGAGGCAGCGCGCTATTAGCCAGCGCTAAGGTCGTTATCACCGATCGGCTACATGCCCACATTCTGTGCACGCTCATGAATATTCCGCATGTGGTGCTAGATAACAGCTACCAGAAAATTGCCAATCTCAGGCAAGCGTGGGGCACCGGCACCGGACTTTGCCAACAGGCAGAGTCCTTGGCGGTTGCCGTGGAGAAGGCGGAAATGCTGTTGCACGCCGCGCCCAGTCAGATCCATCACGAACCGAGTAATCCGCGATGAATTCGGCTGTATTGGTGCTAGAACCCCTAGGAATGGTGGACGAGGCGGGGTGGTCCACGCTGCGCTGGAAATTGCATAACGAGGCTGCTAAGGGTTATGTTCTGGAGCATTCGGTGCCCACTGAGAATGCGCAAATGCTCGTTGCACCGGAGCGTGGGGATTCTGCGTTGTGTGCCGTACTGCTGTGGGCGATGCACCGAAATCTAGCCCTGCACATCGAGGGTGAAGTGTCACCCCGCTTGCTGGACGGCCTCGATAACCTCCAGCAGATTTGGCAGCGTTGGCACCCTGATCGTTATCGCCGCGTGGAGATTCGAGCCGCGCGGGAGTTGGAGTTGTCGCCTGTGCAAGCGGGTCGGCCGGCGGTGTTTGCCCTGTCCGGCGGCGTTGATGCTTCGTTCTCGCTGTTTCGGCACCTGCAAGGCCAAGCGGGCCGCAACAACCGAGCCGTGGGCGCTGCCCTGCTGGTTCACGGTTTGGATATTCCACTGGCGCGCCAAGATTTCTACCAAGGCGCGGTGCAACGCGCGACCCAGTTGCTCGCCGGAACCGGTGTGCCGCTGCTGACAATGCGCACCAACGCGCGACAATTAGGGCACAAATGGGAAGATGTTTTCGGACTAACCCTGTTTGCTTGCTTCCTCACCCTCCAGCGCAATTTTGCCTCTGCCGTGTTCGGCAGCGGCAATCCCTACAACATCCCGCTCACCGCTTGGGGTTCTACACCGCTCACGGACCCCCTGTGCTCCACGGCGGCGATGCAGATTGAGCACGACGGTTGTGCTTTTGACCGTACCGAAAAAGTTGCGTGGTTGGGACGCAATACAGACATCACCGCGTTTCTGCGGGTGTGTTGGGCGGGTGAGAGTCTGGATCGAAACTGCGGCCAGTGTGAGAAGTGCTTACGCACGATGCTCAACTTTTGGGCGGTAGCCTTGCCGGTACCCGCAGCTTTTCCCACCAGCCTGACCCCCGCGCTCATCAACAGCATTCGACCTAAGAACGAACTGCAATTTCTTGAACTGCAGAGTCTGTTGCGTCACGCGGCGCAACATCATGCGCCGAGCGATCCGCTGTTCCGTGCCGTGCAGCAGGTCATTCGCCGCGCGAAATTAACACTATTTACCAGCCGGGTGAGCGGCTACCTGCGGCGCAGGGTGGGGCGTTGAGTAGGTCTAGGAACCGGCGCTTGTAGGTCTTAAGTGGTGCGCTTTGTTAACGGCCCCGGGCTCGGGGCTACGCCACCGCCACAGCGCCCGGCCTAGCGTCTTGACCCCCCGCGCACTCACGCGCGCCTCGCTTGGCAAGTGTCAGTCACGGCCGGCCGCAACGATCGCCATGGCTAGCGCGGCGGGCTGGGTAAACAGCGCCTCGTGACTGCCCGCGCACTCAACGTAGCGGAACAAACCTAAACGCTCTGACAGACGCGGGTGCCAAGGCAAACTCGCCGGGAGTGCGGTGTCCAGCACACAGTTCACATAGGACTTGCCAACCTCCATCGCCGCCAGCGGGGTGGTGAGGTCGATGGGATCAGTGAAGGTTTTGTAGGGGTGCGGGTTGAGCTGCTGGTGGGTGGCTTGCGCGAACGCGAGATCTGCATCGTTGATGAAGGATTCCCGCCAGATCCGAAAAGGCAGGGGCACGGCCCCGTTATTGTCAGTGGCCAGTTGTGCAAACAGTTGCACGTAGTGGGGTGGTACCAAGTCGTTCAAGGCCTGACCCGGTTCGGGCACAAAGGCATTCACATAGACCAGACGCGCCAGCGTTTGCGGTAGCCAAGCAGCAACTTGAGAAATGACCATGCCAGCGTAGCTGTGCCCAACCAGCCTGACCTGCGATAGCGCGTGTTGCGTGAGGTAGTCCTTGAGTGAGCGTGCCGCCTCCTGCAGTCCAATCTGGCTGCGATTATCTGCCGGGCGATTACCCGCGAGGGTAGGGCAATGCACGTGATGACCCAACTCGCGCAGGTGCTGAGCAACTGCTGCGAATGCCGCGCCCGTGTGCCAAGCGCCGTGAACGAGGACGTAGGTATCAGACATGTTGATCTCCGGTGTGCCCCGAGCATAACGCGGCGTCTTAAGGCTGTCTGCGAGCGTCGCGTTGGTGTGCGTTGGTGTGCGTGAGTGGCCCGGGCGCATCCTCGTGGAAGGTGCCGCGAAATGCTGCCGCTCGCCGACGCCCGCAGCGTCTGGGTGTTTCTCGTGTGCCGCCCGTCAGCCCAGCACGGCGCTGATGATGGCGGACGCCCGTGCGCCGGTGGCGTCGCTCAACAGGCTGCTGGGCTCCAGCTGAACGCAGCGAGGGTTGCTGGCTAGCTGGGCGCCGCTGATAATCGGCTGCCGTCACGCGTAAAATTAGCGTCTCACGGCTAGTCGCACCTAAAAGGAAGACCTGCCATGACCACCGTGACCACCCCCGACGGCGTCGAACTCTATTACGAAGACACCGGTGCCGGGATCCCCATCGTATTTGTGCACGAATTCGCCGGCGATGCTCGCAGTTGGGAACTCCAAGTGCGGCATTTCGCGCGTCGCTATCGCTGTATCACTTTTAATGCGCGCGGCTATCCACCCTCTACAGTGCCGCCGAGCGTTGAAAGCTATTCGCAGCAATTCGCGCGGGACGACATTCTTGCGGTGATGGACGGCCTGGGCTTGGCGCGTGCGCACATCGTGGGTCTATCGATGGGGGCTTTCGCCACGTTGCACTTTGGCATGCACTACGGCGAACGCGCGCTCTCGTTGGTGGTGGCGGGTTGCGGCTATGGCGCGCAGCCGGCGGGCTATGCTGATTTTCAGGCACACGCGCGTGAGAATGCCGAGTTGATCCGCACCTTGGGTGCCGCGCATTTCGCCGCTACCTATGGCCATGGGCCGGGCCGGGTGCAATTGCAGGCCAAGGACCCACGGGGCTTTGCCGAATTCATTCGTATTTTTGCTGACCATTCCGACCTCGGATCCGCGAATACCATGGCGGGTTATCAGGGACGTCGGCCTTCGCTCTACACCCTCACGGAGGCTTTGCGCGCAACCACCACACCCACCTTAATTGTGGCCGGCGACGAGGACGACCCCACGCTCGATCCCAGCCTGATGCTCAAGCGCACCTTGCCCGCTGCGGCGCTGGCCGTGCTGCCCAGCAGTGGCCATGTGTTGAACTTGGAAGAACCGGCGCTGTTTAATTATTTGCTTGAACAATTTTTCGCGCAGGTGGAAAGCGG
>CAMAXW010000064.1 GCA_945862315.1 Klebsiella pneumoniae
GTCGAGGAAGAAGGCGCAGGCACGCCGTTGCTGTTGATCCATGGTCTCGGCATGAGCAGCGCGCTGTGGCGGAACCAGGTGCCGGTGTTCGCGCAGCATTCCCGCACGGTTGCCGTCGATCTGCGCGGTTTCGGGCGCTCGAGCAAGCCGGGTCATCCGGGTGCTTACGCAATCGATGTGCTGGCCGAGGATATGGTCGCCGTCATGCAGCGTCTCGGTCTCGCTGGTTGCCATGTACTCGGCACTTCCATGGGCGGGTTCGTCGCGCAGGCTATCGCGATTGCGCATCCCGAGCTCTGCCGCAGTCTCATCCTGTGCCACACCGCTCCACGCATGGCGATACCGGCAGACGTGATTGAGAAACGCGTAACCGCGCTCGACACCATGGCAATGGACGAGTACGCCGCCATCGTGCTCGGACAGGCGCTGGCACCGGGCGCCAGCGCGGGCCTGCGCGCATGGGTCGCCGCAATGATTACCACCAACGACAAACGCGCTTATGCCCAGGTACTGACCGAAGGCTTGAGCGGTTTCGATGCCACCGCGAATCTTCACCGCCTGCGCATGCCGACGCTGGTCGTCACTGGCGAACTCGATCAGGTGCTGCCACCCGCTGGCGGCCGCGAACTGGCGCAGTTGATCCCCGGTGCACAACTGATCGAACTCGGCGGCGTCGGGCATCTTGGTTATGCCGAGAACCCGCCGGCGTTTAATGAGGCTGTGCTGGCGTTTCTGCGTGGGCTTGACGAACCATACATTAAGAGCCGCTGAGGAACGGTTCCTAATTCCCGGTCGCTCGGTGGCTATGGTCGGCTACGGACACCGCGCTATTGCGGCGATGGGATCGCCGCCGTGGTCGCCGATAATCGCAGGGCAGATAGCCAGATTGCTGCGCGCGAACGCAGTGCGCGTCGCGGAACTCCATGCTGATCCGCAGGCCGGGTACCTAATGATTCGGTGGGGTTCTGACGAGAGCGTCCAAGCTCTGAGCCAATCTCAGCTGTTCACGATGAAACGCAAGTCAGCTGCTCAAAAAAACGAAGCCCCCCCATTCACCCCACCGACTGCCCCCGTATCCACGCGACCTCGTCAGCTACCAGCATCGCCACCATCGAGGCAATGTCAGAGGGTCCGCTGGTGAAAGTGGGTGTCCCGTGATGGCGCACTGGGACTCTCGCCACCGACCAGGCCGCCTTGATCCGCCGTCATTTCACAGATTCAAGATGTCCCCGAAGCCGAGAGCAGATTGCCCGAAGCGTTCTTCCTTGCTTTTCGTACTCTGAGGGCAGATCGATTTCGCCGACCAGCTTGCCGTCTGCGATTAGCAGCACACGCCCCGTCTGGAAATCAAATAGTGCCAGTGCTTGCTCCTCGTGCGTTTCGTCTAGCGCCGAAGTTTCAGAGTCACCGCACGGATGCAAGGCGACGAACCGACACAGTTTCGAGTAGCCCTTGGCAAAGCTCAGTTCGCCGGATTTACCCTGAGCCTTTATTTTTGCGGCGTCGGGCAAGAAGTGTCGAGTCCATGCAGCAATGTACGGACCATAGGCCGACGCGTCGACCCAGGCTGTTGTAGTACGCATGTGCCACGGACTTAGCGCGAGTTCCTCGAGGCAGCTGGCGATGGTGCGTGCCACGAGAACGGCCGGCGTGGAGGGCGGCAATTTCTTGGGCGTCTTCAGCCCGAGGTCGCCGTCAATGCGATCGAGAAAGACCACGGCGTCACCGCCCAGCATCTCGAAGAAGAAATCTCTTTCTCGTTCAGTCTCGGGTGCGCCCTTGCGCCGGATGGAATAAGTTCCGCTAGGGCCCCCAAGGTTGAGTATCAATATCGTGGCATCGCCCAACCGGTCCAACGGGGCATCAAACAGCAAGTAATAGCAGCCGCGGATGGAAATGCCGGGGTGAACCTGTAACACCTTGATGTCGTGCTTCGTCCCGTGACGACGCATCAGTTCCGCAATGATTCTCCAGACGACGGCGCTTGAAATGGTGATGCGCATCTTTTGGACCTGGTCAGACATTCATGGCCTCCATGGATTGCGGTAGCGTCACCGGCGGACAGCGTCAGGAGATCTCGATGCCGTGAATTTATTCGCGCCAAGCGGCCGGAAGGTAGCACGACGGCGGGGCTGGATGGCAGGCCGAGGGCAGGTTCATCCGTCGTTAAGGCCTGGCCGAGTAAACTGCGCGTCGTCACTATGAATCTTCTGCGACATCAAAAACTGATGGAAGCCTCGACCGCAGGCTCATCTCCTGAGCCCATCGTCGGCCAATAATGCAAATTCAAGTTCAGGGAGCCTTCTGGATAGCCAGTCCCACGAACCACAGACATGACACCGACTCGCATCTGATATCGGGACCACCGACATCGATGCCTTGTTCGTTCGAACGACCGTCGATTTGAGCTTTGCGCTGGGCCTGTACATAGGCTCTGCGTCGTTTCAAGACCAAAAACCCTCGCCCTTATCGTTTTCTCTAAGGGGCGCGTTTGCCATCGCGCCAGGCGTTTTTTAGTCATATCGCTCGTTGAACCCATTTTTATCGCCCTCGCGGTGGAAGCAGCCGCTCCGGCGCATCCTGCACGCGCGGCATTCCTGCATCCCTGCACAGCAGCCGCTCCGGCGCATCCTGCGCGCGCGGCATTCCTGCATCCCTGCACAGCAGCCGCTCCGGCGCATCCTGCGCGCGCGGCATTCGTGCATCCCTGCACAGCATTGCGAGCATCGAAGATCCGGCGGCAATCAAAAAGATCCTCGATCATCTGGCGCGGCGGGCCGAGGCCACGACCCCAGTCTTCAGACCCTTCGCCCGAGCGCCGCCGCAACCCGAATTGCCGGGCCTAAAGCCGCCAGGCTGACAGCAGCCCCTCTCTGACGCAGAGCTGCGACGCTGGCCTGACACCCGGCGCGGTGTCGCTCACGCAGGTCGGCCGAGAAGACACCCTGTCCCCTCGGGTGAACCGCTCGAACGAAGCCGCAGACCCCATTGGCTCGCGAAATTCTGCTGCAAACCCGACATCACCGGCTGTCGTTTAAGCCATTCGTTCCTTGGCGTCAGCGCGAAACACCGCATTTTCAATCTCGATTTCGAAGTAGGCAGCGTTTAAGCTTGCTCTACTCAGAGAGACATCGGTGCATGTATGGGCCAGCACAATCGTTCACGCGGATTTTCCTTATCCGCATCATCACAATGCTGATCGCCATGCTGTTGCCCGGGCTTTCGCACGTGCGACAGCACTCGTTGGCTGTGCGTTGTGCGGCGAACCTTCAGCAGATTTCCATTGCGTTCAAAAATTATCTGATCGACGCCCGACAGAAAAAATTCTGGCGCAGCGCAAACCCCAGCCTCGAGGGCATGGATTGGTACGTCTACGGCGGGCAGGAAACGGGGAACGCGAACATCGGCCAAGCTTGGCTGTTCAATGCCGTCGGCCAGCGGAGTCTGTCGATTTCGCCGGAGCGCGGTTTGGCGGGCGTGCAATTCACGAAAGGGCGCGATGCATCGCACACGATTCTGTTGAGCGAAACCGCCGCGATCTACGGCGCGGTTTGGCACGTCGGCGGGAAGACGAAGTTGGCGCTGGCGGATGGGCATGTGGTGTGCGTTGATTTGAACGCGTCGGTGAAGGCTGGAGAGATGGGGTGGTAACTCGCTCGGCTGCGGAGCTCGCCAAGAGGCGAAGGATCGCGAAGACGCGCGCAGGAGAAGATCTTAAAACGCTTACCTGTCTTCGCGATCCTTCGTGGCGCTGCGCGGCTTCGCGAGCGCTCATGGAATTGGGTGCGATGCGAGAAAAATTGCACAAAGCGACCTCCGGTCGACATTCTCCCGCCTCATGATCCTCTCGGCCGCGCCGGCCATTCTGCCGGGGACAATTCTGGAACGTTCACAATCGCTGTTTGGATTGTTTGCGTTCATCCTAATTTGTTACGTGATTGGAAAGGCCTACGGCTCGCGAAAGTTTCCGACGCGCGTGGTGATATGGGGAATCATTTTACAGTTCGCCTTCGGCGCGCTCGTTCTGTTCTCGCCGAAGATGCTCGCGACGGTGCAGGCGGGCATTCAGAATCTTCTGGCGTATTCCGATTCAGGCGCGCGATTGCTGTTCGGTTCGCTGGTTGATTGGGCGACACAAGCGCGTGACAGCAACGGCCAAGAAGTCGGCTCCGTTGTGCTCGCTGCCAGCTTCGCGTTTTCGGTGTTGCCCACCATCATGTTCGTGTCCATGCTGACGGCCATTCTGTATCACCTCGGTGTGATGACGTGGATCGTGAGCGGCGTAGCGTGGATCATGCACAAAACCACCGGCACCAGCGGCGCCGAAACGCTCAGCACAGCGGCGAATATCTTCGTCGGTCAGACCGAAGCGCCGCTGCTGGTTCGCCCGTTCCTCGCCGCCGCCACGCGGAGTGAAATGTTTGTGATCATGGTGGGCGGCTTTGCGAACATCGCCACGGGCGTGCTCGTGTTCTACGCGCTGCTGCTGAACGATTTCGTGCAAAACGTCGGCGGACACCTCGCAGCCGCGTGTTTAATTAGCGCGCCCGCGACGCTTGTGGTCTCGAAACTGATCATGCCCGAATCGGAAACGCCGCAAACCGCCGCCGGTGTGGCGTTCAACGTTGAACGTCTCGATGCCAATCTCATCGACGCCGCCACGCGAGGTACTTCTGAGGGATTGAAACTTGCGGTAAATGTCGGCGCGATGTTGATCACCTTCACGGCGTTGATCGCACTGCTAAATGCACTGGTCGGCTGGGCAACCGGTGCAGTCGGTCTCGGCGCGACTTCGATTGGAGCCGATGGCAACACCATCTACAGCGGTTGGAAAATCGAACAAATGCTCGGCGTAGTCTTCGCACCGCTGGCGTGGCTGTGCGGCATCCCTTGGGCCGACTCTCCTAAAGTCGGTGGTTTGCTCGGGATGAAAACCGTGCTCAACGAATTCATCGCGTACAACGAGATGGCCCAGCAATTCAAAGCCGATCCGAATTTCCTTTCGCCGCGATCGGCTTTGATTGCGGTCTACGCACTCTGCGGCTTCGCGAACTTCGCCAGCGTTGGCATACAGATCGGCGGAATCAGCGTCCTCGCGCCATCACGCCGGCATGATCTCTCGCGCATCGGCCTGCTCGCAATGTTCGGTGGGGCCATCGCGACGATGATGGGGGCTTGTGTGGTCGGCGTGCTCACCTAATTCGCTGCTGGGGTGAACACCACGCGCCGCACCGCTTGCGCATCACCCGAGCCGATTGATCACCCGCTGGCCACACCTGCTGCAAGCCCGCTGCCCATTACCGCGCCCATCACCATTTGCAGGAAGCTATCCTGCTTGGGATTGCGTTATGTTGTTGACACGCTCGGCACTCAGGCGCGGCGCACCACAGGAGAACAAACATGTCCACTTCACAAGCCGTGCCACCCATCGCCCGCGCGGAATTGCGCGCTTGCGCCGAGACCTTCGGCATGTCGCTATCCGATGCGGAACTCGACCTGTATGCCAGCTTCATGGCGGGGCTGACCGCCAACTTCAACCTTATTGCCGCCATGCAGGCGCCGCGCTTGCCGGTCAAATATCCACGTGGTGCCGGCCATGCCCCGAGTGCCGCGGACAACCCCTATAACGCCTGGTATTGGAAATGTTCGATCAAGGGTGCGCCCAGCGGCAAACTGGCGGGCAAACGCGTCGTGATTAAGGACAATATCGGCGTCGCCGGACTGCCGATGATGAACGGCTCGAAAGTGATGGAAGGCTTTGTACCCGATGAAGACGCGACCGTCGTCACCCGCGTACTCGACGCCGGTGCGGAAGTGGTAGGCAAAGCCACCTGCGAGAACTTCTGCCTCTCGGGTGGCAGCCATACGTCGGCGACCGGGCCGGTGCGCAACCCGCGCAATCCCGACTACATGACCGGCGGCTCGTCCAGCGGCTGCGCAGCCTTGCTGCTGACCGCGGAAGCGGATCTGGCGATCGGCAGTGACCAAGGTGGTTCGGTGCGCATGCCGGCATCGTTTTCCGGTGTGTGCGGCCTCAAGCCGACCTATGGCTTGGTGCCCTATACCGGCGCCGCACCCATCGAACAATCGGTCGATCACCTGGGCCCAATGGCGATGAGCAGTGCCGATTGCGCGCTACTGCTGGAAGTACTGGCGGGTTATGACGATGGCCGCGATCCCCGTCAATTTGCCGGCCTGCAAGCCAAACCCTATGTGAGCGCGCTGACGCAGGGTGTGCAAGGACTGCGGATTGGCATCGTGCAAGAAGGTTTTGGTACAGCGGGTGCACAAGCCGATGTTGATGCCATGGTGCGTACGCAAGCACTGCGCCTGCGCGAAGCCGGCGCGGTGGTCGAAGATGTTTCGATCCCTCTGCATCTGCAGGGGCCGGCCATCATGTTCAGCAGCATCATGGATAACACCCTCTCAACTTTCACCGACCAGGGTGCAAGCGGGCCGAATGTGCGCGGCCATTTTCCCCTCGGCGCCATCGAGTTCTATGGCCGCGCGCGGCGTGAACGCGCCGATGACTATCCCGTCACCGTCAAGACTGTGATGTTGTTCGGTCTCGCCATGCGTCGCCGCTATGGCCATTATTATTCGGCCAAGGCCCACAACCTCGTGCCGCTATTACGCGCCGCCTATGACGATGCGATGCGCCAATTCGACATTCTGGTCATGCCCACCACGCCGATGAAGGCCCATCGCATTCCGCCACCCGACGCTGGCCTAGATGTGATGATGGCTTGCGCGTTGGACATGATCGGCAATACCGCACCCTTCGACGCCACCGGCCATCCGTCCATGAGCGTGCCGGCCGGCCTGTCGGACGGTCTGCCCGTGGGCATCATGTTCACCGGTCGTCAGGGTGAAGACGATGTGGTGCTGCGCACGGGCCATGCATTTGAACACTTGACCCGCTAGACGATGTCTCCTCGGCAGTCACACGAGCGCGTGCCTAGCGCGACTGCCTGACACGCCACCGTTTGACTGGGATTTTTTTCTGCTCTGTCTGGGTGCCCGCGCACTGCCGGGTGTTGAGCAGGTCGACGGTGATCGTTATCGCCACATCGTCGTCGGATCAGACAGCTGCGCGACGCGTGGGGAAAACTGCTACGGATCGCCGCACGGTAACGTATTGCCACGCAACACACTGCGATGCAACGCGGCATAGCCCGGCACGAAGGACTCGAGATGTTTCTCAACCCGTGTATGGGTGGCGGGCAGGGCATGCCAAGGGATACTTGGCCACGCGTGATGTTCAGCGTGATAGTTCATGTTCCAGATCGAGAATTGGACAAATTTTGTCGTCTCCACACTGCGTGTGCGGGCCAAAATACTCCCTTCGGAAGGCAGCCCGGTATGCTCGGTTGAGAGCCAAAGGGTCTGATACACATGCGTGAACCACGCCGCAAAAATCAGCCACAGGCCACCCGGCGGCATCAAGACCGCGGCCGACAGGAACGCCACCCAACAGGCGAGTACGACCCTGGACTCGAACACGAGCCGATCAGGATTGTCTATTTGGGTGGTCCATGGCCCCAACTGCGGCCACTCAGTTCGGGGTTTGATTGCAAACGCGATGAGTAATCGGTACTTCAGCAGGAAGATCCCCAAAACGCTCATCGAAACCGTCCAGCGGAGGATCCCGGAGGGCCAAGGGGCAACGCCATTTTTCCCGCTCAGTTCCGGATCCTTTTCTGGGTCGCGCGTGTAGCGATGGTGCTGGTAATGATACGTGCGGTAGACCGAAGGCGACATTCCGAAAAATATCCCGCTGATCCAGGCGCCGATGCGGTTTCCAAGCGGGGAGCGGAAAGCCGTCCGATGGGTGCATTCATGGAAAGGGCAAAAAAAACTGTTCCAAATCCAGGCAAGAAGCAGCGCGAGCGGGCCTGCGCGCCAAGGATATTGCCCCCACCAGACAACGGCGGTGGCGACCAGCAAGAATGCGCCCAGCTGCCCAACCAGTAGCAGCAAAGAGGGCGAAGTCCGCCGCTGCATCAGGTCCCTCAAATCATCCAAGGCCAGCAGCGGCCTCGGCTCGAATTGCTCTTCCATGTCTGTCGCTCCAAAATTTCGTTGGTTGGGACTTCGTTGGTTGGGTCTGACCGATAGTACACCGGGGCGATACGCTAAGCGTACGGGCGGGTAGATAAGAGATCACCCGTACTTGTGAACCTTTGATCGGGCTGTCGTCAGCTGCACACGCCGTGCGTGATCCGTACCTCGGGTGGCGGCCAAAGTTAGATTTTTCCCGCTCAAGCCGTAGAATCCACGCCTTCGCCAGAACTAAGGAATTAGCGCGTGAGTCTCCAACGAAAAGCCTGCATCGTGGGCATCTACGAACATCCAACGCGCAAAGCGCCGGATAAAACCATTGCTCAACTGCATGCTGAAGTCGCGCACGGCGCGCTGGCAGATGCGGGGCTGACTTTCCGCGATATCGACGGCTACGCCTGTGCCGGCGATGCGCCCGGGCTCGGGCCGCTGGCAATGGTTGATTACCTCAACCTCCGCGTGCGCCATATGGATTCTACCGACACTGGCGGTTCTTCTTATCTCATTCACGTCACCCATGCCGCGGAAGCCATTGCCGCCGGCAAGTGCGATATCGCACTGGTGACCCTGGCCGGGCGCCCCCGGTCGGAGGGTTCCACCGGTACCGTACCGCGCAACTTCGGCGCCAATGCCCCGGACGTGCCCTTCGAGCTGCCCTATCACGCGGTCACGCTCAATCAGTACGCCATGGCTGCCAAGCGCCACATGCATGACTACGGCACCACCAGCGAACAGCTGGCGTGGGTGAAGGTCGCCGCTTCGCATCACGCGCAGTACAACCCTAACGCCATGCTGCGCGAGGTGGTGACGGTGGAAGACGTGGTGAATTCCCCGTTGATGTCAGATCCGCTGCATCGGCTGGACTGCTGTGTGGTCAGCGATGGCGGTGGCGCGGTGATTCTGGCGCGGCCGGAAATTGCCCGGGCGCTTAACAAACCTGTCATCAATCTGCTGGGCACCGGTAATTCGATCAAGGGCCTTAACGGTGGTCATATCGATCTCAGCCACACCGCCGCCCGTTATTCGGGACCGGCCGCTTTTGAAGAAGCAGGGATCACCCCGGCGGATATCCAGTACGCGTCGATCTACGACAGTTTTACCATCACGGTCGTGATGCAGCTGGAAGATCTCGGCTTCTGCAAAAAAGGCGAAGGTGGACGGTTTGTGGCGGACGGCAATCTCATCTCAGGAGTGGGCCGGCTACCGTTCAATACCGATGGCGGCGGGCTATGCAACAACCATCCTGCGAACCGCGGCGGCATAACCAAAATTATCGAAGCCGTGCGTCAGTTGCGCGGTGAAGCACACCCCAAGGTACAGGTACCGAACTGCGGGCTCGCGCTCGCGCACGGAACGGGCGGCGTGATTTCCTCACGCCACGGCAGTGCCACCCTCATCATGGAGCGGGTTTAAATCATGACGACGCTTTATCAAGATCGAATCATCACCGCGCCAGTCCCCACACCGGAAAATCAGCCGTACTACGCTGCTGCCGAACGTGGCGAGCTGCTGATCAAGCGGTGTCTTGCCTGTGCGGCCTATCATTTTCATCCGCGGACGATCTGCCCGCACTGCTTCAGCGATCAAACCCAGTGGGTCGTGGCGCAGGGCGTGGGCACGATTTACACCTTTAGCGTTTCGCGCCGGGTGCTACCAACCGCCTATGCCATTGCTTATGTGACGCTGGCCGAAGGGGTGTCGATGATGACGAACATTGTGGACTGTGATCTCGACGCGCTGACCATCGGGCAGGCGGTACGGCTGGTCTTCAAGCCTTCGGACGGCGGGCCGCCGGTGGCGATGTTCACCCCGGCGTAGCGCACCAGACACCGCTGGCGATGGCACTCGCCATGCCATCCGCGAGCGGTAACGGCCACGACCTCAAAACCCAGGCCCGGGTGATCTTCACCGGATCACCCGGCAATCTCGTGGCGGGGTAGCACTGCTACATCGATGCCGCGTTCGCCCGGCATTTCGCGCAGGCCTTTTCCCGGGCCGCAAGCCGGTGGTGCCTCCACTCCATGTCGCCAGCCGGTTCGCCTGCGGCTTTATTGCGCGGCTCATCGAGGGCTGACTATTTGGCCATCTGGGCCCTCGCGGCAGACGCCGCAAAGCGCTGATGCTGTGCGTGCTACTGAGCTGTTTTGGCTTGGTGATGATTGCGCTGCGGCCCAGCTAGGCGAGTATTGGCGTCGCCGCGCCCGCCTTGCTGGGGTTGCGCGCGCGCTCCAAGGGTGAATCTCGGCGGCGAATACGGGGCCCGCGGATTCAGTTCCTCTTGCCGACTCCGAACCACCTAGCCGGTGGCTGTCTTAGTCAGCGCTGTCGCCTCGCCGGCCTCATGCCAAAGCCGGAAATTCACGCTGAATGACTTCCGCAAAGCTCGCCAGAACCCGCAACGTCAAACCCCAAATGACGTGCTCACCAAACTCAATACCCGGGAAGGTAGAGGCCGTAACACCCTGCGGATAGGCGTATTCCGTGACCGCCGAGGCGTCGAACAAATGCCTTATCGGCACCCAAAATACGCTGGCGACTTCCGCCGGCAGACGGGCGGTAGCTTGCGCGCGTTCGATCGGGCCAACGCAGTACACGAAGGGCCATAAGGTCAAACCCGAGCGTTGGGTGTTGTTCTCGATCAGGCGCATCGGCAGAGCGCCCATGCGATGTTGAGGGTCCAAAGTCAGGCCAATTTCTTCCCAAGTTTCACGCTCGGCCACCGCCTGCGGATCCGGATCGCTCGCGCTGGCGCGACCACCCGGAAAGGCCACCTGGCCAGACCAAGGATCGCCCGCCCGCTCCGCACGCCGAATAAAACAGACCTCGATATCCTGCACCCCCGGCGCCAAAATCATGGCCACCGCCGCGTGACGTGGGTGCGGCTCAAAAGACGCACCGTCGTGGCGAACGTTCGCCACAGCGTGACGAATATGCTCGAGGGTTATCATCGTGCTACGCGACTAACAGCCGGTTTAAGCGAGCCGGGGCCCGCTTAGCCTGCCGTGACACCGCCGTCGATGACGAACTCAGCACCCGTGCTATAGCGGCTCTCATCGCTCGCCAAGTACAAGGCCAAATACGCGACCTCGTCGGCAGCAGCTGGTCGGCCGACAGGCACAGCACTAGCCATCCGGTCGTGCCGCTGGGCGTTGCCGCCGGTGACGTCCGTGATCATATCGGTTTCGATCATGCCGGGATGGATAGAGTTAGCCCGAACGCCATAACGCGCGAGTTCTAGGGCGACCGACTTGGTCATCCCGCGAACCGCAAACTTAGAAGCACCATAGGCCACTGCGTGCGCCGCCCCGATCAAACCGGCGATCGAAGAAATGTTAACGATTGATCCTGCATGCTGGGCGATCATGGTAGGCGCGACAGCCTTCATGCCCAAAAACACGCCGACTTGATTGACCTCGATAATATGTCGGTACTGTTCCAAGCTGGTGTCGAGCAACTTGCCGCGGGCGTAGATTCCGGCATTGTTAATCAGCACATCAATCCGACCGTGTCGCTCGAGAGTCTGGCGCACAACCTCGTCCCAATCCGTCTCCGAACGCACATCGTGGTGTAGGAATGTGGCGCCAATGGCGGCCGCATGGCGCTGGCCTAGCTCATCCAGCACATCGGTAATGATGACCTCGGCGCCTTCGTTGCGAAAAAGCTCAGCTTCCGCCCCGCCCTGCCCGCGAGCGCCCCCGGTAACGATACAAACCTTCCCTTGCAGTCGACCCATGTGGATGTCCTCCTGTGATTTAGCGCCGAAAAACTCCGTGCAGGATAACCGCCCTCCTCCCCAGAAGTCGCCCCCTAAAGCCTCGTGCGCAGTGCATTGGCGGGCCAGCATTCACGCTGGTACGCACCAGAATTCGCGGGCGATCCGTGGGCTGAAGGTGTCATTAAAGCCATGGTGGACAACACCCCACTCGGGCGCATGGGCACCGTTGAGGAAGTGAGCGCGGTGGTGGACTTTTTGATCTCACCGGGTGCCGGTTATATCAACGGGCAAATTATCGGTGTAGACGGCGGCTTCAGCGCCTAGCGGCGTGCACAGGCGCACTGGTTAAACGCCCCCGCGGGGCCAATGTTAACAGCCACGCGCGCCACCCCGCAGGTTCACACACTAAGGTTCACGCGTGTGTCAGGAAGATCCGGCGGCGGCGCTTCCGCAGCGCTAACCGCCCACGCATCCAAGCGCTCCCAAACGCGCGTTAAGGTCTGTTGCGAAATGTCCGGCAGGGTGCCCCCAAAAGCGTCTTTGGCCGCATCAAAACCGGACTGTATCGCCGCTTTTAGCACATCCAATCTCGCCGGATCACCGCCCGCGACTTGAAGGGCAAAGTCCGCAATGCGTTCGGAGGTTTTTTCGACGCCCCAATAACCATCCGCGCCAATCTGGGCCTGAGCCTCCTCCGGAGAGAGTTCCTCGATCCCTTGGGTATCGATGCCCTGACTGCGGAAGATCTCGATCACTTTTTCCCGAATGCTGTTGAGCGTCACGCCAAACTGCTTTTCCAACAGGAGCTGCGTGGAGTAGTCCCCCATGCTCGCAGCCGTCAGATCCGGACGACGTTGGTCAGCGATCGCCGCGGGATCGGCTGGGGCGCTTTGCTCTGCCCGCGCCACCGGCCTTGCGGACGCATCGGAGAACGTTGGCTTGACCGGCAGGATATACCGGCCTTGGATCGAGTTCATTTCATTCATGCTGGCACCTCGATGAGGAGTTTCAGGCTGGTGGACACCGTAGCAGATTTCTAAAGGCGCAAGCCAGTCATTGCGCATGAGGCCTATCGTTAAAGCTACCTAGGCCCATAAAAAAACAACCGGCTTACCGCGACGATGCTCTAGCGCTGGCCGTTTTAAGCTACATTGGAACCGTATTTTTCGCCTCACAGCCGGCAGCCCCCACCAGCCCATCCTAGGAGACTGTATGCCCGACTTACTCCTCGACCAGGAGGGCGCCATTGCCACCCTGACGTTCAATCGCCCCGAATCCCGCAACGCGCTCAGCCCGGCCATGCGCACCGCGATCACCCAAGCCTTGCACGCGCTGGAAATGGACGACAGTGTGCGCTGTGTCGTGATGAAGGGTGCTGGCGAGCACTTCATGGCGGGGGGCGATGTGAAGGCCATAGCGGCCCTGCTACCGCAGTCCCCAACCGCCATCCGCAACCAGTTCATACAGCGCATCCACGACTTACACCCCATGATGTATGCGATGCGGCGCATGCCTAAACCCATCATCGCGAGCGTTGCGGGCGCGGCAGCCGGTGCGGGAGTCAGCTTAGCGCTGGCAGCCGATTTAGTGATCGCCGATGAAAACGCTTATTTCACCCTGGCCTATTGCCACTTGGGCACTAGCCCCGACGGCGGCGCCAGCTTCCAGTTACCACGCGCCGTTGGCATTAAAAAAGCCATGGAGATAGCACTCTTAGGCGATCGCCACACCGCGCGTGAAGCCCAGGCCATGGGCCTCATTAATTTTGTGGCCAACGCCGGCGAGTTGCCAACGCAAACCGCCCAACTTGCCGAGCGACTGGCGCGCGGCCCCACCCATGCCTATGCCAATACCAAGCGGCTACTCTATCGCTCACTGGCTAACGACTTTGAAGCCCAACTCCAGGCCGAAGCCGAAGCCTTCGCGGAGTGCGCCGCGCGCGAAGACTTTAAAGAAGGTGTCAGCGCTTTTGTGGAAAAGCGCCGCGCCCAATTTACGGGTCGCTGAGCCCCCACAACGGCGCACCGCCGCGGCCGCCGGTGAGCCAGCGCGCAAGGTCATCATCAGGATCAGCATTTTCGTGGGCAGCCGATCGCTAGATGACGTAGAGTCCTTTTTTAGAAGCCGCCGCACCCGCACGCCAACGCGGCATGGGTTTGGGCGCAGGCTTTGACCCCGGGCGGCTGGGCATATCCCCGTTAACGACCCCGCAGGAGCAGACCATGAGCGAAAATCCCCGCTTTGATAAAGGCCTCGAAGTCATGACGAAATTATTCGGTCGCGCGCCGCCCGATAGCGTTCTGAGCAGTGACTTTATGCAGGTGACGGTGGCCAATTTATTTGGCGATATCTGGTCTCGTCCGGGATTAAAACTGGAAGAGCGCTCGATGATCACCATCACCGCCCTTACCGTCTTAGGGCGCGAAACAGAACTTAAAACACATCTGCACGGTGCCAAGAATTTAGGCATCCCCCGCGAAAAAATTGAAGAAATGATGCTGCACCTCGCACACTACGGCGGCTGGCCCACGGGCGTGGCCGCGTTGCGCAAGGTTGAAGAGGTCTACGGCGCGAGCGCCGCCGTCGGCAAACCCTAAACCGTCAGGCACGCTGGGTTGGCGGCTTGCGCAAGGGCGGGAGCGTCACCCCAGCAGCGGCTTCCAACACTTGGACCGTCGCAAAAAAATCCTGCTCGCCTAAGCCCGCGGCCAGTGCCTGCTGATAAACGCTGCTGGCGGCGGCGGTCATCGGCATCGGCGCGCCCACGGCTTCGCCCGAGGCTAACGCCATCTCAACGTCCTTCGCGGCAATCGCCAACGAAAAGACATCCAGATCAAATTTTCGTGATAACACCAACGAGGCCCGCGTCACCAACGATCCCGCAGAACTGACTTTCAGCACCTCCAGCACCGTGCTGGGATCCATGCCCGCTTTGGCCCCCATAACGAAGCCTTCTTGAATCAGCACACTCGCGCAGAGAAAAATTTGGTTGTTAATGAGTTTGCTGAGCGTGCCGGCTCCCGCGCCACCCAAGTAGAAAATATGATCGCCCAAATAGGCCAGCAGGTGCCGGATTGCCTCGAATGCCGGGCGTTCGCCACCGACCATAATCGCCAGTGTTCCAGCCGCGGCACCCACTTTGCCGCCCGACACCGGCGCATCCAAGTAATGAATACCCCGGGCTTCGGCTAACCCCGCCAATTGGCGGTTTAGCGCCAAGGCGTTGGTGGATAAATCGATAATCGTGGCCCCCGGCAGCGCGTGCGCGAGCAGGCCTTGCGCATCGAGCATCACTTCCTCGATTTGCTTGGGGCCGGGCAAAGATAAAAAAATAACGGCGCAGGTGTCCGCGATTTCTCGCACGCTCGCGGCCCGTTGCGCTCCTTTTT
>CAMAXW010000065.1 GCA_945862315.1 Klebsiella pneumoniae
ATTTTGGCACTGCCATAGCTCGCCTGAATGCTATCTAGCGGCGATTTTTGAATCCCGTGATTAGGAATGGGATAGCGCAAACCGTTCTCGCTCAGCGCCGCTAAGCCGGCGACGATCGGCGGCAGAAAACTCGGCGGCAAAGCCATGAGCATTTCTTCGTCTAGCACGCCCCCAAACTTGCGCTCGGCATAGCAAGGTATCGACAACGAAGGTTCGCCGGTTTTGAGCGCGTTTCCCCAAGAATCTGCGCAGGCACTTTCGCCCACGCAGGTGAACGTCAGCTTGCGATAATTGCGGTACTGCAGCCCGTTGACCAAGGTAATCATTTGGCCGGGCGTGCCATAGAGCAAACATAAATCGGGATTATCGAGGCGCCCGGCGGTGAGCGGGGAGACTGCGATCGCCGCATAGTCGCCGTGGGAAGCGCAGCTCATGGCGCGCTGGTGGGCGGCGCTGTCTTCCAGCGTGCCATACCACACGCCGTTCATGGGTTCCCCACGCAGCCACTGCGGATCGGCAGGATGCAAGCCGATCACGGCCCCGCACTGCGCGCCCATCAGGTTGTCCATGGTGACGCCCAAGGTCCAACCCAGCCAGCGGCTTTGGCCGACGATTTGATCGAACGCAAATTTTTCGCCAACCGGCGGGCGGCGAATTTTTGGCACAGCGGCCATTTCTGCTTCGGTCCGAAAACGCTTCATGCCGATGGGTGTCGCCTTCAACCGCAGATAACGGTTAAGCGCATCCACCAGTGCGGGGAAGTCGTAGGGGGTCGCATCGTTCCAGCAATTAGGGGTCATGCCAAATGCACTCCTTAAGGTTAAGTGGCGAGGGTTGGGCGCACGCGCACCATCCCTTTGCCCCGTATTGTCATCACCGGTTCACCATCGAGATTGAGCACTTCGATGAAGTGTGAGAAAAAACCCCGGTCGGGTTTGGAGACCGAGCGCCGGCCATCCAACACCGACACCTGCACCCGCAACACCATGTCCGGCCGCACGGGTTTAATCCAGCGAATTTCGTCCAGCCCGGGCGAGCCTAGACCGCCCGAGGACGAGATAAAATTCTCCACCATCAGGCGCATCGTGGCAGAACCGGTATGCCAACCGCTCGCAATGATGCCGCCGTAGTGCGAGGCACGAGCCGCCTCTGCGTCGAGATGAAAAGGCTGCGGATCAAAACGAGCGGCGAATTCAATGATCTCCGCTTCGCTCAAAGAGAACGTGCCCAACACATAGGTTGCGCCAATCTCGTAATCCTCAAACCAGCGGTCGCTGGCGGGTGTCTGAAAAGTGCTGACCGGCATCGCTGTGCTCACTTGGGGTAACAGGACGTAGTAGAGAAAAGGGTGGTCGCCGGGGAACGGCGCAACACTATAACGTGAAGCGGCAACGGGTGGACGCCACGCGAGAGGCGCGTGCATCATTCGCACCCAACGGTGGGCTTGATGGTTCTTGCCCCAGCCGATGAGGGGGTGACCATGGCGGGTGTGTGGATAGTGATTTTTTTGGGCGGGTTTATTGGCTCGGCGATCAGCCCAGCCAGTCAGCTCCAATGGGCGCTAAGCGTGGCGCCATGTGTGCTTGGCCTGCTGGTGTTGTGGGCTACGCGACGCAGCTTCCCGCTCACCACGCTGGCCTATTTGGGGGTGCTCGGCTACAGCCTGTTGCTGATGGCTGGCGGCCATTACGCCGACACCACCCTACCCGCGCCGGCCAATGTGGCGACGCTGATTGGACTTTCCAGTGCCGATTTAGTGGGCTTAGGACAATTCATGCAAGGTTTCATGGTGGCCTTGCTGGCACGTGAGGTGCTCGTGCGACGCCGAGTGCTGGCGCGCCGCGGCTGGCTTGGGTTTTTAGTGATGTGTATTTGTCTGGCGGTGGGGGCTAGTGGCGAATTGCTGGCGTGGAGCTTGGCGGTGCTCAGCGGCGCGCCCCCGACGGCTACGCTGGCGGTACCGGCTGCAGCCCCGCCGTTGACGCACCTATTGCTCACGGCGTTAGGTGCGGCCGTCAGCCTCGCCGTCTGTCGCCGATTTCACGACCGGCAGTTGCGCAAATTCAGTTCGCTGTAGCGCGCTCACAGCCATTTTTAGCACCCAGCCAAACCATCCGAGACACCGACAACATTTGCGGGTTGATCACGCGGCTGGCCCCTCCGTGCGCTGGGCGATCAGGCGAGACCCAAGACCTTTTGCGCGCTTAGCAACAGCGGTGCAAGCCGGCTGATCCACTGCTGTTGACCTGCGTGAGTCGTGATTTCGTCTTGCCTGATTTCGATGAGTACATGCGGCAGCCCACGGCCTTCAGCGTGGACCGGAATGCCGTAGTCACCTTCATCGGTCACTCGATAAGGGATGTTGTCGCCCACGCAGAGCGTGGGATCGCAAGCCAGCGCCGCCAGCAGCACCTCGGCCACCCGCCGGTCGCGATTAGACAGCAGGGCAACGTGCCAAGGCCGCACAGTGCCCTGATAAACCGGCGTAAAACTATGGATGGCCACATACATCGTGGCCTGGCCGGCGACCAGCCGCGCGGTTAACAACTGATCTATGGCGGCATGGTAGGGTTCAAAAATTTCGCGCTGACGCATCGCCCGGTCCGCCGCTGAGAGCCCCACATTACCGGGAATAGCAGTGGCCTCGCTCAGCATTGGAATGGCGTCGTGACGGCTAGGGGATCGATTCACATCCATCACTAATCGCGAATAGCCACTACTGATGAGCACGCCGTCGAGTACCGCGGCCAAGCCCTGCGCGACCGCGAGGGCACCGATGTCCCAGGCAATGTGCCGCAGGCGCTCGGCGGCGGGCACACCCAACGAGCCCAGTGCGGCGGGTATCCGGTGACTCGCGTGATCGCAGGTCAACACAAACACCGAGCGCGCCGCGCGGTGGGCAACTTCAACGGACGGCGGTTCGTCGGGTTTAAGCAAAGTCATAAGGGCCTCGACACGCGGCGGCTAGGGTTACTGTGGACGACTGGACCCAGTATAAAACCGCGCGCGCCCAGCACCTAGAATCTGCTTAGACACAACTTGCAACCCGCCGCATCTTGGTGCCGGGTCACCGGTGTTTCCCCCCGCGGACCTAGCGATCCAAACCTCTGCAATCTGAGCGCGCGGCGGGACCCCAAAAAACTAAGCGGCTAACGAGACCCCCAGCAGCGTGGCCACACTCACCCAGTGTGACGCCAAAATATTGAGCATTCGGCGGGTTGAAGAACGGCTGTCTAAGCGCTTTGCGGATAAAGAAGTCCCCGGCTTCATTCATTCGAGCCATCGGTCAAGAATCCGTACCGGTCGCGGTCAGCCGCCACCTGCGCGCTACAGATACTGTCGCGCTCACCCATCGCGGCCACGGCCAAGCACTGGCCAAGGGGGTTGACCTCACCGGCTTCTTCGCCGAGATGATGGGCCGGGCCACCGGCATCTGTCGCGGGCGAGGCGGCTCCATGCATATCGCGGACAACACCATTGGCATGCTGGGCGCCAATGGCATCGTGGGTGGCGGCATTTCCATCGCGACCAACAGCGCGCTGGCGCATAAGTTAGCGGACGATGGCAACATCGCCGTGTGTTACATCGGCGATGGCGCGCTGGCCGAGGGCATTTTTCACGAATATCTCAACCTGGCCAGGCAGATCTTGGGTGGCATGGGCTACGCCTGCGAGTACCATCTCGAGCGCCTGTGGCGCGACCAGCGTCTGTTCCGCTTTGCCCCGGTCTCAGAAGGAATGATCCGCCACTTTATGGCGCAACATAAATTAAAAATGCCGCGTTCCTATTGCGACCTGGCGCGACGCCCCAGCTTCCCCACAGTACGCCCCGCCGCCCCAGCGCGGCGGTGCCGGTGCTAGCCCGCCTAGGACCGGGCGACACCGTGGCCCTATTAGCGCGCCACCCTGCATTCTGAAGCGTTTAAGTTGCAGCGCAGCGGCTCAAACGGTTAGGGTGGAGGGCTATCTTGGCAATCTCGCCACCGGCGCCCCTATGGGCCACCGCGCGCGCTTTACGGAGTCTCGGTTCGCATGTGGATAGTCCAGCTGGCGCTACGCCGTCCCTACACTTTTGTGGTGATGGCCGTGTTCATTTTGCTGATGGGTGCGTACGCCATTCGGGTGATGCCGAGGGATATTTTTCCAGCCATCGAAACCCCTGTCGTGAGCGTGGTCTGGCAATACACCGGCCTGCCAGCTGAGGAAATGCAAAGTCGGGTCACGGCCTACGCGGAGTTTGCGCTCGCGAACAGTGTGGAGGATTTGGCGCGGATTGAATCCCAGACGCTCGCGGGCATTGCTTTGACGCGGGTTTATTTCCAGCCGGATGTGAGCATTGAGCTGGCCATTACGCAGGTCACGGCGGTATCCCAAACTATTTTGCGCCGCATGCCGCCCGGCATGCAGCCACCACTCATCGTGCGCTACGACGCATCAAGCGTGCCTATCCTGCAGCTGGCGTTGTCTAGCCCCTCGCTAAACCCCTCGCAGCTTTACGACTTTGGTTCCTTCCGGGTCCGCCAACAACTCATCGGCGTGGTAGGGATGCGCCTGCCGCTGCCGTTTGGGGGCGCGCCGCGCCAGATCATGGTGGATCTGGATTTGCAGGCGCTCACCGCGCGCGGTTTAACCCCGCTGGATGTCAGCCGGGCGGTCAACCTACAAAACCTCACGCTGCCGTCCGGCAACGCGAAACTCGGCAACACCGATTACATCGTCTCGCTCAATAGCAACCCAGAACTGGTGCCGCTGCTCAACGATATCCCCGTGGGCAAAGCGCGCGACGGCACGCTGGTGCGGGTGCGAGACGTGGCCAATGTGCGCGACGGTTACGGCAATCAAACGAGCATGATTCGCCGCGATGGACAGGAATCTGTACTGGTCACTTTTTTGAAGGTGGGTAAAGCCTCCACCCTGGACATCATCACCAACATCAAAGCGCGGTTACCGGCGTTACGGGCGGCGGCACCGCCCGATTTGACCTTAGATTTTCTGTTTGATCAGTCGCGCTTTGTGCAGGCGGCAATCGATGGGGTGGTGGTGGAAGGCCTGGTGGCAGCCTGTTTGGTATCGCTTTTCGTCTTACTATTTTTGGGCAGTTGGCGTAGCACGCTGATTGTCGCCGCGTCCATTCCGCTGTCGGTGCTGTCCTCCATTGCGCTGCTTTGGGTGATGGGGGAATCGTTTAACGTCATGACACTCGGCGGCTTGGCGCTCGCCATTGGCGTGCTCGTTGATGACGCCATCGTTGCCATCGAAAACATCCACCGTCATCTCGAGCGTGGGGCGCCCCTAGAGCAGGCGATCTTGCAAGGCTCGCAAGAGATTGCCTTGCCCGCGCTGGTGGCAACGCTGGTTATCTGCATTGTGTTTTTGCCGGTGGTTTTTTTAGACGGTGCGACTAAATATCTTTTTCAACCCTTGGCGCTCGCCGTGGTGTTCGCCGTGGGGGCATCCTACCTACTCTCGCGCACGCTAGTGCCGGTGATGCTCAAATATTTGCTGCCCGGGGAGGTGGATCTGGAGGGTCGGCCGGGCCCACTGCGCGCGCTGATCTTCCGGCTGGCGATGCTCGCGGTGTATGCGCGGGTATTGTTTGAGGAGGCTTTTTCGTGGTTTCAGCGGGTGTTCACCGCCCTCCTTGAAGGGCTGCTCCGCCACCGCAGCGTGCCGCTCCTCGCCGCCGTGGCGGTGATTATCAGCGCGATACTCATTTTGCCCAAAGTGGGTCGAGATTTTTTCCCGGTGGTCGACGCCGGCCAGTTTCGCTTGCATGTCACCGCGCCCACCGGCACGCGTCTGGAAGCGACGCAGCACTGGTTCACGGCGGTCGATCAAATCATCCGGGAGGTTATTCCTGCGACCGATTTAGCGCTGGTTATCGATAACATCGGGCTCCCCGATGCCTTCAATCTAGCTTGGGGCGACAACGCTAACCGCGGCGTTTTTGACGGCGAAGTGCTGGTGGCGCTGAAACCCACGCGGCAACGCGCCACGCAGGAGTATATGCAACTGCTGCGCACCCGGCTGGTCGCCGAATTTCCCCAACTGCGCTTCTACTATCAACCCGCCGACATGATCAGCCAAATCCTCAATTTTGGGATCCCGGCCCCCTTGGATATTCAAGTCGTGGCCTTTGATCAGCCGAAGGCCTACGCCCTCGCGCAGGAAATTGAACAACGCATCAAGCGCATCCCCGGCATTGTGGATGCGCGTATCCAGCAGGTGCTCGACGCCCCGGACCTGCGAATTAACATCGACCGCCTGCGCGCCGCCGATCTGGGTCTAACCCAAAGCGAGGTCGCCAGCAACGTGCTCATTGCGCTGTCGGGGAGTGGGCAGGTGACGCCTAATTTTTGGGTCGATCCCAAAGCCGGTCGGCCAGTATCTTTGGTCGTACAGGCGCCGCAGCATCGTGTAAACCGGCTCAGCGATCTGCTCAATCTGCCGATTGCCCATCGGGCCGATGGCGAAGTAGAACTCCTCGCTAACGTTGCCACGATCGAGCAGCGACGCTCCGCCGCGGTACTCTCGCGTTCGGATGCCAAGCCCGTCTTTGACGTGCATGCCAACGTAGAAGGCCGCGATTTAGGCAGCGTGGTAACCAGCGTTAAACAGATAATCGATGGTTATGCCGGCAAGCTGCCGCCGGGGGTGACGATAGTGTTGCGCGGCCAAGCGGCCAGCATGGACGATGCGTTCCGGGCCATGGCCTCGGGACTTGGGTTCGCCATCGTGTTGGTGTACTTGGTACTGGTGGTGAATTTTCAGTCGTGGAGCGCGCCCTTCGTGATTCTCACGGCGCTGCCCGCAGCTCTCGCCGGTATCGTGTGGATACTGTATTTCACGGGTACCCATTTCAGCGTGCCAGCGCTGATGGGCGCCATCATGACGGTGGGTGTGGCCACTGCCAACAGCATTTTGGTGGTGTCTTTCGCCAACGAAGAAATGGCCCGCGGTCGCAGCGCGCTGGCCGCAGCTTTGGCCGCGGCAACGACCCGTTTGCGGCCCGTGTGTATCACCGCCACCGCGATGACGATCGGCATGCTCCCGATGGCTTTGGGCCACGGCGAAGGCGCCGAGCAAAACGCGCCGTTGGGTCTGGCCGTGATCGGTGGACTCACGCTCGCCACCATGGCCACGTTGTTATTTGTGCCGGTGTTTTACAGTCTTGTCTACCAGCGCCGCGGCAGCCCTGCTGCGGCGATTGAAGGAAACGCATGAAGCTCCTCTACCCCACCTTGGCGCTGTTGGCCTTGAGCAGCGCCGCGCTCGCCCAAACCCCGCCCCCGGCGCCGCCGCAGATAGTGGTCGTCATGCGCGCGATTGCGCCGCCGAGCGCGGTGGAATTAGTCCTCCCCGGCACCATCGAGGCGTGGCAGGAAACCCCCATCTACGCGCGCACCGATGGCTATGTGCGGCGTTGGTATGCGGAGATCGGCGACCGGGTTAAAGCCGGCGCGTTATTGGTGGAACTGGATACCCCAGAAGTGGACCAAGCGCTGCTCGCCGCGCGAGCAGCACTGGCGCAGGCGCAAGCTAATCTGGAGCTTGCGCGGCTCAATTTTGAACGCTGGCAAACGCTGGTTGCGCGCAAAATGGTGCCGAAATCTGAACTCGACGAGCGCGCGGCATCTTTTAAGGCGCGGGGCGCAGACGTTGCCGCCGCCCGCGCCAACCAGCAGCGCTATGAAGAACTGGCCGGCTTCAAGCGGGTGACTGCGCCGTTTGCCGGCACCGTCGTGCTGCGTCAGGTGGAAAACGGCGCGCTGATTGATTCAGGCAGCCACGACACCCACGAAATGTATCGTCTGGCAGAAACCACCCGTCTGCGTATTCGGGTTGGCGTGCCGCAGACCAACCTGCGCGCCATCGTCCCGGGCCTCGCCGCCGAGGTGCGAGTGGCAGAATTTCCTGGCCAGCGCTTTAACGGCCAAGTCGTGCGCACGGCGGGTGCCATCGAACCCGCCTCGCGGACCCTCCTCACAGAAATCGAACTGCCTAACGCCGATAACACCCTGCTGCCTGGCTTATACGCGCAAGTGGCTTTTCATTTGTCGTTTGCCGGCAGCGCCGTGCTGGTGCCTACAAACACCGTGCGCTTCGATAGCCAGGGCGCGCACCTCGCCACGGTGGATGACAGCGGCGCCATCCGCCTGCGCGCGGTGACTATCGGGCGCAATCTGGGCACCCAGTTTGAAGTGGTAGAGGGACTGGCAGCCAACACCCGCGTGGTGCTAAATCCCACCGATTTACTGCGAGAAGGGGTGCAGGTTGAAGTCCGAGAACCCCCGCCGGTGAAGTAGGCGCCCGCTGTTACCTGTTGGTGGCTGCCATCGCCAGCACAAAAATAAGCGTCGATGTCGCGCGCCTCGAGGCCCGCGTCATCCAGTACGCCGCGTGCCGCCTCCGCATGAATTTGGGCAATCGGAATGCCTTGGGCTTTACGCAGGGGATGCTCGTAAACACCGGCGATATAGGCCTTGCCTTTGATACTCATAAACGCCTTCTCATCTGGCTGACTGGACCGTGGCGGGTAGCGGCGCACGACATGCCACGAGTGGCAGCGCGCTGGAGCTTACACCGGCTGATGGGTGTGGGGTCGAATGGAAACCTCGTGGCTCAGGCCTTGCCCGCCCGGCGTCATTGCGGGACCCACCAGGGTTCGCCACGGCGCTTTTAGCGTGCAGTGAAATCCGTGCTCGTGCTGGACAATGCTTGGGGGGGGGGTAGCCTCAGGCGGTCCCCAATGTTCTGGCTCCGCAAGCACGAATATCGCGCGCAGCGGCCACCTAAAAGGAATGCGTAACGATGAAAATTAAACAGTTTTGGCTATTGCTGGGCGTGATGGCCCTCAGCATCGGGGGCAACGAGGGTGCCTCAGCGAGCCCGATTATTCCGCTAGATTGGTCCACGGGGACGCTCTGTTCTACCACCCCTTGCCCGACTAGCACGGCCTCGGCGGTCCTCAATACAACCCCCACCGCGTTAGCCTTATTCGTCGACGGGAAGGGCTGGGCCCAAGGGAGTGCCGGCTTTGGCTCGCTGGACGGCACGCTAAAAATAGACTTCGACTACACCACCGTTAGCCCCGGCTGGTGGGAGGTTCCCGGCGTGACGCTCGCCACCAACGGCGGGGGCGAGTTCCAGGCCGGGTGCTACTGGGGTTTTGCGCCAGAGGACAACGGTGACCTGTGCGGCAATAGGCTCAGTGAGGTTTTTGACACCTACTATTCATCTCGTTCGCTACCAGAACCATCAGAACTTTGGCTCGGTGCCTATGCGACGAAAACCGGCCATTTCAGCCAGTCTGCGGTGGTTTTAGGTACCACGGCCGTGACTTTTTGGAATGCATCTTCGGGGTACTGGTATATGTACGACCACTACGGCTTTACTTTCAACCTGTCGAACTTCGCGTTTGACTATGTGCCCAGCCCAAGCTCAGGGGTGCCAGAACCGGGCACCTGGGCCCTCGTGCTTCTGGGTTTGGCGGGGCTAGCCCTGCGCCGATACTGGCCAGTTTAAGCCTGCCAGCAGCCACATCTTGCGAGTAACGCGCGGGGGGGGCAACGCTAGGGGAAACACGCCCACCCCTATTGCCCCGCCCGTTGGCGTGCCACGACGCGGGCTTAATCGTCCTCCCAATCCTCTCGCCTACAAAACCCCTCACCCAACACTACCCGCCGCGCACCGATGGGCGCGCAGCGGGTGATCCGTCACCATTACCCCGGCAACTGCATCATTTTGTTGAGCATGGCGGGGGTTGGGGCAGGCCAGCCAGCTTCGCTGGCAACCCGCAGGATGGCGGCGTTGGTGTCAAAATAAACTTGCCAGTAATGGGTGTTATTGCAGTACGGACGCACGGCAATCACCGTTCCCAGCAGGTTGATATCGAGCAGATTGACCTCCGGTGCCGGGGTCACGGCCACATTGGGAATCTGCTGGACGGCCGCCAATAGACGGGCAATGGCGTCGAGCGTGTCCACCCCCCCGGCAAGCTGCGCGGTACGCTCTACCCGGCGGGTAGGCAGGGCAGAAAAATTCTGCACCGAATCGCCAAATACCTTGGTGTTGCCCACTAACGTCAGCACGTTGTCTGGCGTGAGGATGGTGGTACCGAACAAGCCCAATTCGTGCACGGTACCGGTGACACCGCCCGCACAAATGAAATCGCCCACCTTGAAGGGGCGCAGTACCAGCAGAAACGCGCCGGCAGCAAAGTTGCCGAGCATGCCACTCCAAGCCGCGCCAATCGCCACGCCGGCACCCGCCAACATGGCGGCGAATGACGTAGTTTGAATGCCGAAGTAACCCAAGATCCCCAGCACCAAAGTGATGTTCAGCGCGACCGCAATAATAGACCCGAGATATTTGGTCAGCGTGCTGTCCACGCTGCTGCGGTTCATGCCCGCTTGTACGCCACTGATGACCTGCCCTATCAACCAGCGACCGGTGATCCAGAAGGCAATCGCGGCGGCAGCCTTGATGCCAAGTTCGGCGGCGGTGGTGCTTAAAAAAGTTTGGATGGCAGCGATATCCATAAAATCTCCTAAATAGTTGTTGTATTCACAGCGGACTGTAGCGCCGAAATGAAGTCACGAATACACGCCCGCCAAAGAAAGCAATCGTCGCAGGGCACATCCCGTTTTGCCTGCGGCGAATCCGTACTGCCGGTGCCCCACGTGCCATCGCCCCGACCCGAGGTCCCACTGACCACGCGGTGGCCCGCCACAGATTGCCGCACGCCATCTTGAATGGCGTCGTAGCTGCCTTGCTCGACCCCAAAAAAAAATGACCAGACCCAGCACCAGCACCCCGACCGGTTGCGCAGCGCGGTGGTGGTCGGGATTCGCCGTTAACAGTGCGCACGTCAGCATGGCTTGCAGCCATATTTCGACCCCTCAAAGTGCTGCAGGCAACCCTTGGCCCCAGCCCCGCGCAGACCTATCGGTGGGGGTCAGGTTCTTGCGCCTGATGACAGTTGCAGCGATACGGCGACTCGTCGTCTGGTGGAACATATCAGGCGATAATCCGCGCAACGCACGCTTGATCGCATCACCCGCAGCGCCGCCCCATGGCAGCGGCATAAAGCTGGCTGATGGAATTGCCTATTGCCCAGCCCCCTCTGCGCTTGAGCGAGTGCTACAGTAGAAAATAGCTGCCCAATTTTTAAGCTGGACCTGTACCAAAACCATGCAACCCCGAGTCAAAAACACCCCGGCGGGCACCGAAAGCAACGCGCTCGATATCTACCTTGGCGCATCGATCCGCGACTTGCGACTCCGCCAGCGTCTCACCACTGCCGAACTCGCCAAATCTGCCGGCATCAGCCGTGGCATGGTCTCTAAAATCGAAAACGGTATCTCCTCGACCAGCCTCGATACCCTGCACAAAATCGCCACCGCTCTGGGTGAAACACTCTCCCATTTATTTCTTAATTTCGACAAACCATCGGGTGGCGGCCAGCTGATCAAAAAAGGCAAAGGCATGGAAGTCGTCCGTCGCGGCACTAAGCGCGGGCATCTCTACGAGCTGCTGGCCTACGGCCGCGGGCCGCGCAAGTTGTTTGACCCTTTTCTGGTGACGCTCACCGATGCCAGCGAAGTATTCCCCACTTTTCAGCACCCGGGCACGGAATTGATTTATATGCTCGAAGGGAAAATGGTCTATCGGCATGGCCAGCACACCTACACGCTCAGTGTGGGCGACACCCTCACCTTCGATGCGCCGGTACCGCATGGCCCAGAAAAATTCATCAAACTGCCGATCAAAATGCTGGTCCTCATCGTGTACGACGACGCCGCGGCCGAAGTGCGCTAGCGGCGCCGAGTCACCCAGCGCTTGCGCAAAATCACCGTGCGAGCGTCGTATCGTCAGCGCGGTGTAACGCACCGCCCCTGAAACGGGTAGGCTGCGCGCACCCCACGCACCAAGTATCGCGCCACACGCAGCACCTGACTGCCGACATCCGTGAGCACCTATTCCCGGTGGGTTAGAAGATTCATACTCGGCCTTGGCTATCTGGGCTTGGGGTGGCGCGTCCTGCGTGAGCTTCGCCGCAGCAGCAATCCGTCGCGCTGCAAGAAAGCGCGCCGCGTGCACGTTTTCTTTGAGACGACGAGCGTGTGATCTGGTGCATTGCGAACCGCTGGAAAGCGCCCCGCGCGGCTGAGGATTACATTTTGGCTGGTCTCAGATTCAGCAGCTAGCGCCGCTATGATCTGTCCGACCCAACCCTTTCAGCACACAATCAGCTGAACATCAGCTGCAGTAGGGGCCCAACATGAACGACATTTTTTGCCCGATGAGACGCGATCTAACCCCTGCGACGCAGCGACGATTCGGGCGCGCCACCCACGAGCCCGACCACCGGTGCTAGCAGATACCCCGACCGATGGAGTTCGGTTCTACCGCGTACAACCTATTCCCCCCAATCACCCACGGCCATGGTTTCCCACCCTGCCGGTTTTGGGCGTGGCCGGCCATAGTGATGAACACTTCGCCAGTGACAGCCGCTTTCTGGCGCGGGATGCCTTGCTCACCCCATCGGGTCAGAGCGCCACCTACTGGGCGCTCAAGGCTAGCGGCGTGCGCCCGGGAGACCGGGTGGCGGTACCGGCCTACCACTGTCCCACCATGATTTATCCCATTCTCGCGCTAGGGGCTATCCCGGTATTCTTGCCGGTGACCGAGCAGGCGCAAGTCGCGTTGGAGACGGTGACTGAAGCCCTCACACTGGGGTTGAGAGCACTTATTCTGCCGCATTTTTTTGGTTTCATAACGCCCCAGATGGCGGAAATTCAACAGCGCTGCCGCGCCGAGTCGGTAGTGCTGATTGAAGATTGCGCCCACGCCCTGTACGCCCGTACTGGCACGGTTTTGCCCGGCAGCTTCGGCGACTACGCCATTGCCTCCACCCGCAAATTCATCCCCGGCGCGGAAGGCGGTGCGTTAGTGGCTAATGGCCGGGTCCTCGAGCATCCACGGCGCACAGCCGGGCTGCGCGCCGAAGTCCAGGGGCTGCATACCCTGTGGCACGAGGCCTATCGCTATGGCACGCAACGGCTGCACGGGCGCCACGAAAGCGCCCTGATGGGGCCCGCCAACGATGAGGAAGCCCGCCAAGAGGCGCAGGCGAGGAGCGCGCCGGCCACGGACTTGCACAAATCGGCAACAGACCGAGTCGCGGTGAAATCGGTGCAGTGGTTAGTGCGCAACGCCGACCACAATCGCATTGCCGCCGTGCGACGGCAGCGTTTTTCGCGTTGGGCGCAGGCAGTAGCAGGTTCGCCGCATGTTGACGCCTTCGTTACCGAGCTCGCACCAGATCACGTGCCTTATGTCTTCCCGCTGCGCCTTAAACGCCCGGCTGCGCAGTTCGCTGCACTGAAGTATCACGGAGTCGCTGTGTGGCGTTGGGACCAGCTGGCCGAAAGCGACTGCCCAGTGAGTGCCAAACTTGCGCTCGAACTCATCCAATTGCCGTGCCAGCATAGCCTTAGCGACACCGCGTTCGAGCGCTTGGTGGCAGTTTTTTTACGCGCCGTAGCAACAGTATGAGGAGGGGGCGGTGAGAGCAGAAGGATGGTCCATCGAGGCATTCGACCCGGCGAATGAGATAGCGCGCACGCAGTGGAACGGCTTGGTTGCCCGTACGCGCGGCAGCGTGGTCCAGCGCGCCGAATTTATTTTCGCCTGCGCAGCGGTGCTGGGTAAACCAGGGTTGCGGCTGGCGTTCTTTTGGCAAGCCGGCGAGGTGGCGGCCTGTGCGCTGCTGCAATGGCGCTGGTGTTTGCCCGATATTTTTATTGAAAGCGTGCTGCCCTTGGGCGCATGGATACAGCAACCAGCGCTGTCGCTCGAGACCCTGGCGGGTAGCTTGCTCAAGCAAGTGCCGTTGGGAGCGCGCCTGGGGATTAGCCAAATCGATCCGCTTTACGCCCCCCAACCCGCACACAGCGCGCACGCAGATACCCTGCCCTATATTCAGACGCCCTGGCTCGAAGTGACCGGTTCCTACCCCAATTACTGGGCGGCTCGCGGCAAGAATCTGCGCACCAACTTGCGCAAGCAGCGCGACAAACTTGCCGCATCAGGCATCCTGACCCGGCTGGAAATTCTGCGCGCTCCACAGGACATGGCGCGCGCCGTCACAGACTATGCCGCGCTGGAATCTCTGGGCTGGAAAGCTGCCGGTGGTACCGCGGTTAGCGTGGACCATCCACAAACCAGGTTTTATCGGGAGATGCTCGAACGCTACGCGTTGCAAGGACAGGCCCGGGTCTACCGCTATTTTTTCGGGGAGCAACTGGTGGCGACAGAACTCTGTCTGTGCGCCGACGGCGAGTTCGTGATCCTGAAGACCACCTATGACGAGAGCACCGCGCCCTTGTCGCCGGCATCGCTGCTGCGCCAAGAAATGTTCGAGGGGCTGTTCGGTGAAGGCAACATCCAACGGGTGGAATTCTACGGCCCACTCAAAGAATGGCACACCCGCTGGACGCCAAATTCGCGCGAGATTTATCACGCCAACGTGTACGCCTGTGCCACCGCCGCGGCGTTAGTTGCCAAGCTGAAAGCGCGGCGGCAAGTGCTAACGACGCCAGATACTGGCGCCACTTAGCAAGCTGCAACCCGCCTCATTGGCCAGCAGTGGCGGCGGCTTGGCACGCGCCAAAGACCGCCGCACTGGCTGCCACCGGCGCCGTTAGGTCTTAGTGCTTTTTGTCGAGAGGCGCGGCTTCGCCGCACGCTTGCGCACCGGCTTTAATGCATCGAAAAGACGTGACTTGGGATATTCGGCACCGGCCACGTGTTGCAAAGTCCCCAGCCGAACCATCTGATAAGTCCGCACCCGGAAGGCGGGATCGCAAGACATCCGCACATATAAATCACGTGGGGTGACGCCGTAGTCTTCCTCCAGCCACTCCATGAGATTACGTGCCGCATCGTACACCGCGTGTTCGAAGGGCAGATTAATGCCAAGCGCCACCACGCTGTCGCCTTTGTCGATTCGCACGCAAGGCAGGCGCTTGTTTTTTACCACGCTGCAGGACAACTGGACGGTGGCGCGGGTTTCGTCGGCTATGCCCGTAAACTCCGTGTCACCCTGGCCACCGTGGACATCGCCCACATAGAGCAAGCCACCGTCGTTATAGGCGTT
>CAMAXW010000066.1 GCA_945862315.1 Klebsiella pneumoniae
AGCGTCAGTTTTGAAGAAGGCGATGCTTTGCTGTAGCTGCTCCGCCTGACTAGAGAGCTCCTCGCTGGTGGCCGCGAGCTGCTCCGAGGCGGAGGCGTTCTGCTGAGTGGCTTCATTAAGCTGCCCCATTGCGCCGCCGATCTGCTCCACCGATTCACGCTGTTCAACGCAGGCGCCGGCAATTTCTTGCACGAGCAGACTGGTCTTCTGGATGTTGGGCACGATGCGGTTGAGCAGGCCCGCGGCGCGCTCAGCCATCGTGAGCCCAGCCTCTGCCAGCTCGCTGATTGTCTGGGCCGCCAATTGGCTGCGCTCAGATAGTTTGCGGACCTCAGCGGCGACCACGGCAAAGCCCCTGCCGTGTTCACCCGCATGGGCCGCCTCAATTGCCGCATTGAGTGCCAGCAAATTGGTCTGGTAGGCAATGTCATCGACGATGCCAATCGTGGTGGCGATTTTTCGCATCGCGTCCACCGTCTGGCCAACCGCCTTGCCACCCTCCAGCGCTTCCTGACTGGCTTTGCTGGCCATGTCGTCGGTGACGCGGGCGTTGTCGCCGTTGTGTGCGACCGAGGTCGACATCGCGTCAACGTTGGCGGTGGTCTCCTCCACCCCGGCAGCCTGCTCGCTGGCCGATTGCGCGAGCGACTGCGCCGTCGCGCTGATCTCGGCGGCGGCTACGGTCAGCGCGGCCGATGCAGTGCGGACTTCGCCGATGACGTCGGTGAGATGTTCCGCGGTGGCGTTGGCGCTTTGCTTGACCTCGCCGAAAAGGCCCGCGTAATCGCGCGTGATCCGGTGTGAGAGGTCGCCCTGCGCCAAGGCGGCCAGTGCCCGCGCGGTGTCGTTCATCACGCCTTCGCTAGTGTCCAGTAACCGGTTCATGGCGGTCGACAGATTGGCGAAGAAACCGGTCTTGCCGACCATGTTGATACGTCCGCTCATATCCCCGTTGACTGCAGCGGACACGATGGCCGAAACCTCCTGCTCGGCGGCAATCTCGTCTGTGCGATCATCCCACTGCATGATATGACCCATCGGCTGACCCTGATCGTTTTGCACGGGGCGCGCCAATAGGCGCAGTTTTTGGTGATCGACCTCTAGATCCACGGTTTCGCCGGAGCGCAACGCCTGCGCGAACGCGGCAGCGTGCTCGGTGTCTCGGAACAGCGTGGTCAGCGGGTTGCCGTAGAAGGCGTCAGCATCAAAGGCCGGGCCGCCGAACAGCTTGAGCAGCCCCTTGGCTGGCGGGGTCGCGTGCACCAGTTGGCCGTCGGTGTTTACGACCGTGACGCTCACCGGCAGGCTGTCCAACGAGAGCCGGATGCGTTGGTTAAACGTGGCGGCTGTCGCCGCTTGCGCCATCTGCGCCTTGGCCGCGTTCACCACCTCGGTGATGCGCGCCTTCTGCCCTGGCAGCGGCGCCATGCTCTCCTCGAAGCGGCCGCGCGAATACTGATCCATCAGATCAACGGCGCGCGCGTTGAGGTCCAAATGCGACTGCACCATCGCATTGACACCGGCGGCCAGCGCGCCATAGCTGCCCGGCAGATCGGCCGCCGGCATGGTGTGCGAGATTTCGCCCGCGTCGTGTTTTTCGGCCATCTGGGTCTGCGCCGCACGAAAGCGTTCCAGCACGTCGTGCACCGTGATCAGCAAGTGCAACACCTGCGCGGTTTCATCGCGCGTGGTCGGCGCGGCGGGCGCCTGGCTGAGGTCTCCAACGGCCAGCTCCCCGAGATGTCGACGCACCGACTGTAGCCCGCCGCTGGTAACCAAAAAGAAGCTGTAGAACAGGTAGGCAGCTATCAGTAACACCGCCAACACCACCGTGCCGGCCCAATCCGTCTTTTGCTGCAGGTTGTCGATGCGCGCCTTGAGCAGAACATCCAGCGCCGGCAGCGCCTGAGCGTAGAAACCTTGCAGCCTTTTCGCCACAGCGTCGCCATCTGCAAAGAAGTTCGCCGCGCTTTGCGCCCCATTCATTTGGAGCGTCTGCAGGTCTTTGGCGCCCGCCATAAAGGTGTTGGCTTGTTCAAAGAAGCCCATGTCCAGCTTGGCCTGCGCTGGAGGATTAGCCGCAAATACCTTGGCCAAGTAGCTCTGCGTCGTGGCCAGTCCTGTTTGTGCGTTGGCGCTATAGATCGCGAAGCGGATCGCCTCGCGCGGATCGAGTAGGGGCTGGTTCGCCTCGTGGGATTCCTTGGCATAGGTGCCCCACGCCCAGACCTCACCCAGATCGGAGCGCAGCTGCGGCAGGATGTTGATGGCGCTAAACAAATAGTAGCTGTCGATATCCGGGTCGAGAGCCAGATTGGAGGAGTCACCCACGCGGCCGACGAGTTTGCTTAGCGCCGCGCTCACTGCGTCGTAGACCGACTCGCCGGCTGCATTCAGCTTGCTGGGCGCCGTGGCGGCCTGCGTCCAGGCTGCGCGCAACGCATCGAAGTCGCCCTGCAAGCCCAGCGGGTCGCCGGAGGAAAGAATGTACTGGGCGTAAGCCTGCAGTTCTTGCTCCATCTGTTGGGTGCTGGCTTTAATCGCGGCCGCGCCGTCCTGACCACCCATCGCGGCGCGGCTTACGTCGCGGGCCTCCAGTAGCGCCCCCGAGATGGGCACCAGCTGCTGGAAGGCGGTGACCCCTACGCGCTCTTTGGCAGTGAAGGCGATTTGGACATTTTGCGCGGTGACAAAGAAGTAACCGAGTAAAGCCACCGGCAGTAAAAAAACCAAGGAGATGATCAGCGCCTTGGTATGGAAATAGACGCTACCCATTAAACGGGCGCCTGGCACCCAAAAAAATGAGTAGCCGCGTGAGGTGGGAGCGGAGATTGACCGCTCTGAATTTGGTGACATCGTGATAGACCTCAACATGTCCATTTCGGTGAGACCCCGGGGGTGGCCCGGGTCTGCTAGGGTCGCGTTGCTGGCGAGCCACACTGTCAGTGTCGGCCTCAGCTGTGAGGTTCTTGAATTTTCTGACTTTCGCCTCGCCGTCAGTCTTTAAACCAATACAAATCCAGCACCGGTGCCAGGCGGTCGTTCCGCAGGTTATTTTTTTTGCTGGCGCTTTGCCAGCCCTCGTGGTGAGCACCAGCGCCACCTCGCTGAGGTCAATACGATCAGAAACCGGCAGCCGAAAGCGGCCGATTGGCTTGCCGCGTGCTCGGGTTCGGTGTAGAGGTGATCAACCCATCGCCAGCTGTTCGAACATTACGCGCGTGCGTAGTCCAGCAGTTCAGAAAATCATGGCGTGGTGGCGGTGACCTCGCGCTAACTTCCGCACGGCAAGCGCAGACCCGTGACGCGCGCGCCGGCCGCAAGCTAACCCCCTTGCAATTGTTGGGGACAGCGTAGAGCGGGTCTCGCTTCGCCCGCCAAGGAAGGTATCCGCCGGCGAGCGAGGCCGAACCCACGCACACCACATCAGGCGGTTCGCCGGAGCGACTGCGCAGCCTGACCAATGACGCCCAACTGCTGCGCTGTTTCGCGTCATGAATTAAGTACCGCCCGAGCCACGAAGCGGGAGATTTGTTGATCATCTATTGGAGAGACGTATCTTGAACATTCAAAAGCCCATGAAGTTTGGACTCATCCCAATCAATGTCGGCGCACCCGCACCAGAGCAAATCATCGCCACTGCCCAAGCCGCCGAAGCCGCCGGCTTTGAAAGCATCTGGACTTTTGAGCATGTGATGCTGCCGCTGCAGAACAGATCGCGATATCCCTATAACGAAACGGGCGAATTAGGACTTGCCCCCGAAACACCGCTGTTCGACCCGCTCATTACACTCGCCGCCCTCGCGATGAAAACGACGACAATTCGCTTGGGGACGGGCGTAAATATCGTCGCGCAAACCAATCCACTGCTGCTGGCCAAACAACTCGCCACGCTGGATGTTCTCTGTGGGGGGCGCTTGATCTTTGGCGCTGGTATCGGTTGGTTGCAGCAAGAGTTCGACGCTATGGGTGTTCCCTTTGCTGGGCGTGGTGCGCGTTTTGACGATTACATGGTCGCGATGAAAAAGATCTGGTCAGGCGATGTTGTTGAGCACGAAAGTGCATTTCTCTCCTGGCATGGTTTCAAGAGCTTTCCGTTGCCCGTGCAGAAGCCGGGGATCCCCATTGTCATGGGCGGAAATGCCGGCAAGATTTTCCAACGCATCGCTAAATACGGCGATGGCTGGTTTATACCACCCTGCAGCCCCGACAAATTACGCGAGCTCCTGGCAGATCTTCGCGTAGCCTGCGGGGCCGAGGGACGGGATTACAACGAGATTGAATTGACGACCCTCTGGAGTCCTAGCGAGGGCGCTGAATCCCTCAAGGTCCTGGCCGACCTCGGCGTTGCCCGCGTAGTCATCATGAACGCCGGCATCGACGCACTTAAGGCCGTCGCGGAGGCACACATTCGTTAGACGACCGCGAGTGGGTGAGGGGAGTACATCCGGACGGGGCAGATACCAGCTCGACTACCAATAGGAGACGCCCACATGGCGCACACGAAAGAACAATCGTTAATCACCTTGTGGGGCCCGATCAGCAGTTTCTACAGTGGCAAGGCCCGTGCTTACCTAATCAAAAAAGGTCTCCGCTTTTGCGACCTCAATCCGTCCCATCCACGCTATGTGGCTGAGGTGGTGCCCCGGATTGGCCATTTTGCGCTGCCTGTTGTCGAATTTTCGGATGGTAGTCTGATACAGGATTCCACTGAGATAATTCTGCATTTTGAGGGGCAGGGCTTGGCCCCTGCCCTGATCCCTGAAACGCCGCTGCAGAACGCAGTGGCTTGGGTGCTGGGTTGCTTCGGGTCGGAAGCGATGTGGAAGCTGGGTCTGCACTATCGTTGGACTTATCTCGAACAACATCGCAAGTTTATCGAGGATGCTTTCGGTCGACCGCTGTCGCTAGCGCGCACCTGGGCCGGACGGCAAGCGGACGCGTTGCCCTTAATGGCACAGTTCGCCGGCAAGTTGACCGAACTTGGTGTGAATGAGTCCACCATCCCCGGCATGGAGGTGGGATATGAAGTGCTCCTCGACCGCATGAACGAGCATTTTTTTCACTTCCCTTACCTCATGGGTTCGCTGCCGACGCTTGCCGATTTTGGATTTATCGCGCCGTTTTTTGCCCATCTCTCCCGGGATCCTTATCCGTCAAACCATATGAAGCTTCGCGCACCCAACGTGTTCCGCTGGACAGAACGAATGTTGGAGCAGGGTTTCGCGGATGCTGAGTTTCCAGATCTAATGCCCGAGTTTCTGCCCGGTGACGTCGTTCCTGAGACGACGGTTGCGGTGCTGGAAGTCCTTTTCCAGGAGTTCAGCGCGGAGTTCATCGCGATGATGGCGTCATTCAACGGGTGGTGCGCGGCCCATCCACACGCGCCGGCCGGCACCGTCATTCAGGCACCCAACGAGGCAGGAACCACCCATCCTTCAACAAGCTGGATTGAGTTCGACGTCCGCGGTGTTCGACACCGGCGCCGCGACTCGGTCGATATTGTCTATCACCTGCAACGTGTCTATGACGTCATCGATGCGCTGGATGTCGAAGCGCGAGCCGGTTTCGATGCCATCATTGCGCGTACTGGGGGTCGCGAATTGATGGCGCTGCGACCCTCGAAACGCATTGCCTACGCCGCGTTTCGCTATGTGGTGGCGTGAGTATCCCGTGGTCGAGACGGCGCCCAACGGCGTATGGTTTTCGCCGCCCGCTAGTCTGACGTCCAATCTGACAGGCACGACATTTGCGTGGAAAAGCTGGGCAGACAAGCGCGTTTTCCATCAGTGGGTTTCGGCAATTGTCCGCCTTTTTCAGGCGGCGTTTTGTTCGGCCCAGGCAGAGAGCGCCTCGTTAGCGGCGCTGGGTGTCGAATATCGCTCGCGCCGCCTGGCCCCAAGCACCGGGTGCAGGTTGATTGTCCTTCAAGCGTAACAGGTGGGGTTCTCAATATTGCTCAGGGGATATGAGATCTCGTTCGGATTGATGCAGATTCCAGCGGAAATATGCAGGTTCTTACGAATCAGCGGGGGCATGCCTAGACTTCCAGCCGCTAGCGATCCGCCGGCACTGTGGGATGAGCAGCGGGGACGTATTGAGGAGGCAACAGCCGGGGCGGCGCACGCCGACAATGCGGGCTCTACCTCGAACTTCGGCTAAGCCGCCTACAGCGGTCGCTAGGCCTAGCTGGGGGTGCTTCCGGAGTCGGCCAAATGCAGCCACTGTCGCGGTTCAGCTAATGAGAACGAGCTATATGTGATCTGATGCTCGTCGATAATCAAGCCCCCGATACCAAAGATTTTCGGCGAGTTGTTACGGTTGATGGTTTTCTAAAATCTGGGTAGTCTCGACTGAGGGTGTCGGCGCTTCGAATTTTCTGGAAGGCGCAGGCAGGTGCAGTGATGGTCGGGCCGCCTCACGGTGAGTACACGCCCGTGATATCTAAGCTGACTGATCGAAATCATTTCTGCTTCCCCGAAGTTTGTCGGCGATGCACATTCACCCCGGCAGCTATTCTTCGTGCAGTGGGCGGGGCCCGTACCTTCAATTCGTCGTGTCTTTGTCGGTCAACAGATGCCGTTAGGGACATGTCGCGTGCTCCAACCCCAGCGTACGCTCAACCTGAACGACGGGCAGGCAGCGCGGCGCGATGCTGACCGCACTGATCGTCGTATTCGTCGTCGCATACACTGCCATTGCGCTAGAGCATCCGCTCAAAATCAATAAATCCGCATCGGCGCTCATCGGCGCGGGGCTGCTGTGGACGATATACGCCTTGTGCGCGACCGATTCGCATCTAGTCAGCGAACAACTTGCTGAGTCGTTGACGAGCACCGCGCAGATCGTGTTCTTCCTTATGGGCGCAATGACCATTGTGGAAGTTATCGATGCGCACAACGGCTTTCAAGTCATCACGAGCCGAATTCGCACATCAAACCTATCATCGTTGGCCTGGCTTGTTGGCTTTGTAACTTTTTTCCTCAGCGCGATTCTGGATAACCTGACGACGACCATCGTCATGATTTCGTTGATGCGCAAGCTGTTGGCCAAGGATGAGGACCGACTTATTTTTGCCGGCAATATCGTCATTGCTGCTAACTCCGGTGGCGCGTGGTCGCCCATCGGTGACGTCACGACTACGATGCTGTGGATTGGTGGCCAGATCACATCAATCAACATTATCAAATCATTATTCTTGCCCGCATTAGTCAGCATGGTTGTGCCCGTAGCGTTGACTGCCTACGCGTTGCGTGGGCGTCTGATCGAGGCGCCTACGGTTTCAGATAGTCATCGCGATACGCAGACCAACCCGTTCGAAAGCAGCCTCATGTTCTTTATAGGACTCGGCGTATTGGTGGCGGTGCCAGCGTTCAAAACGGTCACCCATCTGCCGCCTTACATGGGTGTTCTGTTTGGTTTGGGTCTCCTTTGGTTAATGGGCGATTTATTACATCGGCACAAAGAAGATGAGTTCAAGCACCGCCTTACACTGGTGCACGCACTCACCCGCATCGACATGAGTTCGATTGTGTTCTTTTTGGGCATTTTGTTGGCGGTCAGTGCGCTTGAGCATACGCATATTTTGACGATGCTTGCCCAGTGGCTTGACGCAGTTATTGGTCGTTTGGATGTGATTGTGCTCACCCTTGGGATGCTCAGCGCAATTGTCGATAACGTGCCGTTGGTTGCGGCATCCATGGGCATGTATGAGATGGCCCAATTTCCGACCGACCATTTTCTGTGGGAGTTCCTCGCGTACTGCACTGGTACTGGAGGATCGATTCTTATTATTGGCTCCGCTGCCGGCGTAGCCGCGATGGGCTTAGAAAAGATTAATTTTTTCTGGTACGTCAAAAATATCAGCCCATTGGCAGTGGTTGGGTATCTCCTCGGTGCTGGTGTGTACATTCTCCAGTACGAATGGCTTCATTGAATATCCGAACGGAAGGCCACCGGATCGCTAAACGCAAGTTCATGATCGACTTCGTACCCAACCACATGGCACCCGATCAGCCGTGGGTCGAGACGCACTCAGATCAAGCAGAGTGTTGCTAGTCTTTGGGGCGAGAAACGGGGACACCCACGGGCGAGAAACGGGGACACCCACCGTTCGAACTCGGGCGATGCCCCCTGAGAGTTTCCCTCGCTACCCCATGTGGACGGAGAAACGGGGGACGGAGAAACGGGGACACCCACCGCGGAGAAACGGCGATAGAGAAACGGGGACACCCACCGTTCGAACTCGCGAAACGGGCGCGAGTCGCGAAACGGGGACACCCACCCGTCGAAGTCGGGTGAGGTCGCTGATAGTGCCGTGCCCCTACCCATGCTGCGAATCAGCCGCTCGATTTGTCCGCGCGTAAGCTGCGAAGGTGCGCATATCGAAGCCAACGTGACAAGTGACGAGCGGGTTTTGGCGGTGCGCGACCGCGGCCCGGGTATTCCTGCCGCTCACCTTTCGCCTGTCACCGCGCGCGTCGCCCGCGTCGACCGCAGCCGCGCCACGGCCGGCAATGGCTGCGGGCTGTCTATCGTCACAGCGATCGCAAAGCTGCACGATGGACGGACTCGAACTGTCCGATGCCGCGCCGGGGCTGCTCGCACGCCGGGTTCTGCCGCGGCGACAGGCGTCGATTTAACCTCGGGCGGGCGCCCTATCAGCCGCCCGTTCTGCACTTGCTGATCAGCGCAGGCCCGCCAGGAACTCAATCAGCAGGCGATTGGTCTCGGCCGGTCTCTCCTGCTGGATCCAGTGCCCGCAGCCCGGCAACACGGTCTCGCCACGATAATCGTCGATGACTTCACTGGCGCGCGCCGTACACTCCGCGCCCCACCACGTCGCAACGTCGAACTCACCACCGATGAAATACGCCGGCACCGCCAGCTTGCTGCCGGCGAAGGGCTCGAGCACGCGCTGGTCATCCGGCAAGTTGCGGTAATAGGACAGCGGGCCGTGCAGACCAGAGCGCTGGAATGCATCGATATAAACGGCGAGATCCGCTTCGCTCAACCACGGCACCGGCTGCGGGGGCAGGAAACGGTCACGCATACGGGTGCCGTGCGGGATACACACGGCGCTTTGTCGGATGAGCGTGACCGGATCAGCGGCATCGAGGGAAAACCCTGCGGCGGCCAGCCCTTCGCCCGACACGGAGTACATGATGCCCCGGATCCAGCCAGCCAGATCTTCTTCGACCTCATCCAGAATGGGCCCCAGCGTGCTCCAGTAGGTGTGATAAAAATCCTGCCCTGGGCCGGCGAGCTCACGCTGATATGCCTCTACCGGTTTTTCGCCGAACGCATTGCCCGGAACACCAATAAGCCCTTTGCCCGCAAACGGCACACTCATGCCGACCACCCCGCGAAAGAGGTCGGGATGCATCCATGCCGCGCTCCATACCACCGGCGCGCCCCAGTCATGCCCGACCAGCACCGCGCTTGTTTCGCCGAGCGCGTGGACCACACCCACCAAGTCAGCGACCAGTCGATCGATGCGGTAGGCGTCGGGACGCCAGAATTTTGAAGACCGGCCATAACCACGCTGCTCGATGGCAACGGCGCGGTAACCGGCCGCGGCCAGCGCCGGCAATTGATGACGCCACGAATAGGCAAGCTCTGGAAAACCATGCACCAGCAGGACCATCGGTCCCTCACCTTGTTCGATGGCATAGATGCGCGTGCCATCAATGTTAAGCAAATGCTCAGTGGACTTTGACAAGGCAATATCTCCTGTTGAAAGTTGCTAGGCCGGGTCACACCGACGGCCTGCCCGTTGCAGCCGAGGTTAGTACGACCTGCGGACGCAGGAAAGAAATTATTCCCAGCAACGGGGACACCCACTTTTCGGACCTGTTGCGAGTCGCAGCAACGGGGACACCCACTTTTCGGACCTTTCGAAGTCGGGCGAGAAACGGGGACACCCACTTTTCGGACCTTTCGAAGTCGGGCGAGAAACGGGGACACCCTTGGAAGATCTTGCCGCTGGCTACGCCAATGCGCTGGTGGCACTGCTCGACATCACCGATCACGCCACCGTTTCAGGCCGCCAGCCACTGGTCGCGAGCCGCCGGACCAGTGGCGGATGACCGGATTCATCATGGGCGCTTCGTGAACGACAGCGTCACGTCGCCGACATGAAAACCGTACTTGCTCATCGCGGCGCGGTTGAGCATCACCCGATCATCCATCAGGTACATCCAGTCTTCCATTGTTACGTTGATGATCTTGCCGTCGACTGGCAACGCCAGCACGTATTTCCAGCGCAGCGCATTGCCGGAAACCACACCTTGGGCGACGCCGACCACATCCCCGGCGGTGCCGGTGTAGGTGCTGGGGCCGGTCTTGGTCAAGGTCCAGATGCGTTTCTCCTTGGTGCCATCTGAGTAGGTGAAGCTCTCGTCGAGCGTGCCGACATCGCCTTTCCAGCTACCGACCATGACTACTGCAAAACGCTTGATGACTTCGCTGGACCTATCTTGGAACATGCCTTGCGCGTCTAGCGTGCCATTGAAATACTGCTGCAGGTCGAGCGTCGGTTGCTGGTCTGCGTAGCGCGATGGCTCGACGGTGCCGCAACCTGCGATCAGGCAAGCGCAGCACAGTGCGAGCAGGGGTTTGAACATTTCCATGTGATTCCTTTAAATTTTGAACGATCAAACAGTGCGCAATGGCGCGCGCCACAGTAGCGCCGCTGCCAGTAATTTGAGTAGGCACGGCACCACCGCATAGGCGATGCTCAGTGCCTGTCCGCCTGCTGCACTTTGCAGACCGGGTAGGTAACCCAGCCATTCCAGCAAAGGCAGCGAGACTCCTGCTGCCAACGCCAGATTCATCTTGGTGGCCCAGCTCCACGCACCGAAATAAACGCCTTCGCGCTTGCCGCTGTCGCCGGCCTGATGGATGACGGCTGCCAGCAAGGCGGGCGGCAAGGCAAGATCGGCGCCCAGCGTCAATCCGGACAACACGCAGATGACGCCAAATGCCGTGGCGTCGCCGGCACCGAGTCCGTAGGCCCAGATGAAACCGGCCACCGCCAGCAGCATCGACAGCAGCCAGGCGCGCGCTTCGCCGAGGCGTTTAGCCAGTGCCACCCAGAGCGGCATCGAGGCGGCGGCGGCAACGAAATACAGCACCAGAAATAGACCGGCCTGCTGGCCCAACTGTAAGCGGTCGCTGGCGAAAAACAGAAATAGCGTCGCCGGGATCGCCGCTGCGATGCCATTGACGACAAACACCGAGAACAGCCAGCGAAACAGCGTGCTGCGAAACGGCACCAGCAATTCCGACCAGCCGCCATGGCTGCGTAGCACACGCGTCGGCAGCGGCGCGGCGCGTGCCAGCAACAGCGTTGATCCAGCCAGCACGATGAGGAAGGTGATGGTGAGCCACCACGCTGGCCCCAGCGCCGGCAAGGCAGCGGCAATGATTACACCGATCAACCCGCAGCCTTCGCGTGTGGCAGTCAGGCGCGCGCGTTCGCTCGGTGCTTGCGTCAGCGCCGCGCCCCAGCTTTGGTGACTGATCGTGGCTAGACTGAACCCCACGTAGACCACCAGCAGCGCAACGATGAACCACGCTAGCGGAAAGTCCGCCGCCGCAGTGGGCGGATGAAACAGCGCAACGAATCCCGCCGCCAGCAAGGGCAATGACAGCAAGACGAAGCGCCGGTAGCTATCGGCGCGACGGGCGCCATCGATCCACAAGCCCAGCACCGGATCGAGGAAGGCATCGAACAAGCGCGCCAGCAACAGCGCGGTACCGATCAGTGTCAGCGACAGGCCGAAGCGTTCGGCATACAACCGCGGCACATACACATAGACCGGCAAGGCGACCATCGCCAGCGGCATGCCAAACAAGCCGTAGGCGAACAGGCTGGCGCGATCCAGCCGTGCCATTAGCGTGGTGCCGCGTTCATTAACAAGGCTTTCCGCAACGAGTCGGCGCTGGTTTTCGGATCCAGCCAGATCGCGAAGAAAGCGCGGGCAAAGGCCGGATCGGCGATCTCGCCTAGCAGTTTGCCGTCGAGGTAAAAGCGTGCGCCACGGTCCGGCAGGAAGACGCCCGTGATGCGGGTACCCTCGTTGACGTGCGGGAATAGTGCTGTCATGCGGGCCAGCCAGTCGGCCTGTTGGGCAGGCGTGCCGATGTCGAGCTTGCGGATTTCCCCAGCGCTGGACTCCGCGATTTTTTTGCCATCGAACGCGCGGGAATAGGTTAGTTCCAGCGCCAGCGGCGCATCCGCGGCAGTGCCATTGGCACCGACCCACAACTGTGCCTGGTAGATCGACAGGCCAAACCAGCGGAAAGTGCCTTGTCCGGACAGCCGAGCTGCAGGTACGTCGGCCGCAATATAGGCTGGTGCCGACCAGGCCGGAAGTGCCATCGCAAGGCTTAGCAACAGTCCGGAAAAGAGGCTTTCTACGCGGCGCGTGGTCATGGCTTTTCGAGTGTGAACTGCGCGACGTTGATGCTGCCGGCGCGAAATCCTGCTGCGCAATGCGCGAGGTAAAACGCCCAGGTGCGCAGGAAACGATCAGCGAAACCTTGTGCCCGTCCCTTCGGCAATGGTTCCTTGAAGGCGCGGCGCCACGCGTCGAGCGTACCGGCGTAATCCCGGCCTAGTTTGAATTGATTGGTCACACGTAGTCCGTACTGTTCGGCGTATTACTTGAAGACTTTCGGCGACGGCAGCCTGCCGTCCGGGAAGCTGTATTGCGGGATGAAGTCGGTACCCTTGCGGTAGCACTCAAACAGCGCATCGCCGATGACGATGGTCTGGATACCAGCACGGCCGCCCGATTTCAGATTGCGCGCAATGCATTCAAAGTAGCTCTCGCCGACGGCTTCGAATATTTTCAAGCGAGACGATGCCATTGAACTGACGGCTGGTGGCGGATGCGGATAGGGACTATAACCGCCCTTTTTTACGGCTGTCGAGGGCCGCTGGGGATAGGTTCGAGCGCCGTCGGGCGGAATGAGCGCGCCGTCGGGGGCCGTTAGGAAAATCGGGAAAATCGAGGGAAAATCGAGGACACCCACTATTTCCCAGGGAAAATCGAGGACACCCACTATTTCCAGCGAAAATCGCGGACACCCACTATTTTCCGTACGAGGGAAAATCGAGGACATCCGGAAAAATAGCCAGAAGATCAGGGACACCCACAGCTCCTACAACTCGCCGCCCCTTGAATGCACCACTCCGCCCCATTAACTTGAGTGGGCCGGCACGGACGCCGGTGCAAACTAGGAGGTGCTGGGATGACTCGCCCACGCTCGACACTGGTGTCCCTCGCCGACACTCCCTACTACCACTGCGTCGGCCGTTGCGTCCGCCGGGCCTTTCTGTGCGGCGACGATCCGGTCTCCGGCAGGAACTTCGACCATCGAAAGGAGCACATCAGGGAGCGCCTAGCGTGGCTGACAGACACCTTCGCCATCGATATTTGCGCCTACGCGTTGATGTCCAACCACTACCATCTGGTGTTGCGAATCGACGCCGCACGCGCGCAAGCCTGGACAGACTTGGCCGTTATCGAGCGTTGGCGGCGCCTATATACGGGGCCAGCTTTCACCGCGGCTTATCTATCGCACCAGCACCTGGACCCTGCGGAGCAGGCACGACTCCTTGAGCTCGTGCCCATCTGGCGCCACCGTCTAGCCGACTTGAGCTGGTTCATGCGCTGTCTTAACGAACACATCGCCCGCCGCGCCAATGCGGAGGATGGCTGTACCGGTCGCTTCTGGGAAGGACGCTTCAAATCGCAGGCACTGCTAGACGAAGCAGCCTTGCTGGTGGTGATGGCCTATGTGGATTTGAATCCGGTGCGCGCCGGGCTCGCCGCCTCTATCGAAGAATCGGCGTTCACCTCGGGTCAGCAACGGTTGCTCGCCGTGGCCAAACCAGACCGCCCAGCCGACTCACCCAAACCCCGCCTACTGCCGTTCGCCGAGGCCATTCGCGGTAACGAAGAAGCTGGCCTACCCTTCAATCTGCAGGACTATCTGGACCTGCTCGACACGAGCGGACGTGCGGTGCATCCGCAACGACGCGGCCTTATCCCCGCTTCTACGCCCAAGCTGCTAGCCGCGCTGGGTCTCGATACCGGCGACTGGGTGGCGACGGTGTGCGAATTGCCTGCCCGCTTCCATCTTTTCGTCGGCGCCCCGCACCGGCTGCGGGCGGTCGCGACCAAAAATGGCTGGCGGTGGGTGCGTGGCCACGCGGCGGCACGGCGTCTTTATGCACGGGCAAACGAATAACACCGCCGCGCTGTTTGGTTTGGCGGGACGGCTACGGAGAAAACCTCGCGCTAGGTGTCGCGGCGAGCAGGCGTTATGGCTAGCGACTTATTATCCAAGGGGCGGTCGAAAAAATGGCGGTGCCCGGCCAATTCCGCGGCTGTGGACACGTAATATCGGGAAAGCGCCGCGCGTCAAGTTGTGGAACGCGGTGCGGGAACTGATTTAGGCTGAAAGTTTAGTGGGTGTCCCAGATGCCCTTCACCCAGATGCCCTTCACCCCCGATGCCCTTCAGTGGGTGTCCCAGATGCCCCCTCAGATGCCCCTTCCTGTTATGCCTGCGTCCAGGCCTGTCCCCACGATGCGATCAGCGTGCGCGAGTGAGGGCGTGCGTCGTTGAGCGCGCGTCGCCGCACAGGCGAATGACAGGTCAATCAAGTAATTCAGAAGTGACGCATGGCCAATCCTGACAGAACGAGAATTGTGATCGTGGGCGGCGGGTGAGCGACACCGCACCGGGTGTCAGGCCAGCCTCGCCTCCAAGGACTATCGCGAGGGGGTTTCCTTACGGGGACGCGGCTGGCGCCCGTTGACGGCGCACGCCATATCCCATTGACCCTGCGCCGCGCGTCACGAGAGTCACACTCCCTGCTGCGCAGCCCACGCTGCACGCACATCGTC
>CAMAXW010000067.1 GCA_945862315.1 Klebsiella pneumoniae
AGGCGTTGGCGCCAGGCGTGATGGGTGAAATTGAGATGGATGGGGGTGACCGACACGGCGTTCTCGTGGATGGCGTGGAGATCAGTGTCCGGGTGTTTTTCGCCTTCGGGGTAGGCAATTTTGACCCAGTAATAGGGCACGTTGCGGGCATCAATACGCGGGTCGATGCTAAAGGCTCCGGGTGGCCGTTGCCCTTGCTGGGTGGCGCGGACGCCGGTAATCGCCTCAGGCCCGGCGTCTGGAAAATTGATATTCAGAAAGCTGCCGGCGGGCCAATCATCGCTCGCGATGAGTTTTTGCAACAAGCCCGGTAGCAGCGCGCGCGCCGCCTCCCAGCGCGGTGTGCCCGACAGCGCCCGCACCACGCTAATGGCAATGGAACGAATGCCCAGCAAAGTGCCTTCCATGGCGGCAGCACACGTACCGGAATAACTCACGTCCTCCGCTAGATTAGCCCCGCTATTGATCCCCGACAGCACAATGGTGGGCCGCTGGTCGCGCATGAGCTCATAACACGCCATGAGCACGCAGTCGGTGGGTGTGCCCACCACCGCCCAGCTGCGCTCGCTACGGCGCCGTAGGCGAATGGGGTGATGCAGGGAAATAGAATGACCGGCACCACTTTTTTCGCTGTCTGGCGCCACCACCCACACCTCATCGCACAACTGCCGGGCGATGGCTTCCAATTCCTCCAGCCCCGGCGCATCGATGCCATCGTCGTTGGTAATGAGCAGGCGATGGCCGGCGAGCGGTTTGGCTGAAGACATGGCGTTGGTGGTCCGTTGCGGAATTGAGGTGACGATATTGACCGATGGCGTGCGCTGAAAGCTAGCTGCCAGCGCTGCTGTCAGCGGCGAGTTGGCCGTCCACGATGCGCAAATGGCGGTGGGCCCGCTGGCCCAGCGCGGCGTCGTGGGTGACCATCAGCAGCGTGACGCCGTGTTCGGCGTGCAGCCGTTCTAAAATTTCGATCACTTGGGCGCCGGCAGCAGAATCCAGATTGCCGGTAGGTTCGTCGGCCAAAATAAGCGCCGGGCGCATGATCATGGCGCGTGCAATGGCCACCCGTTGTCGTTGCCCACCGGAGAGTTCGGCGGGTCGGTGGTGGGCGCGTTCAGCAATCCCTAACGCGCTCAACGCCTGCGCCACGCGCGCGGCGCGGTCGCGGGGTGCCACGCCGGCCAAGATTAAGGGCAATTCCACGTTTTGCGCCGCGGTTAGCCGCGGCACCAGATGAAAAAATTGAAACACAAAGCCTATCGTGCGACTGCGCACGCCAGCCAGATCATCGTCTGACAGCGTGGTGACATCGCTGCCATCGAGTCGATATCCCCCGCTGTTAGGTCGATCGAGCAGCGCAATGAGATTGAGCAATGTGGATTTGCCAGAGCCGCTGGGACCCATCAGCGAGCAATATTCCCCATGCCGGATGGCCAGATCGATACCGGCCACGGCCTGTACCGTTTGCTCGCCCAAGGTGAAGTGCCGGGTGATCCCGCGCAGTTCGATGAGCGGCGCGGTGCTGCTCACACTCGCGCCAGTCATGGGGTGGTGGGTGCTGTGTCCGGCCGTACCACGGCGCCGGCCTGTACGCCGTCGCGGCCAACCGACAGCACAATTTGGGTGCCCTCGGCGAGACCATCGCGCGCTTGGGTGTATTCCCAATTAGCGAGACCGGGCTTGAATTGGCGTTCTTCAAGTCGGCCGCTGGCGGGTAAGTAGACCAAGACCCGGTCGCCTTTCAGGACCGCTTCGGTGGGCACCCGCAACACATCGGTCTGAGTTTCCAGCAGCACCTCGATGTCAGCACTGTAGCCCGGCAGTAGCCCCACGAGATTTTTATCGTCCGTAAAGGCCACTTCTACTTCCACCGTGCGCGCCTGTTTCTCGCGGTCCAGCACATAGGGTGCAACGCGCCTCACCACGGCCTCGCAGCGCTTATCGGCGAAGGCATCGAGCGACACACATGCTGGCAGGCCGGGCTTGATGCGCGGGGCGTCTACTTCGTCGATCGGCGCGGAGACATACAGGCACTGCATATCGATGAGGTCCACCGCCGGCAGTGTGAGAATGCCGGTGGGCGAGGGCGTGATAAATTCGCCCAGCTTAGCGTTGAGCTTGGCCACGATGCCGGCAAACGGCGCACGCAGGCGGGTTTTATCGATTTGTGCCACAACGACTCCGCGGGCTTCACGCGCCACTTCCACGTTGGCCCGTGCGACCCCACAGGCGCTTTGCGCGGCGGCCGCACGGGTATTGGCGACATCCAGCGCGTCTTCAGAGATTAGGCGCTGTTTCCCCATGCGCTGCAGACGTTGCGCCTCGCGCTGCGCACCCGCCGCCTGGGTGCACATTTCTTCCACCCGCCGTGCGGCAGTGCCGATTTCAGCTTCCGTGTGGCGTAACTGCGCTTTGAAATCCTCGTTCCAGATTTCCATCAACACCGTCCCGGCCTCTACCTGTTGCCCTTCGCGCACGGGTAAGAGGGCCACCTGACCCGGTACGGACGGCGACATGCGCGCCCGATGACAGGCCTCCACGGTGCCCACCCGGGTATTGGATACCGTGGCGCGGACCGCGCCGCGCGTCACCGTGTGCAGCGTGACGGTGATTGGTTTGGGCCGGGTGAGCCACCAAGCCCCGCTGAGGAGGCCGATTGATACAAGCAACAGAATGACATAGCGCATGGGCCTATTATGCCGCCCGCCGCGGGCTTTGGCGCAGGTCTTAGGCACTTGATGAGTGCTGCGCGTGACGCCCGTGGGGTAGTTGCCGCGCGCGTGGGGTGGGGCGTTAATCCACGCCGCAATGCGCGTGGCCGGCGCCCCGCGGCGCCGTCGGCCGGGCGCGTTAATACCGGCCGTATTGGCCTATTTCACGCCGCCGGCGTGTCCTGTACTGGTTCGCGCGGCGGCCGCCGCTTACCATGGACGCCGCACGTGGTAGCGCCTGCGGGGTGGCCATAACCCGTTGCCTATAACCGACTCCCGCTATGAACACGGGAGCAACCCGGAGAGTATTGTCCATGTCCCAGCATCCGCTATGAGTATTAGCCGGGTTTTGATTGCCAATCGCGGCGAAATTGCCCTGCGCTTGGCGCGCGGTGTGGCCGATGCGGGCCTTTCGGCGGTGGCACTTTATAGCGAGGACGATGCGCAGGCGCTGCACGTCCAACGCACGCCAGAGTCTAGCGCGTTGCCCGGTAGCGGGGTGCGGGCCTATCTCGATCAAGCTGCGGTCATTGCCGCAGCCCAGCGTGCGCGCTGCGATGCCATTCACCCGGGCTACGGATTTCTCGCTGAGAATGGCGATTTTGCCGAGGCCTGCGCCGCCGCAGACCTGCTTTTTATTGGCCCCACGCCCACTCAATTGCGTCTGTTCGGCGACAAACTCGCCGCCCGTGAACTCGCCGTACGCTGCGGGGTGCCGGTGTTGGAAGCTTCGGCGGCGCTCGCCGATGCGGCCGCGCTGGCGGCGTTTCGGGCGGTGGTCGGTGCGGCCACGCCGCTCATTCTCAAAGCCGCCGCCGGAGGTGGAGGGCGAGGCATGCAGGCGCTCGAGGCGGGTGTTGATAGTACGGCCGCACTGGCGCGCTGCCGGGCCGAAGCGGCGGCAGCTTTTGGTGACGGCACGCTCTACGCCGAACGGTATGTCACGAGCGCGCGCCACATTGAAGTACAGATATTGGGCGATGGCCAAGGCGGGGTGGTGCATTTCCGCGAACGCGACTGCAGCCTGCAGCGACGCCATCAGAAAATCATCGAAATAGCCCCGGCACCCTATCTCGATCCGGCCCTGTTGGAGCGGCTGTTCAGCGCGGCGCTGCAGATGGCGCGCGAAGTGCGTTATCTCAGTTTAGGGACCTTCGAGTTTCTGGTGGACACGGCGGCGGATGCTTTCTATTTCATCGAAGCCAATCCCCGTCTGCAGGTAGAGCACACCATCACAGAAGAAATTCTGGGCTGCGATTTAGTCGGCCTGCAGCTCGCGGTGGCACAAGGTGGCACTTTGGCCGAACTGGGTGTGACGCTACCTCCGGTGGCTCCCAAGGGCTTTGCGATTGAATTACGTATCAACGCGGAAACCTTGAACGCGGCGGCCGAGGCCCGGCCGTCGAGCGGCCTGATTCACGCTTTCGATCCGCCCGGCGGCCCCGGCATTCGGCTCGATACCGCGGCTTGTACTGGGATGGAAATCAACCCTAATTTTGATTCACTGCTCGCCAAACTGTGTGTGCGCTCCAGCGCGCTGGGGTTCGCCGCCGCAGTGGCGCGGGCCGAACGCGCAGCGGCCGAGTTCTGCATCGAGGGGCCCGCCACCAACCTCGCTTGGCTGCGCGCCATTCTGCGTGCGCCGGCGGTGGCAGCGGGCGATTACACCACCCGTTTTGTGCAGCAGCAGGCGGCCGCGCTAGAAATCGCGGCGCGCGCGCTGGCGCCGGCCACCAGCACTCGCGTGGCGTCGCTTGGCGTGGCAGCCCCGGACTTGCCCACGCAAAGCGTGCCCTTAGGGGAGGTGGCGGTGGTGGCGCCCTTGCGCGGTAGCGTGATTAGTCTGGACGTGGCGGTGGGTACGCGGCTGGTGCGCGGCACGCCGGTCGCCACGCTAGAAGCCATGAAAATGCACCATCTCATTGAGGCGGCGGGTCCGGGGATAGTCAGTGCGCTGCTGGTGGCACCCGGCGACACCGTGGCGGACGGTGCGGCGCTAATTTTTTTGCAGCCCAGCGCCGACACCGGGGAGGCGGTAGACCACGCGGTGGTGTGGGATCCTTTGGCGCCACGGGCCGACTTAGAAGAAGTCCGCGAGCGCCATCTGGCCGTGCTGGATGTCAGCCGGCCGGAGGCCGTGGCCAAACGGCGGCGTATCGGCAGCCGGACCGCGCGCGAAAACGTCGCCGATTTACTCGATCCGGAGAGCTTCATCGAATACGGCGCGCTCATCGTGGCGGCCCAGCGCCGGCGGCGCACGCTGGAGGATTTGCGCAAGAACACCCCTGCCGATGGCATGGTGGGTGGCATTGGCACGGTCAACGGCAGTTGGGCGGCGCCCGAGCGCGCGCGCTGCATGGTGCTGGCGTACGACTACACGGTGCTGGCCGGTACGCAAGGCGTGTTTAATCACAAAAAGAAAGACCGGCTGTTTGCCTTGGCGCAGGAATGGCAGTTGCCGGTGGTGTTCTACACCGAAGGTGGTGGTGGGCGGCCGGGCGATGTGGACGTGGACGATGTGATTAGCTGTTGGCTCGATTTGCCAACCTTCGCGACCTGGCCCCAGTTGTCTGGTGTAGCCCCCCGCATTGCGATCAATTCCGGCCGGTGCTATGCCGGTAACGCGGTGCTCTTTGGCTGCGCCGACATCACCATTGCCACCGCTAATTCCAATATTGGCCTGGCGGGGCCCGCCATGATTGAAGGCGGCGGTTTGGGCAAATTTACCCCCGAAGACATCGGCCCGATTGATGTCCAGACCCACAACGGCGTGGTGGATATTGCGGTGGCAGATGAAACCGAAGCGACCCAAGTGGCGCGCCGGCTGCTGGGTTGTTTTCAGGGCCGCAACCCGGTGTGGAGCTGCGCCGATCAGCGCTTGCTGCGTCAGATCGTGCCGGAAAATCGGCTGCGTGTTTATGACATCCGCGCGGTCATCCAGACCCTCGCCGACGACGACTCGGTGATCGAATTACGGCGGCACTATGGCGTGGGGTTGATCACCGCGTTTATTCGCATTGAAGGCGAGGCTTTCGGCCTGATTGCTAACGATCCCCGGCATCTGGGCGGCGCCATCGACTCTCCAGGCGGCGAGAAAGGCGGGCGGTTTTTGCAGCTCTGCGAAGCCTATGGCGTGCCGGTGCTGTCGCTGTGCGATACGCCGGGTTTCATGGTGGGACCCGACAGCGAGAAAACCGCCGCGGTGCGGCGCGGTTCGCGGCTGATCCTCATCAGCTCCAATCTCACGGTGCCGCTGTTTACGGTGGTGCTCCGCAAGGGTTATGGCTTGGGCGCACAGGCGATGGCGGGCGGCAGTTTTCATCGGCCATTTTTCTCGCTGGCGTGGCCAACGGCGGAGTTTGGTCCGATGGGGCTGGAGGGCGCGGTCAATCTGGGCTATCGCAAAGAGTTGGAGGCGCAGACCGATCCGGCGCAACGTCAGGCGCTGTTCGCTGAACTGCTCGCGATGATGTACACGCGCGGAAAAGCGGTATCGGTGGCGTCGCAGATGGAAATCGACGCAGTGATCGACCCCGCAGAAACGCGTGCTTGGTTGCTGCGCGGCCTGCGCTCAGCCGGGCCTCGCAAACCCCGGTCACGTCCCTTGGTAGACGTTTGGTGAGGGTGACGTTTAACCGCTCACCGCGCTTTTGATCTGACTTGAACAACGCAGGAGACACGCAAAAATGAAAGCCATCGTCAGCGAACAAATCGGCGGCCCGCAGACCCTCGTGCTGCGGGAACTGGAAACCCCGCAACCGGGGCCTGGCGAAATACGACTGCGGGTTCGAGCCTGTGGCGTGAATTACCCGGATGCCCTGATCATCGAAGATAAATATCAGTTTCGGCCCGTCCGACCTTTTGCCCCCGGTGGCGAGGTAGCCGGCGAAGTCGAAGCGCTCGGTGCCGACGTGACGGCGTTTGAAGTGGGGCAGCGGGTGATCGCCTTGGTGGGTCACGGGGGCATGGCCGAACAAGTGGTCGCCAAGGTCAATAAATGTTTGGCGATGCCACCCGCGATGTCCTTCGTGGATGCCGCGGCGTTTATTTTTACCTACGGCACCTCTTGGCATGCGCTCAAGCAGCGCGCGGCACTCCAAGCCGGCGACACCCTTTTGGTGTTAGGCGCGGCGGGCGGCGTGGGCTTGGCCGCGGTGCAACTGGGCGTTGCGGTGGGCGCGCGGGTGATTGCCGCGGTGTCCAGTGAAGAAAAGTTAGCGCTGGCTAAAGCGCATGGGGCGGTAGATGGCGTGGTTTATCCGCAGGGCCCGTTTGATAAAGAGGGCACCAAAGCGTTGGCCGAATTATTCAAAGGGGTTTGCGGGAAGCAGGGCGCGAACGTCATTTATGATGCCGTGGGCGGCGACTATGCGGAAGCTGCGCTGCGCGCCATTGCTTGGGAAGGCCGCTTTCTCATCGTCGGCTTTCCGGCGGGTATTCCACGCCTGCCGCTCAATTTGCCGTTACTCAAGGGCTGCCAAATTGTGGGCGTGTTCTGGGGCGCGTTTACCGATCGCGATCCGGTCGCTAATCAACGGAATAACGAAGAACTTCTCGACCTCTACACCCAAGGTAAAATTCGTCCACATGTCTCGGAGCAATACCCACTGGCCGACGCGGGACGCGCCATCAGCGCACTCGCCGAGCGGCGGGCCCTGGGTAAACTGGTGGTTACTATCGACTGATACCGCGAGCCGCGGTGCAAGCTAAGGAATTAACTGATGACGCAATTGAACGAACATTTCACGCAGCAAGACGAAGCCATTCTGCTCGATACCATCGAGCGCTGGACGGCGCGTGAGCTCAAACCCATCGTGAAGGAATACGACCACGCCGATCGCTATCCCCTACACATCGTGGAACAAATGAAAGAGATGGGGCTGTTTGGTGCCACCATCTCGCCGGCTTACGGTGGTCTGGGCCTGCCCGCGACGACCTATGCCAAGTTGGTGATGATTGTCTCTAGCGTGTGGATGTCGATCACCGGCATTTTTAACTCGCATCTCATCATGGCGCTGGCGGTGGAGAAATTTGGCACGCAGCAGCAGAAGGAAGAATGGCTCCCTAAATTTGCGAGCGGGGAAATTCGCGGTGCGCTGGCCCTGACCGAACCCGATGCAGGCACGGATTTGCAGGCCATTCGGACCCAGGCGAAGTGGAACGGCAGCGAGTATGTGATCAACGGCACCAAGACCTGGATCTCCAACGGTATCGAAGGTTCGGCCGTGGCGCTGCTGGTCAAAACCGATGCCAGCGCGCAGCCGCGCTATAAGGGCATGAGTCTGTTCATTGCGCCCAAGCACAGCGGGTTTTCGGTGGGCCGGCGCATGGAGAAGCTGGGTTATAAATGCATCGATTCCGCCGAACTGGTTTTCGACAACTACAAACTGGGCAAAGAACATCTGATTGGCGGGGAAGAAGGGCAGGGGTTTTTTCACGCCACCGGCGGTTTGGAACTGGGCCGTATTAACGTGGCGGCGCGCGGCGTAGGGCTGGCGGAAGGTGCGCTCCGCCTGGCGTCGGATTACGCGCAGGTCCGCAAAACTTTCGGCAAACCCATCTGCGAGCATCAGGCCATCCAGTTAAAACTGGGCGAGATGGCCACCCGTGCGCGGGCCGCGCGGCTGCTCACGCTAGACGCTGCAATGGCTTTTGATCGCGGTGAACGCTGTGACATGGAAGCCGGCATGGCCAAGTTTTTTGCCTCCGAAGCGGCGCTGGAAAACAGCACCGAGGCGATGCGGATCCACGGCGGTTACGGGTATTCCAAAGAATACGATATCGAGCGTTTTTATCGTGATTCGCCGCTGACCTGCATCGGTGAAGGCACCAATGAAATGCAGCGCTTGATCATCGCGCGTCAATATATCAAACGCCATCCGGTGGCCTAAAATCATGTTGGGCCATACTTTTTATCGCCTGGGCGAGCAGCGTTATCGGGAGCATTTCGGCTGGTTTTTTGCAGATTTTGCGGTGGGTCAGCGCTTTGCGCATCGCCCCGGCGTGACCCTCTCCCAGCAGGACAACGCTGAGGAGACGCTGGACAGCTACAACGGCGCAATGATCCATTTTGATGCCCGCTACGCGGCACAATCCGCGTGGCAGCGGCCGCTGATGGTGAGCACGCTCACCGTGCAGCGGCTGGTGGGTATGGCGAGCAAGACGCTGGGCGCGCGGCGGGACATCCTCGGTTTCGCCGAAATCGCCCTTACTGCACCGGTTTTCGCTGGCGATACCATTTACGCCGAGAGCGAGGTGCTGGCGCTGCGGCCGGGCCTTACGCCCGATACCGGCATTCTCACCCTGCGGCTGGTGGGCCTGAAAGATCGCCATGCCGACGGCACTTTATTGCCCGCGCCCGAGCGTTTCGCCACGCTGGTGTTAGAGGTCGAGATTTTTACCCAAGCGGGCTGGTGTGCGGTGGCGCCGAGCGCGTTAGGCACGGCGGTGCACGAGCCGCGGTTTGCCAGTCATCGCGATGATGACGGGCTGCTGGTCGAACAGTTTGGTCTGTTCTTCGAAGACGCCCAGCCTGGTGAGACGTTTGTGCATGCGCCACGGCGGACATTTTATCGGGAGGATCTCGTGCGCAGCGCCCGCCGCGCCTTCGATTTTTCCCCGCAGTTCCACGATGCACCGTGGGTGAGTGCGCAGCAGAACGGGCGTCTGCGGGTGCCCGAAACGCTGCTGCTGGGTGCGGTGACCGCGCTCACTACCCGCACGTTTGGCCGCGTGTCGGCCAATCTGGGTTGGACCGATATCCAGCTCGGCGCGGTTTTCGAAGGCGATACCCTCCAAGCCGAATCCACCATCGTTGCAGCTCGAACATCGAAGTCTCGTCCCCACGAAGGGGTGTTGACGGTCGATACCCGGGGTCACCTGGTGGACGGCACGCAGGTCTGCAGCTATCGCCGCAATTTGCTGGTGTACCTGCGCGCAGGTCAGTCGCCTTACGCTACGGCGGGGTATTAGCGAGAGCCCGGTCAGCTCCGCCGGTGGGGCGTGCGTGGTTTGTCCCGCCCAGGGTTGTGGGAGGTCCTTGGACGGTAGCCTTTTTTTCTTGAGATGTTATATAGTTTCATTTCGGAACGATCCTTATGTCAGTTACCGAGCAATGCAGCCACATTTTCAAGTAGCAAGAGGTTCTGATGAAAAAGCATATTCCTACGCTGGCCTGTCTTCTGACACTGACGATCACCGCCAGCTTGCGGGCCGAGCCTGCCCATGAACACGGCATTGCACACCTGCAGGTTGCCTTAGAAGGCCAAGCGCTAAGAGCCGATTTTGATTTGCCCGGGATGGACCTGCTGGGCTTTGAGCACGCCCCCGCCAGCGCGGCGGACGAGGCCGCCGTGGTGGCGGCTGGCACCAAAATGCGGGATGCCGCGGCGGTGCTGGTACTCACGCCGGCAGCGCAATGCAGCGTCGAAAAAGTCGACTTCCGCGCCGAGAAGCCCGAACCCGGTTCGGTGCACATGGACTTTGTCGCCAGTTATTCTTTCCGCTGCGTGCAGCCAGCGGAATTGCGCGGCTTTAAGACTGGCATTTTTACGCTGTTCCCCACGCTGACTGAGCTCGCGGTGGAGAGCCAGAGCCCGGCCGGCGTGCGGGCACAGAAACTGTCTGGCGGCAGCCCGGATTATGCGTTTTGACCTTGCCGCAGGCCGTGGCCCCCGTCTTCAGCGCGCGTGGGCTACGGTTCCGCTGGCAGCCTACAGGGCCGTTAGTACTGGACGTCCCAAAATTTGATCTGGCGGCCGGGGAGCGAGTGTTTCTCGCCGGCCCTAGTGGTTCTGGTAAAACCAGTTTCCTGTCGGTTTTGAGTGGCATCGCCACGGCGAGCGAGGGCTCGGCAAGTTTACTGGGACACGAATTGGCGGCGCTGCGGAGCAGCGCGCGTGATCGTCTGCGGGCCGACCATCTCGGGATCATCTTTCAGTTATTCAATTTAGTTCCCTACCTCTCGGCATTGGAGAATGTGATGCTGGGCTGTCAGTTTTCTGCCGCGCGCCGCCGCGCCGTGCGGGCGGGTGGCGAGGGCGTGGCGCAGGCGGCCCGCAGACTCCTCGGCGAACTAGGCCTAGGCGATGCAACGCTCGCGCGGAGGGCCGCAGCGCAGCTATCGGTCGGGCAGCAGCAGCGAGTAGCCGCAGCCCGCGCCTTGATCGGTAGTCCTGCGCTGGTAGTGGCAGACGAACCCACTTCGGCGTTTGATAGTGCCCTGCGCGACGAATTCCTGACGTTGCTGTTAGCGCAGTGTGCACACACCGGCAGTGCGCTGCTCTTGGTTAGCCACGACCGGGCGATGGCATCACGCTTCGATCGCAGTGTGGAACTCACCGGGATCAATCAGGTGGTGGCATGAACCTATTGCGGCTGGCGGCCAAAAGTGTCTGGAACCGTCGCCTCACGGCGGCGCTCGTCGTTTTGTCGATCGCAATCGGCGTGGCTTTGCTGCTGGGGGTTGAACGGTTGCGGACGCAGGCGCGGGCGAGTTTTTCGCAGACGCTGACAGGCACCGACCTCATCGTCGGCGCGCGGGGCGGTCCCGTTAATTTACTGCTCTATAGCGTGTTCCGCATTGGGGATGCGACGAACAACATCCAGTGGCGCACCGTGCAGGCGCTAGCCAGCTGGCCGGACGTGGCTTGGCAGGTGCCGCTGTCGCTCGGGGATAGTCATCGCGGCTATCGCGTGCTGGGCACCAGCGCAGCTTATTTTGAGCACTACCGCTACGGTGCACAGCGCCAACTCGCTTTTGCCAACGGGGTCGCGTTCGGCGCTTTATTCGATACCGTGCTGGGGGCCGAGGCCGCAGCGAGGCTGAACTACCGTGTCGGTGACCGCATCATCTTGTCACACGGTGCCGGGAAGGTCAGTTTCAGGGAGCACGCGGACAAGCCATTCACCGTGGTGGGCATTTTGGCGCCCACGGGTACGCCGGTCGATCGCACCGTGCACGTCAGTTTGGAAGGCATCGAGGCAGTCCATGTCGATTGGGTTGCTGGCGCGCCGCTGCCAGGGCACACGCTGAGCGCCGAGCAGGTGCTGGCGCTCAAGCTCGTACCAAAGTCGGTTACCGCGGTGCTGATAGGGCTTAAATCGAAACTGAGCGTGTTCAATGTGCAGCGGGCCATCAACGACTATCGCGACGAGCCGTTGTTGGCGATCCTGCCGGGACTTACCCTGCAGCAACTATGGGACCTGCTGAGCATCGGCGAGCAAACCTTGCTCGCCATCTCTGGGCTGGCCGTGGGGTGTGGCTTGATGGTGATGTTGACGGCACTCATCACCGGGCTCAACGAACGCCGTCGCGAAATGGCAATCCTGCGCGCACTGGGTGCCCACCCTTGGCAGATCTTCTCTATGCTGATCGGCGAAGCACTGCTGCTCAGTTTATGTGGTGTCTTGGCCGGGTTCGTTTTGTTGCAAGCGGTGCTGTGGCTGGCTTTGCCGGTGCTAGGCGGGCAAACGGGACTCACCATTGCGAGTTGGCCACCATCGGTGCGCGAACTGGAAATGCTGATGTGGGTGCTCACCGCCGGTGTGATGGGGGGCGCGCTGCCTGCATTCCGAGTCTATCGCCTGTCGCTGGCCGACGGGCTCACCCTGCGAATTTAAGGTGTTTATCATGCGCTATCGGATCCTTCGTGCGTTTTTCTGCGCACTCTTATGCCTTGCCTGCGGCCAGCTGGCGGCGAGCGAAATCCCTGAACTGTCATGGGACGACCTAGTGCCGGCCGACTACCAACCCGACGCCGTGCTCGGTGATCTCGACATCAGCAATCTCTCCGACGGCGATCCCCGGGCAAAAATTGCGATGGAGAAGCTCAAAAAATTGTGGGAAGACGCACCGGTGGTTAAAAGTTTCACCGGGCAACGGGTGCGCTTGCCCGGCTTTGCCATTCCGCTGGAGACGGATACGAAAACCGCGAAGTCTTTCATCCTCGTGCCCTACTACGGGGCGTGCATCCATGTACCGCCACCGCCTTCCAATCAGATAGTGCTGGTGAATGCCCCGTTTGGCGCGCACATCAAAGAAGCTTTCGATACGGTGATGGTGGAAGGTACCTTGACCGCCGGCGCCATCGCGACCGACACAGCGCATGCCGGTTACACGATGACTGCGATCTCGGTGGAGCCCTACAAGGATTAGGTCGAGCACCCGGCCGCGGTTAGATTTCCAGCAGCGTACCCAGTTCTACCACCCGGTTAGTGGGGATGCGGAAGAACTCATGCGCGGGCGTGGCATTGCGACTGAGCAGCGCAAACAGCCGTTCTCGCCACAGCGCCATGCCCGGCATTAAGGTGGGCACAATGTTGTCGCGGCTGAGGAAGAAAGTGGTTTCCATCATTTCGAAGGCGTGGCCAAAGCTGGCACAGGTGCCCAGCGCCTCCGGAATATCCGGGTGTTCCATGAAACCAAAACGCACGATCAACCGGTAGAAGCCATTACCTAGATCGGTGTACTCGGTGCGTTGGCTAGGTTCGACGAGCGGTGTTTCTGCCGTGACCACGGTCAGCAAAAATACCCGCTGATGCAACACCTGATTGTGTTTGAGGTTGTGCAACAGGGCGGAAGGCACGCCCTCCGAATTACCGGTCATAAAGACCGCCGTGCCACGTACGCGGTGGATGTCGCTATCCAGCAACCCCAGAAAATCTGGCAGGCTGATGGACAGTGCGGCCTGTGCCGCGCTGACGAGCTGGCGGCCGCGCTTCCAGGTGGTCAGCACCGTAAAAGATATCAGCCCCACCAGTAGCGGGAACCAGCCACCCTGCGGAATTTTGAGGATGTTGGCGGCCAAGAAAGCGCCATCGAACAAAAAGAAGGTGCCGGCAACCACCAGCACGCTCGCCAGCCGCCAGCGCCACTGGTAATACATGAGTAGGGCAATGAGGATGGTGTCGATCATCATGGTGGCCGTGACGGCGATGCCGTACGCGGCGGCTAAATTGCTGGACGATCGGAAACCCACCACTAGCGCCACCACGCCAGCGCAGAGCGTCCAGTTGGTCAGCGGTACATAAATCTGACCCTCTTGACGACCCGAGGTGTGAATGACCGCCATGCGTGGCAGGTAGCCGAGTTGTACGGCCTGGCGGGCGACCGAAAATGCCCCCGAGATAACCGCCTGCGAAGCGATGATCGTCGCGGCGGTGGCCAGCAACACGAGTGGCGCTTGCGCCCAGTCGGGCGCCATCAGGAAAAACGGATTATGGGCGGTGGTGGGATCGGCGAGCAGCATGGCGCCTTGGCCCCAGTAGTTGAGTAGCAAGGCGGGAAATACCAGCGAAAACCACGCCACGCGGATAGGGGCGGGACCAAAGTGTCCCATGTCGGTGTAGAGGGCTTCGCCACCGGTAACCGCCAGCACCACGCTGCCCAGCGCTAGAAAACCTGCGCCAGGATGCAGTGCGATAAAATGCCACGCGTAGAGCGGATTGATGGCCCAGATAACCCCGGGGTTGCTCACAATATGGCTGATGCCCAGCACCGCCAGCACCAAGAACCAGAGGCACATGATCGGACCAAACCACAGGCCCACCGCGCCGGTTCCACGCCGTTGCACCGCAAATAAGCCAACGAGGATACCCACTGTAATGGGCACGACAAAACGACCGGCGGCCGGCGCCACTACCCGCAATCCCTCCACGGCTGAGAGCACGGAGATGGCCGGCGTTATCATGCTGTCGCCATAAAACAAGGCCGCCGCAAAAATACCCAGCACCGAGACTATCCAGGTGAGTTTTGACCCTTGGGTGGCGCGGATCACGAGGGCCAGCAAGGCCAGACTACCGCCTTCACCACGGTTGTCGGCGCGCATCATGAGGCCCACATATTTAACCGACACCAACAGCGTGATGGCCCAGAACACCAGCGACAGCACCCCGAGAATATTGGCTGGGGTCACGGGCAGCGGGTGATGGCCGGCGAAAGTTTCTTTGAGGGCGTACAGGGGGCTAGTGCCGATGTCGCCGTAGACCACCCCAATGGCACCAAGTACCAGTAGCCGTAGATTTTTGTCGTGTTCCAAAGGTCTCCGGGACGCCACGGCGTCGGTGCTCGGCAGGGCGCGTAGTGTGACACGAGTCACTCTCGCGTCGGCAACCAGATAACAGTGCTAGGTTGACGATCCTTGCGGTTCGAA
>CAMAXW010000068.1 GCA_945862315.1 Klebsiella pneumoniae
AACAATTCCGCTGCGATGTGGTCGATGGCACGTTCCATTGCGGCCTGTCCGGGCACAAATGCCGCCATGATGATCTGGTCCACACCGGCGTCTTCGTAGCGTCGCAAGGTGTCGCGATCGCAGGGTTTGGCGTAGGGACACAAGGCAATTTTGACGTCGGCCACCTCACGGCCGGCGCGTGCGCAGTGCTCCGCCAATTCGCGGATTTTGGCGGGGACTTCGGCGGGGAGGATATCCAGCCCGTACCAGTGTCCGAAGCGCGCCACCCGGCGCAGCGCGGCGTCGCCTTCGCCACCGAAATACAGGGGCGGATGGGGCTTTTGCACGGGCAATGGGTATTGGGTGCAGGGTGGCAGCGATAGAAATTTGCCGTCGTACTGGGAGACGCCGTCTTGCCACAAAGCCTGCATCAGGCGGATGTAGTCGTCGGTGCGCGCGCCGCGCCGCTCGAAAGATTCGCCCAGCGCGGTGAATTCTTCGGCCAGCCAACCCACGCCAATGCCAAAATCGAAACGACCGCCCGACAGGACATCCAAGTCGGCCGCCTGCTTCGCGGTGAGGCCGGGGTTGCGTTGCGGGACCACCAGCACCCCGGTGCCGAGGCGGATGTTGCGCGTATGCGCCGCCATGAAACTCAGCAAATTGAACGGCTCTAAACCTTGCACCCGTGGGTCGACGGGGAAGGCACCATCCTCGGCATACGGGTAGCGGGATTCAAAGGTGGTGGGCAGCAGGATGTGATCCACCGCCCAGACGGAATGGAAACCCCGCTCGTCGAGGCCGCGAGCGATGCGCGCAATGTAATCTGGCTGCGCGGTGTCACCGCCAAACAAAGGCATGATGCCGACTTTCATGATCCAGCTCCTCCGTGTTGATGTTGATCACGTGCTGAACGCCGGGCCCTCGTGGTGGCGCTCAGCAGAACGCTTTGGCGACTAGCGCTTGGGTGTCCCCCAGGCCTCACTGCCAGTCGCCATCGTTAGTGTGGCGTCGGCTGCCGCACGGTGCGCGGGTTGGACTGGCGGGCGCCTGCGTCTGCGCCCGTCGTACCACAGCCTGCGGCCTCAGCCGAGGCAGTTCTCGAAAGTGGCATCGGTTTTGGCTTGGATGTCAGCCAGCGTGACACCCTCGGCCAGTTCGATCAGCCGCGCGCCACCCCCTCGGCGGTCAATTTCAAAGACCGCTAAATCGGTGACCAGTAAGTCCACCACGCCTTTGCCGGTGAGCGGCAGCGTGCAGCTGGCTTTAAATTTCGACTCGCCGCTTTTTTCGCAGTGGTCCATCACGACGACCACGCGGCCTACCCCCGCCACCAAATCCATCGCGCCGCCCATGCCTTTGATCATTTTCCCGGGCACCATCCAGTTCGCCAAATCGCCGCTTTCCGAGACCTGCATGCCGCCGAGGATGGACAGATTGATATGGCCGCCGCGGATCATGGCAAAGCTGTCGGCGCTCGAAAAATAGCTGGTTTGTGGCAGTTCGGTGATGGTCTGCTTGCCGGCGTTGATGAGGTCCGCGTCTTCTTCGCCCGCGTAGGGGAAGGGTCCCATGCCGAGCATGCCGTTCTCGCTTTGCAGGGTCACGGTCATTCCTTCAGGGATGACGTTGGCAACCAAGGTAGGGATGCCAATACCCAAGTTCACATAAAATCCGTCGCGTAGTTCGCGGGCGGCGCGGGCCGCCATTTGTTCGCGTGTCCAGGCCATTAGTGGTTCTCCCGCGCACGCGTCGTGCGGCGCTCAATGTGCTTGGTATAGTTCTGCCCAACGAACAGGCGTTGCACAAAAATGCCCGGGGTATGGATGTGGTCAGGATCAAAACTGCCCACCGGCACCAGTTCTTCCACTTCCGCGACCGTCACGCGACCCGCAGTGGCCATCATCGGATTGAAATTGCGCGCTGTTTTGCGATAAACAAGGTTACCGGCAGCGTCGCCCCTCCAGGCTTTGATTAGCGCGATATCTGCGGTGAGACCCGTTTCCATGACATGCCATTCGCCATTGAACTGCCGAGTTTCTTTGCCTTCAGCGACCGCCGTGCCATAGCCCGTGCGGGTGAAAAAAGCGGGAATGCCCGCACCGCCCGCCCGAATGCGTTCGGCCAGGGTGCCCTGTGGATTGAACTCAATCTCAATTTCGCCGTTCATGTAACGGCTCTCGAGGATTTTGTTTTCGCCCACATAGCTGGCCAGCACCTTGCGGATTTGGTTGTTAGCCAACACCAGCCACATGCCATGCTCGTCGCAGCCCACATTGTTGCCGATGATGGTGAGATTTTTGGCGCCCGAATCGCGTAACGCCGTGATGAGGTTTTCGGGGATGCCGCACAGTCCGAATCCGCCGGACATGACGGTGATCCCATCGGCGGTCAGTCCCGCTAGGGCGTGCTGAGCGTCTGGGTAGAGCTTGGAAGACATAAAGGCTCCGGTTGATGAGGAGGGAGAAAATCTGGTCGCGCGGCTGGCGCAATCCTAACGCACTGTCATCGTGCAGGCGACTCCGACCTCGCAGTTGTTCTAGCTGCCAAGTCAACGACGGCTTCCGCCAAAAAAGCCATTATTTTCCTCGGATTTTGGTCGGCCGTGTGCGCCGCGGCACCGATGTCGACGCTGGCCGTGACCACTGACAATGGGCGCAAGTCTCCCAGGAAGCCTAAACCGTGGGGATAGTCAGGCACTGCGCCCAAAACCACAACGCGCCAGTCGAGCGGTAGTCGACGGCCCGAGGCGCGCAGGCGGCGCACGACTTCGGTCGTCCCAGGTCGACACAGCGCCAGTGCTAGCTGGAACCAAATCCAGGTCATCCGGGTAGCGCGCCGCTTGAGGTCGTGTGCCGTGGTAGGCGCAGGCAGAAGCCGTGCATTTGACGGTAGTCTACGCGCTTGCGCCCACCCGTTCTGCCGCCGCATCCCGACGGCTGCCGGTCGCTTATCAAGCACTGCAACGAGGAGTACGCTCGCACAGTGCCAGGTGAGTCCCGGCCTGCCGGATCGTGAACCTCAATCTTAGGAGAGCCCGATGTCAGTCATGATGAAAGCCGCCATTTTTGTTGAACCCGGTCGCATTGAGATTGCCGACAAACGCATACCCGAGGTCGGGCCGAACGATGCGCTGATTCGCGTGACTACCACCACCATCTGTGGCACCGACGTGCACATTCTCAAAGGCGAATATCCAGTGGCCAAGGGGCTCACGGTAGGTCACGAGCCGGTAGGTGTGATTCAGCAATTGGGCAGCGCGGTGGTGGGTTATACGGAAGGTCAGCGGGTGATTGCCGGCGCCATTTGCCCGAGCTTTACGTCTTATGCCTGTCAGGATGGCGCGCCGTCGCAGGATGGCAGCTATCTTATTGCGGCCGGAATGTGTGGCCATCATGGTTACCGTGCGACGGCCGGTTGGCGTTTTGGCAACCTGATCGATGGTGCGCAGGCCGAGTACGTACTGGTGCCCGATGCGCAAGCCAATCTGGCCCCAATTCCCGAGGGCCTCACGGACGAACAGGTGCTGATGTGCCCGGACATCATGTCCACCGGTTTTAAAGGAGCGGAGAACGCCAATATAAAAATTGGCGACACCGTGGTGATTTTCGCCCAAGGCCCCATCGGGCTCTGCGCGACGGCTGGCGCCCGCCTGATGGGCGCCACCACCATCATCACCGTGGATGGCAACGACCACCGCCTTGGCATCTCCCGGATGATGGGTGCTGACGTCACCCTTAATTTTAAGCACTGCGATGTGGTGGATGAGGTGATGAAACTCACGGGCGGTCGGGGCGTGGATGCCTCTATCGAAGCGCTGGGTACTCAAGGCACGTTTGAAGCGGCGCTGCGCGTGTTGAAGCCGGGCGGCACGCTGTCCAGCCTTGGCGTGTATTCCAGCGACCTCACGATCCCGCTGTCGGCATTTGCGGCGGGGCTTGGCGATCACCGCATCGTCACGGCGCTATGTCCCGGGGGTAAGGAGCGCATGCGCAGGCTGCTAAACGTGGTGGCCTCTGGGCGCGTGGATCTCAGCGCGTTGGTCACGCATCACTTCAAGCTGGAGGATATCCAATCGGCTTATGAGCTGTTTGCCCATCAGCGGGACGGGGTGTTGAAGGTGGCGATAAAACCGTTTTAATGGTGCCTGGGCACTAGCGGGAAATGAGGTGGCGATGGGCTGCATACGAGCCCGCTAAGACCCAGTAACCCGACCCTAGTAACCGCCTAAGCTATTGTCTGCAGGCAGCACAAACGTTCTCGCCCAGCTGCGGCTGCGGAGACCTCATCGCTGCGCCTGTGCAACAGCCGGGCACCACCGCGCCCCGTATAGCCACCGAGGCATTGGCTTAGTACGCAGCTCCGCGCGGGTGCTCGGGCCTTGCAGCAGTTTTTTCACATCATCCCAACGACCCACCAAATTAGATCGATTCGGGCACAGCTCGACCAAGGACAGCCCTAAAAATGATACGCGACCGGACTATAAAAACTCGTTCTACGCGGCTTACTTTCACGCTTTTGGGGTTGCTGATCGTCGGGGTGCCAGCGCTGGCCGCCGAAACACCGCGCCCGCGCGTCGGTTTGGTGTTGGGCGGTGGTGGTGCCCGTGGGGCGGCGCACATCGGCGTGCTGGAAGTGCTGGAAAAACTGCGCGTGCCCTTGGATTGTGTGGCCGGCACCAGCATGGGGGCGTTGATCTCCGGGGTGTTCGCCGCTGGGCTCACGCCGGCCGAAATGCGCACGGAATTGGGCAAGGCAGATTGGGACGACTTGTTTCAGGACAACCCGCCTTATTCAGAGATCAGTTACCGCAACAAGGCGATTTCAACGCGTTTTATGCCCGGATCGGAAATGGGGATCACCGACAAAGGCGTCGCCTATCAGGGGGGCGTGGTTGCGGGGGAAAAGATCAAATTGTTCTTTAACCGGCTGGTGCACGCCGATTTGGGGGAACGCGACATTGAAAAACTGCCTCTCCCCTTGTCGATTATCGCGACCGACATTGGTAACGGTAAGAAGGTGATTTTTCGTGAGGGTAGTCTGACCAAAGCCATGCGCGCCAGCATGTCGGTGCCGGGTTTGATGGCACCTATCGACCATCAGGGACACAAATTGGTCGATGGCGGACTGGTCGACAACATGCCCATTGAGGAGGCCCGCACGCGTTGCCAGGCCGATGTGGTCATTGCGGTGAATGTGGGATCGCCGCTAATGAACGCCGACGACGTCGGCTCTTTGCTCACCGTGTCCGTGCAGATGGTCAACATTCTGACCGAACAAAATGTCACCCGCTCACTGGCATTACTCAAGCCCACTGATATTTATATCGCGCCTAATCTAGACGGCATAACGGCCGGTGATTTCAACAAGAGCGCGGAGACCGCAGACCGGGGCCATGCTGCTGCTGAGGCGGTGGCCGAACGTCTGAAAGCCCTGTCAGTGAGCGCAGCCGATTACAGTCAATGGGTCAAAAAAATAGCATACGCGCACCAGGAACCTCTACCTATCGATGAAATTCAGATTGCCGAGATGAAAACGGTCAACCCGGTGGCCCTCGCGCGCCATCTGGACGTGCAACCCGGCGAGGTGCTCAACGAAAGTCGCCTCACCCGGGGCCTGTTGCGAGCCTACGGGGACGGCTGGTACGAGACGGTGGACTATTCGTTGTTGACGCTGCGCGATCGCCGAATTTTGCGCGTGCTGCCGGTGGAGAAACCTTGGGGCCCGGACTATCTGCGTCTGGGTGTGAGCTTGAACTCCGATTTTCAGCAGGACACATCATTTACCCTGCGCGCCGCCTACGACAAGACTTGGATTAACAGCCTCGGCGCCGAACTCATCGTTGCCGGCCAAGTGGGCCAAACTAACTCGATCGTGGCCGAGTTCTATCAGCCGCTGGAGGCGACCCAGCGCTATTTCGTCGACACGTTATTGTTTTATGGTTCCAGTGCTTCTGGGGTCTACCAGAACAACGAGAACATCGCGAACTACGATGTTGCGCGGGGCGTTGCGGCGCTAGGTCTTGGGGTCAATGTTGGCCTGTTAGGGCAAGTCCGTGGCGGCTGGCGGCAGACTTGGTTAGCAGAAGACCTTGGTACCGGGGTGCCCTCAGCAGCACTGCCGGAAACCATCCATCAAGCGTTTGGGGGGACGTATGTCATCGTCGATTTTGATCAACTCGATCGCCTGTATTTTCCGACCCATGGCTGGTCTTCGAGTGCGAGCTATTTCAATTCACCGGGCGAGGGCTACAGCAAAATAATTGCCGAGGCGATTGGTGTGCATTCGTTCGGGGATTACGTCTTTAATCTGCGGCTACGCTATCAATCATCGCTCTCCGGCACGCTGCCCGCCTACGATGTTGGTGCTCTGGGTGGCTTGAACAATCTGGCCGGTTTCGCGCAAAACGAACTGATCGGCGATCACATTAGCTATGGCGGCTTGCGAATGGAGAGAATCATTGGCCGCTTGCCGATGGGCCTGCGTGGCGATATCCGTCTCGGCGCGTCGCTGGAAGCCGCCAGAATTGGCACGCCTTATTCCGAAACTCAGATCGAAGGCTGGACCAATTCAGGGTCGCTGTATCTGGGTGGCGAAACACCACTTGGGCCCGTGTTCCTCGGCTACGGACGTTCCGACACCGGTTCGGATAGTTTCTACCTATTCCTAGGAACGCCTTAAACAACCGGCGGCCGGCGGGTTGTACAGTCCCCCATGCCCGCGAGTGACGCGCAGCAGTGGGTGAGGTTTCCCGCCGCCGGCTCGTGACTGCTCGCTCGGTCTGCGTGGTGTTTCTATAATCCGGGATCTCAGTCATTTCGTGCGAGGCCCTTTTATGACCGATATCCGTCGCCGCGCGCTGACCGCACTGGCTCTCAACCGCACGCCGGGTTTTCATTTCATCGGTAATTTTCTGGGCGTGCAGTTTGCGGAGACTCTAGCGTCGCGCAGCCGTGTGGTTCTCGACGCCGGGCCGCATTGCGAAGGCGCGGATGGCCAGTACCCTCTCAGCGTGGTCAGTCTGATCGCCGATGTGGCACTGGCCAGCGTGGTGCGAGCAAATCTCAACCCTGCGCAGCGACTGGCGACGGTCAGTCTCCAGTTGCAATTGACCGGCGCGCCTTTGATAGGCCCGCTTGAAGGCGTGGGTGTCTTTGAAGGTTTTTTGCAGGACGTGCATGGGCAACAAGGCCTGGCCCGCGCCACCGTGCAGGCGGGTGGCCGGCCAGTGCTCTTCGCGACCGGCGCTTTCATGGTGCTCGCGCCCCCACCCGGGGTCACCATGCACGCCGTGGCCAATGCCGATCATGCGCGTAGCCATCCGTTGCCCCTGACCGCGCTAACCCGTGAAGAACGCGGATTGCTGGCGCGCATCGATGCCGCGATTGCGGAGGCTGGCCCAGCACGCAGTTTCATGGAGTCTTTGTTGCCGCACAATCCGGCGCCAACCGTCAGTGGCGCTATCTGCCGTGTGATGAATGGCCCCCACCTTGGCAACCGCGTTGGCCATATGCAGGGCGGGCTACAAGTTGGGCTTGCGATCACTACTGCGAACGCGGCCCTGCCGGCGCGGTGGCGGGTGTCTGGCCTGTCCGCGTGTTTTGTGAGTCCGGGTGAGGGGCGGGTGCTCCGCGCGGTGTCACGCATTGTCCATCGGGGTCGGCAGACCGCCGTGGTACATACCACGATTACGGGCAAACACCGTCGGCTGGTGCTCGATGTGGTCTCAACCCACGCTTGGTGCGGGGACGCCTAGTAGGTTCGACGCAGTTTTTATCGAGCTTTTGGAACAACAACGTCGGTCGTGCAGAACGTGGTAGCGCGCGGGCGAGTCACTGAGCCTCTGTCTGTACTCAGACAATTTACGGACAATTGAGAGTGGTCTGCCTGCAGACCACTCTAGGCGAATTACCGACTACGGGTTCTGGTTTTCCCGCTGGCGCTGGTGGCCGTTGCGGTGCCACCACCGCGACTTGCCGAGCCACCGTTGGCACCTTCCACAGACGCCGAGCCGCCGCCGCGAGTGGCCGTGGTGCCATTGGCGGTCGTCGCGGTTGCGCTGCCATCGCTGCGATTATAGGTGCCGCCATTAGCGGTCGTTGCGCTTGCGCTGCCATCGCTGCGGTTATACGTGCCGCCATTGGCGGTCGTCGCGCTTGCGCTGCCATCGCTGCGGGTGGCGGTGCCGCCATTAGCCGTGGTTACCGTGGCCGAATCATAGGTGCGCGTCGCCGAACCCCCATTGACGGTGGTGACGGTTGTTTCACCCACGCGTGGTGCGACATACACCCCCGCTGCTACCGGCGCGACGTACACTTTGGCCGCGGGCGCGACCACCACTCCGACTGCCGGCGCAACCACCACTACTGGGGCAACATGAGCAACCGGCGCCACCACCACGGCGGGCGTGGCTAGCGCTTCCCTGGCGCGTACCCGCGGCGGCTCCCAAGCGGACACGGGTAGCGAGGTGATCGCGCTCAGGGTGAGGCCAGCTATGAGAAACAGATTTTTCATGCGTGTGGAACTCTAAGTTTAGGGTGGAAGATGCCTTAGTGGCTCTTGCTCGCGGGTTCTTGATCTTGGGGCCCGCGCGCGGGGCTTACGTCAAGCCGAAAATAGTTATGGGTGTCTAATCAAGCCGCCCTTCCTGCGAAGGCTACGCTTCCATCCTCACAAAATCGAGGGCCCGTATGATCCATTAAGGCATCAGCTTGAACTGCGGCGCGACATGCCACTGGGTGGGGGGAGCCTGCAGGGATTTACGCCGGGGGTAACGCGCTGATAGGCCGCGTGCCGGTGCGGTGGTTGAGCGTCGACGGATGGTGAGCAACCTGACTGAAACCCCCGTACGCGCGCGGTAGTGCCGGGTCGCGAAGCCTTGGCGGGCCCCCTTTTTTTGGAGAGGCGACCGGTGGCTGCATTTTTTTCGTCGTGGGTCGAACTTACCTGCAGGTACTTCGGCGGAGCCCCATGCGAGGGGCTCCGAACAGCGTTGAGCAGAAAACAAAATTCCAGCTATAGTCTGCCTGTCCGGTGCGTCTTTCGAGGCGCAGGCGCCCCCCGCCACAAGATTTAGGAAGCAACCTGCATGCGTTGGGTTTGTCATGATGGCTGGAATTTCAAACTGAGCCGCCATGCCGCCGCTTAGGGCGTCGTCGTGGACAGCGCACAGTGACCCGATAAGGGTCCACCAGGTTGACTAAGCCGCCGGAAAACAATCTGTCTGGGGCGTTCAACTGGCGCAATGCGCCGCGCTATCAGCGCGACAACCCCGTGCAACGGCGGGTGCTCGATGACCTCGATGCACGACTGCAGCTATGCAATCTTCTCGATACCCCGGTGTGGGTATTTGATGCCGAACACTGCCAATGCCTGTGGGCCAACGTCAGGGGGTTGGAAATCTGGCGTGCCGCTAGCGTCGCCGACCTGCAGCGCCGGGATGTGGCCAGCACCCAGTCCGACGCGATTTACGCGCTCGTGAACAACCACTTGCGGCGGGTCATGGGAGGCGAAAAAATCAGAGAGTGGGTGACGTTAGAGGTGGGGGAGAACACTCGGCGATTCAGTCACAGCTATCATCATTTAACGTTGGTAGACGAGCGCAATGTGTTGCTCATCGAGGCGAAAGCGGCACCGGAAGCGGAAGAAATGCTGGCCTTTGCCGCCGATTACACCCTAACGGTTGGCCTCTACGAGCTGGATGGACAGTTGTTGAGCGGCAATCCGGCGCTCCAACAACTAGCCCAGCACCAATCGTTGCAGGACCTTAACCGGTTGCTCCCCGCGGATATCAGCGCAACCGACTGGCCGCAGAAAATTGCTGAACAGAGCCATTTGCGTTTTGAGATTGCGCTTGAAACGGGGCGTGGCATTGGGCAATTTCGGGCTGAACTACGGCGCGTGTTCAACCAGACAGCTCAGCCGCACGCCATCTTAACGCTCGACAACATCACGGAGCAGCGCATCAAGGAAAGTGAGCTGGCGCTGGAAGACAACCGTGCCCGCACGGAGCGCTTGTTAGACAGTGCCGAGGTGGCCACTTTTGTTTGGGACCTCGAGCGTCGCCTGGTCACGGTTGACCACCGCTGGTGGTCTATGTTGGGCTATGAACTTGAAGAATTTCGCCTCGACGAGGCCGTCTGGCAGTCTTTGGTCCACCCTGAGGACGCCCCTCGGATGCTGCATGAAACTCAGCGGGTGCGCGATGGCGAGGTGACTCACTGGAGCGACGAGTACCGGCTGCGCCGTAAAGATGGGAGTTTTGTGTGGGTGCTCGATCGGGGTGTGGTGACTCGCCGAGACCTCGCCGGTCGGCCGGTGGAACTCGGCGGCATCCATCTGGATATCCAGCAAAAGAAGGCGGTGGAATTGGCTTTGGCAGGCGCTGAAATGCGTCAGCGTGCGCTGCTGGGGGCGCTACCTGATCTGTTATGCGTCAGCGATTCGGCGGGGAATGTAGTCGATCTGCACGCCGCACAACCCAAGGACTGGGGCCTACCCACCACGCGCGTGGTGGGGCGTAACTTGGCGGAACTGCTCTCGCCCGAGGTGGTGGCGCGGTTGCGGCCGGCGCAAGAACAAGTACTTGCGACCGGGCGTTTGTTGCAAGGGGAGTTTCAAATTTCGCACCCACGCTTGGGTGAGCGGAATCGGGAGTTCCGGATGGTGCCCTACGGTGACAATCTAACCCTCGTACTGGTGCGTGATGTCACTGACCGATACTTGGCCGAGACCCAACGCCAGCAGGCGCTCGCGCAACTCCAGCAGTCTCAAAAGATGGACGCACTCGGCCAACTGGCCGGCGGGATTGCGCACGACTTCAATAATATCCTGGCCAGCATGCTGGGTTACGCGTGGCTTGCCAAACAGATTCCAGCGGTGGCGCTGGATAAGAATGCCAGCGAACACCTAGAAACTATCACGGCAGCTGGCGAACGTGGTCGCGAACTGGTGCAGAAACTGCTGACTTTCAGTCGGCCAAACGTCGAAACTGACATCCAATCGATCGATCCGCGGCCGGTGATTGAAGAAGCCTTTGGGATGCTGAAGGCCGTCATGCCCTCACATATTGAGTTGGCATTAGCGTTGCCGGCGAGTTGTCCGGCGTTGTTGATCAACCCCACGGATGTTCACCAAATCGTGGTCAATCTGGTGGTCAATAGCCGGGACGCCATGCCCTCTCCCGGCGAAATTACGATCAGCCTGACAGTGGCAGAGAATCGCGAGCTCGTTTGCGCCGTTTGTCAGGCCAAGGTTCTTGGGCGACACCTGTCGTTGGCGGTGCGGGATACCGGCAGCGGCATTCCGCCGGCGCTATTGAGCCGCATTTTCGATCCCTTCTTTACGACCAAAGCGGCAGGGGTTGGCACAGGTCTTGGGCTGTCGACGGTGAGTACGCTCGCGCATCGCCACGCAGGCCATATTTTGGTCGCGAGCCAGGCTGAGCAGGGCACGCTGATAGAGATTCTTTTGCCCTGCGAAGAGGCTGCGAACGCCTCACTGCCGGCGGCGGCAGTGTTGGCGAGTGAGTCGCCCGTCGCTGGTGGGCATTTGATGGTGGTGGACGATGAACCATGGATCGCCGGATTTTTGCAAAAACTGATACAGGATAACGGCTACAGCGCAGAGGTTTTCAATGACGGAAAATCGGCACTGGCGGCTATTACGCTCGCACCTAAACGCTACGCCGCGGTGCTGACCGACCTGAATATGCAAAACATGACGGGGCTCGAATTAGCCGCATCAATTCATGGAAGTTACCCCAGCCTGCCTATTTGGCTCTGTACCGGGGTCGGCGATTTACCACCCCCGGCGAAGCTGGCCGAGGCGGGAATTCTCCAGGTGCTGCCAAAACCTGTTCCCATTCATACCCTGCGCGCCTTGCTGTCCACATTAGCGGTGGCGCCAACGCTGACCAGCCCATGAGACACCCAGCAAGCCCGTTCACGGGTTTGCTTAGCCGCCGCCCCTTATGCGTCGCAGTACCACCTCATAAAAGCGCCTGTCCGTGATAGTCACGCCCGCAACCTAGACCTAGTAACCCGGCGCTAGTCGCGCACTCACTGAGCGGCGAAAAACTTGTCGCCTAAGTTACCTTGTATCGAAATTTGCCGGGTCGGTGAGACTTTACTCAACAACCTCGACGAACTGCCTGTTCAAGAAGTTTTTCAAACGGCGCTCGACTGGCTCGAAAAAAGAGACCATGAGACCGTCGCGGTCATCAGCACTCAGAGTGTGCCCCGCGAGGTGCCGGACGACCTAGCGTTGATGGGTAATTTATCGATCCCTATCGATAACCTCGGCATTCATCAGCAGAAGCGTAATGGCCCAGTGGTGGAACTGGCTGAACAACTCAACGCCGCCGCCTTGATGCACGATGTGGGCATGAGTTCTATCCCGCGCCATCTCTCTGCGCGAGCCGGCGGTTTTTCTTGCGAGGAGTTTCTGAAAATTCAGGAACAGGTGGTGATCAGCAGTCAGCTTCTGCTCGATCATCACAGAGCACAGCGATCGATGCGTTAAAAAAACCTTGCTGAGCGAGATTTCTGGAATCACTGCCAACAGTGAAACCCAATTCGATCCCGGCAAGGGGCAGGTCTTTCATAATATCGTGCGCCGAATAATGATGAAATCCACCCAATAAACTGCACTTAGAGCGCCGGCCACTGCCAATCGTAACCGTGATCATCGTCTAGGCAGCGCGCTAGAACGCGGTCAAAGTAATCTCTGTCTTCGGCGTCGAACCATTCTGTCGGCGGCCGCGCGTCGGCCCGCACCACGCGTTCTTCCGGCGCCGCGGCGAGCGCCACGTCCGCCATGTTTTTTTTGCTACCGCTGGCAATTGCCGGTGCGAGATGGTGTGGCGAAATGACAATATCGAAGTGTTCAAAAATAGCGGCGAGCACTGTTTGCGGTGAGGTTTGCAGTTCCTCGTAACGTACTTTTAGCGTGGTGGCCGGAAATCGTCGGCAGACCCGACCCCAACGATTGAAGAAGTGGATCCCGCCCCAAATATCGAAAACATAGCGCTGCCCTCGCGGATCACCACGCAAGTATTCCTTGAAGGACACGCCATAGTCGTCCTTCCATTTCTCATAGTTAGAAACTAACGCTGCACGCAAGTCGCGCACCAGCACCGTATACGGCGGAAACTTAACGCAGCGCCGGAGTGCGCGCGAGTCGAACCAAGCGTGGGGGATGGAATGGGTGCTCGCAAGATGCGGCGCCTGCGGATAACGGCGCGGATGACGCGGGTGACTAATGAAATCATCCCACGAGTTTTGTTGGGAGAATTGCGGCACCGGGAGCTCTAGTTCGAGCGCTAGCGCAGTACTCATCATGTGTTTTAGCCAATGCGTGCCCGAGTTCTTCATGCTGACCAGAAAACCGTCGAAATGGCGGTGTGTGATCAGGGCAAAGTTTGAATTGTCTCGGCAGAAGCAATGCCAACGAAATGCGGCCACCGGTAGCGGCGCTTGGATGGTGGGCCTCATTTGGCCAGACGCCTGCTAGCCCATGCCCAAGCGACCGTGCTTTGAGCGCGCGCGCGCCCTAAATTTTGAAGCGAAACACAAGGCATGATCAATACTGCGCAACCGGGGGATTGGCTCCGCAGTGTAGGGATTTTGCACCGGTGGGCAAGTGCGAGGGCGAAGACCTCGTGGTAGGGTCGCGGCTTACGGTGCGGTCATTAATCTGAGAAAGAGGGATGTTCATGCAAAAGATCAAACGTTGTGAAGTGCAAAAATATGCTTTCGATAATCGCGACCAGCCCTGTCTGCGGGTCAAAATAGACGAGGTCTTTCAGCTGGAGACCGATGATGCGCTGTCGGGACTGATTTCCGACGACAGCGATCGTCCCACCGTACAAAACTTTGCGAGCGCGCATTTTAAGCGTCTGGCAAAGGCCACACCGGGCTTTTTCAATCCCGTGGTCGGCCCCATCTTCGTGGAAGGGTGCAAGGCCGGGGATGTGCTGGCGGTCAAAATCGACTGGATCGATCCTTGGCGTTACGGCTTTTCGGGTGTGCTGCCACGGCTTGGGCCGCTAGGGGATTCGTTACGCTACAAAGACTGCGCGGAAGGCTATGTGCACGTTATCGAGCACTTGCCCGGACCGAGCGGCCACACCCGCGACGGTACCGCGAAATATTCCGACACCCTGAGCTGGCCCTTAGAACCTTTTATCGGCACGCTCGCCACCGCGCCGGAGCGTGAAGTGTTGACCTCCGTGCTGGGTCAGGGTCCGTTTGGCGGCAACATCGACTGTCGCGATATTGCGCCCGGCAACACGATCTATCTCAACGCCTATAACGACGGTGGCTTGCTCTATGTGGGCGATGTCCACGGTGGCCAGGGTGACACGGAGTTTACGGGCATAGCCGACGAAACCCGCGCCACCGTCCAGTTGTCCTGCAGCGTGGTAAAAAACAAGCGCCTGCCTTGCGTGCG
>CAMAXW010000069.1 GCA_945862315.1 Klebsiella pneumoniae
GAAGCGACAAAATCCGGTGACACACTCACGCTGGCCTTATCCGGGCGACTCGATTCCACGTCAGCTCGAGCACTGGCTGAGGCCTTGCAACTGGAGGGCGTCAGCTCCCTCACGCTCGATCTAGAACAGTGTCGCTATGTATCCAGCGCCGGACTACGTGAAATCCTGCGCGCCCATAAGTCTCTCGTCACGAAGACACCCGGACTGGTGTTGACCAATGTGCACCGTGAAGTCTTTGAGGTCTTTATGCTCACTGGCTTTACGGATTTGATCAGCATTCGGCGAAAAGTTCGCGAGATCTCCATTGATGGGCTGGAATTCATGTCGGCCGGGGTCTGCGGTGAATGCTACCGCCTCGACGAGGAAACCATCGTGAAGGTCTACAACGAGGGTATTTCCGCCGACATTGCTGAGCAAGAAAAAGCTTTTGCCAAGGCCGCGTTCGTGCTCGGCATTCCCACCGCCATTTCGTACGACGTGGTGACGTGCGGTACCCGTACCGGGGTGGTCTACGAGATGCTGGATGCTAAATTATTCAGCGTCATCATTAACAATGACTTAGCGAACATGGCACAACATGCCGCTGCGCTGGCAGAGATTGTCCGGGCCATTCACGCCACCACGGCCGATCCGGCGGTATTCCCCGACCTGAAACAAAAATTCGTCGGCTACATTAACCAAATGGATTTTTGTGTGTCCGCCGACGACATCGCCTTCCTACAGGCTAAGCTGGCGTCGATTCCTGAAGGAAACAGCTGCGTCCATTTTGATATCCACACTAGCAACATCATGATTCGCGATAGCGAGCCGGTGATTATCGACATGGGCGACTTGTCTCGAGGTAGCTATTTGTTCGATATCGGTCTGCTATGCACCATCTACGGCATTCCGGAACTGGGTATCTGCGAACTCGCGACCAAAATCCCAACCGCCAAAGGGGTTGAGCTATGGGAGCTTTTCCTCAAGCAGTATTTCGCTGACAAATCCGCCGAGGAATACGCGTTCTTTCACGAGAATCGGTATTTCTTGGCTGCACTGCGGATTATTTACACCATTACTTTTTTGCCGAAGTTACGGGATCAGATGGTGCAACTGCTCAAGACGGTCCTGCTACCTGGCATGCGCGCAGCAGCCTAAGCCGCCTAAATTTAGGGTCAGACGCAATGGGTCCCGGTTTGCTGAGGGAGGGCAGGTGAGAACCTGTTCTCTACCCCTTGATGATTCCATTCGGGCCGCTGCTGGTCAGCAACGCAGATAAAACCGGTAACGCGCGTCCGCAGCCAACATGCGGATGCGCGCGTATTGCCGCGCGGGATAACGGGCGGGTTGCCCGGGTCAATAGAGGCGGGAAGGCGAGCCATCCTGTCACGCTATGGAGAGCTTGTGATGAGCAGGCCAGATTAAGTCTGAGTTTGACCCTATTTCTGCACGCGCCTCAATCTTCCTCTTCCGCAGTCAGCGTGGGACCTGTTTCTTTCGTAATCCTGCCACCCGGTACGATGCCACGCTCGACGCTAGCGACGAAATTGACAAAATGCGCAGCCTCCTCGGTGAGCGTTTCGCGACGCAATTCTGCGACCGCCTTCACGTTGTTTAATCCGCTGCGATAAATTTTATTGAAAACCTCGCGCAAGGCTCGAATCTGGTCACGCGAGAAACCCGCGCGTTTTAAACCAACGACGTTGAGTCCGCGGGCGCGCGAGGGATTGCCGTCTACCATGCAATACGGCGGCACACTGTGAACAATTTTCGTGCAGCCGCCCGTGAAGCTACGCGTGCCGATCCGGCAAAACTGGTGCACCGCGGTAAGCCCACTCAGGATAGCGTAATCCTCGACCGTCACGTGGCCAGCCATCGTCACACTATTGGAGAAAATGACGTGATTTCCCACGACGCAATCGTGCGCGATATGGCCATAGGCGAGGCAGTTATTGTGGCTACCGATAAGCGTTTTATCCCCTGGGGAAGTCGCACGATGCACGGAACAGAATTCACGGAAGGTATTGTTGTCGCCAATTTCCAAGCCGGTGGGCTCGCCGTGATATTTCAGATCCTGCGCTTGCTGGCCGATCGAACAGTAGGCGAAGAAGCGGTTGTTTTTGCCCATTTTGGTCGGGCCCAAGACCGTCACATGGTGCTGCAACCAGCAACCTGCGCCAATTTCCACATCCGCACCAATAATGCAATAGGGACCGATTGTGACATCCGCACCGATGCGGGCTGAGGGGTCAATGATGGCAGTAGGATGGATTGGCATGGGGTAAGCACGGCTAAGGAGTCATGGGAGGGTCGCCAGCATTCACCGCTAGCCGAACTCAGTCAACTCCTGACTAGCCCGGATTTTCGCCCTTTGGCTACCCGATTCAACCTGCTGCGCATTGCAGGAGGATCCTCGATGAGATGGTGCTTGGCGAGCTGGGTGCGCAGTATTTCTCGGGTCCGCCCGCCGCAGCGCGCGCGCGGAGTTGATGATGCGATCCCTCATCGTTTGTGTCTACTATTTTGGCCGCTGGGAGGCTGAAAAACCCGCCGTTTTTTTGCACTGCCGCAGCGCCCTTGAGAGGGCTGCGCGGCTACGCGCAAAATTTTGACCAAGGGTGGTCGTGCGCGCAACCACATTGTGTGAAACAACGAGGTTAGATAACCCAGGCACACGGGCGGCCCAGAACCTGCCAAGAAATCAAAAGAGGATCGCCGATGCTTGAGCTGTGAGCGTCTTGTGAACATTGCAACATTGAGCTGCCGCCAAATTCACTTATTGCCCGCATTTGTCCGTTCGAATGCACGTTTTGCGAAACGTGCGTGGACCCAGTACTCCACAACGTCTGTCCCAATTGCGGAGGCGGCTTCGAGCCGCGTCCCATTCGTCCGAACACTGATTGGCAGGGCGGCAACTCTCTCGGCACGCATCAGACGAGTAGTAAAGCCAAGCACCGGCCGGTAGACATTGCCGCACATGAAGACTGCTCGGCAGCCTTGCGGTTGATCCCGCCAGCCCAGCGCTAACTCGCACAGGCAATCCGGCGCCATCCATGGACTAAGCCAATGGGGTCAGACCCGATTTGTTGCCGGCCGCGCGGATCGACGGCCTCAGACCTCATCGATAGTGTCGATGGGGCTCAACCGGGAAATGGGTAACGTAAAGAGCACGTTCTCATCGGCCCGGCCTCATCACACCGTGCCGGCGGTGTTTCCGCACACGGTTTTCCGATGTGCTGCCTCTCAAGGCCTGCGCCGAACTGCAGCCGCCATCTAAGGCACCGGGCCGCCGTCGAGGCTAGGCCAATGGGGGCATGAGATCCCGCCGAAACTTGGTTAGAGTGCGACCTGTCGCGCAACTTGCTAGCGGTCGCCGTGGTCTGCAGCTGGGCTGTTCACCTCGCCCTTGGCTCCACCGGCGCACGCGCGTGCGGCTGCGTGAGGACGCACCGCTGCGATAGAATTTTGGCTTGCCGCGTCCGCCAACACACCCTATTCACAGAGGTTCTATGTCCCCAGTATTAAGCGCGCTGCCCAGCCGAATTGTTCACTCGCTGGTGAGTTGGTCGGTGGCGCAACGTTGGGTGGTGATGATCGCCGCCGGCCTGCTCACCGCGCTGGCCGTGGTCTACACGGTGGAAAATTTAGGCATCGATACCGACACCACCGAAATGATCGACGTGCGTTTGCCGTATCGGCAGGCCAACCGCGCGCTGGCCGCGGCATTCCCGCATTTGCCGGGCGATATCGTGGTGTATACCCAGGCGGCCCACGCGGGGGCGGCCGAGGATGCCGCCAATGCACTGGTGGCGCGCCTGCGCGAGCGCCCGGACATTGCGCATGCTTTGTCGCAGCCCGGTGGTGGCGAATTCTTCGGTCACCACGGTTTGTTATATCTGTCTATCCCCGAACTCTGGACCTTGGATGAACGCTTGGCGGCGGCCGCACCGATGCTCGGCACGCTCTCCCAGGATCCCAGTTTGCGCGGGCTGTTTGGCACGCTGCGCACAGCGCTCGAGCGCGACTTGGACGCCGACCAGCAAGCCGGGCTAGGGCGGGTGTTCGAGCGCTTAGCAAACACACTGGCTGGCCCCACGACAGGCTCCATGCATTGGCGCGACGAGCTATTTGCCAGCCCCGCAGGCAGCACGCCCCGGCGCTCTTTTGTGCTGATTGATCCGGCGCGGGCGGCGGTGAGTTTTCAACCCCAAGCGGCGGCGCTCGAAGCCCTTAAAGTGGTGCTGGCTGAAATGCAGCCGCAGTGGCCTGAGGTTACTTTTCACCTCACGGGCTCCACCCCCATGGACACCGAAGAACTGGTGGGCGTGGCAGCTGACGCCAAGCTCACCACGCTGTGGTCTTTTGGACTAGTGGCGGTGGTGCTGATGTGGGGTTTGCGCTCACCTAGCGTGGTGTTGGCGGTGTTGCTGACGCTAGGCTGCGGGCTGATTTGGACGGCCGCGCTGGCCACCTATTGCGTGGGCAGCCTGAATATTATTTCGGTGTGTTTTGCAGTGCTGTTTATTGGTATGGGCGTCGATTTTGGCGTGCAATTTGGCATGCGCTACTGGGAAGAATGCGAGAGCGGGCAGCGCGGCGCGCAGGCTTTGCGCGCCACCGCCAGCGGCGCGGGTGGTGCGCTGGTGTTAGCGGCGGTGGGTGCGGCGATTAGTTTTTCTACTTTTGTCCCCACCAGCTATCGCGGGCTGGCGCAGTTGGGCATTATTTCTAGCTTTAGCATGCTGGTGGCGCTCATTGCTAACATTACCCTGCTGCCCGCTTTGTTGTCCTTGCTGCCCGCGCCACGGGTGCGGGTGCGGCCACCCACCGCGGGCAGCGGTGGCTTTGCCCGTGGGCTGACCCGCCACGCGGCGACCATCCGTTGGACCGCGCTAGTGCTGGCGTTGGGCAGCGCCTTGCTGGTGCCACGGGCGGAATTTGACCCCAATCCCGTCAACCTCAAAGACCCGCGCAGCCCGGCGGTGCGCGCGTTTTTGGAACTGGCGGCCGACCCAGACAGCTCCCCTTACTACATTCAAATTCTCGCGCCGTCATTGGCACAGGCTAGCCGCATGAGCGCCCAGTTGGCGGAACTGCCCAGTGTGGAGCGAGCCATTACGTTGGCCAGCTATGTACCCGCTGAGCAAACCGAAAAACTCGACATCATCGATGGCATGCGCTTGGCCCTCATAGGCGTCATCGATGTTGCCCCAGAAGCCCCACCCGCGCCGGCGGCAGAACTGGCGGCGCTCGCCGCTTTTGCTAAAACCCTAGCCGCCCGGCAGTCCCAACTCAGCGTGCCGGCGGTGGCTGCCAGTGCCCAGCGGCTGGCGAGCGCGCTGGATAATCTGCAGGGGAGTGCGGCTGGCGCGCCGGCTGCCATGCCGGCGCTGCGCGCGCGTTTGTTGGGAGATTTACCCCAAACCCTGAAAAAGCTAGACGAACTTTTGAGCACCCAAGGCATCCGTGCCGACGCGCTGCCCACCGACTTGCGGGCCCGTTATGTGACGGATGATGGGCGGGCGCGGGTGGAGGTTTACGCGCGCGAAGACCTCAACAACAGCGGTGCCATGCGGCGCTTTGTGCAGGCGGTCAGGCAAGTGGCGCCGGCGGCTAGCGGCGCGCCGGTGGAGTTGGTGGTGGGCAGCGAAGTGGTGATCGATGCCTGTATAAAGGCATCCCTGGCGGCCTTGGTGTTGACAATATTGCTGCACGCCGTGGTGCTGCATGGTTGGGTTGATGCGCTGTTGGTGGCGGCGCCGCTGGTGTTGGCCATGCTGTTGACTGTGGCCACTTCGGTGCTGCTGGGCTTTCCGTTTAATTTCGCCAATATCATTGCCTTGCCGCTGCTCATTGGGTTGAACAACGCGTACGGTGCTTATTTGGTGGTGCGGCGTCAGCACAGCGAAGGTTTGATTCCGTTGCTCAGTAGCAGCACGCCGCGCGCGGTGATGTTTAGCGGCCTGACGGCCGTGGCGTCGTTTGGCACGCTGGCGGTGTCCGTGCACCCCGGCATGGCCGGCATGGGGGTGCTGATTTCCTTATCGTTGGGCTACGCGCTCGCCAGCGCGCTGATCGTGCTGCCCGCGCTGATGCACGGGGTTGAAGCCTGGCAGGCGCGGCGGTAAGCGCCGCGCCGGGTGATGTCAGTACTTGGAAATGACCTCACGGCCGAATTCGCGAATCATCTCGCGAGCGTCCGTGCCGCACACATTCAGCGCAATATTGGTCACCCCCGCGGCTTCCAATTCCCGAATGCGGTCGATGATTTCTGGCCCAGAGCCGGTGAGCGTGCCGGCCTTGATAAGCTCCGGCGTGAGGTAAGCCCGTTCACCTTCGCGCAGGAACGCCAGATGTCCCAAATGCATCTCCTGAAAACGCCGGTCCATGGGGGTTTTCATGGTGAGGATGTGTTCGTCGAAATACGCCTTGGCCGCAGCGCTCACCGCGGGCGGTGCGAACGGCCCTACTTTAATGTCGCTGGGATCCCAGTTGGTGTGTAGCAGCAGAATCGCCATCGGGCCAATTTGCTGGATTACACGGTCCGACAATATCGATTCGCCGGGTCGCAGCACGCAGGCCGAGGTGAGATTGGTACAGTAAATTTCGCTAAGGTCACGACCCGCCGCGCTGGCCGCCGCGCGGATCTGGCGCAGGCTATCGGCGATATAGCTGGGCTCTAGGCCGATGGTGATCCAACCTTCGGCGAGTTCGCCGGTCATCGCGATGGCTTTGGGGCCGTTGGCCGCCATGTGGATCGGGATATGGTCGTGCACGTTAATGTAACCGCGCTCGGGATGGATAAATTTAATGTGCCGCTCGCGGCTGCCTTCGCGATAAACCGCTTCGCGCCCGGCGAGTAAGTCGCGGATGATCTCCACATGTTCGCGCAGGGTGTTGAGGGGGATAGGCGGCATGCCCATCACATTGCGCCCGGTGAAGCCGGTGCCCACCCCCAAAATGACCCGCCCCGGTGCGAGTTCATTGATGGTCGCAATGGAATGCGCGGTAACTGGCGCAATGCGGTTACCCACGATCGACACCAAGGTGCCAATTTTGATGGTGCGAGTATGGTGGGCCACTAGCGCCATGCTGGCGTATACGTCGCTATAACACATCTGCGAATCGTAAAACCACGTGTGCGAAAAACCATATTCCTCCGCCATTTGGGCGTCTTGCCAGCAGCGGATATAGGTCGGAAAGCTAATGCCAAAATCCATGTTTGAGGTGCCTTTGAGGGTGCTGAGCAGGAACTTTGCGGGGCGCACAGCCCGCTGTCAACGCCCCTCGCCAGGGGAGCGGGGACTTCCATTCACGGGTAGCGAACCCGCGTCGTGCCGGGCAAGATGCGGCACAGCCGCATAGATTGCAGGTGGCCGCCCTGCCCATTACAATTCCATACGTTACCGTATGGACTAGCTATAGCGCGTCACCCGCGCCCGGAGCCGCATGACTGATATTCAGCACGACCTGCCCACTGAGCCAATGCTCACCCTCGGCCTCGACGGATACACCTACGCCGACCTGTACGACCCCGCGGCGCTCGCCAAACTCTACGGCGATTTCTGCGCCCAGCTCGCCGCCAGCGATGCCAACGTCAGCGCCCGCTATCTGGACTATTGCGCTAACGGTGGCGTGGGCATGACGCCCGAGGCCATCTCTGAAATCCTCACTGATACCGCCCCCCATGTGGGCGGTTTTTTGGCTCGGCTGTTCAATATTGAAGGCGCTTGGGCCACCCAGCGCGCCCAGATCCGCGACGAAGACGACGTCGTCATGCGGTTCCGCAACGACTTCGTGGCAACCCTCGCCAAGCGCTTTAAGGGGGTGGATTTAAACACCCGCGACTTCAACGCGCTTACCCAACTCGTGGCCCAGCTACGGGTGGCCGCCAGTACCGCACAGCCTGCCCGCGACGAGGAATACGAAGTCGCGCGTGCCGGTCTGATGGCCGCAGGCTTGGTGCCTGCCACGGCGGAGTTTTTGGCCGTGCTGGCCGCCGATGGCCGCGATGACGCCGCTTGCTTGGTGGTGGCTAATCAAACCTTCGCCGAGTGGTCTGCCCTCATCATGGCGGATCCCGCACGCTACGCGGCGGCCCACGCGTGGGTGATTTTTAAAGAACCGGCAAAGACCGACTTCCAGCATCTCGTGCACCACGTGACCCATCCGCGCGAAGGTTTTTCGACCTGGATGGCGCCGCCTGCGCATCTACGCCGGCGCGATGGTTTTAAGCTGACGGACCAACGCTACGGCCAGCGCGCGGTGCTCTACGAAGTAGACCACTGCATTTACTGCCACGACCGGGACGCCGATTCCTGCTCCAAGGGCATGCGCAACAAGAAGGACAATAGTTTCAAGATTAACGCGCTAGGGGTAACGGCCGCCGGCTGCCCGCTGGGCGAGAAAATCTCCGAAATGCACGTGCTCAAACGCCAAGGCGACAACATCGGCGCGCTGGCGTTGGTGGTTATCGACAACCCCATGTGCCCGGGCACCGGCCATCGTATTTGCAACGATTGCATGAAGGGCTGCATCTATCAAAAGACCGAGCCGGTTAACATTCCGCAAATCGAAACGCATGTTCTAACCGACGTCCTCGAACTACCCTACGGCTTTGAAATCTACGGCCTGCTCACCCGCTGGAACCCCCTCAACGTGCAGCGTCCTTACGCTTTGCCGCATAACGGGCGCAAGGTGCTGGTGGTGGGCATGGGGCCGGCCGGCTACACGCTGGCGCACTATCTGCTGAATGAAGGCTTTGCGGTGGTCGGGATCGACGCCCTCAAGCTTGAGCCGCTGCCCAGCGTTCTAACCGGCACGCCCAGCGTGGCACCCCGCCCGGTGAGTCAGTTCAGCGAACTCTACGAAGAACTCGACCGCCGCACGGTGAGCGGGTTTGGCGGTGTGGCGGAATATGGCATCACGGTGCGTTGGGATAAAAACTTCCTAAAAGTGATCTATCTCACGCTGTTACGACGGCAATCCTTGCGGGTCTATGGTGGCGTGCGCTTTGGCGGCACCATGAACCTCGAAGACGCTTGGGACTTAGGCTTTGACCACGTGGCGTTAGCCACCGGTGCGGGTAAACCTTCCATCATTGGCCTGAAGGGCAATCTGGTACGGGGTGTGCGTAAAGCCTCCGACTTCCTCATGGGCCTGCAGCTTACCGGAGCGGCTAAAGACGATTCCTTGGCCAATTTGCAAGTGCGTCTGCCCTGCGGCGTTATTGGCGGGGGACTTACCGCCATCGATACCACCACAGAGTTGATGGCTTATTACCCGCGCCAAGTCGAAAAAGCCCTCAAGCGCTACGAGCTGCTGGTCGCGGCCCACGGCGTAGATCTCGTGCGTGCGCGCTTTGATAAAGAAGAAGCGGGCATCCTCGACGAATTCCTGGGTCACGGCCTAGCCGTGCGCGCCGAGCGCGAGCGCGCCGCTGCGGCCGGTGAAGCACCGGACTTCGCCCCGCTGGTGAACGGTTGGGGCGGGGTGACCATGTTCTACCGCAAGACCATCGCCGATTCGCCAGCCTATCGCCAAAACCACGAGGAAATTAACGAAGCCCTCACCGAAGGCATCCAGCTAGCGCCCAATATGAACCCGCTAGAAACCCGCACCGACGAATTTGGCGCGCTCTGCGCGGTCATTTTCGAGCGTCTGCAAGAAGACGGCACCAAGGCTCGGGTTGAAGTGGCGCTACGGGGTTTGTTTGTCGCCGCCGGCACCTCGCCGAACATTATTTATCAGTCGGAAAATCCCGGCACCTTCAAGCTGGAGGGTAAATTTTTTGCTCACCACGAGCCCAGCGGTGCCAGCTATGCACCCGATCTGCGGGCCGGCACGGGGGAGGGCGGGCCTAAGCTTGCGGAGCCGGCGCCCTTTACCTCCTACGAGCACGACGGCCGCTATGTCACGTTTTATGGCGACAACCACCCGGTTTATGCCGGCAATGTGGTGAAGGCCATGGCGAGCGCAAAGGATGGCTATCCCTATATCGTGGGGCTATTTGCGGCCGAACGCGCACTGCTGACGCCGGCCGATCAACCTCTGCGCGATGGCGCCATGCACCGCTTTTTCGGCTCCTTGGACGATGTGCTCATTGCCCGGGTAGTGGCCGTTAACCGTCTGACGCCCACCATTGTCGAAGTGATCGCGCATGCGCCATTTGCGGCGCGGCGCTTTGAGCCTGGCCAGTTTTATCGTGTGCAAAACTTTGAATCCAGCGCCATGGTGCTGGGCGACACCAAGCTCGCCACCGAAGGCTTGGCGTTAACGGGCGCGTGGGTAGACGAAGAAAAAGGCTTGATTTCTCTGATCGCCTTAGAAATGGGCACCTCCTCACGTTTACTCATGCGCTTTACGCCGGGCGAGCAATTGGTGGTGATGGGCGTAACCGGGGCACCCACGCATATTCCCCGCGATACCACGGTGGCCATGATTGGCGGTGGTCTGGGCAACGCGGTGTTGTTCTCCATTGGTAAGGCCTTGCGGGCGGCCGGTAATCGGGTGGTGTATTTCGCCGGCTACAAGAAAGCTAGCGATTTGTTTAAGGTCAGCGATATCGAAGCCGCGGCAGACGTGGTGATTTGGGCGGTGGATCCGGGCCCCGGCGTGGTGGGCATCACCGCCAATCGCCCGCAGGACCGCAGTTTTGTTGGCAATATCCTGGACACCATGGTGGCCTATGCCAGCGGTCAACTGGGTGAGGTCTCTATCTCACTGGCAGACGCCGATGAACTCATCGCCATCGGCTCAGACGGCATGATGAACGCCGTGAAGCGCGCCCGCAGCGGGATGTTGGCGCCGTATTTAAAACCAGGCCACCAAGCCATCGGCTCCATCAACTCGCCCATGCAATGCATGATGAAAGGCGTTTGCGCTCAATGCATGTGTCGGCAGGTGGATCCGGTCACCGGCGAAGAGAGCTTTGTCTATTCCTGCTTTAATCAGGATCAGCCGCTGGATCGGGTGGACTTCGACCACCTGCGTGCGCGCCTGCGCCAAAATACCGTGCAGGAAAAGCTGTCTAATTTATGGCTGGATCGCCTGCTGGCAGACTAAGCGGCAACGGTGCTGGTGCGGGTACACACCCGCCCAGCGCGCCGCGCGTGGATAGCCCCGCGCGGCGAGTCAGCCGAGTTTCCCCGGCCCTGAGATCGCGGTGTCGGGTAACAGTGTTACCGAGTTCGGATCAGTGAGGGTCTGGCCTGCGTCTCCGGCGGGTTTACCCAGAGCGGTAAGTTTTTGCTTCACCCGTCTGCGCGTTCTGCGGCGGTGGGCGGCCGAGAATCCCAACCCAAACTAAAGCCAAAATTTGGGCTGGGGCACCCGACCCGCCTCTCCGCAAGCCTTCTCACCAGCAAGGTGTTATCCCTAAAGCCGGCTTTAGCGTTCAATGAAAGTTGCTAGCGTGCGTTGAACGCGCGCCGTTGGCGCAGCTGCGCGCGGGCGGTTTTTTAGTGTTGCGGCGGTGGGGCAGACAAGCGCCGTAGGGTTGCTAGGTTCGCCCCGCCCGCGCAATGAAGCCAATGCGTACCTGCGCGGCCGGGCAGGTACATAAATCTGTGGTGGTGGCCGGGCAGCCACCTAGGCCTGCCCTAGGGGGCCGCATGTTGGGTGTTGGGTGTCGGGTGTTGGGTGTCGGGTGTCGGGTGTCGGGTGTCGGGTGTCGGGTGTCGGGTGTCGGGTGTCGGGTGTTGGGTGTTGGGTGTTGGGTGTTGGGTGTTGGGTGTTGGGTCGAACCTAGCTGTTCACCCAGCGTGTTGACTGCGCGGCCGGGCAGGCACGTACTCCAGCGCGCGCTGAGTGTTTATCTTTGTGCGAATAACGCAGATTTTTGGGACGACTGTCAGCACCCCCAACCCACGCCCGCCCTTGGCTGGCAGACCGTCGCGGCGGCGCGGTTAAATCATCGTGTAGCCGCCGTCTACCGCCCAGCTTTGACCGTTCACATAACTGGATTCATCCGAGCCTAAGAACACGGCCACCGCGGCCACTTCTTCTGGCCGAACAAAACGCTTGAGCGGCACGTTCGCCACAAAGTTAGCTGTGGCCTGTTGCGCGTCGATACCCAGCACCGCCGCATGTTCGCTGATGAAGCTGGTGGCCATGTCGGTGTCTACCACCCACGGGCAAATGGCATTTACTAACACCTGATGTGCCGCCATCTCTAAGGCTAAGCAGCGCGTGAGCCCCACAACGGCGTGTTTGGAGGCGTTATAGGCGCTTTGGTTGCGCGTGCCGCCTTTGCCGGCGGTGGAGGCGAGATTGATCACGCGGCCGGCACGGCGGGCAATCATGCCCGGCAACACAAATTGGGTGACGTGCAGCACCCCATAAACGTTGGTCTCCAGCACTTGGCTGAATTCCTCGAAGCTGTATTCCAGAAACGGCCGCGCCTTATGGACGCCGGCGTTGTTCACCAAGATATCGATGACGCCATCGGCCTCGATGCGCTGGACCATGGCCTGTACGGCGGCCCGCTCGGTGATATCGCAGGCGTGTGCGGTGGCGCGGATGCCATATTGCGTTGCCAGCTGGGTAGCCACCTCGTGCAGCCGGTCTGGGTCGCGGGCATTGAGCGCCAAGTGGGCGCCCTCGCGGGCAAATGCCTCAGCGATGGCGCGCCCAATGCCGCGCGAAGCACCGGTAATAAGGGCCGTCTTGCCGTGTAATCGTCCAGTCATCGCGTGGGTACTCCTGCCAGCTGTGAGAAAAAAATAAACCCCGCCCGGGGCGAGAGTCACCCGCTAACGACGTGCGCCCAAGGCGGGGGCAGCCGTGATGAACGGGTGCCGGTTACTCTAGCCCGTCATCCTGCCCACCGCACACCGCACACGGTGCAGTGGGAGAGTGGTGGTGAGCTTAGGGTTGCTACCTCAAAGCTCTCGCCGGCCACGGTGCGACCCGCTACTATCGGGCGTCTCATCGCAGCCTCCCGCCACCCATGTCTACGCTTATCCCCGCCTTAAGTCTCGCTGGTTTTGTGGTGGTGGCAGTGATGCGGGTGACCGATCCGCTGCTGCCGGTGATAGCACAGGATTTTCAGGTTTCGGTGGGGCAGGCGGGGATGGTAATCACTTCTTTCGCCACCGGTTATGGCCTGTTTTTGCTGCTGTACGGTCCGCTGGGTGACCGCCACGGCAAGCTGCGCGTGATTGCGCTGACGCTTGCCGGGGCGGCGCTGTGCGTGGGGGCGTGTGCCTTTGCGCCAGACCTGCGTACCCTAGCCACGCTGCGTTTCCTCACCGGCATGACGACTGCCGCCGCCGTGCCGTTGTCACTCGCCTATATTGGCGACAACGTGCCGCTGGAAATTCGCCAGCCCACGCTAGCGCGCTACATGAGCGGCGTTATTTTTGGTCAGATGTTGGGTGCTGGCTTAGGTGGCGTGCTGTCGGATGCCATTGGGTGGCGAGCCATTTTTATCGTTTTTGCGGTGGCCATTGCCGGCGCGGCCGCGGTGATTGCAGGGCTGGCTCGCAAAGAAAGCGTGGTGCTGGTTTCCGCACCCATCTCATTGCTGAAATCGCTGGGACAATACGTCAGCCTCACGCGTGACCCCAAGGCTGCCGACCTCCTCATTGCGGCGTTTGTGGAAGGTTTATGCGTGTTTGGTGGCGTGGCCTATATCGGCGCCATGCTGCATGCCCGGCATCATTTGAGTTTTACCCTCATCGGACTGTTCCTGATCGCCTATGGTGCCGGCGGCCTGATCTATAGCCTGAGCGCCGCGCGCCTGCTGCGACAGTTTGGCCGACGGGGCATGATGGTGCTGGGCGGGGCCTGCATGGCGGCGGCGTTTATTGGCTTGGCGCTGCTGCCGGTAGGGTGGGGGGCGCCACCGCTGATTCTTCTGCTAGGCCTAGGCTTCTATATTCTCCACAGCACGCTGCAAACGCTGGCAACGGAGCTATTACCCAAAGCCCGCGGCACCTCGTTTGCCATTTTCGCCTTCGCGTTGTTCGCGGGACAAGCCGTTGGGGTGACCTGCCTCGGCTTGTTGGTAGATGCGCAGGGATATCCGGTGGCGCTGGCAACCGTCGGGGTGTGCCTAGGCGTGCTGGGTTTGTGGTTGCGCAACAGCCCCGCCATTACCCGCTACGGGCGCGGCTGACCAACAGGCCGGGTTCTCGGCAATGTATGGGACTGACCTTCATTTCGCCCCTTCAGGGCTGGGGATATTGTTGACCATTTAACCCAGGGCGTTGCCCTGGGCTAGCATATTTGGCCCCTTTGGGGCCTAGCACGGTGAGGTTGGTGTATCGCCTGTCGTGGCGTCGTGGCGATGGGCGGGTGTGGCGGTGTGGCCATGAACCCGCATTTAAAAGCCCCAAAGGGGCGACATTTGATAGCCCAGGGCAACGCCCTGGGAAATGCCGGGAAACCTGTCTAGCCCTGAAAGGGCGAAACTTGCGAGCTTTGGTGAATCGG
>CAMAXW010000070.1 GCA_945862315.1 Klebsiella pneumoniae
CGGCCCAACTACGCAGCCGCCGCCGCCCGGCCATTTTCTCGCGCCAAGGGTGCCGCCCCTTCAGGGCTGAAAATCATGGGGGCATCCAACCCGGGGCGTTGCCCCGGGCTATCGTGTCGCGCCCTTTCAGGGCCGCCAAAACCCAACACCAAAACCCAACACCAAAACCCAACGCCAAAACCCAACGCCAAAACCCAACGCCAAAACCCAACGCCAAAACCCAGCTTCACCGAAACTGCAATCTTCCGCCCCAAAGGGGCAGCCCAGGCCAGCCCAGGGCAACGCCCTGGGAACAGATCCCAACAAAATTTAAAGCCCTGAAAGGGCGGTCCAACCGATGCACACGGGATCAGGTCCTTTTCCATGCAAGCCAGGTCACCGCACCGCGGCATCACCCACAGCGCTTTCATCGCGACGATTAGAACCAAGAATGGGAAATGGGGGACGTGACCCCACATCCCGGGCCATTTTTCCGCGCCAAGGGTGCCGCCCCTTCAGGGCTGGAAATCATGTGGGCTTTCAACCCGGGGCGTTGCCCCGGGCTATCGTGTCGCGCCCTTTCAGGGCCACCAAAACCCAACGCCAAAACCCAACGCCAAAACACAACGCCAAAACACAACGCCAAAACACAACGCCAAAACCCAACGCCAAAATCCAACGCCAAAATCCAACGCCAAAATCCAACGCCAAAATCCAACGCCGCGAGTGGAATCTCGTCGCACTGAGGGCCTTCAAATCCAACCCGAGGCGAGACCCTCTACGGCGTTGACGATGTCGCTGTCACACCTAGCCTTCGCCGGGGCACGGTGCAATTAAAACCCGCACGCCTCGTAGAGGTCGGGATGGTCTGGATATCGAGCGTCAACGGATAGTCCGCCCAACGCTTTATTGCGTCGCTGCCAAGCGGCTTTGATTGGGCTTCATTTAGCCCCTGAGATTTGCTTAAGCGATTGCCGGCACAATCTCGCGTTCTATGCGCTTAGCATTTGCGATCTCGGCCACTCGTAAATCGTATGCCGCCTGCAGGTTCAACCAAGAGCGTGCGTCGCCCCCGAAATAGCGCGCCAGCCGCATGGCGGTATCCGCACTGACGCCGCGTCGCTCCCGGACAATGTCGTTCACGCGCGGCGCGGGCACGTTCAGCGCTTTCGCCAGCGCATTGGCGTTGGTCCCCAGCGGAATCAGGTAATCCTCCCGTAAAATTTCGCCGGGATGAACCGGACGCATGCCGTTCTTAATCATCACAGTGCTCCATTAGTGGTAATCAACCATCTCGACGTCTTCGGGGCCCGACTAGATTTGGGCGAATACTGCCGCCAAGTAAACCGACAGCGCGATGAAGGAGTGTCACAACGCGATACCGGCTGACGTGCTGAACACTCAGGCCCTGTTCCTTGATCCTGCGCACGACTGCCAGTTTGAGGCTGGTGTCTAATTTCTTGCGTTGCCTTGGCGTTTTATATGCCTCAGATGGTAGATTTCCCACCTCTCGAGGTGCCCGGCAAAATTAGACCACAGCACTTCTCCATCGGGGGGCATCAATGTTCTGGCGTCGAGTGGAAATCACAGCAAAGCTGTTGGCCGATGCGGTTCGTTTCGCGACGCTGTCGCGCGCGGCGAAGCAACAGCCTGGGCGCCACCTGATTCTGCTGGCGCGCAATTTGCCACCGATGGTGCATGGTGGCGTCTACCGATTAGGATCCATTGTCCGCATGGCGGTGGACGCCGGATGGCGTGTGAGTGTCGTCACGAACGAACCGCACGGGTCGCTGTCAGATGCCGGCTTCGAACTGGCTGCCAAAATGCCCGAGCAGGCGAAGCTGTATCGGTGGCGAGCTGGGGACGAGGACCGGAACCATTTTTGGAATATTTCGCCAGGCGTCAGTGGCGGATTTTCGTCGATTCGAAGGATCGTGGATGAAGCGAGCCTGTTGCTCACCGCGAGTCCGGAGGCGGTGATTGTTGCATCCGGCCCCACCTATGCCGAGTTCATTGCGGCCTACGTGTTGGCGCGAAAATTTGGGGTGCCCTACGTGCTCGACTACCGCGACGAATGGACCGGGAGCGATTTCGGTTTCGTCGAGCGGGGACACACCGATCGATTCTGGGAACGACGGTGCTGTGCAGATGCCGCTCGCATCGTTTTTGCCACGGATGGCATTCGCCGTCATCATCATCACGCGACGTTCCCCAACCTGCGGACCACATTGTCGACGACCATCCGTAACGGATGGGACACCCTGCCCGCAGTTGACAGTACGCTGGCAGATACGACCGAGACGAGCAGCGTGCGCGACTTGGTGGTGGGATATTTCGGGTTCATCCTGCCGGAGATGGAGTTTGGCGAGTTTGCCCGCACGCTATCGATCGCGCTGACACGCGATCCCGTCCTTGCCGCTCGGTTCAGCTTGAATATTTACGGAAGGATGATACCCCACGACATTGCGGTCGCGCGCGCGCTGATGAGTGACGATGAGCAGTTCCACTTTGGAGGGCTAGTGCCGCAATCGATCGCGGTCGCGAAAATGGCGCAGTGCTCGGCGCTGCTGCTGCTCAATAGCCCCGCGACCCACCTCGCGATTCCCGGCAAGACGTATGACTACATCGCGAGTCGACGGCCGGTGCTGCTATACGGCGAAGGGGGAGAGACGGACGAGATCCTTCGGCCTCTCGGCGGGGTCGTGCGGGTGCCTCGTGGAGACCCCGCGGCACTTGCCGTTGCATTGCATGAAATTCTCGCTGGGCACGCCGAGCGTCAGGCAGTTCAGTCTGGCCCCGCCTACGCAAACTCCCTGCGGCGTTCGGAACGCAATGCCGAGTGGCTCGAAGTGCTCGAGTCACTGCTCTAAGCCGCGCAACGAGCTGCACCCGAAGTTCGCTTCACAACGGCGGCAGCACGGGAAACCCGAAGGCCACCGCACACGGTCATCGAGCGCCGGCACTGCGACCGACCTCAGGCTATTACGCAACGCAACGACTCGCCGCTTCTCAAGAGGTCCTCGCTGGCTGGAGCCCCAACACTTTGGTGCAAGCTGGGACACCCACCGTCTATTGGGGCGTCCAACCCGCCCTGGCAGGGCGGCCAAGACCCAACGCCTCGCGCGCCGCCACAGGCGGCAGCACCTGGCCTGCGCCGATGACGGCGCACTCCAAACCTAGTGCGCCAACAGCTGCGCTTTTTCTTTCAGGCCCACACCCTGGTTGACGAATTGCTCGGTGGCGACGCGCTTAAGGTCAACATCGCCCGCTTGATACAGACCGGCGTTGACCATTTGCTGGTAGAAATCGCGGATCCGGGCCGGGTCTAGCGTGCCGATGCCGCGCGTGAGCGAGGCGCCTGAATCCACAATGCCCTGCGCTTTTAGCAAGGCCACCGAGCTTTCCAGTTCGGCCTCGGTCATCTCTGGATTATCGGCACGCATGAGCGCGTTGGCTGCCCGCCGGTCGCCGTAGAGGTAGTTCACCCAGCCCACAATAGAGGCGTCTACGAAGCGCTGCACCAGCGCCGGCTGCTCGACAATAGTCTGCGTGCGCGCCTCGATTAGCGTGGAGTAAGTGCTAAAGCCGTGGTCTGCCAGTAGGTGCACCACGGGTTTAAAACGCCCCTGATTCTCGACGTAAATGGGCTCGGCCACGGCGTAGCCCTGTTGGAGCGCGCGGGCGTTGGCGAGGAAGCCACCCAGATTGTAGTTATAGGGTTTTAGCGATTCGTCGCGAAAGCCGTGCGTGACTTTCAGCCACTGCCACCAGGTGTATTGACCATCTTTAGCGATAAAAATGACGGGCGCAGCTTTTAGTGCCGCAAAGTTCTCGTAGCCCTGTCCCGGATGCGCCAGCAAAGCCTGCGGGTCTTTTTGAAACATCCCAGCCACCACTTGGGTGGGCACGCCGTTCTTCACGTTGTCGAAACTGTGGAGCAAATTGCCCGTCATTAAAAAGTCGATGCGGCCCGCGGGCAGCAGCGGCCGGTTATTCACCTGCGGGCCACCTTGGATCAGCGTGACCTTTAGTCCATAGCGTTGATAGGTACCATCGGCAATTGCTTGGTAAAAGCCCCCGTGGGCGGCTTGGGCTTGCCAGTTAGTGGCAAAACGCACGGCGTCTTCCGCTTGCACGTTCAGCGCTAGCAGTGCCAATAAAGCCGCCAGCAAAGGGCGGTGCGCCCGAACCAATCGCAACATAAAAAAGCTCCTAAAAACCGGCGAAATGACTAAAGATGCGTCCGCTTAACGAGTGGGGCTAGGCGGGGGTGTGCCGCGCCGCGCTGGCGTGCCAGCGTGCCAACAAAATCCGCGAAAGCGCGTTGGAGGCGCTGTAAATCACCAGTCCAGTTAACACCAACAAGAGCAGCGCGGCGAACATTTTAGGGGTCTCGGTGCGGAAGCTCGCCTCCAGAATGCGCGAGGCTAAACCGCTTTCTCGCCCCGCGGCACCGGCCACCATTTCGGCCGTGACCGCGCCAATCAGGCTCAAACCACCAGACACCTGCACCCCAGCCATGAAATACGGCAACGCGCTGGGCATCAACAGCAGGCGCAAACGCTGCCAGGGCGTGGCGCGGTAGAGCCGAAAAAGATCGCGCAGCAGGGGATCTGCGGCGCGCAAACCCACCACGGTATTAGAGAGAATGGGGAAAAACGCCACGATCCAGGCACACAGCAACAGCGCGGCCGTGGTGCTCTCAACGTAGATCAACAGCAGCGGCGCGATGGCGACAATGGGGGTGACCTGCAGCACCACCGCCAAGGGCAGAAACACCGACTCCACCCGTGGGGAGAGCGCAAACACCCCGGCAATCAGCACGCCACCACCGATGGCGAGTGCCAACGCACCGAAGGTAATTTTTAGCGTGAAACCCCAGCTCACCGCCAGCGAGCCAAAGTTGGCAAATAAGGTCTGGAGCACGAGGCTGGGTGCCGGCAGCGTGTAATGTGGAATATCCGCCAGCCGCACCAAAGCCTCCCACGCCAACAACCAACCGCATAAAACCCACAGCGCTCGCGACCGCGCCAACCAGCCACGCCGTGCAGTGGGTACCGGGGGTGGAAGGCTCATGGTGCCAACGCCGGGTCGCTGTGGGCGGCCTCCAACGCGAGTGAAACCTCGCGGCAAGCCTCGATATAACCCGCGGTGCTGCGAAAAGCGGGCGTGCGTGGTTGCGGCTCCGCAATGTGAAACTCGGCGGTAATGCGTCCGGGTCGGGCACTCATCACCAACACCCGTTGGCTGAGAAACACCGCCTCCTGCACGCTGTGGGTGACAAACAGCACCGCCAAACCCGCGGCATGCCACCATTGCAACAGATCACCGTTGAGCCGCTGGCGCGTGAATTCGTCGAGCGCGGCAAAGGGTTCGTCCATCAACAGCACCCGGGGCTGGGTAATCAGCGCGCGCGCGATGGAGGCGCGCATGCGCATACCGCCGGACAGCTCGGCCGGAAAGGCCGTGGCAAAGTCAGCCAGCCCAACGGCGTGAAGCACCCGATGCACCGCCGGGGCGGCGGCCGCATGCGAGATGCCCGCTAGGCGCAACGGCAGCCAAACGTTATCAAACACACTCGCCCACGGCATGAGTGTAGGGTCCTGAAAAACAAAAGCTGTGGCGGCGGCCGGGCCGGCAGTCAGCGCTGGGGATTGCAGCTGCCCCTCGGTCGGGCGATCTAGCCCCGCAATCAGGCGCAACACTGTACTTTTGCCGCAGCCAGACGGCCCCACCAGTGAAATAAATTCGCTAGCGCCCACGCTCAGCGACACGTCTTGCAACGCCACCGTGCCGCGCGGATAACGCCGGCTCACGCCGCTCAGTTCAATGAGGGGTGGACTGACGCCAGTAGGGTGAAGGATCGTCAATGCCGTCAGGGCTGGCCTACGCGCGCGCCCAAATGAGCTGTTGCACGAGCTTCAGACCGTCCCGCCCGCGAATGGGCGGGGTTTTGAGCGTGAGGATATTGCCGTTGAGCTCGAAATAACGCACCTGCTCGCTACCCGGCCAACTCGGCGCGTTGGCGCCGATGACGGTATGCGTGACGCTACCCGCGGCCTCGTCTATTCGATACGTGCCCCAGTAGCTGGTAAAGCTCAGGAACGCCGTTTTGAACTCCGCATCCGGGGTGTCTTCGGCGGCACGCGCGGAAAAGCGCGGCCGGCCTTCGGCCATCAGCTGCGCCGACATATTGCCGGCGGCGTCGTACATGATTTGGCCGGTCACTTTGGCGCCCAGTGGTGATGCCACCCGCAGGCCCTCGTCGCTCAGCGCGAAAGCGTCGCGCAGGTGCCAGGTGCCGATGAAAGCATTGCTCATGAAAGAGAGTCCTTAGGTTTTAGCGGGGGAATTAAATGTCGAAGCGCAACGCGCTGGCTTCACCTGCCCGCACTTTGGCCAAATGCTCGGCGGCGTTGACCATGCTCGCGAGCGGCTGCCCGGCGAGCAGCCGGCGGATGACTTCGGCTTCACGCTCAGCGATGAATTCGGCGGCCGGCAAGGCGGCGAGCACCACGGCGGGCGAGGCGACCAGCAGGCCGTCATCGTCGCCAAAGAGCACATCCCCGGGCCGCACCACCACCCCGCCGCAAGACACCGCAATTTGGGTGTCGAAAAGTTTTTGGATGGTCCCCGCTTGCGGGCAAGCGCCACGGGCGTACACCGGCAGCGTGAGCGTGCGCAGGGTGCTGGTATCGCGCACCAGACCATCCACCACAATGCCGGCCAAGCCCAAGCGTTGGGCCTCCAGCGAAAATAGCTCGCCCACTACCGCGCGGCGGCTGCCTTCGGTATCGACCACCAGCACATCACCCGGTGCCGCTTCGGCCAGCGCGGCGATGACGCTGAGAAAGTCTTCGCGTAGGCGCACGGTGTGGGCCCGGCCGATGAGCTTCAGGCCTAAGCGCACCGGGCGCAGATCCGGCGCGCACGCGGCAATGGATTTATCCGCATCGGCCAGATGAGTGGTGTCGATGCGGGCGAGTCGCGCAAAAATCGCGGGGTAATCGTAGGGTTGTGTCATGGGGGAATGATGCGCTAAATCGGTGGTTGGCTAAAGCCGGCGGCGCGCCCGCGCGGTGGCAGGCCTTAGCCGTCAGCCAGCCAGTCTTGGGGCTTGAGATAGTGCGCCAACAGCCGTGCTTCTGGGGTGTCGGCGGCGGGCTGCCAGTTGTAGCGCCAGCGCACATTGGGTGGCAGGGACATCAGTATGGATTCCGTACGCCCACCGGTTTGCAGGCCAAAGAGGGTGCCGCGGTCGTACACCAAGTTGAACTCTACATAGCGCCCCCGGCGATACAACTGAAAATCCCGCTCACGCTCGCCAAACGGGGTCTGCCGACGGCGCTCCGCCAAGGGCAGGTACGCCGGCAGGAAGTGATCCCCAACGCTGCGCATAAAAGCGAATGATTGCGCGAAGCCCCACTCGTTGAGGTCATCAAAAAATAAGCCGCCCAGCCCCCGCTGTTCGTTGCGATGACGAATAACAAAGTAATCGTCGCACCACTGTTTGTAACGGGGATAAACCGCCGCGCCAAACGGCGCGCAGGCCGCCCGCGCCGTGCTATGCCAATGGCGGGCGTCGTCGTCAAAACCATAGTAGGGGGTGAGATCGAAGCCCCCACCAAACCACCAGACGGGCTCGCCGTCGGGCCGCGTGGCGAAGAAAAACCGCACGTTGGCGTGCGCCGTTGGCACATAAGGATTGTGTGGATGAACCACCAAAGACACCCCCATCGCGCGGAACCGGCAACCCTCCAACTCGGGCCGCTTGGCGGTGGCGGCCGGCGGCAGGCGCGCGCCGGTGACGTCCGAAAAATTAACCCCCGCCTGTTCAAATAAGCCGCCGTCGGCCAAGACCCGCGAACGGCCACCGCCGCCCTCGGCGCGCAGCCAGCTTTCCTCGATGAAGGGTTGGCCGTCCAGCGCGCTCAGCGCGGTGCAAATGTTGTCTTGCAAACCGCGTAGATAGTCCTGCACCGCCGCCAGCGCGGCGACCTCGTCCTGCATAGTGGTTCCTCTTGGTGGACAGCGAAGCGCAGGGGTGGTCCGTGTTATCTTGGCGACCCTTCGCAACACGCAACCACCAGGGACACCTAAGGTCATGAATGAGCGCCTCGCTCGGGTAGAGCGTAACACCAAAGAAACCCAGATTACGGTGACGGTAAACCTCGATGGCACCGGCATCGGGCACTTCGCCACCGGGGTGGCGTTTCTCGATCACATGCTGGATCAAGTCGCCCGCCACGGGGGCTTCGATTTGCACGTAGAAGCCCACGGCGATCTAGAAATCGACGCCCACCACACGGTCGAAGACATTGGCATCACGCTCGGCCAAGCGCTCAGTCAGGCGTGGGGCGATAAGCGCGGTCTGCGCCGCTATGGACACGCGTATGTGCCGTTAGACGAGGCCCTCTCGCGGGTGGTCATCGACCTATCGGGCCGGCCCAGCATGGCCTACGAGGTCAATTTTCCGCGCGCCCGCATTGGCGATTTCGACGTCGATTTGTTCCGCGAATTTTTTCAGGGTGTGGTCAACCACGCCCAGATGACCCTCCACATCGACAACCTACGTGGGCGCAACGCGCACCACATCATCGAAACCATCTTCAAGGCCTTCGGGCGCGCGCTGCGAGTGGCCGTGGAACGCGATCCGCGGATGGGCGACGTCATGCCGTCCACCAAAGGCTCGCTGTAGCCCGCCTCGAGAACGCTTTATGCAACGCGTAGCGGTGGTGGATTACGGCGGCAGTAACCTGCGCTCGGTAGTGAAAGCGCTAGAGCACGTGGCCAGCGCCCAATTTTTGGTCGAGGTGGTCAGCACACCCGAGGCGCTGCGCAATGCCGACCGCGTGGTGTTCCCCGGCCAGGGCGCGATTGGCGACTGCATGCGCCACCTCAGCGACCGAAATCTGCTGGTGGCGCTGCGCGAATGCGTGCGCACCCGGCCGTTCTTTGGCATTTGTCTCGGCTTGCAGTCGCTCATGGGCAGCAGCGACGAAGATGGTGGCACCGAGGGTCTGGGGGTTTATCCGGGTCAAGTGCACCACTTTCGCACCAACGCTGGCCCCGCCGCGGATGGGACGCCGCGCAAAATTCCCCATATGGGCTGGAACGAGGTGCACTGGACTCGCCCCCACCCGGTGTGTGCCGGGGTGCCGTCCGGCAGCCGCTTTTATTTTGTGCACAGCTACTATGTCGCGCCGCGCGACGAGTCCATCGTGCTGGGCCGCACCGACTACATCGACACCTTCGCCAGTGCGATTGCCGAGGGCAGCGCTTTCGCCACGCAGTTCCATCCGGAAAAAAGTGCGGCGGCGGGCCTGCAACTACTGACCAATTTTTTGCATTGGGACGGTCGCGCCTAGGCGCGGCAACGCGGTCCTGCATCGCACCGCTACCCTGCTGGGGTGTCTCGCCGGCCTCTTGGTGGGATCCGCCACCGCCAGCCCGCGCTTAATAGCGCCCATTTCGGCCCCCGCCGCGCCCTCGCTAGCCACCCACGACGGGGCGGCTTGGATCAACACGCCGCCGCTAAATTGGCAGGCCTTGCGGGGCCGGGTGGTGTTGCTCAGCTTTCGCACCACCGGTTGTGCTAACACCGATGTCGGCACCCGCACGCTGGCGGCACGGTTTGCCCACTCAAACCTCACGCTACTGGACATTCGCGCCGCCGAAGGTTTGCCAGCGGCCACCGCAGAACCGAGCTGTAACAGCCCCACGCGGCTAGATGTAGGGCAAACACTGCGCCGCGCGTTTGGCGTGCGCCAGTGGCCGAGTTATTTTTTGATCGACCGGGAGGGGTTGGTGCGCGCGCTGTATACCGGGGAATTGGCGCTCACCGGCCCCACCGCGCACGAGGTAGAAGAGGCGATTGCGGTGTTGCTCAGCGAGCCTGCGGCGAACCTCGCTGACCCGACGCCAGTACCTTAGCGCCGGGCCATAAGCCTTAGGCGTAGCGCGGCAAGACGTGCTCGGCAAACAACGCCAAGGAGCGCTCGGCCGCCGCGAAGGGCAGTGAGCCCCACGCAAAGCTGCCAATAAAATAATTGCAGCCGGTGGCGTCCAGCAGTTCTGCCACTTGGTCGCGCACCCGGCTTGGCGAACCAAACAAGATGGTCTGACCCGCCACCCCTAAGTCCCAAGAAAAAAGATGATCCACGGTGTGGTCGTCGTGGTCGTGCCACAGTTGGGTAATCGAGCGGTACCAATCGGCGTGCGCGGCCCGTGCAACGGCTTCGGCTTCGGCATCGCTATCCGCCACGAACACTTGGCGCATCGCGCCTAAGACCGGGGCGCTCACATGACCATTCAGACGGCCCGTGTCGGCCTGATGCGCCTGCCAGTGCGCCCGGTATTCGTCGAGCAAGGGGCGCAGTACGCGGGCCGGCCCAAGGCCCACAAAATTAAAACCGTGGCGGGCCGCGTAGGCAATTTTTTCGGGATTATGGGTGGGGTACCACAGCGGTGGATAGGGCTGTTGGTAGGGCTTGAGCGCCATCGGGACGTCGCGATAAGTGTAGTACTGGCCTTCAAAGTCGAGCCGGGGCTGGGTGAGACCGCGCACCAGAATGGCCAGCGCCTCATCGAAGCGCGCCTGTGTTTGGTCGGGTGTGATGCCAAACGCACCGAGCTCGTAGGGGGACACGCCACGCCCAACGCCGAGTTCTAGGCGACCATCGCTGAGATGATCGAGCATGCAAATTTCTTCTATGAGGCGCAGAGGGTCGTACAACGGCAGCAGGTAGACCAAGGGGCCCAGCCGGATTTGGCGGGTGCGCTGCGCGGCCGCGGCCAGAAACACCGAGGGCGAGGGCGCCATGCTGAGCGGCGTGGCGTGGTGCTCAGCCAAGTGATAGCGCGCAAAACCGGCACGGTCAGCGCGCTCCAGCAGGTCTAGCCGCTCGCGATACAGCTGGTGCAGCGGCGCGGTGCTGCGATCTATCCAGTCAAACAATCCAAATTCTACCGCTGCCATGACCTGCCTCTCGTTAACGTTGAGGCCTACTTCACTCTAGATTGCACCGCATCAACAAGTCGCCACGGCGGCGTTAGTTGATCATCCGTCCCCCGATCAGCGGCGCTGACCAAAGGCGGTAGCAGCGGACAAAATTGTCTGTCGCCTGTTCTTCGATGGCCAGTTGGGCGCGGGTTTCGACCACATGCGCCAACAAGCGCGCCACGGCTGCGCGTTGGCGCGTATCGCAGTGGCGATAAAACGGATTATCAATTTCATCAACGGCTAAGTGAAACAACAGTTGAGTGGCGTACCAGCCGTGCTCGGAGCTGGGCGGTGCCAGCGCCAAGCGGGCCAAGGACGGGAAAAAATAGGCCAGCGCTTGGGGCGTCGCCACACAGAAGGGGTCACACGCGGCATAGCCCACATCCTCGAGACACAGGGTGTGCCGGTCGCAGAGTTGGAGCCGGTCGTCGTGGTCCGCGCACTCCTCGCAATGCCAGATGTGGGTGAAATAGCGCGGGCGCTCTAACGCGCCGAACGCCGCATTGATACCTTGAAGAACACTGCGATCGCTCATCGCTGCACCTCCTCTATGATAAATCAGCGTATCCACTTGCCTGTCCACACGGTGGACAAACCCCGTAGTCACCAAATAATGCGCGGCAAAAGTAGGCCGGCACGACCCCAAATGGGTGATACTCGTTCGCCATGGCACAACGCCCGGTGTGGGCAGGGAGTTTGCAGTGCAGTGGCGGAAAGGCGTACTCGCCAGCATCGTGGTGCTGAGCTTCTTGACATTTCACTGGCTAGACCTCGCGCGCTACGCTGGCGTGGAATTTCTACAAGCCCGCCTGACCGACTTTAGCGCCCTGTATACCGCCCACCCGGGGCTAACGCTGGGCGGCTTCGGCCTGCTGTATGTGGGTGTTACCGCACTGTCTCTACCCGGCGCGGCAGTAATGTCACTGGCCGCCGGCGCGCTATTTGGGCTGTGGGTTGGCGTGGTGTTGGTGTCTTTTGCCGCCAGTCTTGGGGCCACGTTGGCGATGCTCAGTGCGCGTTTTATTTTGCGGGATTTCGTGCAACGGCGCTACGCCGAAAAACTGCGGGTGATCAACGCCGGGATGGCGCGCGATGGCGCCTTCTATCTTTTTGCGCTGCGGCTGGTGCCGTTGTTCCCCTTTTTCGCCATCAACCTTGTCATGGGACTGACCCGTTTGCCGGCGCGCACGTTTTATTGGGTCAGCCAGCTCGGCATGCTGCCGGGGACCTTTGTCTACCTGAATCTTGGCACCCAACTCGGCGCGGTGACCTCCTTGGAGCGCGCGCTCACGCCCGGACTACTGCTATCGCTCACGCTACTCGGGGTCTTTCCGCTGGTGGCGCGCTGGGCGCTGTCTGGGCTGCGGGCACGCAAGGTGGCGGCACGCTGGCCCCGCCCGGCCTGGTTCGACTACAACCTAGCCGTGATCGGTGCAGGCAGCGGCGGCTTGGTGGCGGCTTATCTGGGCGCCGCCACGCAAGCTCGCGTGGCCCTCATCGAGCGCAACCACATGGGCGGGGATTGTCTGAACACCGGCTGCGTGCCCAGCAAAGCCCTGCTGCGCGCCGCCCGCGCCTGCGCCGAGTTGCGCCGCGCGGCGGAGTTTGGCATTCGCAATGCGCAGGGCGATTGCGATTTCGCCGCGGTGATGGAACGCGTTGCGGCCACCGTGCGTGCGATCGCCCCCCACGATTCCGTCGCACGCTACACCGCGCTGGGGGTGGAGTGTCTGCCGGGCCACGCCCGCCTAGTCTCGCCGTGGACCATTGAAATCACGGACGCGCAGGGGGTGCGCCAGATCACCGCCGCCCACACCATCATTGCCACTGGCGCGCGCCCCACCCAACCCAACTTGCCCGGCTTTGAAGCCGTGGGTTACCTGACCTGCGACACCATCTGGGCGCTGCGCGAACTGCCACGCCGCCTCGTGGTCTTGGGCGGCGGCCCGGCGGGCTGCGAACTCGCGCAGGCGTTTGCCCGCTGTGGTTCACAGGTGGTGCTAGTGCAACGCGGGGAGCACCTATTGCCGGACGAAGACCCAGAGGTCTCCGCCGTGCTCAAAAAGCGCTTTGCCCGCGAAGGGGTGGCGGTGCTAACCCGCGCCCTCGCCTTGCGTTGCGAAATAACCGAGGGGGAAAAATCCCTGTGTGTGATGTTTGAAGGGGTTGAAATGCGCGTCGCTTTTGACCAACTGCTGGTGACCATTGGACGCACCCCCAATACCGCCGATTGCGGACTGGACGCGCTGGACCTGGCGTTCAGCACCAGCGGCACCATTGAGTCCGATGCGTACCTCGCCACCCGGTATCCCAACTTACACGTCTGTGGCGATGTGGCGGGGCCTTTCCAACTCACGCACGCGGCCGCCCATCAGGCAACGTTTGCCACCCTTAACGCGCTATTTGGCCGGTTTAAACGCTGGCGCGCAGACTATCGCGTGGTGCCACGGTGTACTTTCACCGCGCCCGAAGTGGCGCGCGTGGGGCTCAACGAAACCGCAGCGCGAGCGCAGGCCGTGCCCTACGAGGTGACCCGCTACGACCTGAGCGACCTGGACCGCGCCATCACCGAAGGCAGCAACGAGGGCTTTCTTAAAGTGCTCACCGCGCCCGGTAGCGACCGCATCTTGGGTGTGACCAGCGTGGGCGAACACGCTGGTGAGACCATCGCAGAATTTGCCTTGGCGATGCAGCACGGTCTGGGTCTAAACAAAATTCTCGGCACCGTGCACCTGTATCCCAGCTTCGCCGAGGCCAATAAACACCTCGCGGGTGCGTGGAAGCGTCAGCAGGTCACCGCTGGCCAACGAGGTTTTCTGCGCGTGTTTCAGGCTTGGCAACGCGGTGCGGGCAGCTTTTTTGGTGTGCTGCGCAGTGTGCCCGCGCTCTGGTCGGCGCGGCAGCGCGAACGCTAATGCGGCGAGCCAGCCGTATTTTGTACACGCTCGCCGGTGCGGCGGCGGCGATTGGCCTGAGCTTGGCGTTGGCGGGCCCCCTGTTGGCGGCACCGTTTTTTCTGGGTTCGCTGGGCGCCTCAGCCGTGATTCTTTTTGTGTTTACCGACAGCCCCGCAGCCCAGCCGCGCGCGTTATTCGGCGGACATCTGGGTGCGGCCCTGATTGGCATTGTGTGTCAGCAACTCTGGGGTGATGCGCTGTGGGTGTATGCCCTCGCGGGAGCTGGGAGCGTGGCATGGATGCTCACTTCACGCACGGTACATCCGCCCGCCGGTGCTACCACGCTGCTCATGGTCCACCTGCACGCCGGGTTTGGCGCGCTGCTGCAACCGGTGTTAATCGGCACGGCGAGCTTGGCGGTGGTGGCCTTTATCTGGACCCGCCTGCACCCCGGACTGCGGCATTACCCGGTGCGCTGGAGCATGCCATCCCCACCTGATTGGCACTGGGGCGCGTGGCACGACGCGCCGTAGTCA
>CAMAXW010000071.1 GCA_945862315.1 Klebsiella pneumoniae
CGATCATATTTACGGCATCGGTGCGATGGGCTTCCAAGCGCTCAAACTGTACTACGCCAGCGATGAAAGCAAAGAAGGGGTCAATGCCTTAATGGAAAAGCGCAAACCTAATTTTCGTAAACCCAAAGCATAAGCCAGCAAACTTAGGAGACACTACGTGAAAAATATCTTGACTCTGGGCCTGACGCTACTCATCAGCACGGCGACCCTGAATGCCGGGGCACAAACGCCACCCGCGGTGACGCCGCCCCCACCCCCACCCCTGCCGTATGGCGCATCCATTAGTTTGGCCGAGGCGCATAACTGCGTGGCGGCAGCGCAAGCCACCGCCGTGAAAAACGCGTGGTTTATGGTGGTGACCGTCGTGGATACGGGCGGGCATGTGATGCTCACCGAGCGGATGGACAACACCCAATTTGGCTCGCTCGAACCGGCGCGGCAAAAAGCCTATACAGCGGTGGCGTTCCGGCGTTCCACCAAAGTGTTCGAAGACATGATCGCCCAAGGCGGTTCGGCCCTGCGATTGCTCAAACTGCCCGATGCGCTGCCCATTGAAGGCGGCCTGCCCATCGTGCGCGAGGGCAAAATATTGGGTGCCGTCGGCACCTCCGGCGGCAGCGCCCAGCAGGATGGGGTGGTGGCGCAAGCCTGCGTTGCAGCACTCGCCAAATAACCCCACCCCGCGTCAGTGAGTAGGCGCCGCCCACGCCAGTTGGCTGGGCGGCGACCAAAGGTGGTCAGGCAGGCCTAGGCTAATGCGCCTAGCGCAGCCACCAATCGGCCACCATTTTCACCACCAATAAGCTGACGACCACTAGAAATACCACCCGCACCAAGGGCGCGCCGCCGCGCAAGGCAGCGCGACTGCCCAGCACGGCGCCAGCCACATTGGCGAGGGCCATCACGCAGGCAACCGGCCACAAAATGTGCCCGGCGCCGATAAAAAAAGTGAGTGCCGCTAAGTTAGTCGCCACGTTGATGAGTTTGGCGCCGGCCGCTGCGTGGAGAAAATCGTAGCCAAAACCCCGCACCAAAAGAAACACCAAAAAAGTGCCAGTACCCGGCCCAAAAACACCATCGTAAAAACCCAAGGTGGCACCCAGGGCCACACCCGCCAACGACTCGCGCGCGCCCGTCCAACGGGGTGCTTGGGTAAGCCCCAAATCGCGCCGTCGCAAGGTGTACACACCCACCGCGATGAGCGCCACCACAATGGTGGGTCGCAGCCAAGGTGTGGGCACGAAGCTGACCGTTTTTGCGCCCCACCAAGCGCCGATCAGCGCGGCCGGCAACGCGCCGAGCAAACAATGCCAAGGCAGGCGCACGCGCCGCGCATACTGCGCCGCGGCGGCCGCCGTCCCCCAAATAGACGCACCCTTATTGGTGCCGAACAGGGTCGCGACGGAGGCGTCGGGATACACCGCCAATAACGCCGGTAGCTGGACCAACCCGCCACCGCCGGCAACGGCATCCACGAAGCCCGCGAATAACGCGGCCAGCGCCAGCAGTAGGAGTTCAAGTGACATGGTGGGATCCGAAGAGTGAAGCGCGCATGGTATGGTGCCGGCATGACTCGCGAAACCCGCCGCTTTATTCTCGGCATAGCCGCGCTGTGGCTGGCGTCCAGCGCGGCGCACGGCGCCGCAGCGCTCGCCACTGTGCGCAACTTCGACGCCGTGGCGTACGTGGGTCGCTGGTACCAAATCGCCCTCTTCCCCAATCGCTTTCAATCACAGTGCATTGGCGAGACCACTGCCGACTACCAAGCCCTACCCGATAGTCGCCTCCAGGTCACCAATCGCTGCCGCACCCAAGAGGGCTACGATCAAGTGGTGGGGGTCGCGCGCCAGCACGTAGACCATCCCGAAAATCCCGCGATCTTGCAGGTTCGATTTGCACCCGCATGGCTCGCCGCCTTGCCGTTTGTGTGGGGTGATTACTGGGTAATCGCCGCGGTAGGCCACTACGATGCGGTACTCGTGGGTTCGCCCGACCGTCAATACCTGTGGGTGCTTGCCCGCACGCGCACGATCTCAGAGGCGGTTTACACGACGTTAACCCGCGTGGCCGCGCAACAGGGTTTTGATCTGCAGCGCTTACGCCGCGATTAGGTCGTTCCGAAATGCGCTACCTGCCCATTTATCTCGACGCCACCGACCTCCCCTGCTTGGTGGTCGGTGGTGGCGAGGTCGCCGCGCGTAAAATCCATTTACTCAAGCAAGTGGGCGCGCGGGTGCGGGTCGTGGCCCTGACTCGCTGCCCCGAGCTCCTCGCGCGCGAAGATTTTGAATTTATCTGCGCGGCCTTCTCGCCCTCGCACCTCGTGGACCAACGTCTGGTCATTGCCGCCACTGACGACCCGCACCTCAATGCGGCGGTAGCACAGGCTTGCCGGGCCAGCGGCACCCTCGTCAACGTGGTCGATGCGCCGGCGCTATGTGGTTTTATTGTTCCGGCGATCATTGACCGCTCACCGCTCATCTTGAGCGTGTCCACGGGCGGGGCGGCGCCAGTACTCGCCACGCATTGGCGAGAACGCCTCGAAGCACTGCTGCCCGGGACGCTGGCAACGCTGGCCGAGTTCATGGGGGGACAGCGCGCAGCGGTTAAGGCCGCACACCGCACGGGCCCAGCGCGGCGGCGCTTCTGGCAGCGATTTCTCAGCAGCGAGGTGCCCCAACTCCTCACCCAGGCACCCGATGCTGCGGCCGCCGCGTTCGCCGAATTACTCACCCAAAATCTGGATGCCCAACTTGCCCCGCGACTTTCGGTGGTTGAACTGGCCAGCCCCGCACCCGCCGATCTCACCCTCGGCGCGCTGGCACTACTCAGCGACGCCGACCGTCTGATCTATGCCGCCAGCGTGCCGGCGGCCATCCGGCGTTACGCCCGCCGCGACGCCGAAGTCATCGAGTTACCCGCAGGGTCGCGCGATGCCAGCGCCGTGCCCCCCGCCGCGGGCCATACCGTTTACGTCACGCTGCGCGATCCCAGCGTTAGCACCGCTTATTCATCTTCCCAATCGGAGCCCGCGCCATGAATCTGTTTGCCGACTTGAACCAATTTACCGTGGACATCACCGACCACATCGCGTTGGTGACCATGAACAACCCACCCGTCAATGCCCAAGGCCAAACTTTCCACGAGGAAGGCATGTTGATTTTCGACCGCATCAGCGACCTCGATAGCGTGCGGGTAGCGGTATTGACTGGGGCGGGAAAATGTTTCTCGGCAGGTGCCGACATCAAAGGGCGAGCAGGGGTGGTGCGCGCGCCCGGCGAGGCTTGGCAACATAATCGCCGCGCGCGGGAGTGCTTCCATGCCATTACCGAATGCCGCAAGCCGGTTATTGCGGCTATCAATGGTCCGGCGTTGGGGGCAGGTCTCGCACTCGCCGCGGCCTGCGATATTTTGCTGACGGCCGAAGAAGGCTGCTTGGGATTACCGGAAATTGACGTCGGCTTGCTGGGCGGTGGGCGCCACGCCATGCGCCTGTTCGGCCATTCGCGCGCCCGGCGCATGATGCTGACCGGACTCCGCGTCAGCGGTGCCGAGTTGTATCGCTTGGGCATCGTAGAAGCCTGCGTACCGCAGGCTGATCTCCTGCCCACCGCACTCGGACTGGCCCGCGAAATCGCCTCCAAAAGCCCCATTGCCATCACCCTCGCCAAGCACGCCCTGAATACGATCGAAGAAATGAGCCTGCGCGACGGCTATCGTTTTGAGCAGAACATGACCGCCGAATTGGGTAAATACGAAGACTCGCGCGAAGCCATGCTGGCCTTCGCCGAGAAGCGCAAACCGGTGTTCCAAGGACGCTAAACCCGCAGCCGAGCGGCGCGCCGCCGCGGTTGGCCCCGTTCGCCCGGGGCCTAGACACCTGTGACAGGCGCGCAGTCCGGTTTGGGGTAACGGGATGACACCGGGGCGGGTCGCGCCGGACCAACACCCACCGAGGCGCGCCGTCTACTCACACCTCGGCACGCGTTAATTCACCCGCCGCGAATGGCCTTGCCAGTAAGGTTCGCGCAGTTCACGCCGCAACACTTTGCCGGACGGATTGCGCGGCAGAGCGGCGATAAAGTCCACGGATTTGGGGGTTTTATACGCCGCGATGCGTGTCCGCGCGTAAGCAATGAGGTCTTCTGGACTTAACTGCGCCTCGGGTTTCAGGACCACGATGGCTTTCACCGCTTCACCCCATTGGGCGTCGGGCACACCGATGACGGCCACATCGGCCACGGCGGGGTGCCCAAACAAAGCGTTCTCAACTTCCGCTGGATAGATATTCTCACCGCCGGAAACAATCATGTCCTTCAAGCGATCGTGGATATAAAGATAGCCGTCGGTATCGAAATAACCGGCGTCCCCGGTGTGAAACCACCCATCGACAATCGCCTCGGCAGTGGCGGCGGGTGCCCCCCAGTAACCTTTCATGACCACCCCGGAACGAATCACCACTTCGCCCACAGCGGCAGGCGGCAGCGCGTTACCCGCCTCGTCGATGACTCGAATGTCGATTCCCGGATATGGCACGCCACAGGAACGCAGCTTACCGCGCTCAGGCGCGTGCGCGGCATCGGGCAAGTAGGTTGCAGCGCCCACGGTTTCGGTGAGCCCGTAGAGCTGAAAAAACTGGCAGCCGAATATCTCGCGGGCCTTCAGCAAGAGGTCTTCGGCGATCGGCGATGCGCCGTAGTACAGGCGCCGTAGGCAGCGAAAATCGGTCGTGGCAGCGCGTGGATGTTGCAGCATGAACAAAATGACCGCCGGGACAAAAAAGGCATTGTTAATCCCGTAAAGCGGAATGAAGTCCAAAATTTTTGCCGGGTCAACTTCTTTCATCACCACCACGCTCGCGCCCTGCGCAATGGAGATGATGCCCATGTTGACGCCCGCCACATGAAACACGGGCATGCAGGCAAGATTGACCTCGCCCGCCTGAATGTCGCCCCATTGCGCGAGTTCCGCGGCCCGAAAGAACGCCAAATAATTAGCGGTCGTGATTTGCACGCCCTTCGGCGCGCCCGTCGTGCCGCTGGTGTAGAGCAGCATGACCTCCGCATCAGGGTCCACGGGCAAGTGGCAATCCTCGCTCGGCGCGGCGTCACGCCAGTGCGTAAAAGCTGGCCACGGCGCGCCCTCCCCGTCCATCGCCACCACCGATCGCAAACGTGGACAGGCTGCCAGCAACTCGGGCACGAGGGCGTGATACTCCGCGCCCACAAATAGCGCTTCACACTGGGCATCGTTAAAAATGTAGACCAGTTCCGGCAATGCCAAGCGCCAATTCACGCTCACCACCACGTTACCGGCTTTGAAGGCGCCGAAGAGGAGTTCGAAGTAGCGGTCGGAATTTTTACCCAGATAGGCGAGCCGCGCCCCTGGCGGTAAATTCAGGCTTAGCAGCGCATTGGCTATCCGGCTTGCCGCCTCGTCGAGTTCAGCAAAACTGGTCCGGCGATCTTCGAAGATTTGCGCCGTGGCAGCGGGGCGTAAGCGCCGCTGCTCGCGGGTGATATCGGCCAGTGAATGGATCGATGAGAAATCAAACATAGAGCCCCCCATCGGCCGGGACCTACTTAGCCCCGGCACGAATGCCTCAGCGCTGCGTGATTGTTCGCAGTCCCGCCCGGCCACCGCCGGGCGAGCTTGCGCGCCGGTGTTAGGCCAACGCTTCCAGCGCCGCCCAATCCGGGCCTGGGCCCGCGTCGGGACGGATGGGCTGGATGACGACTTGGTCGGCCCCGTGGGTAAAGTACGCCTCCAACCTAGTCTTGATGCTGGCCGCATCGCCCCACAACACCATGGCGTCCATGAGGCGGTCGCTGCCGCCGTTCGCGTGGTCGGCCGGCGTGAAACCTAAGCGGTACCAGTTGTTGAAATAATTGGGCAGCGGCAAATACGGACCGAGGGCGGCACGAGCGGCGGCGCGCGCCACCACCGGATCGGTGGTCAGACAGACTTTCTGCTCACAAATGACCGCGCTGTTAGGGCCCATCGACTCACGCGACAGCGTGGCCTGTGGCGGGGTGATGTTGTAGGGGAAAGAACCCAAGGTGCGCTCCGCGGAAAGCTTGGACATATTGGGGCCGAGGGCCGCCAGCACCACCTGCTTGGCCACACCATCCGCGCCGAGCGCCTTCCAAGCACCGTCCATAGCGTCCAGATAGGCGCGCATGGTCTTCACCGGCTGACCGTATTCATGACCGCGCATATCGGCCACCAACGGGGCATGCGACACGCCGAGGCCCAGTACGAAGCGCCCGCCATACAGGGCGTTTAGGCTGTTGTGCCCCATGACCGAAGCCGAGGCGTCGCGCGCATAAATATTGGCAATGCCGCTCGCGACGATGAGATTTTTAGAGTGGCTGAGCAAATAGCCGCCTAACGCAAAGGTTTCGTAATTGAACGCTTCTGGGTACCACAGCGTGGAATAACCCAAGCCCTCGACCCGCGTGGCGAGTTCAGCTAACTGTTCGGCACTCAGTATGTCGGTAAAAGTAAAGACGCCATATTTGCCAAATTTCATAAAAATCCCTGTTCTTATTGGTGATGGGTGCCCGAATGGTACGGCTAAGGTGCCAGATTAGGCGGGGTTTTGTCACTGGCAGCCGGAGCCACCAGCGCCTGGGTTGCGGCGGCCTGTCCGGCACGCGCGCCGGTGGCAAAACAGGCGCTCAGTAAATAACCGCCGGTGGGCGCCTCCCAGTCCAGCATTTCTCCCGCGCAATAAACGCCTGGACGCCGCTTGATCATGAGATTTTGGTCGACCTCGCCCAAGGCCACCCCCCCTGCCGTGCTAATGGCTTCCGCCAGCGGGCGCGGCGTATTCAGGCGCACGGGCAAGCTTTTGATGGCGGCGGCCAACACCATGGGATTATCAAAACTGGCGCGCGGTAATACCTCACGCAACAGCGCTGACTTCACCCCTGTTATGGCGGCGCCACGGCGTAACTGCTCGGCCACGGTACGTTTGCCACCCGCACCAATGGCCAACGCGCGTTGCAGTGCCTCTAAGGGCACCGCGGGTGCAAGATCCAACTCCAGATCGGCATAGCCGTGGGTCTCGATGGCCCGCCGCAAGCGGCTCGCCAGCGCGTAGATGAGCGAGCCTTCCACACCGGTGTCGGTGATGACAAATTCGCCCCGGCGCGGTGCGGTCTGGGAGTCGTCGCCAGCGCAGCGCGCGGCTACCGACTTCAGGGGCGTGCCGGCGTAATGTTCGCGAAAAAAGTCGCTCCAGCGACAGTCAAAGCCGCAGTTAGCGGGCACCAACGGCGTGATGGCGATGCCGGCGGTCGCCAGTGGCGCAACCCAGGCCGCATCGCTGCCCAACTGCGGCCAGCTACCACCGCCCATCGCTAAGACCGTGGTGGTGGCCGTAAAGGGGACAACCTCACCCGCGTGCTCAAACATCAAAGCCCCCGCCGCATTCCAGCCCAGCCAGCGATGGCGCATGAGCAAGACCACCCCACGCGCGCGCAGTCGCTGTAACCAACGGCGCAGCAGCGGTGCCGATTTCATGTCCCGAGGGAATACCCGCCCGGAGGTCCCCACGAAGGTTTCGATGCCCAACTCGGCGGCAAACGCGCGCAGCGTGCTGGGTGGATATTCTTTAATAAGCGGCCGCAGCCGGCCCTGTGCCGCCTCATAGCGGGCGAGGAACGCGGGTAGTGGTTCATCGTGGGTGAGATTAAGGCCGCCTTTGCCGGCCAGCAGGAATTTGCGTCCCACCGATGGCATGGCGTCAAAAACGACCACCCGCGCCCCTAGCGCGCTAGCCGCCTCTGCCGCCATCAAGCCCGCGGGCCCTCCGCCCACGATGGCGACGTCGATTTGCTGTGTTCCGATATTCAAAAGCAGTAGATTCCCATTAAGGCTCAGAACCAAGCAGAATACGGCAACTGCTGCGCAACGGGCAGCGCCTCAGCCAGGGACCTACCAATGATTCGTTTCAATCCGTTCATTTATTGCACCGTTGGGCGCCGCGCAGAACTCGAGCAAGGGCTCGCGGGCAAAGATCCGGTGCTCTACCAGCGCATGCTCAGCGAAATTGCCAACTACGTCAGTTTTGCCGATGAGTCCGGCTATGCGGGCTTTGGTCACCCAGAGCACCATCTCCAAATAGAAGGCTTTGAAGCCTCCAACGAGCCCACGCTAATGGGCATGTTTATTGGCCAGCACAGCCGTCGGCTGCGGGTGATTACCTGCGGGTTTGTGTCTACCACCCACAATCCGCTGCGCACCGCAGAATCCATTGCCACCCTCGATCACATGCTGCAAGGACGCTTGGGGGTGGGTTTGGTGCGCGGCTATCAGGCGCGCTGGGTTGAGAATTTCAAGGTCAAAGCCGAGGTGGGTCCGGTGGGGCCTTGGAATAAGAACGACGCCGCAGATGAAGCCAATCGCGAGTATTTCGCGGAGTTCGTGGAGATTGTGGTCAAAGCCCTCACGCACGACACCTTCAACCACCAAGGGCAATATTGGCAGCTGCCGCCACCAGATTTCATCAACCCGCACCCGCACGCGGTCTATGCCCAATATGGCCAAGGGGTGGATGCCGCGATGCGTATTTCTGCCGTTGGCATCGCGCCACGCCCTTTTCAACGGCCTCACCCGCCGCTATATGGCGGGTTCTCGGCATCGCTACGCACCGCGCGCTTCTGGGCCAAATATCGCGGTAAACCCATTGTGATGTCTGCGGATCTCGATTTTTGTCGCTTGCTCTGGCAGGCCTATCGCGAGGAAGCCGCAGTGCAGGGCTATACCCCGGCGCCAGGCGATGAAGCGGCGTGGGGAGGCCTGATGATTTGCGCTAAAACCGATGCGCAAGCACAAGCGTTGGCGCAAGACATGCGCTGGTTCTGGGAGCAATGGGCCACCCCGTTCGGCCAGGGCGAAGTGAATATCTTGTTTGGCTCACCCGATACCCTGAGCCGCCAAATTGAAGCGGCCGCCGCTGCGGTGCCTATCAACGAGTGTTTCTTGATTGTCCCGCAAGGGATCCACGACCGGGGTCAGATCTTGAATTCCCTAGAACTCTTCGCCACCAAAGTCATCCCACGCTTTCAATAGCTTGATCGCCCTTGCGCACGCGGACCCGCGGTGGCTGAAAAGCGTGGAGAATCCGGACTGGCGGCAGCACCGAAGCCGCCCACAGGCATTAGCCCGTGCTGGCTTCCAGAAGCAATTTTCGGGCGCGCCAGTCGGGAAGCACGCTGTCCATCAAGCCATAAAACTCCCGTCCGTGGCCCCGATAGCGCAGGTGGCAGAGTTCGTGCACCACCACATATTCAATCGCGCTCAGCGGCGCGTGAATGAGCAATAAATTAAGCGTCATGCCGGAGCGCGTAGACAAACTGCCCCAGCGCGATCGCATAGCGCGAATTTTGAGCGACGGGCGTTCGTAACGCGCAAAACGTGGATGCGCGTGCCAGGCGTCCACCAGCGACTCGAACAGCGTTCGTGCCTGCTGGCGATACCACTCAATTAACGCCCGGGCAGTCGCCGCGGTGTCGCGGGCATGGCGTCCGTTCACGCTCAACACGCCCGGATCGTACTGTAAACCGGTGCTGGCATCGGGCATCAGGCGTATTTCAAAGGCCACCCCCAGCAGTCGCTGCCGGCTAGCCAGCGCGATCGGGGCCAGTGTGGGCCTGGGCGGCAGCGCGCGGAAATGCGCCAGTTGTTGGGTTACCCACTCCGCGCGGCTGCGCAGAAACGTCCGGATCACAGCCTCTGGACAGCGCACGGGCGCGCGCAGAATGACCCGCAGATTGGGGTGCACTTCGAGGGCAATCGTGCGCCGCTTAGCGCTGCGGAGCACCTCCACTGTGGCGGGGGTGAGGGTGGAAAAATCGAACGGCAGTTGTTGTGCCATGGGCCGCCCCGGATAGCTTAGAAATCAAGGTCGCAGACGTTTGCGCCGTTGGCGCGGGTGGCCGCGAGCAGCGGCAGCGCCGTCAATAACTGCGGTAAGGCGTCCCCGCATTCTTGGAGTTCGCGAGCGGCGGGCGAAGCCAACAGCGTGCGGGCGCCGTCGAGCGCCAGCGTTTGCGCCTCCTCGCGTAAACCTTTCACGCACAAGGTACGCACCGCGCCGGCTATCTGATCACCCTGAACCTGCAAAGTTTCGCGGGTTTGGGGATCGATTTGGGTAAAACAAGCCTGCAAGCGCTCAGCTTCGCGAAGTAAAAAATCTAACTGCTCAGGATGTTGAGCGGCCTGCCCCATGAGTTCGCGCAGCAGCGAAAGATCCGGGGCGGGCGCCGGCGCTTGGGCGTGAGCCCCGGACACCGTGAGTCCCACTAGCCATAGGCCCGCGCAGAGGCAACCCAAGCAGTGCGCAGTTTTTGCGCCGCGACGACTGTCGACGCGGGCTAGCCTGTTAATATCCACCTTCATTTTTTTGGGAGTCCCCGTGATGTCTGAATTGAAAAACGTCAGTGTCGTTAAAAAAAGCAACGTCTACTTTGATGGCAAGTGTGTCAGCCACACCGTGGTGCTCGGCGACGGGACACGTAAAACCGTGGGCGTGATTTTTCCCAGCACGTTGCGCTTTAATACGGGCGCGCCGGAACGCATGGAGATTGTTGACGGCCACTGCCGCATTCGTTTGGCGGGTGCCACCGATTGGCAGGACTACGCCGCAGGCAGCGAGTTTCGCGTGCCGGGGGACAGTAGTTTTGAAATCGAAACGATAGCGTTGGTGGATTACGTCTGCCATTTCGAGTAGCCCCGTTCGGCTGCCGGCCATCCCGACCGGCAGCCGCACGCGGTTAGTGTTTTTCCTGATATTTGTCGTGACAGCCCTTACACACTTTGGTGGTGTCGATAAACGCCTGTTTGCTCGCCGCGGCGTCGCCAGCCTGGGCTGCAGCCGCCAGTTTGGTACTGGTATCAATCAATGCTTGATTGCGCTCATCGAAGTCTGGGAGGTTTTCCCACAACGCCGGCTTGGCGCTAGATTTAGCCGCCGCCGAGCCGGGGGTAAAGCCCTCACGGGCCATCGGCGCTAAGGCTGCGTTACGCGCGGCCAGAAACGCAAAGCGCTTTTGGTCCCACGGCACAGCGCCTTTCACCATCCCGCCCATCTCCCCGATATTCCACGCTAGGCCGCGCATCATGCCTTTGCGATACGATACGGCGTCTTCGGGTTTGGGCTCCGCACCGACTGTCGCGCTCAGCGTCAATAAGGTCGCCACCAGCCAAACTTTTTTATTTAGTTTCATGCCATACGCTCCAATAAGTAAAAAAAAGTACCGTCTGGCGGTACCTACCAATTCACGATGCCAACCACGAGGCCCGCGGCAATGCCGAGCACCAGCAGCGCCCGCCACACACTGGCCACCCGGGCCGGAGCGCTGGCCAGCGGTAAATATTTGCGGCCGGTCACCATTGCCGAGGTGAGTGCTTCGCCCTTACGCCAACGATGCCAGCCGATGGCCAGAATATGCACGCTAACCAAACCCAGCAGCAGCACAAAATTGAACCCATGATAGGCGCTCAGTTGGTCGCTTAGGTCCTTGCTGACATGGGCGTAGAGCGGCCCCTCAGTGAAAATATCGTCGTTGGCAAACATGCCCGTACCCGCCTGCACCAGCAGTACCACCAGCAGCGCTAGCACCATCCACCCACCCAGCGGGTTATGGCCGCCGCCAGCCAGTGCCCGTTTATTCAAGAGGCTCGGTAACGCCGCCAGCACCGCGCGTGGGCCGCGCACAAATTGGGCAAAGCGCGCGTACTCCCCACCGACAACGCCCCAGATCAGCCGAAACAGCACGAGGGTCAGTACGCAATACCCAGACCACAGGTGGTAGCGCAGCATCAGCCCCCCCATGCTCGCGCTGACATAGGAAAAAACAATCAAACCCACCAAGGCCCAATGGAATAGGCGCGTGGGCAGGTCCCAAATGGCGGTAGCGTGCAACTTCATGGAGGCAGTATAAACGGGCCGGCGCCGAATTTGGCACACCCGCCGCGGCGCGAAATAGTGCAGGCGGCCCCAGTGCGCAGAGGCGCCGCGGCATTCTTGAGAGGCCTCTATGGCAGTTCAAATCAGTCTGCTCAGTGCTCCCGGGAGGGATTGATGGTCAGCCGTCATCACAGCACGGGTTGGGGCTTGGCGAACTGTGGCAGCGCTGGCGGCCTCGTCGCTGCTCCGCATCGAGCTTCGGCGGGGCACCCGGTGACTTGCCATTCAACGGGTCGTCGCGACCTGCCGCCTCGTACCCTTGGCGACAGCAATGGCGCGAGGCGCGGATGACGGCGAGTTCGCCCATCTCGACCGCGCGCAGCCCTCCCGCGCCGGCAGCCGGCGAGGTCGCCCGCTTTCAGCGCGCAGTCGATGCACGCCTTAACGCTGCGGGTGCGCAGCCGATCTGAGCGGTCCGCCGTCGGGCCACCTGCTCGGCGAACTGCTGTCGGTGTTCACCCCGCCACGCGCGCCAGCGCCCGCTTCAGCGGCTTCGCAGCGCGCGCCTCCACCTGCGTATTCAGCACTCGCGCGGCCACGCACATCAGTGCCACGGTCCCCCACAGCAGCACGTGCGCGCTGACGGCAGGGTACAGCGCATTGAACACCATGTACCCGATGTTCTGGTGCATCAAATACACCGGGTAGGTGAGCGCGCCCACCGTGACCCAGCTGCGCTGACCAAGCGGTCCAGTGCGTCCCGTGGACACCGCGAACATCACCGCAAAGAACACCACCACGCACAGTCCGACCACCATCGGCGCGAAGTGGGTCTGGTAGTGCTTGTCCAATGCTGGCAGCGCGGCCAGGCTGTGTCGCAGCGCAAGCACCAGGTTCGCGAGCAGCAGGCCCACGCGGTGCGTCGTCAGGCCGCTTGACCTCACCACATAGAAGGTGGCGCCCGCAATGAAATAGGGCGCGTATTCGTAGATCAGAAGGTTGTGCAGCAGGCCCACCGGCAGGAATTCCAGCGCAGCCGTGACCACCGTCCAGCCGATCAGCAAAGGCTGGATGCGCTGGATCTGGCCCAGCAGCAGGACCATCGTGACGAGCGCGTAGAAGCGCAGTTCAACGAACAACGACCAGTACGCATTGTCGATCGAGCGCACACCGGCGAAGCCATTGAGCATCGTCATGTTGACCAAATACTGCGGCAGCGTCGCGTGAAAGCGTTCGCCGCCGATCAGCCGCGTGACGATAAACGTCAGCGTGCACGCGGCCCAGAACGCGGGGTACAGGCGGACGCAGCGGGAGATGATGAAGCCGCGCCAAGAGCCGCTCGCCGCCGTCATCAGGATCACGAACCCGCTGATGAGGAAGAACAGCTCGACGCCGAGGTAGCCGTACTGCGCCACCGGCGCAAGCAACGGGTAGGGCATGACGGACAGATTGTCCGCCGCGTAACCACGGAATGCGTAGTGGAAGAACACGACCATGAGCACCGCCAGGAAGCGGAGGAGGTCCAACTCGTTCACGCGGATCCGAGTCATGTCGACGCCCGGGCCACCGCCAGCAGCGCCCACCACACACCGGCCACCCGGGTCGGAGCGCTGGCCAGACGTCGGGAAAAGCAATTAAGCCCACCAACGCCCGAGGGATTAGGCGCCTGGGTCGTGCTCAAAGGGCAGTCAGGTGCAACTTCATCGCGGAAGTATAAACAGGCCGGTACCGAATTTGGCACACCCGCTACCGCGCGAAGTAGTGCGGGCGGCCCCATTGCGGTCAGGCGCTGCGGCATTCGGGCGACCCCTGTGACACGGTAAATCAGTGTGCTCAGCGCTGCCGGGCGGAATCGAGGGATAGCCACGGGTCGGGGCCTAGCGAGCGATCGCGGCGCTGGCGACACGGAGGGCCGGACGGATTGAGGCCAACTTTCTACTTCCATCTTGCGCCGCAATTGCGTTGCCGCTGGTGGGCGCTGTCTGGCGTGCGAAGTGACGCCGAGATCGCAGCAGGCCTTGACGGGCCCCTTGGAGGGCCTAGGTTTTGCAGCAGTAGAACAGGAAGTAGATCAGAGCAGTAGATCAGAAGAGAGTAGATCAGGGACACCAGGAGTAGATCAGGGACACCCACGCTCTCACAGAGTAGCAGTAGATCAGGGACACCCACGCTCTCACAACTCGCCCCTTGGAAGTAGATCCGGGACACCCACGCTCCTACAACTCGCCCCTTGAATGCACGACTCCGCCCCATTAGCTTGAATGGGCCGGCACGGACGCCGGTGCAAACTAGGAGGTGCTGGGATGACTCGCCCACGCTCGACACTGGTGTCCCTCGCCGACACCCCCTACTACCACTGCGTCGG